>NZ_JAJSAW010000013.1:0-120598 GCF_021378985.1 Pseudomonas sp. JR33AA
AATGAAAGCGGCAATGAGGTACTCGCAGGCTATGCCCTAATCCCGAGTAGCCACTGGGGTGTAGTCTCCCAACAGCCACTCGCGAACATACAGGCAAGTTTGCAGGCTACAACTGTGAAAGTCGCAAAGGGGGTTGCGCCACTCGGTCTGTTTGGGCTTCTGATGGTCTGGTGGATAGGGCGGAAAATTTCTGTCCCCCTTTCCCGCCTGGCAGAGAATGCCCAACGCCTGGACGCACCGGAATGTTACGAACGCATAAGTGCGATACCAGCGGACTATATTGAAAGCTGGCAGATTCGTCGTGCATTGCTAGTAGGCGCCAGTCTTCTACAGGAAAAGATTGGCAGGCTTAATCTGCAGGCTCAAAGCGACCCATTGACCGGCCTTGCGAATCGCAGGGGAATGGATGAGGCGATCGGCGTGTGGCAGGACACCCTTAAGTCGTTCGCAGTCATCTCGGTGGACATAGACCACTTTAAACTTGTAAACGATACCTACGGCCACGGGGCGGGTGATGAGACGCTACGCGAGGTGGCCAGGCTGATGAAACACGTTTCACGTCCAGAGGACTTGGTCTGTCGCATCGGTGGTGAGGAATTTGCCTTGTTATTACCCAATAGCTCGATCTCTGTGGCAACCGCTGTTGCCGAACGATTGCGAGTGGCCGTCGATTCGGCAAAATTCGAGGTAGTTGATCACATTACGATATCGCTAGGCGTCGCCCTCTGGAAAAAAGGTGAGTCCGTGAAGGCTGCCCTTGAGCAGGCAGACCAACTGCTGTACCGGGCCAAGTCCCTAGGCCGTAATCGTGTAGTTTCCGAAAAACCCAACTTGGCAGTAACGGGGTGATGCCTGCTCGGTTCCACATTGCGCTCAGCCGCACGCTCAAGCCGGCGGCTGGACTGAACCCGATTGAGATAGCTATAAGCTTCTTGCGGTAGGGGCGCGATTCAACGCTAGAACCTCTCGTAAAGCCATGGTTCCAAGGCTAGTCGTGTCTTCTCGAATTGCCGAATAGCACCTGCCTTGAGTAACGTCATGCCGACTTCGTCCAAACCATTGAGCAAGCAGTGTTTTCGGAACGGGTCGATATCAAACGGAACGCGGTTGCCGCGGTCGTCCAGAATCTCCTGTTTTTCAAGGTCAATGCTGAGTTGATAACCTGGCAGGTGCTCAACAGCAACGAATATATTTTCGACAGCAACCTCGTCCAGCGCGATTGGTAGAATCCCGTTTTTGAAGCAGTTGCCATAAAAGATCTCAGCAAAACTCGGTGCAATGATCGCCCTAATGCCCCAGTCGTGCAAAGCCCAAGGCGCATGTTCACGGCTAGAACCACAACCAAAATTACCCCGAGTTAAAAGAACCCCTGCGCCTTCAAAACGGGGCTGGTTCAGTGGAAAACTCAAATTGAGTGGCCGCTTTGAGCAGTCCTGATAGGGTTCTCCATGATCAAGATAACGCCACTCATCAAAAAGATGCTGTCCAAAACCCGTGCGTTCGATAATCATCAGGAATTGTTTTGGTAGAATGGCGTCAGTGTCCACGTTGGCGCGATCCAACGGAACAACCTTACTTTTTAGAAAAGTAAATGGCTGCATGTGGCTTATACCTCTCCAATATCGACAAAGTGACCGGCGATTGCTGCAGCAGCTGCCATGGCGGGACTCACAAGATGAGTCCGGCCACCGGGCCCCTGACGCCCTTCAAAGTTTCTGTTTGACGTAGATGCACAACGTTCGCCAGCAGTCAGTCTATCCTCGTTCATGCCCAGGCACATTGAGCATCCGGCGTCCCGCCACTCAAAGCCGGCATCAGTGAAAATACGATCAAGCTTTTCCGACTCAGCCTGTTTTTTGATCAAGCCAGAGCCAGGAACTACTAGCGCCTGCTTGATATTTGGGGCTACCTTTTTTCCTGCGACAACGGACGCCGCTAGACGAAGATCTTCGATCCGAGAGTTAGTACACGACCCAATGAAAACTTTATCCAGAACAATGTCCTTGATTGCCGTAGCTGGCTCCAGACCCATGTACTTTAAGGCGCGCTCAATACCTTGTCGTTTGACAGGATCAGGTTCTTCCTGCGGGGATGGCACACGTCCGTCGATGTCCACGACCATTTCCGGAGAGGTTCCCCACGTAACGTGGGGTCTGATAGCGCTCGCATCCATGTGGATTTCTGCGTCGAAGACCGCCCCGGCATCACTGCAGAGGGTACGCCAATATCGTTCGGCGTCATTCCACCGCTGACCCGTCGGTGCCATCGGCTTATCTCGGATGTAAGCAGCTGTCGTATCGTCGAATGCCACCATGGCACAACGCGCGCCTGCCTCGATTGCCAGGTTGCAAAGTGTCATGCGTGCTTCCATCGTCATGCGTTCGACCGTGGAACCCGCGAACTCAATGGCATACCCCGTCGCTCCGGCGGTACCAATTCTCCCAATCAGCGCTAGGGCGAGATCCTTCGACGTTATGTAGGGATTAAGCTCGCCGTCAATGCTGATATGCATGGTTTTAAGCTTTTTCATCGAAAGGCATTGGGTTGCCAGAACGTGCTCAATTTCCGACGTACCAATACCAAAAGCGAGTGCAGCAAAGGCGCCATGGGTCGTCGTGTGAGAGTCGCCGCATACGATCGACATTCCAGGAAGGGTAAGCCCTTGCTCAGGGCTTATCACATGGAGAATCCCTTGACGATGATCGTCCATACCGAAAAGCGTAAGGTTGAATTCTGCGCAGTTTCGCTCAAGTGCATGGACTTGACGGCGAGCAATATCGTCCGTAATGCCTTTAGGCCGATCCTTGGTCGGAACATTATGATCAGCAGTGGCCAACACAGAATCTACACGCCATGGACTGAGCCCATTCATTCGCAGTGCATCGAACGCCTGCGGACTTGTAACTTCATTGATCAGTTGCAAGTCAATGTATAACAGAGTCTGGCCATCATCTGTATCAAGAACCGCATGACGACGCCAGAGTTTCTCAAAGAGGGTAATCGGGTTCATTGTACTTCTCTTGTTAAAGGTCAGCGAATCCGGCTCCGCCTATAACCCTGCATTGTGGGGGGAGGCAAAACAGAGCCGGATACGCGGACGCGGGGAGCACTAATAGGCGTACGCGTCTAGAGGGACACCGTATCCAATAAGTACCTGATGCACATTTGATGCTACAGAACGGTAGATCCTCTGATTGAGCAAGAGCGCGTAAGGTGTTCTGAGCCTCTAACTCAAGCGTTCCGAAAAACTGGACTTACCCAGCAATCGCAACTTTAAGAAATCATCGGTTTTTATCCAAAGTCCTCAAGCGCTCAGGCAAGGCCCAGACCAATAGCGCTGCTGCAATCAGACAGGTAGTACCGATCAAATAAAGCGCCGGTGTCGTGCTGCCGGTAACGTCTTTGATGAAGCCAACCATTACAGGGCTAACAATGCCACCTACCTGCCCCATCGTGTTGATGAGCGCAATCCCCGCTGCGGCTCCGGCCCCTGCCCCCGCAAGCAGTTTTGGTGGGAGTGACCAGAAAGTTGGTATGGCGGCGATAATGCCTGCGCCCAAGAGTGCTAGCGATACGGTGAGGTAAAGCACGTGCGCCTCAAAAATACCCGCGCTGAAGAAGCCAATCGACCCAATGATTACCAAGCCACATACGAACTTTCTCCGTTCGCCGGTCGCGTCAGATAAACGACCAACCAGCACCATGCTGATAGCACCACACACGTAAGGCACAGCGGTCAACAATCCAATGGTTGTCGCACTTTCGATGCCAGCACTACGGATGAGCTGCGGAGCCCAAAAATTCAGACCGTAAGAGGCCACTTGGATCAGGAAGTAGATAAACGCCAGCATCAGGAATCCTGGGAGGCGCAGCGCCGTCAGCAGAGACCCTTCATGCTTGTTCATTTCATGGCTCGCAATCCGGCTAGCGAGATAGGACTTCTCATGCGAGCTCAACCAGTTAGCATCACTGATGCGGTCTTTCAATGTGAACAGAACGACCAGGCCCAGTGCAATGCAGGGAAGTCCACCCAACAGGAACAACCAGTGCCAGCCACGCATCTCGAAAAGTCCATCCATATGGCCTAATACCAAGCCGGAAACTGGAGCTCCAATGAGGCCTGCAAAGGCGGACGCCAAGAACAGCATGGATGTGATACGGCCTCGGTAGTGTTGCGGGAACCAAAGCGTGAGGTAGTAAAGCACTCCTGGTGCAAAGCCGGCCTCCATGGCACCGATCACGAAGCGCAAGAGGTAAAATTGCCACTCTGCAGTCACGAAGACCATCAGCGCCGTTGCAAGGCCCCAGGACATCATGATACGGGCGATCCAGCGTCTGGCACCGACCTTGTACAACATCATGTTGCTCGGTACTTCGAACAAGACATAACCCACAACAAACAGGCCAGCGCCGAGCCCGTAGGCTGTGTCACTAAGGCTAAGATCCGCCTGCAGTTGAAATTTCGCGAAGCTGATGTTGATTCGGTCAAAAAACGCGAAGAGATAGCAAATCATGATCAGCGGCATCAGCCGCCATGCCACTTTCGATATTAGTTTTTTTTCATCGATGGAACTGGCGGCAATGCCATCGCCAGGCGCGGAAATGGAAATAGACATTTAGGGTTCTCCAGGTGAGCTTTCTTAAGGGAAGCTCTAATTGTTTTTGTTTTCTGGCTCGCGACGTTTGTCGCGTTGTCAGGTATCAGCCATTACCTAGCGGTAACGGATGAAGGTCACAATTTCGGCCTGCTTTCGCCACTTGTCCCGGCATCTCATGCCCCAGTAAGGCGGGGAGCGAGCGAGACAACGTGAGCAAATGCGGAAGATCTATCCCTGTGTCGATCCCGACCTCTTCGCAAAGGTTGACCAGGTCTTCCGTGCAGATGTTGCCTGAGGCACCCGGTGCGAATGGACACCCACCCAGGCCGCCCAGCGAAGCATCGAATCGGCGAGCTCCAGCCTCGTATGCAGCCAATACATTACTCAGACCGAGACCTCGGGTATTGTGAAAGTGCAAGGTCAGCTGCGAGGCAGGAAGTTGGGCCAGCACACGTTTTACGAGATGGTAGACTTGGCGCGGATTCGCCATCCCTGTGGTGTCCGCCAGCGTAACACCTTGCATTCCGAGCTCTTGATACGCATCAATCAAGCGCATGACGACATCTTCATCAATGCGGCCTTCGAAAGGGCAACCAAACGTCGTCGCCACAGTGCCGTTCAAGCTAACGCGGCTGCCACGGACAAGCGAAACTACCTCGTTAAATGCAACAAGCGATTGCTCTCGGGTCATACGCATATTGGCTTTATTGTGGCTTTGGCTAGCTGACAACACTAAGTTCAACTCGTCAGCCTTGGACTCCAATGCCCGCTGAGCACCTTTAAGATTCGGTACAAGCGCCACATAAACCACACCCGGCCGACGCTCAATTCCCTGAAATACCGCTTCGCCATCGCGCAGAGCAGGAATTGCCTTGGGCGATACGAATGATCCGGCCTCAATCCGACTAAAGCCGCCCAAGGACAACTCGTTAATGAGCTTGATCTTTTCTTCCGTCTCGACCCAGACCGGTTCGATCTGCAGACCGTCACGAGGCGACACCTCTTGGACGATGAGGCGTTGAGAGCAGTCTGTGATCATTGCACTACCCCCTCATCCTTCAGACGCTTGATCATCTCATCAGGCAACCCCAGATCACCGAGGATGGACTGCGTGTGCTGCCCAAGGCTTGGCCCCTGCCAATTGACACGGCCTGGCGTGTCGGACAGTTTCGGTACGATCCCCGGCATTTTCACTGTAACCCCGCCAGGAAGCTCCGCATTCAAGATCATGTCGCGCGCCTGGTAGTGCGGGTCAGCCACGATATCTGCCACGGAGTAGATGCGGCCTGCAGGCACCTCAGCCTTTTCCAAGGCTTCAAGCACGGCATCGATCGGCAGCTTAGAGCTCCACTGGGTGATTGCCTCATCCAGAAGCTCGCACTGAGCGGCTCGACCATCGTTGTGCTCAAGCGCTGGGTCATTCGCCAGATCTGGTCGACCAATCGTAGTCATCAAACGCTTGTAAATCGGATCGCTGTTACCTGCGATGACCACATACCCATTGTCTGCCGTCGGGTAAGTGTTGGATGGGGCGATGCCTGGCAATGCACCACCGCTACGTTCACGAACATGGCCAAGCATGTCGTATTCAGGCACCAAGCTCTCCATTAGGTTGAAAACGCTCTCTGCGAGGGACACATCAACTACCTGCCCGTCACCTTGGCCCGTCTTGACACGCAATACGGACATGAGCGCACCAATTACGGCGTGCATGGAGGCCAGCGAGTCACCCAGGCTTACTCCGACGCGGGCTGGTGGAATGCCTGGCGTACCAGTGGTATATCGGATACCTCCCATGGCTTCACCGATGGCACCGAAGCCAGGACGATCTCGGTAAGGACCCGATTGACCGTAACCTGAGATGCGCACCAGAGTCAGTTTTGGATTCAACGCGTGAAGCACATCCCAACCAAGGCCCAATTTTTCCAGGGCCCCAGGGCGCAGGTTCTCGATGAGAACATCGGCGCTCTCAACCAGCTGCTTGACGATATCAATGCCAAACGCTGACTTCAGGTTCAATGCGATGGACTTTTTGTTTCTGGATTGCAAGTACCACCACAGCGACGTCCCTTCGTGTAGTTTTCGCCATTTACGAAGAGGGTCTCCCTGTCCCAAAGATTCGATCTTGATAACTTCGGCGCCGAATTCGGCCATCATGCGGGCAGCAAACGGTGCCGCAATCAGCGTACCGATCTCGATCACCCGAAGTCCGTTGAGAGCAGTCATGGTGCAACCTCTGTTTCTTGGAATTTGAACCAAGACTAGGGTTTCACCTTAGACAAACTCCAACGGTTTATCGGAAAGTGGCGTTCGCGTTTCGCGAACGCAAGAGGCTAGCGAGGCTGTTGCAGGTGGTCGAACAGCAGCTGGCTGACAGGCGATAGCGCTTCGCCCTCGCGCACCAATAGAACCAACGTTCGATCTGACCACTCGTCGCTGAGTTGTACGGCTGTCAATCCCAACCCTCGGCCGAAAAGCTCGAACGCCTTGAATGGCAAAATACCTATCCCCATGTCAGCCTGAACCATGCGACACACTGCGTCGAAGCCAGGCACATGAATACGTAAACGAAGGGGTTGCCCCAAAGCCTTTGCCGCAGCATGTATTCGATTATTGATCGAGCTGGCTGCGTGCAGGCCTATGTGGTCGTACATCAGCGTTTCAACGAATGCGACCTGACCACGCTCTGCGAGGGGGTGATCATTAGGCGTTACTACCACCAGTTGATCGTGACGATATGGCACCTTGTATAGACCATGGGTCTCGCTGTCCATCGAGCAGATACCCAGGTCAGCGACTCCGTCGATGATCCCCTGCACCACTCCATCACTCGGACGCTCCTCCAAATCCACCTTGACCTGGGAGTGGCTAAGCACGAAATCATGCAGATCCTCTGGCAGGAATTGGATGATCGCCGACAGGTTCGCGAGCATCCGCACATAGCCTCTGAGCCCTTGCAGGTGCTCACCCACCTCAATTCCGACTTTTTCCACTTCAGTCAGGATGCGTCGAGCGTGGTGTAACAGCGTCTCACCAGCAGCAGTAAGATCCATACCTTTGGCTGTGCGGGAGTAAAGCGGAACACCCAATGCCTCCTCCAGCTCCATCAACCGCTTACTAGCGGCCGATACCGCAATAGCCTCCCTAGCAGATGCACGCGTCAGTGTGCCCTCTTCGTGTACAGCTACAAAGAGCTGTAAGGTGATCAAGTCTAAACGCCGGATCAGCTGCTTATGAAGCATCAGGTTCCCCACACAGGATTGCCAAAACACCGTCCTTAACCTCACCAATTGGCACATAAGGTGGCGGCCTATTTCGCTATGGTAGCGTTTCTAAACCGCCGGTGAGCCTTCACGCTCGCAACGCTCACTTGCCAACCCGGTACAGTACAGCTACTGTCAGCTCTATGAATCAACCACGAATTGCCTTGACCACGACGATCACGACCGCCAGAGGCTGGTCGTGAGGAGTGTCGTGAGCCAATAACGCACGAACTTAAGGCCCGCCAGTGATGGAAAGGGCCTTTTCTTTTGCCCTTGTGTCACAGGCCAAAATGCAAGGAAAAGCATTATGTATGCCCTGTTGATTCTCGATATGCAGGTTGGATTGTTTCATGGCCCGGATAAGCCATGGGCTGGCAAAGCGCTGCTGGACACCTTGAATAATCTACTGAGTAAAGCCCGGCGTGCAGGCGCACCCATTTTTCTCGCCCGCCATATTGGTCCACCTGGGTCGCCGATCGAGCCTGGGAGCCCGTTGACACAACTGGTGCAGGAGTTGGTGCTACAAGGTGACGAAGTAGTTTTCGAGAAAAGCCGACCCAATGCCTTCTCCAAGACCGCCCTGGCCGATCTGTTACGGGCTTGTGGAACTCAGGGTGTGGTCATTGCCGGAATGAAAACCCAATACTGTGTCGATAGCACCTGCCGCGCCGCACGAGATCTTGGGTTCGATGCAGTGCTGATCGCCGATGGCCATACCTGCACCGATACTCCTGCCCTGAGGGCGGAAGAGATTGTCGCTCATCACAATGCGACCCTCGCGGGACCCTTCTGTCGCGTCGTACACGCCGAGGACTGGTGTTTCTAACTGCCAGCGACAACCCCGTCCGAGTAGGGGCCAATCTGTCCGCATCGGGTTGAAAGCGTGCATTCGCGAGGGACCGCTTCTGCCCGCATGCTGCCATTCGCCACTGGCCGCTATGGTCGTCGACGGTCGGCAAATGGTTACTACCGACCCGGGCTACCGCTGGCAGTCGTTCACAAATGACCGCTCATAATTCGCCGTACCGCGAACTCGGGCAATGTCGGTCGCCCACAATAACGACAGCAGGGTATCTTCGGGAGCTAGGCGTCGCAGCCAAGGTGTAACCGCAGGCCCATTGCGCACCATGGTCGAGGCGAGATGCACCTTAACGGCAGGCGCCTGCCGCCCATCAAGCGCGATCCAGCCTCTAATGACCTTGCACAACCTGATCAGGCTGCGTGCCCATACTCGCGAGAAAAACATCGGTATCCCGATTGGACCGAAGGCAGACCACGCGACAGCCCGACGGGGCCGTCGCCACCATTTGCTTCATCGCCTCCCGAGACGAGGCTCTCGTCCGCCACATGAACCTGAAAAATTCCGGCAGGTTGGCCAGCAACTCCGGGCAGTTGTCCGGCAAGTCAGGCCGGGATCGACCGCGATTCAATATCGTTCTGAGAAGCACGCGCCAGAATCGGAGCGCAGCCGAGCGATCAATCCATATCAACATGTCAGCGCGGGCCAGCCGGTTGTTCCATGTGGTCGAATGCCCGCCTTCGAAAATCCAGCGCTCACGCGCCTCGATCTCATGACAAAGACGCGTCTTCTCATCCCGGCTCCGCTCGACCCACCCTGACTGCCAATGAATCTTGTCGATGTGCACGACCGGCAAGCCTGTGCGCTCGCCAAGCTTGCGCGCCAGGGTACTTTTCCCAGACCCTGGCTGACCAATGATCATCACCCGTTGCATTCAAGCTCCCTCTCGCCATGCCTACTGAATTTAGGGCGCATCATTCCCTATCTCCTCCCACGATTCATACTTGAACAGGCCAATGTGACAGGCCTCTTCGAACTCCATCAGCGCCCAGGAACGAGCGGCCTCGGACAGCTCGAGCATGTCGACCAGGTTCTCCGAACTGACTTCACGCCGGCGGTGAGCGGCATAGGCCATTTCATCGAGCACAGCGGCGCGCCCATCTGGATCGGTTACCAAGGAAAATCTGTCATCCAGCTCATCCAGCCAAGCTTTCGGTATCCCATTCATCATTCTGTCCAGCACCACCAGGACTGCGCGTACAGCACGCCGTCGACCTCCTCCACCCCGTTGATGTTGATGCCGAGCTGGGCCATACCGTTGATCTTAGCGTCGTGCAGTCTAGGGATGATGTCCGGCCCAGGTGACGGGTTGAACACCCAGGCCTGTGTCGATACCCGGCCGAGTGGCTCGCTGTGGTGATCGCCGATGTGGACGTCTGCCCGCAAGGGCTGCAGCTTCCTAAGCTGATCGGCTGGGATTGCCACGCCATTCACTCGGCGGCGAACAAGGAGGAAGTACATAGAACACCAAGCACTGTATAGATAAACAGTATCGTATAGGCGAGATCGGTCGTGAGCAATTGCCGATCAGCGGATCAGTGGAGAGGCGGCAAATCCTTTCCCCGAGCCTTGGCGAAGACGCGGAGTTGGTAATCGGACACCACCTGCAATAGCGACTCGGCCAATAGCCGCAACCGCTCGATCTCCTACACCGAAGCGCCGCGATTCTGGGCCTGGTGGTACTCCCGCATGACGTCGAAGGCCTGCTGAATCAGCGGCTCGCCGGCCTCAACCATCCCTATGAAGGTGCACTTGTCCACTGCCCTGCTACAACCACTACATCAAGGCTATGCGCCAACACACTCGTAAGCAATTCGGCGCGCTCGACCAATACCCCAGGCTAACGAGCGGCACATCGATTCGCCAGGTCTAGATTCGTATGCCTCCTCATGTAGAGCCATGCCGGAGTATGCGTAGACCCCTAGAAAAAGTTGAGTGCCGCCTGTGCGCGAAAGTCTCACCTGGACATCGATGAGGGTTCCGCCATACAGAGTTTCTTCGTGGGATTGGTGATGAAGTGAGGGGTCTGACCAAGCCCAGTACACGCCGCCTCGTCTCCGCATAGTGCTCTCCTCCACCGCCGGTGGCTTGTTGGTGAAACCAGCACGGGCAGGCCACTCAGTTGTAATTAGGCCTATCCAACTAGCTTGACCACCGATCACGGAAAAAAGCTCCATTTTTTTAACCCCTCTCCCCTCCATTCACTGCCGCGATATGGCGGCCAAGGCGAAGCCTTGTCTCAAGCAAAGGAACGCCCGATCCTGTTCAGCGGGCCGATGGTTCGCGCCATCTTGGAAGGCCAGAAGAGGTTTGTAGTGGTCTACTAACCCCGGACACCCATTTAGGCGAGAATGCTCGCCATAGTGAGGTGTCTGATGACCAAGCAACGCCGTACCTTTACCCCTGAGTTCAAGCGTGAGGCTGCCTGCCTGGTGCTCGATCAAGGCTACAGCCATGCCGAAGCAGCCCGTTCGCTCGGTTTGGTCGAGTCAGCCCTGCGCCGGTGGGTTAATCAGCTTCAGCAAGAGCGCGGCGGCATCACGCCGGCCAGCAAAGCGCTGACGCCAGAGCAGCAAAACATCCAAGAGTTGGAAGCCCGTATCACGCGCCTTGAACGCGAGAAATCGATACTAAAAAAGGCTACCGCGCTCTTGATGTCGGAAGATCTCGAGCGTACGCGCTGATCCGCCAGCTCAGCGACCATGAGCCCGTTGATTGTTTGTGCGAAGTGTTTGTAGTCACTCGCTCGAGTTACTACGCACATCGTCATAGAAGGCGAACTCCGAACGTTGAACGTCTGCGGTTGCGCAGTCGAGTGAATGAGTTGTTCACGCGAGGGCGAAGTGCACCCGGCAGCCGCAGCATCAAGGCAATGATGCAAGAAGAAGGTGAGCAAATCGGACGGTTCAAGGTGCGCAGCCTGATGCGTGAGCTGGCGTTGGTCAGCAAGCAGCCAGGATCACATGTGTACAAAAAGGCCACAGTGGAGCGGCCAGATATTCCGAACATCTTGAACCGAGCATTTGATGTCGAAGCGCCAAATCAGGTCTGGTGTGGCGACATCACTTACGTTTGGGCACAGGGCAAATGGCACTATCTGGCAGTTGTCCTGGATCTCTATGCACGCAGAGTGGTGGGCTGGGCCTTATCAGAAAAGCCGAACGCAGACCTCGTGGTCAAAGCGCTGGACGTGGCTTACGAACAACGCGGAAAGCCTCAAGGGCTACTGTTTCACTCCGACCAGGGATCGCAATATGGCAGTCGTCAATTCCGCCAGAGACTGTGGCGCTACCGCATGCGCCAGAGCATGAGCCGCCGAGGCAACTGCTGGGATAATGCGCCGATGGAGCGAGTATTTCGCAGCTTGAAATCAGAGTGGATACCGACCACGGGCTACCTGACCGGGCAGCAAGCTCAACGAGACATTAGCTAGTACCTGATGGGCCACTACAACTGGATCCGACCCCATCACTTCAACGATGGACTGGCTCCGGCGAAAGCTGAAGAAAAACTCAAAACCGTGTCCGGGATGAGTTGACCACTACAAGCACCAGCTTCCAGTACTGCAGCAGTAGTGTGAGATTCGAACCTCAGGCCGCGCCACAAGCGGCCTGTCCCTCGCCCCTGTCTAATACAGCTCTGCCAGTTTCAACGATTCTTGCTCTGTAAAACCGAGAAGCTTTCGGGCAGCTACAGCCTCCCCCCCTAGGCGTTCTGCCAACCGCGATCCGTCCTCCATCGTCTCTTACCCCCTGCTCTCACAGTCCGCTTTCGACCCATTGCGGACATTCGCAGAGCCAAGACGATGGGTAGACCAAGCTTACACCTGGCCGGCACGTATGTCGGGAGGGCTGCCTTAAGCATTACGCGGGTAAAGGGCGAAGGCAGCTTCTGTAGCTCACGATCAACTTCGACTCGGACGCCTCTTATCCAGAAATACACATTCAACTATTTTTTCGCCAACGCGTACTGGTTCCACACCAGCTCGCTTCCCCTGCAACACTATCAGGTTCATCGTCGATTTCCGCCATGCTCAGTCGCGATGTTTCGGGCAACAACAACGAGCACAACGCGACTAATGCCAGCGCGCCAGCTCCATACAACGCCACGCCTAGCGGATTGTGGTCAGTAAAGATAAGGATTGCAGTGGCGATGCTAGATGCCGTGCCGCCGCCCAGTGCTGCACCGATCTGATAGCTGGCCGAGATTCCCGAGTACCGCATATTGCGCGGGAACTGCTCCCCCAGAAACGATGGTATGGGACCTTGGGTTGCGCCCATCAGCAGACCGGTCAAGCTGTAGGCGAACAGGGCAAAACCGAAGCTCATCATGCCTACCAGTTCGAAGAAGATGAACAGCCCGAGCGCCATAACCACAGCACCGAACACCATCACCGTGCGCCGCCCCAGACGGTCAGACAGGTAGCCGAACAGCGGCGCGGAGAACACGATGGCGATCGACAAGGTAAGGTCGAACATCAACGCCTGGGTGCTGCCGAAGCCCACCTGGGTAGCGTAGGTCAGGAAGAAGGTGCTGCCGATATAGGCGATGGTGCAGTAGCCAAAGGCGATCCCGGTGCACAGCAGCAGCTGGCGTGGACGCTGCCGCAAGGCATCGGCCATCGGTGCGCGGACCGCCTTCAGCGTGGGGGCGGCGACCGGTACCGCAGCTTTCAGGCGCGCATACAGGCCGATCAGCACCAGCGTGCCACCGAGCCAGAACGGGATGCGCCAGGCAAAGTCCACCAGGTTGTCGTTGAAGGCGGCACTGACGATGGCGAACACCGCAGCGCCAAGGATGCCACCGACGCCGATGCCCATGCTCGTGAAGCTGCCCCACAACCCTCGCCTGCCCGGCGGCGCCGACTCGATGCCGAACAGCGCGGCACCGCCCCATTCGCCACCGGCGGCGAAGCCTTGGATCAGGCGCAACAGCACAAGAAGGCTCGGGGCAGCGACGCCGATACTGGCATGGCTTGGCAAGCAACCGATGAGGAAGGTGCTCAGGCCCATGAGCAGCAAGGTCGCGACCAGCACCTTTTGGCGGCCGATGCGGTCACCGTAGTGGCCGAACACCAAACCGCCCAGTGGACGGGCGAAGAAGCCGGCGCCAAAGGCGCTGAAGGCCACCAAGGTCGCGGTCAGGTGGTCCATTTGCGGGAAGAACACTTGGGGAAATACCAGCGCAGCCGCAGTGCCGTAGATGATGAAGTCATAGAACTCCAGCGCAGTGCCCATGCCGGAGACGCAGAAGGTCCGCAGCGCAGACCGGGACGACGCAGGGTTGGAATGTTCCGCATGCATTGTTGTTGTTCTCTTTGTCAGCGGGTGCCGCCCTATTCAAGCGGCACCGGGTGGGCTCAGAAACGCTCAAAGCCAGCCTTGGCCAGTTGCAGCGGCGTGCCCGCTACGTATTCCAGCGCGCAGCGCTCGGTATCGATCCCGACGCTCAGCAGGGTTTCCCAACGTTCGGTATCGGGCATGGCCATGTCCGGGTGGAAGCAGATCGGTGCGCTGTCGCCTTGCGCGCCGCACATGGCTTCGGCACGGGCGCGCAGATCGGCGCTGCCCATCTGGCCGATCACCTGCTCCAGGTGCCCCAGACGACACTGGGTGTCGGCGCGGTCGGCGACCTGTTCGCCCAGGCTCAGCTGCGGGTCGAGGAAGTGGTTGGTGTGCAGCAACCAGCCGTCTTCACGCGGCAGCACCAGCGCCGTGCACTCAGGGCTTAGCTCGATGCTGACGGCGCGCGGGCTGCTGTCCTCGCGGGAGAACACGGTGAGCACGGTGGAGGCGCTGACCCGCGCCGAACGGGCCAGTTCGATGGCTTCCTCGACACTGCTGGCGTCTTCGAGCAGACGGCGGGCAATCGCGTGCACTGGCACACCCCCGCTGTCGTTGTCGCTAGTGTGATGGAGGATATTGAAATGCAGGCCCAGACCTGAGCTGTTCACCCCCAGCTTGGCGAGCATGCCGAATTCGCAGAACAGCTTGACGTTCATGCCACGCTCGGTGTGCAGCGCCAGCATCAGGCCGTGAGGGCAGAGGCTGTCGTGCCAGTCCCAGGTCTGCAGGGTCTGCGGCGCACGCGGGCCGCGCGGCGCATGCACAGTGGTGGAACATTCGCTGTGACGGGTGCGCGCCGCCAGCACCTCGGTACGGGCGTTCAGGCTTGCCAGCTGCCACAATGGCAGGTCGGCGCCGCTGGCCAGACCGATCACCTCGGCCGCCAGGTTCGGGCTCCAGGCTTCCAGGGCGGCCAGGCTGTTTTCACCGATGCGCTGCGCCTCACGCATGGACACGCCCACCCGCGGGAAGAAGTCCAGGTACAGCTGGGTGGTATGGCGGATCTGCTCGGCGAAGCGCTCGCCGATCTGACGACCACGTTCGGCGGGCGTGCGGATATCGGTGACTAGGGTGTGGATCTTCACTGCGGGGAACTCCTGGTACAGCAGGCTCGAGGCATCGTTGCTGTTCTGGAAAGAGTGAGGCAGCCTCTCCCCCCTGTTGCATGTACCTGCGTGAGAGTGACAGGGCAATGGACAGGGCACGAAGCGGCAGCTGTGTTCAAGCAACCACCGCTAGCCTAACGAGCCAGTCCCGGCCGATCATCGCCACAACCCGCACAACTTTTGTGCCTGAGTGGAACAATTGAATCCCGCGGCCTGGTTACAGCCCCTGGCTGCGCAGTTGCTCGTGCAGCAAGGCGATGAAGGCCTGCACCTTGCGCGTGTTGCGCCGATGGGGCAGGTACAGCACGTGCACCCAGGGCCCGAAGGCACTCAACGCCCGCCAGTAGTCGGGCAGCACTTCCACCAGTTGCCCCTTGGCCAAATAGGGCGCGGCGCACCAGGTGGGCACGAACTGCAGGCCATGACCATCGAGCAGGCAGGCAAGCAGGAAGTCGAAATTGTCGCTCACCAGTCGAGGCGTGGGCTGGCGCACGCGCAAGGTCTGGCCCTCGTGCTCGACCCACCAGAAGCTGCGATTGAGCAGAGGATGGCGCAGCAGCAACCAGTCGTGCTGGGCGTAATTCTCCAAGGTGATGGCCTTGCCACGCCGGGCCAGGTAGTCGGGGCTGGCGCAAAGGATCACGCGGTTTTCGATCAGCGGCTGGGCGATCAGCTCGGGCTGGTCTGTGGGGCCGTCGCGCAGCGACAGGTCGTAACCGCCGTCGATCAGGTCTTCGTTGGCGTCGTTGAGGTTCACCTCCAGGCGCACCTGCGGGTGTTCGCGCATGAAGCGAAAGCACACCTGGTTGAGAAACGCCGGGCCGAACGACGGCGGCGCGGTGATGCGCAAGGTGCCACGTAGTTCGTGCTGCAACTGCTCCACTTCCTCGGTCACCAGTTGCAGGTGCATCAAGGCCTGGCGCGCTCCTTCCAGGTACAGGCTGCCGGCCTCGGTGAGCGCCATGCGCCGGGTGGTGCGCTCGAACAGGCGCACCCCAAGCTCGGCCTCCAAGTGGGCGACGGCCTTGGTGATGGCCGAAGGCGTCTTGCCCAATTGCTCGGCCGCACGACTGAAGCTGCCGTGTTCGGCGGCGGCGACGAAGATGGTCAGGGCCGTCATTTTGTCCATGGTTTCTTCCTGTTCGGCACAAGCGAGGCATTGAAGAGAGCGCGCGAATATCCACGCCTTTCCATCAAGCCCGCAAACAGCGCGGATTTGAATAGGCGTCGAGCGGCGTGTGCCTTGCACCATGGCAATGATAGGCAAGGGATTGTTTCCCGATCGCGAAAAAAGTTGTGCCTATCGCCGCATTTAACCAGCCTTGCGCGTTGGCTAGGCTGCGGCGCAATCACAACAAGAACGAGGCACCGAATGAAGCACCTCCTGAAGATGGCGATCAGCGCGGGCCTGGCCTGCACTTCCCTGCACAGCTTCGCGGCAGTGGACGTGATCTTTCACAACGCCAAGGTCTACACCGCCGAGCCAGGCCAACCGCTGCAGCAAGCGGTGGCGGTCGAGGGCGAGAAGATCGTTGCCGTGGGATCCGACCAGGCCGTGCTGGGCCTGAAGGCCGAGGGCACTCAGGTCATCGACCTGGGCGGCAAGGTGCTGATGCCAGGCATGCTCGACTCCCACTCCCATGCCATCAAAGGTGGCCTGCAACTGGAGCTGGCCAACCTGATGGGCGAGCAGATCCCCCTCGATGAACTGGAGCAACGCCTGCGTGGGTGGCAAAAAGATAGCAAGGCCGTGCGTGGCGAGTTCCTGACCGTCGGCGGCATACCGGGCACCTACTGGGATGACATCCCGGCCCTGGAGCAGCGTTTCAACCATGGTGAATGGGCCGACCAGCCGATCCTGCTGGCCGCCAACGACATGCACACCGGATGGGCCAACCAGGCCCTGCTCAAGCGTGCCAAGATCGACGCCAAGACCATCGCGGCGTTGCCCACCGAAGCACGCAGCACCATTGGCCAGCATCAGGACGGCACGCCCAACGGCTTTCTGGCCGACGCCAGCTACTACCCGGTGACCGACCTGCTGCCGCCGCTGTCCCACGACACCCTGATGACCGCCGGGCGCATGGCCCTGGCCTACTCCAAGCAGCTGGGCATCACCGGCTGGATGGACCCGCTGGCCAACGAGCTGCCCGGCGCGGATGTGAAGAACGACTCGCTGGGCGTGCTGCCGGTCTACAAGGACCTTTCCGAACGAGGTGAACTGACAGCGCACATCGCCGCACTGCTGATGACCGACTCCAAGGCCCGCCCAGCCGTCCTGGATGAGCTGGACAAGGTACGCCAGCAGTTCCTTGGTGTACGCAATCTCACCCTGCCCGGCATCAAAGTGTTCGCCGACGGCGTTGCCGAAATGCCAGCGCAAAGCGCGGCGATGCTTGAGCCCTACAAAAACTCCGGCCAACGCGGTGAACTGCTGCTGGACCCGAAGCACTTCGGTGAACTGGTCGATGCCGCCGATGCCCGTGGCTGGCTGGTTCATGTGCATGCCATCGGCGATCGCGCCGTGCGCGAGGCACTCAACGGCGTAGAACAGGCCCGACGCGCGCGACACAGTGGTGTCCCGCACTCGATCACACACTTACAGATGGTCAGCGCCCAGGACTATCCACGCTTCAAACAGCTCGATGTAATTGCTTCCATGCAATTGTACTGGGCCAGTGCCGACGAAACTAACGTCGACCTGGTCAAGCCGTATGTCGATGAGCATGCCTTCGCCCACAGCTACCCGGCCCACTCGCTTTACAAGGCGGGTGCGACCATCGCCGGCGCAAGCGACTGGCCGATCACGACCCCGGAGCCGTGGAAGGCGATCTACCAGGCCGTCAGCCGCAAGGGCGCCAAAGGCGTGCTCAATGCCGACGAAGCCATCGACCGCGAAACCATGTTCCAGGCCTACACCCTCAATGCCGCACGCGCCATGCGCCTGGAGGAGCAGGTCGGCTCACTGAAGGTGGGCAAGCAGGCCGACATGATCGTCCTCGACCGAGACGTGCTCAACGTCGATCCCGAAGCGATGCGTGACACCCAGGTGCTGCAGACCTGGTTCGCCGGCAAGCAGATCTACCAGCGCTGATCGCATCGCAGAGAAACCCGCTTCCACGGACTCGACACGAGTTCCTGTGGGAGCAGTTGCAGCCGCAAAACGCCACTTAGTATTCGCAGCAGTTAACAGCACTCCACCAGCGGCTTGGGAGGGATCGGCCATGGCCGAGCAGAAGACCGGTGTCGCGAAGCACTCTGCGACGGTCAAATGTTGAGCCTGCCAGCGCGGCTTGGTTGGCCGAGCTGAATGACCAGCCTGCCTTGTTGACCGATCCCGATGGCAAAAATGGAATGCCCGGGCTCAGAAAGCCCCGCAGCCCCACCCCGAGCCTATAGCCTGGATGGTTGGTACTGCCTTCTGGTGGACCAAAGAAGAGGCAGAGCGGGATGCGGCGGCGACTGGACTGCCGATTGTTGGCCTAGGGCCGATGACTGATCCCCGCGATGTTGAGCAACTGCGTGAGGTCATCAAGCACTCTGACGCGCAGATCTTGCGACAGAGCATGCGCATATCGAATCAGCGCGCCCAGCTGGCCGAGCGGGATGCGCTGCTGAAAGAAGTGCTGATTAAAACTGACAAATGGATGCTGCCTGACCTGTACGAGCGTATTCGTCTGTCGTTCAAGCCCGCCAGCGCAGGGCCGGAGCCAGCGCCGCGAAAACGCACTTCGCACCATTCACCGACCTGGATGACATTGAGCAAGCGCCCTGCGGCACCTGGCTAGGGGAAACCTCTGAGTTATCAGGCGACTGGAGCAAAGTCGATTGCATGCTCTGCCAGAAACACAAAGCGAAAATCATCGCAGCTGCAGCGGCCGAAGAGCGCTTCCTCGTTGAGCAGATGGGCCACATGGCAGCTATTATGCGCGCTGAATGCTCGGCGGAGCACATTTGTACTCCGCCAGGCATTGACCTCTCTTCCCACTAGTTCGAGCAGGCGACCTGATCAAATTTTGGTTGAGGATCAGTGGCGATCCGGCGAGCCCGACCAACACCCCAGGCCAAAGCCCTGGTCATGGATTCACCGGGGCGGGAGTCGAACGCCTCTTCATGCAGAGCCATACCGCTTGCGGCATATACCCCAATGAACATCTGCGTGTTACCTGTCCGCGACAGTCGCACCTGTACGTCTATAAGTGTTCCATCAACGAGCGTTTCGTCATGAGTCCTATGGTGAAGCGTCGGGTCAGCCCAAGACCAAAAAACATCACCGCGAATTCTCATGTCGACCTCCTACGACTTTGGTTGTATGTGACGGCGAACCTTCACCTTAGCGAAAGCGAGGCGAGACGCAATCGCGGTTTCCCAATTTGAGAACTGAATCGGACCATCGGCCGATTTTCTTGTACCAAAATCAACCACTTGTACAACTCACTGCCGCGATATGGCGGCCAAGGCGAAGCTATGTCTCAAGCAAAGGAACGCCCGATTCCGTTCAGCGGGCCTATGGACCGCGCCATTCTGGACGGCCGGAAGACTGTCACCCGCCGGGAGGTGAAGGTTCAGCCCCGGTCAACGGGTGATATCGGCAGCTACGGCCTTGGCCAGCCGTTCATCCGCCACCCAGACCCGACCAAGCGCAACCCTGAATGCCCTTATGGCCGCCCAGGCGATCGACTGTGGGTTCGCGAGACGTGGGGAGTGATCAGTCATGACTTCGATGACCACGGAAACATGATCGATTGGACGCCTGATCGCCCAGCCACCAATACGGGAAATGCCCTTCAGCCGGGACTACTACTCAGGCCACGTGATCTACCGCGCTGACGGCGAGGCGGTATGGGCCGGCGACGATGACGGCGGCGGGTATGATCGCTCTGCCTGGAATCCGAGCATTCACATGCCCCGCACAGCCAGTCGCATCCTGCTGGAGATCACCGACGTGCGCGTCGAGCGGCTTCAGGATGGCGAGGGTGAGACGGATTTCGAAAGCCGATACGTCGCCGAGGGCATAAACCGCATTCACCACGGCGACGGTGAGCACTACTACCACCCATTCAAGAGCGAGCCAGGGCCTGGAAACTGGGCCGACCCGTTCGACGCCTGGCGCGAGCTCTGGGCATCCATCAACGGAGCCGCCTGGCGGCCGATCTCTGACCTGAAGCCAAGCTGGCTCTAGTCATATACACCCCTGAGAAGTCTGAGCTCGACATCGTGCTCAAGGACAGCGGCCTGAACGTCGACGAGGTCGTGAGCACCCTCCGCCGTCGGGGTGGCCTGGGCCTGGATGGGGAGAACATCTATAAGCGCCTGCTCTGCGACGCGATTATCGGGTCCATGGCTTGCGGCAAGCAAAACAGCAACCCGCCGCCAGTCGGCCACTGGGGGCAGCAGTTCTGGGACATCGGCCGGGCCGAGGGCCAGCAGCGCGATGAACTGGTGGCGGCTCTTGAGCACCTGGTTGCAGTGACCACCCCTGACGCCAATGGCCAGATCGGCGCCGAGGGAAGAACACCTGGCATCCCTCAAGCATGCCCGCGAAATGATCCGGCTGCACCGCGGCTGACCACCAACCTGCCGCCACCGGCGGCGTGGAGACCATCCCATGGAAACCGAAAGCACCGGTGACGTCGACAAAGTCACCGGACAGCGAATGGCCGACTTGCTCGGCTGCACCAAACGCGCCTTGGAAGGCCGGCGCTTACGAGGGGCGATCCCCGAGGGCGTCTGGATGAAACACGGCGGACGCATCATCTACAGCAAAAAGAGGTATGACGAATGGCTGGAAAGCCAATGGATTTACCCCCTGGAATCGACGTCCACTATGACTCGCTCCGGCTCAGGTTCATGTGGGAAGGTACTCGCCGAAGTGAGACCCTTCCCTACCCCCCGACACAAAAAGGCATCAAGGCTGCATCCCAGCTTCGCGATAAAGTAAACAGCCTGATCAAGCTCAACCTCCTCGACCACGACAAGTACGCGGAGTTGTTCCCCAGTTCCGCCGCGGTTGTGGGCGGCGTTCCAACATTCGGTGAATACGCCCAGTTGTGGCTGGACAGTCGTGAGATCGCAGCTGGTACCGAGCTTTACAAGCACCCTCATTGGCCGAGCCAGATCCATGCAGCGTTCTTCGAGTTCATATTCTTCACTGGCCTACGCTTGTCCGAAGGCCTGGCATTGAGATGGGATGCGGTCGATACGACCAGGAAGACGGCCACGTGCGGCGAACGATCGCGCTCGGGGTAGTTGAGGAAAGGACGAAGACAGGGAAGGATAGGTTTGTGTTGCTCAACGACAGGGCCTTGCACGCCTTGGAGTTCGCCAAGCAGTACGCAGAGCGCCGCAGGCTGGGCAAAGGGCAATTCACCGAATCGCCGTTCGTCTTCCCGCCTGGGAAGAATGGGGAGCACGTCAAGCAGACGTCGGACCTGCACCATCAGTGGCGCCCGATCCTTAAAGGCTTGGGGATCAGATACCGCCCCCCGTATAACTGCCGCCACACCTATGCGACAATACGCTTAATGTCTGGTCTCAACCCCGCATTTATCGCCCAACAGCTCGGGCATAGCGTGCAGATGCTCTTATCGACTTATGCGCGCTGGATTAACTCGTCCAACGACTGGCAGGAGCTGGAAAAGCTCCAAATTGGTCCGAAATTGGTCCGTAGCTGCGAAGAAGCCACGTAAGTTATTGATAGGTAAGCTCCTTGATCTCCACCGCTAACATCACCATGCAGTTTTTTAGGGGTGTTTGCCGGTGGTAAAGGGTTGATTTCATTGGGCTAAACACCCCTACGCTCCCCCTCAAAACCCCACCATTGGTATCAAAATTGGTATCACGCGCCAGGTCGCGCTGATAGCTAGTACACCCCTGGTCGGCGTCCTATCACCGGATTTCAAGACCGTGGTACAAGCGCCCAATCCATGCGGCGCCAGCGCTAGAATCGATTCCAAAACAAAGACGAAACGGCACGGCTACAGGCCGCATACTGCAAGGGTCGCCGTTTCAGTTTTGGAACCGATTTGCAGGGTTGAAGGCAGGCTGCCAGGCGCTAAACTCGGATCGGATACCGCCCCCAGAATGGAGTAAAGCAACTTGGCATGGGATGAAAAAGAAGTGGCGCGGCATGACGACCATCAGAAGGCCACACTCAAATACGCGCTCGAGATCATCAAGCTTCTATTTGTGTTGAGCGGAGGTGCTTTGGCCACCTGCTCTGTCTTCTTTTCGGACAAGATTGGCCTTCCCTCGACAGTTTTGCATTCTGCAAGGTGGGCTTGGGTCAGCTTGACGGTCTCGATGCTGCTGTTCTCCTTCACACTCGTCGTGGTGCTGGCTAGGGACTATGCAATAGGCGAACGTTGGCGAGCGGCAATTGAAAAAGACAAGGAATGGAGCTTTTCGAAATGGTGGGACATCTGGGCGTGGACGGTTGGTCTTGTCGGCTTGACTGCCTTTTCGGTGGGGATGATTGCATTCGCAATCGCGGCCTGGACTTACCTGGGGCGAGCGGCTCTCGTGCTCGCTCCAGCCCTACCTTAAATAGAGACTCCAGTACTGCAGCAGTAGCGTGAGATTCTGGCCTCAGGCCGCGCCATAAGCGGCCTGTGCACCGCCCCTGTCTAATACAGTTCGGCCAGTATCAGCGACTTTCACTCAGTAAAACCGAAAAGCTTTCGAGCAGTTCTAGACAGCATCAGCACCCCCACCCTGGCATTCTGCTAACGATGATCCGGCCAAGCTCATCACTCCCCATCCCCTCCCACGATTCGTACTTGAACAGGCCGATGTGATAGGCCTCTTCATGCTCTGTCAGCGCCCAAAGCCGCGCCGCCTCGGACAGTTCCAGCATATCGACCAGGTTCTCCGAGCTGACTTCACACCGGCGGTGAGCGGCATAGGCCATCTCATCGAGAACAGCGGCACGTCCGTCTGGATCGGTGACCAAGGCAAATCTGTCGTCCAGCTCATCCAGCCAAGCTTTCGGTATCCCCTCCATCATTCTGCCCTGCACCACCAGGACTGCGCGTAGAGCACGCCGTCGACCTCCTCCACCCCGTTGATGTTGATCCCGAGTTGGGCCATGCCGTTGACCTTGGCATCGTGCAGCCGCGGGATGATGTCCGGCCCAGGCGACGGGTTGAACACCCAGGCCTGGGTCGATACCCGGCCCAGCGGCTCACTGTGGTGGTCGCCGATGTGGATGTCGGCCCGGATGGGTGTGATCTTGCCGAGCTGATTCGTAGGGATGGCCACGCCATTCACGCGGCGGCGAACGAGGAGGAAGTACATAGGGCACCAATACTGTATATATGAACAGTATCGTATAGGCGGGATAGGTCGCGGGCAATTGCCGATCAGCGGATCAGTGAAGAGGTGGCAAATCCTTACCTCTGACCTTGGCGATGACGCGTAGCTGGTAATCGGACACCACCTGGAACAGTGACTCAGCCAGCAGACGCAGGCGCTCGATCTCCTCCGCCGGCGCGCCGCGATGCTGGGCCTGGTGATATTCCCGCAGGGCGTCGATAGCCTGCTGAATCAGCGGCTCGCCGGCTTCAACCATCCCTATGAAGGTGCGCTTGTCCACTGCAATGTTCTCTACGGGCCTGTTTGGTCGATGAAGAGAATGGTACTTTTGCAAGAAATTTCCAGCTAGCTTTCTGAGCGCTTCTAAAAGCTGCAGTTAGCAAGGGTTGCTGGCATAATGCCGGGTTTGTAACGGATCAGGATGTGTACGGATGCTTGGCGCATTGATGGGAAGAAAACGGGCTGCTCCACCGGCTGTAACTCAGGTGGTCTCTGTCCTAAACCGATTGTCTGCCTCTGCCGGAGGGGTGACACGGGTGTCGCTCAACCGATCTGCCATTCTGGCGGATAACGGCTTCAGGTCGTGCATCGTTTCAATCGACTGGGACCTTGGGCTGCAAGGTTCTGTACAGTCCCTGCGCATCAGCGGGCAGCTGGCAAAGCCAGTCCTTGCGCTGAACTTCTTCTACTACTATTGCCAAGCCTCCGTAATGCGTCGCTCCGGCACCAAGATCACCGATCTTGAGCAGCTCTCAGTCAAGTTTGCATCCAACCTTCCAAAGCGAAGATCTCGATTCATCGGCCTGACCGAGTTCCAGAGTCGCGAATACATGAACAGCTTTGGCGATGTATTTGCCCGGGAGATCCTGGACGCCGAAGGTAACTCTGTATCTTTTGAATTGGTAATTGATAGCGAAAGATCGAAACAGTACAAAACACGTGACGAAGCATGCTCAGCATGGCTCGAAGAGCTTGCCGACTACGGCGCGCACACGGTCATAATCTCCGACGCCTCTTCAACGAGCGACGTTGTGACCAATGTTCTCGGCGGCAAGATCTCCAAGGTTCTGACCCTCCATGGGAACCACTTCATGGAGCCGTTCACCTTTGGCAGCCCGATTAAGCCTCGCAGTCAGCTGATCATTGATAACGCCAACAGCTGCGATGCTCTTGTGCTGCTTACCGAAAGCCAAAAAAGGGACATCGAGCAGCAGTTCGGCGAAAGCTCCAACGCCGTTGTTATTCCTAACTCGGTCACTGAGTTTGCTATTAAGCAAGACGTTTCCAGAGACCAGAACGTCTTCGCAATCGTCTCGCGACTTGAAGGTGGCAAGCGCCTCGACCGCGCCATTCGCGCCTTCAAGATCGTCGTAGAGCAAAACCCAAAACTCCAGCTGGAGATCTGGGGTCGCGGTGCTTTGGCCGATGAACTTTCTGAGCTTATTTCTGAGCTAGATCTTGAAGACAACGTGTCTCTCAACGGCTACACCCGAGTTCCACATGCCGTCTATTCCCGGGCTCGCTGCACCTTATCCACTTCGCTGTCTGAAGGTTTCGGCCTGAGCATCATCGAGTCGATGTCGATGGGCACGCCGGTAATTTCGTTCAACACCAATTACGGCCCTATCGAGATCATCGATGACTACGCTAACGGCTACTTGGTGGAGTCCGAAAAAGAGCTAGCCGAACGCATTCTTGAAATCGCCGAAGACAACAATGCATTCGAGGCGCTTTCGAAGGGCGCCCTGGCAACTGCCGCCAAGTACTCTTCCAAGCGAATTGGCAAGGAGTGGATTGATCTGGTCAACGGCCTGGCACAAAAAGGTGCTGCTCCAAAGCATGGATCGAAGAGCAGGGCTATCGAAAACTCCCACTCCAGCAGTTCGGGCACATTGTTCATTTCGGCTAACGACATCACCGAAGAGCTCTCTCAAACGGCCCGGCATGTCGAGATCATCAAGATCGACAGATCGAAGCAATTCAACGACAAGATTTCGAAGCTTGAACCAGGCGTCTACCGAATCAAGAGTATGAAACTTGATGAGGATTCGTCACGTTACGCTATCAAATTCGGCCAGGGGCCGAAGACCCACAAGGGTACTATCCCGCACAAGTCGTTCACGCTCCGCTTGATTGGCTGACAAACTACGCTTATGGCCCTGGCATACTCCTTAATGTAGGGGCCATTCAGCAAAGCGTCGCCCCGTCCCCCTCTCCCATCTTTTAATTTTTCCGCATTGCGTCGCTCATAGCTTCGCAAGCCAGGCCGGCTATTCGGCTTCGCTCAAGCGCTGCCGCGAGGTCTCCCGCCATTCGGTCAGACTCTTCAAGCAATCCCCCGAGCACCACGACGGCAGAGGTTCCTGCCTGGCGCTGCTGGGTAGCGATGGTGTTGCAGGTTGCTGCTCGGCCGGCGCGCAGTCGATCGATTTCACCCCGCAGCCCGCCAGCAGCAGACTCAGCAGCAGCGGCGCGGCCCTGGGCCAGTTCCAGTTGCTGTCGTGCACTCTCACCCTCCTTGTCCGCCACAGCCTGGCGGCGCTGTTCTTCGGTTCTGGCCTGGACTGCGGAGCGCCGATCCCGCTCGGCTACCTGCAGTCGGTAGTCGGACAGTTCGGTTCGGGCCTCGGCGGTCTCGCCCCGGGCAACAACCACCCGGTACTGCTGACCGCCGCCCACGACAATCAGCGCAATCAGCCACCAGCACCAAGCTGGCACAGCGGCCAACCAATTCATGCGGGAACTGCCTTCATGGCATCGGCATAGTTGCGCTTGAACTTCGCTCGCAGCTCCTCTGGCTGTCGATCGTACGCACCAGGTCGCCAAACCCGCAGATAAAGCGCCCAGGCTCCCTGCTCATCCCCGGCCTCCGGCAAAGGCTTCGGATCAGTCCAAAGAAGTAGCCGGGCAAGTGCTGCGGCCAGAACAGGGTCCCGGCCAATGGCCTGATAGATCGAGTCGGCATTGAACGCCACCCCGCGGGCGCGGCAGACCTCTTGGGCCTTGGCCTTGGCCGCGCCATGGGTCATTACGCCAACGACGCCGCCGCCCTTCTCGAACTGGTAGTCGCCCCGGGCCGGCCCCTTGACCTGCTGCTCCAGCCGCGTCGGGTTTTCCTGCAGGTTGATGGCGTGAAGGATGACCCTCGCTGGCCGCGTGCCCATCTGCGGCGGCAGCAGGGCCAGGCCCTCTCGGATATCGGTGTCCAGTGACATGATTTCTCCAGTCAATAAAAGCCCGCGCATGGCGGGCTACATGATTTACAGGTGCAAAAAAACCGCTCAAGGCGGCCACGTTCACAGCTTGCAGATCAGGCGATGCCGTATTCGGTTTTCAGCGCGGCGACCAGTTGCGCAAGCTGTGCCAGGTTGGTTGGACTAGTGCGAAGCGACCGGTTGAACACGAAGGTGTCCCCTACCTTGGCAGTGCGCAGGCTGTTTCCACTGCCGTGATAGCCGATCTCGAGGTAGCTTTCGGTGCCGGCCGCACTGCCGGTGGTCTTGGTGTTCTCAGCGAACGACTCAACCTGGTTCACCGCGATCGATACCTTCTTCGTCGTGTCGTCGTAATCAACAATCGCGACAGCCCAGGTACCGGCCGGCCGTATCGCTTCCGCATATGGCGCGCTGTTGGTGCTGCCGTAGGCGACCAGACGCTTGACTTCCGAGGAGGCGGTGGTGGTGTCGTAGCGAAGTACCGTAGCGATCGCTGCATCACCGGTGTAGGCCATCATGAAGTTCAGGCGATCAGTGGGCTCGGTGATGGCGATCAGCATGACCACCGTGTAGGAAGCCGGCAGGCTTCCCGGCTGAAACGCCAGCGCACCCAGGCTGTTGTCGGCAGAGAACCCCAGCGCCGGCTTGCCACCAACGGTGCTCAGGCGCAGGACCGAGGGCGACGAACCCTTCTGGAGCAGCTTTTCGCCGGTAACCCGGCAATTGCCCGAGACGCCACCCTCAGCCAGGGCCACCAGACTTTTTGGCGCCATCGCCCGGTGAATGTAGGGCATCGACGATGCGATGCGGTCGGCGGCGGAAACGTTGAGTTTCACCGCACCAGGTGCTGCAGGTGCCTGGACGCCAGGCAGGACAATCAGTTGGCCTCGCAAAGCCATGAGGTGCACTCCATCAGTTGGTGACTTGAATTCGTTGGTGGCAGGCCCAGTTGTATACCGGTGTGCCGCTAGCATCGAGATCAGGGGCGCTGTCCCGAATGCACGTTCTTGGACCGGTAGTCGGACCCGCACGACTGCCTGCTACACCGATGTCGGCGATGCCTATCATTTGTTCGGTGCCTGTAGGCTCATTGCTCAGGGTGAGGCGCAGGGTATCGAAGCCGGTCTTCTCGACCTTGGTAAGGGTCGCGCTGGACGTGCTGTCGATCCAGCGCAGGCCGTAGAAGCCAGGGTCCAGCACGTTCACGATGTCGATAACCAGTGGTCCGGTCGGCACGTGGAACCGCAGGTCGACCGTTACACCAGTGCGCTTGGCCGACAGGCAGTGCAGAGGCAGCCAGATACGCTTGTTTATGATCGCGCGCGCCGCGCGGGCAACCATCACGCCATCGCGGGCATACGACGCGGCAGGAAGATGGATGCCGTCGGTATTGCTCGGCAGAGAGTACTGAGGGCCGGCCATCACAAACTTTTCGGGGTTCTCCAGCGCCGCCTGCAGTTGCTCATGAGGGATATTGCTGAAGGATCGGTTGTAGGCCGGCGCCGTCCAGTTGCTCATCTGGGTCAGCAGCATCGGGATGGTGTTGATCTGCCCGGACACCGCTCGCAGGTCGGCGTCGTAGTCGGTTTGCAGCTGCAGCAGGTGGCCGATGTACACCCCGGCGGCCATGCCGCCGTCATGCTGCCCCTGGTTCCAGCCAACAAACGGAATCTCGTAGGCATAGCCCAAGCGATCGGCCTCAGCCTTCGCGGCCGTGGCTGCGGTGATGCTATTGCCGTACGGGACGGTGCCCTTGTTCAGTGACGTGATGCCCTGCGCGCCCCGCGAGTGGTCGCTGGTGAGCAGGCCGCAGTTCGCCGGCAAGCCGCGATTGCGGTTGATGTTGGCGGCCGTCTGCAGTGCAGGCGACTCAAGCGAGCGGGCAGTGAGCGGCTTAAACGGTGCAACCATGCCGGAAGTCAGGGTCCCGGTCTCGTCCGCTAGCTGCACCCCATCATTGAGGGTGAGCAGCCTGTTTGCGGCGGGCGGCTGAGTGGTGATCGGCGCGCCAGAGCCAATACCCCTCATAAGCGACTGGCCGTTGAACAGGATGTGCAGAAGCTTGGTCACGTACCCGGCAACGCTGCCGGCGGCGGGAACCTGAGCAGACTGGGCTGTCACAGTGTTGTAGCGGCGCAAGTAGTTAACGACACCAGAACTGAGCAGCGGCTCGCTGTTGTCCCCATCAGATGTGAGCTGGTAGGGAATGCCATTGGAAAGCACCCACACATCTCGCTGGCCATGGGCGCCCTCCACCCACGCCAAGGAAGTCGCGGCGCTGGCCGGCGGCTGATAGAACACAACCTCACCGCTCCACTTGATACCCAGGATAACGATGTCGTTCTGGTCACAGAGCGCCCACGCGAAGTCACCGACCAGCGACAGGCCGGGCAGCCGGTCGAGGATCGCATCGACGACACCGTCGGTTCTCACCCCGAGGATTACGCGAAGCAGCTCATCAGTTAGGGCCCATGGGTGAGTTTCCGACATGTTGCGGGGTGGAGCTGTCTCGACAGCGAACTGGGTACTGTCCTGCACCTGCTTGACCTTCTTGGCGTTCGGGTAGGTATCCACGAAAACCGCAGCACCTGCTGTATTGCGGTACACGTTCACATATTCGTCATCAGCGCTCGAAAGAACGCTGAAGTTTGTGCCATCCACGGTGCCAACCAGCCCCAGCGCCACCGAGGTGTAGGGCATTGCCCCGCCAAGCAAGGTCGACAGGTTAGTCATTACCATCGCATTGGTCGGTCGCCATACCCCAGGCGACACCTCCACCATTTTCACTTCCGGCGACAGTAGCAGCTCGTCGGTCTTGTCGATCGTTTGTGTCAAGCGCGCGAGATCTTCTGCTCCGCTCATGTTTACTCCAGGCGAAAAAAAGCCCACCGAAGTGGGCAGAGAATTAGGTAGCCGTGGCGCCTGGCCAAGACTTGGTGTACCAGCGCTCCAGCAAGGCGCGGAGCTGGGCGGTCATTACCGTGATCGGCATACCGGCAAGCAGAGAGGTGAACTCCGCCTCGTCGACGATAGGCAATTCGAACAACTCAAGCGTGGCCGTGTAGCGCCACAGGTCATCGCTCACAAACTCGGGACCGGTGTAGATGTCGGTGAACCTGGCGCGATGCGGCTTCAGCCCCAGCGGCGTCCGAAGCGGGCAGAGGAACCAGTCGGCCCACCCGATCCCCCACTTGCACCACCCCTCAAACAGCTTGGCCTCTGCTGCCGAGAGCAACCAGCTGACGGGCAGCAGCGTAGGAACGCTGCCGAACCGCCGCCGCTGCATGGCCCGACCACTCGACATCGTCGTCCTGATTATCGGGCTTACGGGCTTGAAGCCGTACCCATCCCCCACTGGCAGCGGGAGATCATCCGGAAAGGTCAGCATCCTCAAGCATCCTCAGGTGCAAAGTTGTCGTCATCCGCGTAGACACGCGCGTCGTAGTTGACCGCCTCCATATCCGCCGAGTAGTCACCCGGCTCGATGGATGTGATGAGGACCGGGTAGCACCACCTGTTCGAGACGCCGAACAGCAAGTGCGGCGGCTCAATCTCCAAGGAAAGATCCGGTTCGAAATCAATCGTCGGGATGATTACTCTGTAGTCGTCCAGGCGCGCTGCAGCCCATGGCCCGCTGACAGAACCATCAGGCCTGCGAACTGCAAGCACATGGGTCTTCCCAGCCTCCCAAGTGAACGGCTCGCTGCTTTCTACGATCACCGGGCCCTCTCCATGGGAACAATCAGCCATTACCGCGGACTGGGCGTACCCCGGAATGTCATCTGCCACAGCGTCATAGCTGAGGTAACCGCTATTGAGCGCCGATAGCTCGGTGCTCCAGCTGTAGCTTTTGGTCTGGTAGACCTGCGCCCGGCGCTGCCGCATGCCATACCGCCAGGCACGATCGCGGTCAGTGACGCCATCGAGCGTTATTTCCTCGACCCTGATGAATGCATCACCGTCCAGCTTGCACTTCACCGTTTCTTCCGCCCAGGTGTTCCCATCCCGGTACTTGATAAGCACGCCGTCGTAGTCATCCGGTGCCGGCAGTGTGAAAGCGCGCTTGAGGGGGCTGGTCATGTTCTGCGGCGTGTACATCTTGCCGATCTGGGTGCGCAGCTCATCGCGCACGGGCGTGATCCGTCCACGCTCAAGCGTGAACTTCGCAAACCCGGCCTTCAACGCATCGTTCAGGGCGTCCTTGACCGTGCCTGCCTCTTCTACGGCGAAGTCGAAGTAGTCCCCCCGACTTTGCCAAGTAGCGCCGTGGCGCACGAACTCTTCGATATCCAGATCGTCGTCAGTGGCGCCCGCATCCTCCGCGACGTAGTGAACCCAGGGTGCGATGTCCCTGGTAGCTGTCGGCGCCGACCAGGTGCCATCGACCAGCACCGGCAGCTTCCGCGTGCCAATCACTGATACCTGACTCTCGGACTGCGCTGACAGCTTGGTACCGCCCCGGGCATACACAGCGATCACCGTCACGCCGGGATAGCGCAACGGCGCCTTGTCGATTCTGGCGCGCATGCCATACCACTGCACACGGTCCTGCTTGGTGTTGGCAGTAGACTCTTCACCGATTCGGCGGACCCGCATTTCCCCGCGCATGTAGGTCGGGAAGGTTACCGCTCGGGTGAAAGCGATCTGATCTCGGCGGGTTGCAGTGAAGGTCCAGAAAACGGAGGTCCAGTCACCTGCCGTGTTGGTATCGCGGTATTGCGCCTCGACCTTCACGCTGACCTGACGCTGGTTGCCGTTCTTCTCGGTGTAGCGGATCAGGCCGTTCGGTAAGAAGAAGTCCAGTTCCACCCGGCGTACAGTCTCGCCTTCCGGGCAGACCACGAACGACCCCGCCCAGTCGCCTTCAGTGGTTGACCCGTCCAGCACGGCGCTCACGCCATTGCTCTGGATCGCGTCGAACCCATCCCACTCATCGTCAACCGAACCGGTGTCAGTCAGGCGGACGACTGTGATCGCTGAAGGCCCATGGCTCTCGTCTTCCGGGGTCTCGCTGTCATCGTCCACGGAATCATCAGAAACTTCCGTGATCCGGTAACGCATGTCGCGATAGCCTATCGATGAAAGCAATTCACCGGTCTGCAGGCCTACAGCTGGAGCGCCGCCGTCATACGCCATGGTCATCGAGGCATCTTGACCATCCGTTGCCGCCTCAGACTTCACGCCCGTCGCAAACACGGGGCTCGCACCCAGGATGTCGACGACTACACCGGTGATGGTCAGGTCGATACCGGTGAACGGCGCGGCCTGCTCAGCAATCCGCAAGCGCCCGCTCGATGCACTGGCCACTAACGGCGTGCCTGCCAAAGCGGCGTTCACTGCAGATACCAGGCCGGCGAGGTCGGTGGTGGCAGTGATCAGAGAAACGGGGAAATCGCTGGCTCCCCGAGAAACCGTAAAGCTTAGCGGCGTCACATTGAAGTCGAAGCGCGTAGGCGCCGCGCTGCCGGTTACCATCGAGGCGCTACCTGGCACTGCCGGCGTGCCTGGCACCTCTGGTGTATAGCTGGCCACCACGTACTCGCCAGCATTGGCTCCCGATATCTCGATACGCATTCCAACAAACGGCTTTAGCATGGGCAGATGCGGGCCGCTGACCACGGTTGCGCTCCCATCAACCGGACCGGTGTATGTGTACGGGTACGGCACCTCGATGCGAGCAATCATTCCGCTGTCCCAACCGAGCGGGAACCAGCCAGCACCCTCTGGAACGGTCAGCACATGGTCGGCAACCAGCACCGATTCGCCCGTAAACTGCTGGGCCACGGTGGTGGTGGTCGTGAGCGTGAGCCCTGCCCCGCCAGTGCTGGTTGACCCAACCTCGGTGGAGTTGTGCCACCAGAGCCGAGCCGGCTCATCAGCTAACGACTCGCCTGGGCCGTAGATCCGGTATCGCGCGGTGCTACCGAGCGATGCGATCGGGGTGTCGCCGATCTTCACGTCGGTCGGGTTGATCTCAAACTCACCCACGCCAACGCACAGCAGCATCTCCACCCACTGCTCCGTTTCGTTGACGAAGTAATGCCGAGGGGGCACCAGGAAGTCGGGGAAGATTCGCGTGCGGCCGGCGACCTCCCGGATTATGTCCCCCACCTTTACCTGGTTGCCGGTGGTCTTCGCCAGGTTAAGGCTCTGTCCCTTTTGCGACTTGTTCGTCGGGGTGGTCAGCGGTTTCTGCGTGAGCATGATGACGCCGACCGCCACCACGGCGGCCACCACGGCCCACACAGCCACCTCAAGGCCGGTGCCCTTGGGCTCCGGGTAGATTCGGACGTTGTCCATAGGGGAAAACTCGACCTTGCCCCAGTGGGCAGGCGCAATGAAGACCCCGTTCACCTCGATGCTGATGGGCGGTGCCGATCGCGGCGCATACCCTGGAACGTTGCGCTGCAGCCACCCCTCGATCGTCATCACCTTGTCGGTTCTGTGGCGCTCCAGGGGGGAGCCCTCAAGCTTGCTCGGGTAGAATTCGATCACGGTGATAACTCACTTTCAGGTACTGGTCTTGAAATCGCCGAAGCGGCTTGATGGTCACCCCGCTGGGCTTCATCTCCAGGCCATGCAGCCGGCCTTCGGCCTCAACGATCAGTGCAACGTGGATGCAGATATCGCCCCGCCAAACGCAGGCGATAGCGCCGACCTCCGGCTCGCAGCGCTCCATGCCAGCGGCTTCATGGTTGACCGCTCGGGTGAACTCAATCGGCATGGTGTTTCGGACATAACCCCAGCTCGGGAGCAGCCTCAGACCGTACACCTCATGACGCACTGCCCTGGCCATCCCCCAGCAATCGAACCGCGCAGGGCCGCGTCCGCCATCCTCGTAGGTGGCGGCCAAGTAGCTGTCAAACATCACACGTACCTAAGGCAGGGGGCGAAACTCAAGGTGTACTTGCGCCTTGGCCAGGCCAAATTGATGTAGTCGGAGTAGCCAGCCTGCAGTTGCACGCTGGCCCCTTCCATGAACCCGCTGAGCACCGTCATCCGGTACGGCTTCTCTGCAGGTGCGGACAGGTCGGACGAGAGGAAGATCCGGAACACCAGAGTGATCTTCTGCCGGGCCTCCAGCGCTTGGTCGATCAGTTGCTGAGCTACGCCGGTGACGTTGTCGATGGCAAAGGTCAGCGTCTGGCTACCACTGTCGTCGCGCTTGGGCAGCGCTGCATCGAAGGCCGAGGCGGTGAACTTCACCTTGGCCCCCGTCTCGAGCGTGGCCCACACATCGTCGAAGCCAGCACAGAGGTAGATCGGCGCCGGCCAGGCTGGACAGCGAAGCTCAAGAGTCGGAATGATCCACGCCTTGCCGCCAGAGGCGTACAACGTTGCAATCGCGGTCATCGCCCTACCCTTTTTGCCCCATAGGTTTGTTCATAAGCCTTGGCCAGCACGCCGCCTTGCCGGATGTTTGCCACGCAGATATCAAGGATCTGACGACCATCCGGGCCCGTTGACATCTGAACTTGCCCTGCGCGACTGGCATCCTCATACAAGTTGACCTGGGGCGCAGGCTGAGCCGGCGCCGGACCGCCCGAGACCACTGAATCAGCAGTGGGGGCCGAAGAACTGCCTGGGCCACCTACGAAGGCGGCACGACCGTCGCTGATGGCTTCCAGCGTGCCCACGCCAATGCGCGCTGTAGCCTCAGCATCGAACACGTACTCGCCGCGGTGCACCGCGCCGGCGACCTCATCCTTGCGGCCGTGTCCTGTGTAGCCGCCATCCATGAAGCCCACACCCGACATCGCGGTCATGCCCACGGCCGAAGCCAACGGGTTGGCTATGGTGAGCGCAGTTGCCATTGCACCTGGTGCCAGGGCCGGACCAACGATTGGAATTGCTGCAGTAGAAGCAAAGGCAGCCAGGCCGGCCTGCAGCGCTGTCGCCTGGGCGTTCGCTGCCATCATTCCCGCAGCGCTCGCCTGGGTAGTCTTGCCGACGAGCAGCTGGACCCCTTGGTAAATGAGCCACTGCGCGGCCATGTCGGCCAGCGCGTTGAGCACCGACTCAGCAAAGCCACCGATCATGTTGCCCAGTGCATCACCAGCACTTTCAGTCTCAGTGGCAACATCGGTCATGAAGGTGCTCAGTTCGCTTCGGGCACTTCCCAATATGTTGGTGGTGGCATCGGCCGCCTGGGCCGAATAGTTCCTTGCCTCGTCGGCATAATTTGCCCAAGCCTCACGCACTCCGTTCATCCAGTTGGACTGCTGTTCGTCTACCGCTGCGTAGTAGTTCTTCTGGTTCTCGAGCTGCTTATCTAACTCCTGCTTCAGGATCTCGGTTTCGCCGGCGTACAGCTCTGGACTGATCTGCCCAGTGTTACGCTGCTCGTTCAGCGCTTTGAGATCCGCGACATACTTCTGCCGCAGGGCAAGCTCAGAGCGCATGCGATCACGCGCCTTGTCGCCCAAGCCGATACCAGCAAGCTCCTGATCGAAACCGTCAGCCTGAGTTCGGGTGCCACTCTGCTGAGCGGACCGGAAGGCGCTGAGCTTCAGGTCATCTTCATTGGCCTTCTTGATCTTGTTCAGCACGTCCAGCTCAGCAGCAAGCTCAAGCAGGCGCTTCTGCTGAGCTTTGGACAGGTTGCCTAGCTTCCCCTCTTGGAGCTCGAAGGAAAGCTTGGCGACCTCAGTCGCATCCTTGTGCTTGTCGCCAGTGGTGTTGATCAGCTCAATCTGGCGCTTGTAGCCTTCCTCAGCTGCGTCGAAGTCTTTCAGCTGCTGCTTGGCAGCCTGTTCAGACTTTGACTCCCCCTCACGCTTGGCCTTGTTAGCCTTGTCGTTGGCCTTCTTCTGCGCCTCGATAGCGTTGGCTGCCGACAGAATCGCCTGCCGATCGGTCTCGGTGAGGTCTGCATTCTCTGCGATGTAGCGGTTTGCGATCTTGATCGCGTCGTTGTTGTCTTGCAGGCCGCCAAGCTGCTTCTGCAGGGTTTCCAGGTAGGTCTGGCCAGCGCTGCTCATACCGGTCTTCGCGGCATTGTTCGCTTCGGTCGCGACCGTGTTTTCCTTGGTAACCCCGGTGAGGACGCGCAAGGTTTCCGCAATCAGGCCTGAACGCTGGTCAGCATCACTGACGGCGCCCGCCTGAGTGATCCAGCCCTGCAACGTAGCCGCTGGCAGCTGGAAGCGCGCACCCACCTCCTTGAGGATTGGGGCAAGGTCTGCACCTGAAGACCGAGCCTCATTCAGCCGGTCGATGATTCCTTGGTAGTCGGCCAACTGCTTGTTGTACTGACCACCCGAGTCCCGAACAGGTGCTGTTACTGTCGCAGAGCGTATGGACTGGGCAAGGTCGCCATAGGCATCCTTGACCTTGTCCGCGGCGTTGATCTGCTCCTGTTGCCATTTCACCAGAGCGGCTTCCCGCTGGTCCCGGTTGAGTTTCTGGAACTCCTCCCGCAGTTGGGATACGGGCTTTTGCATGTCCTCCAGGCTGACCCCGACCTTGTCCGCATTGTCGCGAAGCAGGAGGAAACTTGCCGCGGCGGTGCCGGCGAGAATCGCCAACCCCATGGGTCCGCCCAGGCCAGCAAGGAGACCGGCCGAAGCTGCCTTCAACCCAGACTGAGCTGTTGCTACTGCGGCAGTTGCAGCGGCCTCCTTTGTCCGCGCCGTTGCGAGCTGAAGGGACATTTGGGTCTGAACTGCGGTACCGCGCGCCGCAATAGCCTCCCGCTCAGCAAGAATGGTGGCAGTCTGAGCTTTCCGTTGATCCGCAATCGCCGCCTGCAGTGTTGCCTCAGCCTGGGCAATGCGCGCAGCACGGTCAGCCCGCGCGGCCTGCACGGCAAGTCCGGCCTTCGCAACGTAGTTGGTCAGCGCAGCAGCTCCAACGCCGCCCATGGCCACGGCCACCAGGTCCACGTTGTCAGCCAGGGCAATCAGCACGCTCGCAAAGCCAGCGACTATGCCGGTTTGCTCTTCCATACCACCCAGGAATGCCTGAATGGAGTTGCTGATGTTCACCATCGCGTCCTGCACGCTGGTGGACATGTCGGCCGCAGCCTTGCGGTTGACCTCCACGGTGCGCAGCAGGCCGGTGTTGATGTCATCGAGCGAAAGCTTGCCCTGGACACCGAGCTTCCTGACCTCCTCGGCGCTCTTGCCGGTTGCGGAGGCAATCGCAGTGACGATGGTAGGCATGGCGTCCTGAATGGACACCCACCCATCCGCCTCGACCTTGCCGGTCTGCAGCGCCTTCGAGTACGCATCCAGCGCGGAGCCGGCTTTGTCGGCAGCGGCGGCGTTGGTCACCAGCAGGAAGCTGAAGCTGTCGGTGATGTCGAGCGTCTGCTGAGTGTTGAAGCCCAGGCTGCGCATTACGTCCGCAGTGCGGATGTAAAGCTCTTGGGCTTCAGCCAGAGGCCGATAGGTTTCTTGGGAAGTTTGCAGGAGGTGTTCCTGGACCAGCTGGTACTCGCCTGCACTTCCGGCTGCAGCCTTCATCCGGTCAGACATCTGACCGTAGGCGTCGACTTGTTGAATGATTCCGCCGATCAGGCCGGCTCCGGCCACGGCCGCGAAAGCACCACGAACGAGAGTACCGGCTTGCTGCGCTGCGGCGCCTGCCCGATCAAAAGCAGAGTCGACCTTCGCCAAACTCTGATCAATCGCCTGGGATGACCGAGCGACCAACTGATCGGCATTGGCCAACTCTCGACGAAGCTGAGCCGTGGTCGCCTCAATCTGGACCAGCATCCCCTGGACCTGTTGGTCGGCCATGTAATTCTCCAGAACGAAAAAACCCGCCGGAGCGGGTGTTGAGCTATGCGTTTCGGCCCGTCAGCGCCTGGCGCAGCTTGTCGGCCACGGCCGAGGCGCTGGGTTTCGGCTTGGCCCCTTGCGCCTTTCCTTTGCCGAAGGGGTTGGTCATCTGCGACCACTCCAGCCTGGCATCCAACGCCATGAACAACTCGGGTAGCGGCGTTCGCCAAGCCACATCGGGTTGCCAGCCAAGCCAGCCCGTTGCGATCGAGTACAGCCGGTCAACGTAACTTCCGTCTTCGATGACGCTTACGCCGTCCCGGCTTGGTCGTTTCCCGGGTCTTTGCCGCGCGGGTTGTACAGCGCGACCAAGTAGGAGTTCAGCTGCGTCGACACATCAAGAACGCCGTGCTGCCAGACTTTCTCTGGCACTGCCTTGGCGGCCTTGTCGTCGAGGCCGGCACCGGCCACCAGGATGGCGGCGCAACCGTCGACGCTGAGCGAGTTGATCGCCTGGGAAGCACCGCGCAGGCCGCCAAAGCGGCTCTCGATCGCCCGCACAGCCTTCAGGGTCGGGGTAAGGGTGAACTCTTCATCACCCAGCTTGACGATAACGGTACCGTGCAGCGTGTTGTTCATGGATCAGGTCCTGTGAGGCCGGGGCCGAAGCCCCGGGTCGCTTATGGGGTAACAGGGGCCGGCAGCAGCTCGAGGATTTCCGAGTTGATGCCCAGGGTGATTTTGCGGCGCACCACGTTGTCAGCGGCGCCGGCCGCAACGGTGTTGTTCATCACCTTCGCGCGGTAGTAGAAGGTGGTCGGGCTGATTGCCGGGGATGCATCAGGGTCGCCGTCGTTGAGGGTGACCTTGATGTTGTAATCGCCCTTGCTGCGATCCTTGTGGGCGGTCTTGACGGCGTTCTGGCCAGCATCACCGTTATCCAGGCCCACGGTCATGGTCATGTCGCCGGCATCAGCCGTGCCCTTGTACTTGCGCACCCGGCCATCCTCGAGCGACGTGAAGGTCACGCTGCTGAAGGTGTCGCCGAACTCGCCGAGGTCTTCGATTTCACCAACACGCACATAGGTGTCGGCCTCGAACTCGGTTTTGGTGGTTGCGCCGGTCTTGCTGCCAATGAACAGGCGGCAGCCAGCGGCTGTGTTGAGGTTGTCTTCTGCGGGCATGGGTGATCCTCCAAAGCCACGTTGGATAGAAGCCGCAGAGCGGCCAGTGGGTGATTCAGTGGGTGGTGATCACACGGACGGTGATCGAGCCCTGGTAGGTGATGCCGTCGGCATCGCGCTGGGCGTCGGCCTGTTCGACCCGAACGGAGACGGCACGGCCGACTTCCAGCGGCAGGCGGCGCTCGTCCAGGGCGGCGATAACCTCGCCGTTGATGCGCTTCACCTCAGCCTGGCCAACGGCATCAGACCAGACTGACAGATAGATCAGGCGCGTCTCGCGCTTGCGCCCGGAGATCGGGCTGGCATTCACCGAGATTTCCCGGTCGATCGACACGTAGGGCATCGGGGTGTTGATGTCCGCCCCGTCGTAGATCGGGCAACTGACCTCAGCTCGTAGCCGGGCGAATATCGCTTCCTGCAGGGCCAGTGACGGATTAGCCATTGCCTACTCCTTGGCTTGCTTTGCGCAGCGTACGGCGTACAGCGGCCTCAATGTCGGCCATCACATACTCCCGATTGACCTGCATCGACGGGCGCAGCCATGGGTGCGCCGGCCTGGCCGGAATGTCCGGGTACTTGCCGAAAAAGTGGGTGCCGTCGCTCTTGTTGGTTACGCGCCGATTGCGCTCCCCCGCCCGCTTCCCGCCGATGTAGCCCTTGGTCCCGTACTCGATGAAGCGCAGATAGAAAAACCTGCCATTGGCGCGCTTACCCCGGATACCGATCTGAGCATCCAGGCCGCTCGGTGAAACGTAGACGGTCAGCGCTGCAGCTGCCGCCCCGGTGTCTTTGGGCATCAGCTGTCGCTGTGTCTCCAAAATCCTGTTCGCGGCCTTTTCCATCTCTGGTTTGAGCTCGTTGTCCATGGTCTTGTGGATATTGCGCAACGTCCGGCGCAGCCGGATATCACCACGAATACTGGACCGGCGAGCCATGGCCTACTCCTTGGTCTGAGCAGCCTTCGCTGGCTTCTCGGTCTTTTCGGTGACCTCTTCGGCATAGCCGCGGGCAATGAGGCCTTCGCCATAGGCCTTTTCGACCTCGAACTCTTCGCCCTTTTCACGCTCACCAGATGCGCCCGTCAGCGGGCCCAGTGCTCGAATTTTCATGATTCACCTCAGGGGTTGGGGACGCTGGAGCACAGCAACCGCAGCATGTCCCGTTCGTTGTTAAGGAGTGGAGCCTCGATGGTGTAGGTCGCCCGGGAGCGAAGATCAGTAAATCGCCAGCCAGCGACCACGTCAGATCTTGGACGGATACGAATCTCAGCGCTGATAACCGCCTCGATCTGCTCCGCCACTGGTGACACTCTGCCCGTGGGCATGGTGATCTCGGCCCATACCCTCCCGACATCCGCCCACACCTGGTCGAAGCCACCCGTCTTGTTTTGCACGCGCTCCGGCTTGCTCAGCAGGCCGCGGTGTCGCATGGGTCCGGCTCTCATCAGAATCGCTTCCTGTACCAGAGCAGCCTTTCGACGGCGAGCGGCATGGCCGTGGCGATAGTGCCGACAGCAACAGCCTCGCGGTTGGCGTACCAGTGGCCGACCAGCAGCAAGACCGCCTGCTCGACATCTCCGGTCAACCCCATTTCCTCGGGCTCCACCGGGTCGTTTTCTACCAGCTTGCGGTCGCAGTGCTGCTCGACATGGGCCTTGGCCGCTGCGACGTAGCCGCCGATCAAGGCGTCTTCTTCGTCGCCATCGACCCGCAGATGCATCTTCACGGTGGCAAGGTCGAGCATTTACTTGGCCTCTTTCGGGGCCGAAGGCTTGGATTCCTTGGGCTTGGCCACCTTGGGCTTGCCGTTGGCGTCGAGCTCAACGGCGAGGCCTTTGCCCAACAGTGCATGGGCGTATTCATCGTCAGCCTTCTCGAACTCCTGGCCGCGCTTGACCTTGGCCGACTCGGAGCCCAGCAGATCGGCGTTACCGACGAACCCCCACAGAGCTTTGATGTGCATACTGCCTCCTGAAACAAAGAGGCCGGCGATACGCCGGCCTTGAAGGATGGGTTAGGCAGCGACCGGGAAGTTGCCCTTGACCAGGGCTTCCTTGCGGCGCACGCCGAGGCCCAGACGCTCTTCAGCCAGCAGCGCGATCATGTTCTTGATGAACATATCGTTGATCAGACCCATCTTGAACAGATAGCTCATGCGGTCGAAGAGGATTGCCGCGCGGGCGAAGTTGGCGATCAGGAACTCGCCGCCATCGTCTGCATCACCCTCGTCCATGCTGTCCGAGGTAATGACCGGACGACCCCAGAGGATCGGAGTGACCAGGCCCTGCAGGTTGGCGAACAGGTAGCGGTTTTCTCCATCCTTTTGCAGCTCGATGTTCATCCAATCGAGCTCGCTCATCACAACGCCATCAGCGGACAGCTTCGATTGCTTACGAACCTGATAGATGCCGCGGCGCACGATGTCGATCGAGGTATCGCCTGCCTTGGTCAAGTTGGCGTCGTAGATTGTGGCCTGGGTCATAAGACCGTTCAGGTTTTCGCCAGTACCATCACCCTTGAGGATCTGGGTTTCTTCTTCGAGCTTCAGGTCGTAGCGCAGCAGTTCCTGAATATACCCCTGCATTTGGGGAACGTCGGCCAACGCTTCTTCGGTCACTGGCATCCAGACCGCGATCTTTTTGACGCGATCGGTTGCCGCTTCGAAAGTCACGTCGCTGGTTGGCTTGGAGCCACCCTCTGCTACCATGCCGGCGCCGCGAGTATGCAGCTTCTCACGGAAGTAGGTGTAGTTCTGCCCGGTGACCGGGATAGCGGTGAGCAGGTCGCGGATTCTCAGCTCTTGGCGAATGCCTGGCTGGATGGTGGTGTCATAAACTGGCGCGACAACACCGGCGCTGGTGACCTTCACTTCCTTCATGGTGGCCAGATCAGACTTGGTGACCTCGATCTCGGCACGGCTAGCCGAATTCGAAGACAGGGCCTTATAGCTGTCATCGCCCTTGATCATGTCGATGAAGCTTTTGCCTTCGCTCGGCAGGCCGCGCAGCTTGACGCCTTTCTGCTCCAGATCAACCACCTGGTCGATGACCTTCTGCAGCTCTCCCTTCTGGTCTTCGATTTGCTTCTTCAGGTCGCCAGCAACCTTGTTGCCCTTCTGGACCTCGTCCATGGCCGCATCGTATTTCTTTTGCAGCCCCTCGAAGCCACTCTTCAGTTGCAGCTCCAGGGAATCCTTCAGTTCTTTTACTTCGCTCATCATGCTACTCCGAAATGGTGGGTGAACAGGTTGGAAATGTCTTTCAGCTCATCCACGATCGCCGTGGCCTCGCTCCCGCCGTCACGGCGTAGCGCGGTGTAGCCGAGCGAAGCGACTGCCGCCGCTTCCTTCTGCGAGAGGCCCATGCGTTCGCGCAGGGCCTTCTCGAAAAGTCTGATGTCCGATTTGACGCTGAGGACTTGCGCCTCGGGATTCATGCCGAAAGGTACGAAGGACGCCTCCCAGAGTTCGGCCTCTTTGATGAGGCGCACGCGCCGGCCGGCACGGTCCTCGAAATCTGCCTTGATGGTGTTGAAGCCGATCGACATGCTGTCGAGCACTTCGGCCTTCATCAGCTCGTAGGCGTCACGGGCGTAGCTGACGTTGAGGTTTACCTGACCCTTGAGCAGCAGGCCGTGGTCGTCCTGCCTGTAATCTGCAGCTCCCACCAGGCGCGTCAGGTCGTGATAAAGGGCCAGCTTCAGTTTGCCGCTGCGAGTGGCCTTCACCCGGGTGAAGGCGCCAGGCAGTATTACGTCGTCGCCCAAGTCGACGTTGTTGAACACCGCGGCGTAGCCCTCGAAGTTGCCGGCATCGTCTACGGCCTTGAGCTCGAACGGGACTTCAAGGTTCGCCATTTTTTTGCATCTCCCACCGGGTAACCCGGGCGTAGTCGCCGCCCAGCGGCGCATAGTTTTCTTTTTCGCGAACCTCATCGATCGACAGCCAGCCCGAGCCGCCCGAGCCACCCAAGGCAGCCTGGAAGTAGGCGGCTCGCCCGGCGCTGTCAGCGCGCAGCAGCCCCTCGACCACGAACTCAGCGAAGCGTGGGCCTGAGCCAAACAGCTTGTCGTTCAGCTCGTCCTCGACGGTATCGATGTAGGGCTTTAGGCCGAAGGTGATGAACCCTGTGAGCTGCTGCTCAAGGTTCGAACCCATGATTGAGGTCTTGCCAGCACGGTTGGCCAGCCATAGCGGCACGCCGTAAATGCCGGCCAGCGCTTCCTCTTGGAACTGCTGCGACTCGATAAACTGCGCATCCTTCTGGCTGATGCCGGCGGGGACGATTTTTGGGTTGCCCTGCAAGATCGCCATCTTGCCGATGTCATCGGCGTCTGCTTTCCGAACATCCGGAAACTTCGCCATGATCTGTGCTTGCTGAGCTTCGGTCAGGAATTGCTCGTAAATGACATAGCCGCCAGTAAATCCGCCCTTGCGCATGAATCGCGCCGACCATTGCTGCCCAGCCTTCGCCAACCCCATGGTTTCCGCCTGGTGCTCTATCGGCGATAGCCCAACAACACCGTCCAAGCTGAACAGCTTGAAGTGGAGCATGTTCTCAGGGGACACCGGATATGGATCGCCCTCGCTGGGTGTCACCACGTAGACAAGGTCGTCATCAGTGTCGATCTTTACAGTCCGCCAATCCAAGGGCACTAGGCCGATTGGATCGCCGTGGACGTTCCGCTCGATCAGGGCGAACGCGTTACCCCGCAGCGCCATGTTCACCACCACGAACTTGAGAAAGTTCAGCATGGTCATGTAAGGGTTTGGCTTGCGGAGCAGCTTGAGCATTCGGTCATTGCCGGTGACCAGCGCTCGATTCCCTCCCTTGTCCTCGTACATCTTGAGCGGTAGACCACTCAGGGACTCGGAAAGGATCTTGACGCAGGACCAGACCATGCTGATCGACAGGGCTGTTTTAGCGGATACCCGCACCCCCGCCTTGGTGCGTTTGCCGCCGACCTCCAGGTCAACCTCGACATAATCGCCCGTGTTCGGATCGGTGTAGCCGAAGAATCCCCAGGTCGCGGGGTTGTACCATTTGAATGCCATGGTCAGCCTATGAGGTCAAAGAACCCGTTTTCTAGGTAGTCGGCCATTCCCCCCTGCGCCTCTGGATTCAGGGCGATGAGTGTCACGGCATTGAACAGGGCCATCAACGGGTCGATCTTTGCCGAGCCGCTGGCCTGTTTTGTGATGAGGATTGCGTTACCTCTGGGCTCGACGCGGGCGTTCCCGCAGCACCAGGCCATCATGGGTTGCCCGCCATGCCACAGTCCGCCTTCGGCCAGTTTTCGCTCGGCAGTCTTGATTGCGCCGCCGAGGGTGTAGCCCTGTTTCACGCCGCCTATCTTTTCGCGGGGAATGCCCTTGGCCTCCAAGGCGTCAAGGATCGCCCCGATCCCTACTGGGTCGAGCCCCACCTGGTCGAGCAGGCCAGCTTCTTCCACCTGAGCCACCAGTTCCGCGATCTGGTCAACGTCGTCGCCGATGCGTTCAACCAGAGTGAGGTGACCGTCATTGGCGAAGTCCCGAATACGCGGCGCCTCTGCCTTGCGGCGCTCCAGCACGGATGGGTGTGCCCACGCATGGGTCCAGACCAGCCAGCGGCGACTCGCACGCTCACGACCTACCGCAGCGAACCCGAGCAAGTCATCCAGGCCACCGCCATCAATGCCGATGTCGATAACCTCGCATCGCTCAATCAGATCTTCCAGCGTCCGGCAGCTCTTGGAGACTTGCTTCTCCCAGAATTCGGCGCCGGCCCAGCGGTCAGAGAGCAGCGCCAGGCCAATTTCGACGTTCAAGTGCTTGGCGAGAAATCCACGGAACGACTCTTCCCCATCCATCTGTGCCTGGGCGTAGCCTCGTTCAATGAATGGTTCATCGACCGATAGCCCAAGATTTGGATTAGTGATGTAGGCATTGGAGAAATCTCGGTGCGCGCCTGCATCAAGCATCGCTTTCGGGAACTCGTACAGAACAGGCAAGAACGACTTGTCGACGATCTCGCCGTCGCGCACCTTGCGGGCATACATCAGCTTCTGCCGGAACACACCGGCGGGCGGCGCATCGGACTGGGTCGTGGCCCAAATGATGAAGCCTTCAGGCCGAGAAGCCAGGCCACCGGTCGCCTCCCGAAGCATTGCCTCGGCGTTGGCGCGCTTGCCGAACACCCACAGTTCATCGACGAACACACCGATAGCTTTCTTGCCCGACACCGTCTCACTGTCGGCGGCTACCACCTTCAGGGTGGCATTGGTCTGCCGATGGGTGACGGTGCGCAGGTGATCCTGCACCTTGAGCAGAGCGTCGAGCTCTTCATCGGCCCGCACCATGTCGCGGATAGGGATGTAGGAGTTGTCAGCAATTTCCTTGGTCGGCGCCAGGATGATGAACTCGCCCGATGGCCGCCAGTTCAAGATCAATGCCGTGAGCATGATGCCGGCGGCGATCGTGGACTTCCCGTTCTTCTTGCTGATCAGCAACATGAATTCGCTGACCAGTCGCCGGCCTTCATCGGGGTCATACGCCCCGAAGATGGCGGCCACGAACTGGTTGACCCAGTCGCGCACAGTCTCGGACATCAGCGGGCTGCCAGTCGCGTCGACCATGCGCAACGCGCCGAACACCTCCAGGGCTTCCTCGGCCTCGGCCGGGAACAATGGCTTGAAGGGGATGAGGCTCTGCCGACTGACGATGCGCTGCTCCCAGTCGGGGCACGCAGTGGTCCACTCCATCATTTGACCGACCTCAGCGGGCCGCGGCGCGCGCCGAACTTGCCGGTGGATGCCTGCTCAGCCTTGGCCTGAGCCTGGTCCTTCTTACCGCTCTCGCCCTTACGCGGATGCACGAAGGGCATCAGGGCCTTGGCTGCATCGACGCGAAGCTTCGGCTCGGACTCAAGGTCGTTCATCACCGACAGCAGGAAGTCCTTCGGATCGCGGTGCAGCAGCGCCTGCATAAGATCGAACCTGGCTGGCTCAGGATCGACGTGCTCGTCCTTCACGGCGTCAGGTTCGGGCGCCGGCTCACTGTTGGCGGACGGCTCCGGCGCATGCCTGGTTTTAACATTCGCTTTAACATGGGCTTTAACATCTGGCGGCATCAGACCCAGGGCACGCAGCTTGGCCAACTCGGCCGCCACGTCCTTGTCCTTCACCAGCCGAGAGCCCGCCGCAGACGCGGTCTTCTCCGAATAACCAGCCGCCACAGCTGCGTCCCGATTGGACGCACCTTCCCTCAGCGCAGCGATGAATGCACGCTTGCGGGATGTTAAAGCCATTTAACAAAAATCCTGTGGGGGAAAAAAATCTGTACGTGGGGTCGGAGGCGGTCTAGCTAGGTGAGAATCGCTATATTTTGACCTCCCCCCACCATCGCAGCACGTCAGTGGCGTGCCTCGACGGCGCCTCAGCCGACCTCGCGCCATTCCGCTGGCGGTCAGGCCATCAGGCCAGCAACCTCCTCGGCCTGCTTGACCGAGTCGTGGCAGGGCTTGCACAGCGACTGCCAGTTGGCCTGATTCCAGAAGAGATCCTTGTCGCCTCGGTGCGCCACGATGTGGTCAACGACGCTGGCTGCTGCCGTGCGCCCTTGTCGGGCGCAGTAGACACATAGCGGGTTGTCACGCAGGTACTGCTCTCGGGCCTTCTGCCATCGGTAGTCGTAGCCACGCTGTGAGCTGGTCATGCCGGACCGCCAACTGCCAGGCGTGACCACCTTTACCCGAGACCCTGCGCTCTCCTTGATACGAGAGCCGAGCGTCTTGAGCCTGGCCATCAGCTTTCAACCTTGCGCTCAGCCCAGCGCTTGCCGAGCTGGCGAGCCTGCTCGACACCTAGAACACCGACAAAGCCAGCAGTAGCGAACGACCAAGCAATGCTGAGACCGAACTCCTTCACCGTTAGGCCAACAACCATGACGATCAACGCGCCAAGTGCTGCCTCGATCAGCTGGCGTCCCGGGCGCGTCTCCTTGCCGTCGTACTGAATACGCAACCATGTCAGAGCGAATGTCAGGCCCATCGCTAGGCCGTTCTCCCTCAGGGCGGTTAGCACCAACACCCAGAAGGACGGGTCTTTTTCTGGCATGTTCGGCATCTCGTTTCCTCCCTTTTGGGGAGCGGAATAGGTTCGGCCCCAACAGCACTCCCAGCTCGGGGCGATGGGTGTGGTGGAGCCGAAAAGAAAAGCCCCGGCGAATGCCAGGGCTGTATGGATAGCGTCAACTATGGGAAAGGCTGATGCCCTTCGCTCGGCGCTTGTACTTGAAGAGCTTGAGCAAATGCCTCTTGCGTGCGCCTCTAACACGCGCCCCTTCAAATGGCTCTGCCAGATTGAGCTGGTAATGCATCTCGTCGATCAAGCTCAAGAGGTACACATTGCGCCGGTAGTAGGCTCGCAGGACGCTCATCATGCGCACTCCGGAAATGAAAAAGCCCCGGCAAATGCCGAGGCTCTATGGGGGTTTCTGGTGGTGGCGAGTTTGCTCTCGCGCACCTACCGCAAAGTAACACGAAATATACGGGTGAGGACCGGGGCTGTCAAGCGGCGTCACGTCGAATGTCAATCGCGCCGTCGATCCAGGCCACGCCAGCCTTCCACAGTTGTCGGGTCTTCTCTTCGCCGAAGCCAAGCTTCTTGCCCACGTCCCTTAGAGATGTGTCGCGTGAGGTGTAGTACTTGATGATGACCTGGCCACACTCGGGATAGCGCTTGCTCAGCCGACCGACCAGGCGATCGATGAATAGAGCATCATCGTCCGTGATCATCGGGTCGAGAATGGTGTTTTCTCGCGATGCGCAGCAGGAAACTCCAGACCCCAGCACCACCCAGCGGCCCCAGTGCTCCAACAGATACTCGGCCGACTTCTCTACGTTGCTCATGTCCTTCCCCCTCAATCACCGGTGTAGTTGGTGCCGCCGGCGCCGCGCCGGTTGCTTCCCTGATATGTAGCCTCAGGCCCGGATGCCTGAGGGTTCTTCAACTGCTCGATCTGCCGGTGCGCTGCCCGTAGCCTCATGCTGAGCTGGGTCACCAGTTCATCCAGGGCCAGGGCCTCGCCAGTTGCAGCCGCTACCCAGCCCGAGGCGTTGCAGTGGTCGCATGGCAGTTCGTGAAACAGCCCCTTGGTGACCGCTCTCCCACGGCACAAAGGGCACTTTTCCAGCTCGATCACGGCCTTCTTGAAGGCTGGGCCGTGGCTCTTCTTCATTCCTTCGAATCCTCGACCTTCTCGCAGCGGAAGGTCTTGCTACCCACGTAGAAACCACCCAGGCGCTCGCACTCGGCGGCGACCGTGTAGTGGGCACGAACCCAGCCGATGTAGTAGGCCAGCAGCAGGCCCGCGGCCTGGTATGCGAATTCGCCAATGGTCATTTCGAATCCTCGCTAATTACAAATGCGGTAAGGTCGTTCGGCGCCACGGCTGCTGTGGCCTCTGGCGAATTCTGCGAAATTTCAAATAAGGCCTTGGTAAGGCCGTGAATGGCTGCAAAGCCGATACGATCAAGCCAGGCGTGCCACTTCTCCAGCGCGGCGCGGCGCTGCTGCATGGCCTGGGTGTGGATGTAGGTGCTGGCGATCTTGCCCAGCTTGTGGTTCAGCAGCATCTCGCCGATGTGGCCGTCGATGCCGAGGTCGGTCCAAGTACTGCGGGAGACCTTCCGCAGGTCGTGACTGGTCCACTCGCCCTGCCCCAGGCGCTTGAACACGTTGCTGGCTTGCGTCTCGCTCAGGCACAGGCCCCGGCGATTCGGGAACAGGTAGACGCCCTCATAGCCCTCGGCGTGCTGGATGGCCCGGTACCGAGTCAGCAGCGCCTGCACCTGGGCGGTCAGCGGCAGGCGGTGCTCGGTACGGGTCTTGGCGTTGGCGGCGGGAATGAACCACTCGGCCGCCGCCAGCGAGATCTCGTTCCAGCGCGCCATGCGGGTCTCACCGATCCGGGTGCCGTGGGCCAGCATCATCAGGGCCAGCATGGCAGCGCCTGGATCCTGCTCGAATGCCTGGGCCAGCTGCTCCATCAGCTCCGGCAGTTGCACATCGCGCAGGCGCGCCGCCTTGGGCAGGATCTTGGCCTTGGTGAAGTCGTTGAAGCGCATCCCGGCCATGGGGTTTCGGTCGATCAACCCCAGCTGCAGGGCCTGGCGGAAGGCTGTCAGCAGCAGCGCGAACATCTGCCGCAGGTAGGACAGCGACACCTCGGCCTGGCACGGCCACATCAGGTGCTTGTCCAACGCATCGGCAGTCACGTCAGCCAGGGCCAAGTCATCCAGGCGCGGCTTGAGGTGCTGGGCAATGGCCGACTTGGCGCCGGCCTTGCGCTTCGCCGACAGCGAGCGGTCGCGCGCCATGCGGTCACCGTACCAGTCAAGCAGCTGCCCCACGGTGGCCATGCCGGAAACCACCGGCGCCGTGGCCGGATCGCGCAGCAGGCGCTGACGCAGCGCGGGCAGCTCGGCAATCACCGCCGCCACGGTCAGGTCAGGCCAGCGGGCGACCGGCACCCACTTCTTGCCGCGCACCAGGTGCCAGGTGCCACGCTCGCGGTTGCTCCAGAAGCGCAGATACAGGCCGGGGTGACGCGGGTCGCGCAGGTCGCGTACTGACTTGTCGGCGGCCTGCCGGCGCACTTCGGCTTCGCTCAGCTTCACTTCACGGGTCGCGCTCATGCGGCCACCGTGGCAGGCAGCAGTAGGTAGGCGCGAATGGCCTCGACGGCGTCGATATTGCCCCGGCACACGATGGCCAGGTAGCCCTGATCGGCGAGCGCCTGCAAGTAGGCGTCCTGGCTGGGAGAGACCGGGGCATCGAACGGCGGCATGGCCTTGAACTCGATGTACAGGCCGAAGTACCCGCCGCGCGCCATCGGCAACACCAGATCAGGCACACCGGACTTGACCCCCTGCCCCTTCAGCTTGGCGGCCACGGCTTTGACCCGGTGCCCGCCGTTCGGGACGTGATAGATCAACTTGTAGACCTGCGGGTAGCGCAGCTGCAGCTCCTGCATCAGCGCGGCCTGCTCCTGCCCCTCCCGGTCAACGGGCTTGGCGCGGGCCGGCTTGGCCCTGAACGGACGGATGGCGGGGGAATTCATGCGACAAAGACCCCCTCGTTGAGCAGCAGCGCTTGGGTGCGCATGACGCCCTCGGCGTGATACTGGCGAGCGGTGGCGCGATCAACGTCACGACTACGGCCGTCACAGGCATCGTGGCAGGCGCTGCAGCACCAGGCGCCTTGTAGGTCGTGTGGTTTCTTGCCGACGCCACAGGTGCCAGCCAGGCGGTAGTGCGCAAGGACGGTGGTCTCGGGGTTGCCGTTGCACACGCCGGGAATGCGCACCTGGCACTCCCGGCCGCGCGCGGCCTTGGTCAACTTGGTTTGCCGCATGATCAGAACTCCTTGCCGCGGTGAGAATCCCACTCGAAAGGCACCACCACACCGCCGCCCTCGCGCAGGCGGTCATAGCACCGCTCGCCCATGGCGTGGCGCAGTTGGCCGGCCTCCAGGTTGGATATCACCACCGTGGGGCGCATCTGCTCGTAGCGCCCGTTGATGATCGAAAACAGGGTGGTCAGCTCGAACTCGCTCGGCTGCTCCTTACTGACCCCGACCTCATCCAGCACCAGCAATGACGGCTCGATCAGGCTGGACAGGATGTCGGCCTCGGACTGCTCGCTGTGGCGGTCGTAGGTCGCCCGGATGGATTGCAGGATCGCGCCGACGGTCCGGTAGACGGCGGTGGCCGAGGTGTTGCGCATCAGCTCGTTGGCCATGCCGGCACCCAGATGGGTCTTGCCGGTGCCGACCTTGCCCAGCAGCATCAGGCAACGCCCGGTGCGCTCGATCTCCTCGAACGCCGCCACGTAGCGCGTGCAGTAGGCCAGGGCCTTGCGCTGGCCGTCGTGCTCGACGCGATAGTTGGCCAGAGTGCGGTCCGCGAAGCGCTTCGGAATCAGCGCAGAACCCAGCTTGCGGGTCATGGCCTCGCGCTTCAGGCGGGTCTCCTCGGCCTGCTGCTTCGCCTCTCGCTCGGCAATGGCGGCCTTCTCGCACTCAGGGCAGCGGCCAACGATTTCGCGGCCCATGAGCATGGTCACGCGCTGCTCGAAGTCACCGTGATGCTCGCAGTGCGCTGGCTGGACGCGGAAGCCGGCGGCGTTTCGCACGTCGGACATGGTGATCACCGATTCAGATCGCATAGGTACCGTCCTCGCGCTCGGTCAGGCCGCTGGTGTAGTCGCGGTCACTGAAACCGTGATGGCGGCTGGTGGGGTTCGCTTTGTCAGGCAGCTGGGCGGAGATACGCTTGGTCACCCAATCCACCTCGAAGCCGCGCCATCCGTTCTCGACTGCGACTTCCAGGGCCTGGGCTGGCTGGATACCGAATGCCTTGCACTGCTCCAGCTTGGCGTTCAGGGCGGACCAGATACGGGCAGTCACCGGGGCTTTGGCTGCCTTTCGGACAACCAGGTAGTCAGCGATCAGCGACTCATCCAGCCCGTGGGGGTTGTCAGCCAGCATGGCGGCCTTCCCGAAGGGCGTCTTTCGATCAGTTTTCGCCGACGGCTCGTCCGCTTCGTTGGGGGGGCATGTATTTTCTTCCGAAGGAAGAAATACATAGGGGGTTAGATTCTTAGAATAAAGAAGGGAGTCGGCGGTTTTGGTCTGTTTCGACTCTTTACCGATTCGGACCACTTGAGCCGATTCGGCTGTTTTGGTCTGTTTCGGCTCAGTGACGTAGACCCAATCTTTCGGGTCATTCACGCCGATATCACCCCGTGCCCCACCCTCGCGGAACAAGACGCGACGGCGCAGCAGACTGGAAATCGCTTTCGACACGGTGTCAGGGTGAGCGTGGATGGCTTTCGCGATGTCGGTCGCCGGGATTCGCTGGGCGCCCGCACCGAAGTTGATGGTAGCCTTGGCCACGTACAGCACAATCTTCATCTCCCGGGCTGGGAGATCGATAGCCAGCAGGCCATCCATGAGCTGGTTGTCCATCCGGGTGAACCCCCTGGACTTGTCAAGTGGGACGATGTTTGTCATGCTTTGATCTCGTTTGAAGCTGTAGAGAAAGCCGCCCTGCCAGGCGGTTTTTTTTCGTCTGCTATTTAGCTACTGGATGCCTGAACAGCTGGACGGCCCCACTACTGGCGCAACGCCAGTCGTTGCAAAATGCTCAACACGAAGCGGCCTGATCCTCTGTCGGATAGAGGTCTGGCCTTAGCTGATGGCGAGTGACTTTCCCGTCCACCGCTTTCTCAAATGGGATCACCAGATCTGCCGGTACCTTCTGGTTACGATGTACGCACTGCCAAATGCGCGGCTGGCTGGTTTTGCATCTTCGTGCGAGCTCTGCCTGGCCTCCGGCCAAGCGCACGACCTCGTCAATTGGTCTTTCTGTGTTCGGCATGTCTGCGTGCCTCAATGGATCGTATACCCGATGATAACTCAAGTTATAGATAAGGCAAACACATGTTATTTGATGAGTAATAACGTGTGTTTTACCCTTGCAGGCATGAACAAACCTTCCGAAATGCTCAAAGACCGAATCCTTGAACGACGCACAGCACTTGGCCTCAGCCAGGCTCAGCTAGCGGAGAAATCGGGAGTAAGCCAGGTCACGATCCAGCACCTTGAAAGCGGTCGGAACTCGACCTCCAAAAAGCTGCTTGAAATAGCGAGGGCTCTTGGAGTTACTGCCGAATGGTTGGCATCCGGCCAGAGCGCGCAGCGTGAAGCGAGTAATGTCAGGGAGCTGAGTGAGCAGCCCGAGTCTTTCAAGTATCCGGTGATCAGCTGGGTAGCTGCGGGCGCTTGGGCAGAAGCTGTCGAGCCATTTCCGCCAGGCTTCTCGGATCGCTATGAAATGTCAGATTACGATTCGAAAGGGATCGCATTCTGGCTAGAGGTTAAAGGCGACTCGATGACCTCCCCTGTCGGCACAAGCATTCCGGAAGGAATGCTGATCCTCGTCGACACCGAAGCCGAGGCCATTCCAGGGAAGCTTGTCGTTGCCAAGCTTGCTGATAGCAATGAAGCGACGTTCAAGAAACTGGTAGAAGACGGAGGGCGAAGGTTCTTGAAGCCTCTCAATCCGGCCTACCCCATGGAAATGTGCATGGAAGGCTGCAGAATCGTAGGGGTTGTGGTACGCGCTACCATCAAGCTCTAACCCGCCCTTCCAGATGGCCCAGCGTAATGCTGGGCTTTTTTTCGCAAGCAGTAAGCGACAGCTAAATAAAATTAGCCCAAGGCTATTGAAATTTCCTTCCGCAACGGATAACTGTATGCACATACAGCAAAAGGGAGTTTCCAATCATGCTTCAGCCCGCCTTCTCACATTCCCCATCCCTGTCCTACGAGCGGCTCGGATACCGCATCCAGCAAGCGATCGCTTCACCTCACGTCCAGAAAAGACAGTTTGTTGAAGTCAAGCCGAGCGGAGATGAATCACCTGCGGACTGGAAGCGCTTGATTTCCGACCTGGAGGAGACTTCAGGCATCACGATCGAAACCCTGGAATCAGGCCTCGTCCGGATCGGATGGCGAGGATTTACCGAAGCATGAACACCTGCCCGCCATGTGCGGGCTTTTTTTTGACTGGATTTATAACTTGAGTTATTGACAGCGTGAAAACCTGAGTTATCATTCGATCCATAACACAGGTTATTGGCAGCTCCGGCAGCCACCGCTCTTTAAAAACCAGCAGATGAGCCACCAGGCGCCGAGTTAAGCCGGCCGTTGAGCCCTGGTGGACAGTAAGCAACGCAGCAAGCTTCCTCGCTCGACATGTCGACCCGCAGGTTTGCTGAGCAATACCGATTTCACTGGCTGGCCTTGGCAACAGGGTCAGACGGGAAATCAACCCGAGGGCATCACCGTGAACAAAGAAGAAATCTACGACAGCCGAATCAGCCCGCTGATGCAGAACATCATCGGCGTTTGCCGTGAGCACGGCATTGCAATGATCGCCAGCTTCAACATCGCCCACGATGGTGAAGGCCCGAACGGCGAAGACTGCTCCCGCCTGACCTGCACCTCTCATTTGCCTGATGGTGAAGGCGCTTTCGATGAGCGCTTCAGCAAGGCCGCCGTGGCGATTCAACGAAGCGCGCCGCACCACATCGGCATGAACATCACCACACAGCACGCTGATGGCACCCGCTCGCTGACTGCAGTTATTTGATTCCCTGACAGCTGGAGAGACAGCCCGATCCACCTGGTTCCCCATCACCAGGCTGTATCGGTCGTGGCGTTCGCCCTCCCCTTGGTCCGGGAGGTAGACGGCAGCGAGTGTCACGACCAATGCAGCCACCCCGCAAGAGCAAATCATGGACACGATCACTATCGGCGCATGGATAGGCCACCTTGGCCGAGGCCTGGCGCCTCGCGAATTGCAATGCATCCTAGATGTCGCCCAGGGCTTCACCACCAAGGAGATAGCCAGGCACTTCGGCATCAGCGAAAGCGGTGTCGAGAAGCGTATCGGCGACGCCATGTTGAAGCTCGGCGTTGCTCGCCGGGCCGCAGCAGTTGCCGAAGCCATGCGCCGCCAGATCATCAGCCCGCTCTGCATCGCCTTGGCCGCCCTCATCACAATGCACGCGGTGATCGATGACAGCGACCCAATGCGCCGCGATCGCCGCACGCCGGAGCGCCGCACCGCCCAAGTTCGAATCGTTCGCAAGGCAGAGGCCTTCGAGCTCCACGCCTGACCCACTGAGGACCAACCCATGCAAGCAGCCATCCAACAAAGCCAGGACAAGCTCGAAGCCCTGCGCCAGGAAGTGATCACAGCCACCGAGGCATTCCGCGCCAAATCGCGCTTCTATGTCACGCAAAGCGGTAACGGCTGGATTGTCGTCTCTTCCAGCAACAACCGCGTGTACGGCCGCAACACCAGCTACCCGCAGGCTGTCCGTTATGCGGAGAGCCTTGAGCGTGCGATCGATGCCAAAACCCTTCCGGTGGTGGCCGTGGTGAAGGTCCGCCAGATCGGTGAAAGCGCAACACGCTGGGTGGCACTCTTTGCCTTGACGTTGATCTTGTTGGCAGGGGCGGCGTCGTCATGAGCCGCGGGGTAAACAAGGTCATCCTGGTCGGCACATGCGGCCAGGACCCGGAGGTGCGCTACCTGCCGAACGGCAACGCCGTCACCAACCTCAGCCTGGCCACCAGCGAGCAATGGACCGACAAGCAGTCGGGCCAGAAGGTCGAGCGCACCGAGTGGCACCGTGTGTCGCTGTTCGGGAAGGTCGCCGAGATCGCCGGCGGGTACCTGCGCAAAGGCTCCCAGTGCTACATCGAGGGCAAGCTTCAGACCCGCGAGTGGGAGAAAGACGGCATCAAGCGCTACACCACGGAAATCATCGTCGATATCAACGGCACGATGCAGCTGCTCGGCAGCCGGCCGCAGGGTCAGCAGCCAGGCCAGGTGCCAGATCGGCAACCGCAACAACGCCGGCCGGCGCGCCAGCAGCCGAACCAACAGGCGGCGCCACCGGATCACGACAGCTTCGACGACGACATACCGTTCGCGCCCCTTCCGTACCTCGCCGGTGCGTAGCGATGAAGCGCCGGCAGCAGGTTCACCCCACCGCCTACTACCTCGGCCGCGCCTGCGGCGACAACAGCCAGTCACGCGATGCCCAGCCCTATGGCTGGATGACCGTAGACTGCGGCTGGTGGCTTGCTGGTTGGCATGACCGAGACATGGAGCTTTCCGCTTGAAACGCATCACCGCGCGCGTCCGGCACGGCCGGCGCCAGCAGCACATAACTCTGCCGCCCAGCGGCATCGCCCATCAGGAGACGCAGCAATGTCCAAGCCCACTGACACCACAGAGTTCCTGCAGGAGCTCAACGGCGGCGCCTTCGCTAGCCAAATCGGTCACGCCCTTTCGGAAGTAGCCGCAGGCGTTGTCGATCACGGTAAGGCAGGAAAGATCACCATCACCCTGGACTTCAGCCAGATCGGCGACTCCCACCAGGTAAAGATCAAGCACAAGCTTGACTACAAGGTGCCGACCAAGCGCGGAACGCGCAGCGAGAACACAAGCCTCGATACGCCTATGTACGTCGGCACCGGCGGCAACATATCCCTCTTCCCCGAAAAGCATGACCAGCTCTTCACCCGTGACGAAGCACCAGTACACCCACGCTCCTAACTCACAGCATCTACAAGGAATAGCGCATGTCCCTCAGTAAAGAAGCTCTCGAACTCATCCAGGAAAACACCATTGCCGCAGTTGGGCGCGTTCTGCCGGCCTTGGGCCCGGTGGTCGTAGTTCCGCAAAACTTCAACGTTGTTGATCTGGAGCGTTACCAGGAAGGCCGCAACCGCTTCCGTGGCACCTACTCCACCCACTCGCTGGCTGACTACAGCGCCTACGTTGTCGAGCGCGCCGCACCAGCAGCCCGCGGTTTCATCGATCAGGACAACATGAGCTGCATCGTGCTGTTCAACATCGGTACCGCCAACAATCCGGGTCACGCCGATGATCGCGCCGTTTTGCGCCTCAAGGCCTCAGCTGCGTTTGCCGCCGTTCAGGCGGTGAGCGGCCAAAGCCTGGTGCAGAAGGCCATGAGCGACTGGATCGAAGACTGGAACCAGCACTTGTCGGCCACCGATGAGAATGGCCAGACCATGACCATCGCCAAAGCAATCGCCGCGGTTCGCACCATCACCGTAAAGGCCTCGTCGGAGAGCGATCACGCAGTCGGTGAAACTCGCGCCAGCCGCAGCACCATGGACCAGATCGAAGCCAGCAGCAAAGAAACCCTACCTGCCTGGCTGGACTTCAAGGTCATTCCGTTCGAGGGCTTGGCCGAGCAAGTGATTCGCCTGCGCGTGTCGGTCATCACCGGAGGCTCGCAACCAGTACTGAAGCTGCGCTGGATCGGCGAAGAAGCCCAGCGCGAGGCCATCGCTCAAGAGTTCAAGGCCGTGCTCGACGAAAAGGTCGGTAGCGCTGCGAAGCTGTCCCTGGGCACATTCGACGCGAAGTAACCCACCTGACGGCCCCGGCTCCGGGGCCGTCAGGGGAGCGCTTAACGTCAGCATCGGAGCCATTACAACTTCGAGCGCTGGTCTATCTACGACCCTATCGAGGTTGCCGGTGGCAAGGCTACGACCACGGAGGAAGCCAAGGTAATTATTGGTCATTTAAAGTACTCTTTCGGAATACTTTCGACATCGTCAATCACAACAAAATAAAACTTACCATCAATAGTATTCCGACAGAATCCAAAAACACGAACACCTAAAGCTCCACTTTGCTTCTGGTACGTGAAGCGCACCTTATAGAAACCATCACCTGGCAAATGCTGACCTATACCAAATTCTTGCCCCTCTCCGTTTACCAACGGATTTAAGTAAGTTACAACCTCTTTTAAGCTGTGACCAATTGTCATAACAGCGACTTTTGTACAATAGGGGCCATAGTTAGAAATGACAAAAAAATCTGCTGGACCCGTTTCAGTTTGTTCAGTTCTCGAAAATCTCAGAGTAAGGGCTGGCTCTAATGATCTCTCATATGCTTCAGCATTTTTAGCTATATCTCTCCGCTGTTGAACCTGTCCTAAAACAAGCCAAAAAAAAGCCGGCGGCCCAAAGGCTCCTGCAAAGAAATCTCCAAGCTCGTTAAGCGGTAAAGATGAAAGCTCACTAAAACGATTGCCCATCAAAATCAGTATTGAGGAGACATATAACGAGGTCCCCAACCCGCAACACCACATTAAATTTCTACTTAATATCCACGATCTGACATGACCGTAGTATCTGCTCAAGCGCTTCATCGTCCTACCTACGACATGGAAGAGTAAGACTTTAGAGTATCACTTTGACATCAAGAGCTCGGTGACTATTCAGGATCTCAAGGCGAGTACTCAGTAGAACGGTGCGTGACCCGCCCGATCGATAGCGCCAATAGGCGAGGATCTTATGACATCAGCAATCGACCTGTTCGCCGGCCTCGGCGGATGGAGCACCGGCGCCCGCGCCGCAGGCGTCCAGGTTCTCTGGGCGGCAAACCACTGGCCGGTGGCCGTTGAATGGCACAGCGCCAACCACCCCGACACGCAGCACGTCTGCCAAGACCTGCACCAGGCCCGCTGGGAGCAGGTGCCGGCACACGACATCTTGCTTGCCTCGCCCTGCTGCCAAGGACACGCCAAGGCCCGCGGCAAGAAGTCCGGCAACCCAGAACACGACGCTTCGCGCTCGACGGCCTGGGCGCCGGTATCGGCACTGGAGTTCCACCGGCCGCAGGCAGCAGTAATCGAGAACGTGCCGGAGTTCACCGACTGGGTGCTCTACCCCGCCTGGCTTCAAGCGGTACAGGCGCTGGGATATCAGGCAGCGCCGCACATCGTCGACTGCGCCGACCTCGGAGTACCGCAGCACCGGGTGCGCCTTTTCATGGTCCTGACCCGCAGTAAGGCCCCGCTGATGCTGCAGCTGCCGCAGGAGCGACATGTGCCAGCCGCCAGCTTCCTCGACTTCGACGCCGGGCGCTGGTCGCAGATCGAGAAACCAGGCCGGGCCCAGGCCACGCTCGACCGGGTGCGCAACGGCCGCCAGCGCTTCGGCGACCGCTTCATCATGCCCTACTACGGCAAAGGCTCCGGCACCACCGGCCGCGACATCAACCGGCCGATCGGCACCATCACAACGCTGGACCGCTGGGCCCTGGTCGACGGTGACCGGATGCGGATGCTGAGCGCCAGCGAAGCCCTGGCCGCAATGTCGTTCCCGGCTGACACCCAGCGCCCGAATAACCACCGGCTGACCATGCACATGGCCGGCAATGCAGTACCGCCGCTAGCAGGTCAGCGGGTTATCGAGGCCCTGCTTCGGGCAGCATGAGCAGAAAGAGTCGCAAGGCCTAGGAGGATGAGCCTCTGGCCCTGATGGGCATTTTGTCTTTTAATTTGCCTTTTACAGAAATCTTAGTCTGAACAAATTGCGACAGCCCATTAAACACATTTGTCTTTGCGATATCACTTGTTGCAAAAAGTACTTTATCCTGCCCCATCAAAGATCGCTGCTCAGGACTGATTGAGCCACCTAAAAACAAAGAGAACTCAATACCTAGCAGCGAAAACACATGGTGAGTAACTCCATTTTTGCGGTAGGCCTGTGGCAGCCTTGCGAAGGAATTTAGTTCAGCATTGGTATTTACATTTAGCATGAGCAGCATATCGCCCAGTGATTGCAGCCCGAGCAAAAACTCTCTAATTTCTTGCTCGTACTTCGAGCCTAAGGCTTTCTTGTACGGATCCGTCTTACCGGTCCAGTTCCAGACATGCGCACGCCAAAATATGCTCAAGGCAAAGTAGATCAAACCATCCACGTCTTTCCTATCAAGGACTGAGTGGTCATGGAGGCTATATCCTTCATGGGATCCCCGCACTTCGCAGGCCAGCAGCTGGTTCACCAGAGGAAAACCTGAGTGAGTCCCCCAGAGCCGCCCAATCACCTTTTCACCATGCTTTGAGAAGAGGTCTTCACACACTCTGCAGAGCAGATACTGCGTAATCTGAAGGTCAGATTGAGAGGCATTTCCCTGACCGCCATCAATCCTTATCGGTGAGCCTCCCCCGTTTTCAGGCAATCCCCGCAAATGTTTATATGCGGACTTTGGAATGAGATGGCTATCAATCAGATCAGCTTCAGACTTGCAAAGCGCACAGCAGCCCATTTTCAGACTCCTTTCAAGGGAAATTGATTATACCGACAGGCGTCACGCCGAGCTAAGAAATTGGCATGTGCGCCTGATTGCAAAAGAGCACATTTGTACTCCGCCCGCCTGTAACCCTCTCCCCTCTATTCACTGCCGCGATATGGCGGCCAAGGCGAAGCTATGTCTCAAGCAAAGGAACGCCCGATCCTGTTCAGCGGGCCGATGGTCCGAGCCATTCTGGAAGGACGGAAGGCGGTCACCCGGCGGCCGGTTAAGCCTCAACCCGAAGTACGCATGGTCGAAGGCGCTATCCCAATGCTGACCTTCAAGAACAAGCGCGGCGGACATTGGCTCTACCCGAATGCCCGAGCCCAGATCACTGCTGACTGCCCATACGGCCGGCCAGGTGACCGCCTGTGGGTGCGCGAGGCCTGGTTAGCAGATGCTCAACTCGATTCGATCGCGCCGCGCGACCTGAGCCAGGGCGAGCCAATCATGTACCCGGCAGACGGAAGCGTCCGGCAGACAGGATGCGCAATGGTCTCGCAGGGCCGAGGGCGCCCATCGATTCACATGCCCCGCTGGGCCAGCCGAATCCTGCTGGAGATCACCGATGTTCGCGTTGAGCGGCTGCAGGACATCAGCGAAGTGCAGGCAGAAGCGGAAGGTGTTGGCTTTCTCCGCCATGTACCAGACGCTGACGAGACATTGACTGCCGCCCAGTTATTCGAATGCCTCTGGAGCAGCATCAACGGCGACGAATCATGGAACGGCAACCCCTGGGTTTGGGTCGTCGAGTTCAAGAGGGTGCAGCCATGACCCGCCTCGCCCTCTGCCTCCTGCTGCTGGGCACCGGCGCCAGCGCAGCACCACAACCGCAAGAGAACGTCATCGACGTGCAGGCCGGCAACCAGCGCCAGCTCTCCCCGCACGAATCACAACCCGAACCTACACCCGCACTGGCGCATGGGCGCTGAATTGATGAGAGGTATCAGCTGTGACGACGTTCATCATGGAATACCGCGTGATCGGCTACTCGCTGGCTCACGCTTTCTCGACCAACCCCAAGGCGGGCAAGCGGATTTTCACCGTCAGCTCGAATGACATCGGGTCAACCGACATCCTTGCTGTAATGGATGCCGCGTGCTCACCAGAGAACACGCCGGACGGATACAAGCTGTTTTCCGTAACGGATCGTGATGCGGCAAAGGTAATGCGACCATGACCGACCTGATCGAAGTGAAGACGGCCGACTTGGCCGGCGAAGCGCTGGGATGGGCTGTCGGCAAGGCCGAGGGGCTGCATGTGTATTTGGAACCGCCCGGGTACAACGGCGTGCCTTGGCGGGTGTTCGCCCGGTACCGGGGCGAGGCCATCGAGCACATCAAGCGCTACAACCCGTGGGAAGACTGGGAGCTGGGCGGGCCACTCATAGACAAATACAACGGCAGCACTCAATACCATTCAGGATTAGCTAGCAATGTTCATTATAGCGGCGGGCCTGCTCTGAGCGGCATCTGGTGCTATGGGCCCACCGCGCTAACTGCATTTCTACGCAGTTTAACTTTTCACAAATCAGGATCAATAGTTAAAATACCTATGAACCTGCACATACAAACAACAACATTGCCCCCTCATAGAGACCTATAGATGAACAAACATCAATTTTTTGATTGGACCGTGCTTAGGAGACATTTCAATCAGCCTAAATTTGTCGCTATCGACAAATCTTACGACATGCATATCGAGTAGCTCATGAATTTTCCTTGCCCACCCCTTTATTTTTACAAAGTATTCATTGTAATCCTTTTTCCTTCCAAAAGGGTTGTCAGCATGCATGAGGTCCCCACAAAGATTGTATAGCTCTTCAAAATCTTCTATAGCCAAATAATCACCACTAAATTTCCTAATACCTGCAAGGCTAGGGTCATCAGCAGCTGTCATAACTTCCACTGGAACAGGATAGAAATTAGGATTTATTGCTTTAATGTACTCAAGGAGCTTATTTGCCCTCCATACGTACTCACAATCGGACCTTGCCTTAACATATAATTCCCTATTAACAACCAGAGAGCTGAACGCTATAAGCTCTAGCACCTTTCTCAAATGAAGATACGCACTCTCAGTATCATGCCGAATATCACCAGAGCTAAATTTTCCGCTAGAAATTTTACTTATTAGTATGATCCTAGACTTTATAGACTCCATCAACTCATAGTAAATTTTTTGCTCACAACTTCCAGTCAAATCAACTTCCATAGGACCGCCCTAACATCTTGTTTTTAAAAAATAATCCATTCAATCAGCGATCCAAATTTAGACCAAAAACTGTCGTCAGACTAGCCATGCTTTGCATTCAAGTTTCGCGACCATTGCAAGTCAGATGCTCTTCCTCCTTGACTTCGCCAAATTCCGCAGCTACCGGCGTGGAGACCATCCCATGGAAACCCAAAGTACCGGTGACGTCGACAAAGTCACCGAACAACGCATGGCTGACCTGCTCGGCTGCACCAAGCGCTCCCTGGAGCACCGCCGCCAGCGCGGCACCATTCCCGAAGGCGTCTGGATCAAGCACGGCGGCCGGATCATCTACAGCAAGAAGAGGTATGACGAATGGCTGGAAAGCCAATGGATTTACCCAGAGGGATCGAAGTCTTCCGTGGCTCCCTCCGCATTCGTTTCACATGGGACGGTATCCGTCGATGTGAAACGCTCCCCTTCCCCGCGACACAAAAAGGCGTCAAAGCTGCATCCGTCCTTCGCGATCAGGTAACCAGCCTCAACAGGCTCGGGCTGCTCGACCAGGACAAGTACGCGGAGCTGTTCCCAGGCTCCCAAACCGTGGTCGGCGGCAAGCCGACCTTCGGTGAGTACGCTCAGCTCTGGCTGGATAGCCGCGAGATCACCCAAGGCACGCACAACAACTACAAGAGCGCATTGAACCTGTATTGGGTACCGCGCCTGGCCATGGTGCGTCTTGACCTTATCACCACCACCCTGATCCGGCGCATCATCACCGAAACTGAATGGACCTCAGCGAACGTGAAGCGCAACGCTATCACCAGGTTGTCGACGATCTTGGCCGCCGCCGCGCGCGAAGGGTTGCTGACGAAGAACCCGGCCGAGGTGATCGAGTTGCCGAAGCGGTCGAAAAAGGAAATTGATCCGTTCACGCTCGACGAGGCCAACACCATCATCGCCAAGCTCTACGAGCACAAGCACTGGCCGAGCCGGATTTACGCAGCACTCTTCGAGTTCATGTTCTTCACAGGTTTGCGGCTCTCAGAGGCGCTGGCAGTACGATGGGATGTGATCGATGAAGAGAAGAAGACGGTGCACGTCAAAAGGACCGTCGCACTGGGCGAGGTTGAGGAAAGGACGAAGACAGGGAGGGATCGGTTCGTCCTACTGAACGAGAGGGCTTTGCGGGCGATTCAGTATGCCAGGGAGTACGCCGAGCGCCGCAAGCATGGGAAGGGAGCGGTGACCGTAAGCCCGTTCGTGTTCCCGCCATCGAAGAACGCGGAGTACGTGAGGCAGACGTCCGACCTGCACAAGCAGTGGGTGCCGGTGCTCAAGGAATTGGGCATCAGGCGTCGGCCCCCATACAACTGCCGTCACACCTATGCGACAATATGCTTAATGTCCGGCCTCAACCCCGCATTTATCGCCCAACAGCTGGGTCACAGCGTGCAAATGCTGCTGTCGACGTATGCCCGTTGGCTTAACTCAAGCTCCGACTGGAGCGAGCTGGAAAAACTCAAGATTGGTATCAAATCGGTATCAGCTGAAAATCCAGCGTCGTAAGTTACTGATAGGTAAGCCCTTTGATCTCCACCGCTAACATCACCATGCAGTTCGGCTCCAAGCCGCTGTTCGAAAACGTTTCCGTCAAATTCAACAACGGCAACCGCTACGGCCTGATCGGCGCCAACGGTTGCGGCAAGTCGACCTTCATGAAAATCCTCGGCGGTGACCTGGAGCCTTCCGGTGGCCAGGTCATGCTTGAGCCGAACACCCGCCTGGGCAAGCTGCGCCAGGACCAGTTCGCCTACGAGGAATTCACCGTGATCGACACGGTGATCATGGGCCACGGCCAGCTGTGGAAAGTCAAAGCCGAGCGTGACCGTATCTACTCGCTGCCGGAAATGACCGAAGAAGACGGCATGGCTGTCGCCGAGCTGGAAACCGAATTCGCCGAAATGGACGGCTACACCGCCGAGTCCCGCGCCGGTGAACTGCTGCTGGGCCTGGGTATTCCGCTGGAGCAGCACTTCGGCCCGATGAGCGAAGTGGCACCGGGCTGGAAGCTGCGTGTACTGCTGGCCCAGGCGCTGTTCTCGGACCCGGACGTGCTGCTGCTCGACGAACCGACCAACCACCTGGACATCAACACCATCCGCTGGCTGGAAACGATCCTCACGGCGCGTAACAGCACCATGATCATCATTTCCCACGACCGGCACTTCCTCAACAGCGTCTGCACCCACATGGCTGACCTGGACTACGGTGAGCTGCGCCTGTTCCCGGGTAACTATGACGAGTACATGACCGCGGCCACCCAGTCGCGTGAGCAGCTGCTGTCGGACAACGCCAAGAAGAAAGCCCAGATCGCCGAGCTGCAGACCTTCGTCAGCCGCTTCTCGGCCAACGCCTCCAAAGCCAAGCAGGCCACTTCACGTGCCAAGCAGATCGACAAGATCCAGCTGGCCGAGGTCAAGCCGTCCAGTCGCGTCAGCCCGTTCATTCGTTTCGAACAGGCGAAGAAATTGCACCGCCAGGCTGTGGTTGTCGAGAAAATGTCCAAAGCCTTCGACGACAAGGTGCTGTTCAAGAACTTCGACATCACCGTCGAAGCGGGCGAGCGCGTTGCGATCATCGGCCCCAACGGCATTGGCAAGACCACCCTGCTGCGCACCCTGGTCGGCGAGATGACCCCGGATGCGGGTTCGGTGAAGTGGACCGACAGCGCCGAAGTGGGCTACTACGCCCAGGACCACGCCCACGACTTCGAAGACGACATGACCCTGTTCGACTGGATGGGCCAGTGGACCTCTGGCGAGCAGGTTATCCGCGGCACCCTGGGGCGCATGCTGTTCTCCAACGACGAAATCCTCAAGTCGGTGAAGGTGATTTCCGGTGGTGAACAAGGTCGCATGCTGTTCGGCAAGCTGATTTTGCAGAAGCCGAACGTGCTGGTGATGGACGAGCCGACCAACCACCTGGACATGGAATCGATCGAAGCGCTGAACCTGGCGCTGGAAAACTACCCGGGCACCCTGCTGTTCGTCAGCCACGACCGCGAGTTCGTGTCGTCGCTGGCCACGCGCATCATCGAGCTGTCGGCCGATGGTGTGGTGGACTTCAGTGGCACCTACGACGACTACCTGCGTAGCCAAGGTGTGCTGGTCTGATTGATGGGACGGCCTGGCCATCTCGTATGGCCGGGCCTCATCGTGGGCAAGCCCGCGAAGCCCCCACCGACGGGCACGACCCGACGAATAATTCGTTAGCCTGCTTTCTTTTCCTTTGCGCAACGGCCATGATGGGTCCACGCCCAACCGCCCGCCCGCGAAAGAGCCCATGACCGCGCAACAACCTGCCCACGCCAGTAACACGCTGCACATCACCCTGCAGATCCTGTCGATCGTTTTCTATACCTTCATTGCCTTCCTCTGCATCGGCCTGCCGATTGCGGTACTGCCCAGCTATGTGCACGACCAGCTCGGCTTTGGCGCAGTGATCGCCGGTGTAACCATTGGCCTGCAGTACCTGGCCACGCTGCTGAGCCGCCCGTTTGCAGGAAGGGTGGCGGACACCTTGGGAGGGAAACAGGCCATCCGCTTTGGCCTACTGGGCATTGCCGGTTGCGGGGTGTTGACGTTGCTGTCAGCCTGGACCCTCACCTTGCCGCTGCTGAGCCTGGCACTGCTACTGGTTGGACGTTTGCTGCTGGGCATCGCCCAAGGGCTGATCGGTGTGGCCACCTTGAGCTGGGGCATCAGCCAGGTGGGCGCCGAACACACTGCCAGGGTGATCTCGTGGAACGGCATCGCCTCCTATGGCGCGATCGCCATCGGTGCGCCGATCGGCGTTCTGGCCGTGGACGGGCTGGACTTCAGCGTGCTGGGGCCGGCTTTGCTGGTGCTGGCAACCCTTGCCTTGCTGGTGCTTCGCAAGCGCCCCGACGTGGTCGTGGTGCGCGGCGAGCGGCTGCCCTTCTGGTCGGCGTTCGGCCGGGTTGCCCCGTGTGGCCTGGGTTTGACCCTGGCTTCGATCGGCTACGGCACCTTGACCACCTTCGTCACCCTGTATTACCTCGAGCGCGGCTGGGCCGGCGCGGCCTGGTGCCTGAGTGCGTTCGGCGTGTGCTTCATCATTTCGCGGCTGCTGTTCGTCAACGCGGTCAACCGCTTTGGTGGCTACAACGTAGCGGTCGCCTGCATGGCCACCGAAGTGCTTGGCCTGAGCCTTCTGTGGCTGGCGCCCTCGCCGCTCTGGGCGCTGGTTGGCGCCGGGCTGACCGGTTTCGGTCTGTCGCTGGTGTACCCGGCATTGGGCGTGGAGGCCATCAAGCAAGTCCCCAGCAGCAGCCGCGGTGCCGGGCTGGGCGCCTATGCCGTATTTTTCGACATGGCCTTGGCCATTGCCGGCCCGGTGATGGGTGCCGTGGCTGTCCACCTTGGGTATGCTTCGATCTTCTGCGTGGCTGCCCTGCTCGCCCTGGCCGGAGTCGGCCTAACGTTGTGGCTGGCGCGGCGCGCCCGTCGTAGCTGAACGCTCAGCCGGCGCTGGCGCCCCCAACGCCTGGCTGAAGAACGCTGCCGTTTCTCGCTGCAGCGAATGATGGATATGCCGGCGGTCAACGCCGTCGGCGTCCTTGCACAGCGCCGGCATTCGCGCGTACTGCTCGGCATCGCAGTGGGCCATGAACACGAAATGCCCGGCACCGGCCAACAGGCGGTAGTCCGGTGTGACCGGCAGTTTGCGGGCTAGGGCCTCGGCATTACGGTCTACCGCCACAAGCTGATCGCTGTCGCCACTGTAGATCAGTGCCGGAACCTGTACCCCAGCCAGCGCATGGCGCCCGAACAACAGGCTCAGCGGCGCCATCAACATGACTGCCCCCACTCGCGGGTCGGTCTCGGGCACCAGTTCGCTGCGGTCGGCAATCAGTACGCCGTGGGTCCTGCAGGCGTCTGCGTCATTCGGGCGTTCCAGGCAGTACTGACGCAGACGGTCCAGGTCGGGGCGTGCGCCAGACAGGATCAACGCGGTTTCTCCGCCGGCCGAGTAGCCGATCACGCCCACCTTGCCTTCATTCAGATACGGCCCGAGCACTGCATCATCACGCGCTGCGGTGATCGCCGCGCTGACTTGTAGCGGCCGTCCATAAAGATTGCTCAGGGTGCCAAGGCGACTGTGGTCGCGCACGTTGTCCCCAGGGTGCACCACCGCCACCACCACGAACCCTTGGCGCGCCAGCGACGTGGCCAGGTAATGCAAGGCCAATGGGCTGCCCGTATTGCCGTGAGACAGGACCAGCAACGGGAATCGCCCCATGGCGACGGGCACCTCTTCGGCCACCTCGACGGGATACCCATCTATACGCCTGCTACGGGTTTTGCCAATGGCCGGGTAGAACGCCAGCGCTTGCATCGGGCGGCTATCGACCGGGTCGGTCAAGGTCATAGTGTGCAGCCCGGCAACCCACGGCGCGGCCTCGGCGCGAGCCAGCAGGCCGCCGAGCAGGACCAGCGCCAACACGCAGCGTGCAATAGCCATCGCCAGCGGCTCCTTGCAGGACGAAGTGATAACCCAGCATAAAACCGGCCGGGCTTGTACCGGATGAAAACTGGATGAAACCGCCGTCATGCAGGCTGCGCTTGCGCACTGTGCATTTGCGCATTGTGTCGAACCCGTGGCATAGATGCAGGTCACGTATTCATGTGACCGTTTCGCGCCATTGAAGGAGATTCATGCATGAGCAAGCCTGCCTACGTGCCACCCAAAGTCTGGCGCAACGACGCAGCGTCCGGCGGCCAGTTCGCCAGCATCAACCGCCCGGTAGCCGGCCCGACTCACGACAAGGATCTGCCACTGGGCAAGCACCCGCTGCAGCTGTATTCCCTGGCCACACCCAATGGCGTCAAGGTCACCATTGCCCTTGAAGAGCTGCTTGCCCTGGGCCACGCCGGTGCCGAATACGACGCCTGGCTGATCCGCATCGGCGAGGGTGATCAGTTTTCCAGTGGCTTCGTCCAGGTCAACCCCAACTCGAAGATTCCCGCGCTGCTCGACCGCAGCGTGGAGCCGCCGGTGCGGGTGTTCGAATCAGGTTCGATCCTGCTGTACCTGGCCGAAAAGTTCGGTGCTTTGCTGCCAAAATCGCCGGCTGCGCGCACCGAATGCCTGAACTGGTTGTTCTGGCAGATGGGTGCGGCGCCTTACCTGGGCGGTGGTTTTGGCCACTTCTACGTGTATGCCCCGGAAAAGTTCGAGTACGCCATCAACCGCTTCACCATGGAGGCCAAGCGCCAGCTGGACGTACTGGATCGGCGCCTGGCCGAGAGCCGTTATCTGGGCGGCGAGGCATACAGTATTGCTGATATTGCCGTGTGGCCGTGGTATGGCCAGCTGGTACGCGGCAACCTGTATGACGCAGCGCAATTCCTGGCGGTGCACGAATACCCGCATGTGCAGCGCTGGGCTGAGGAAATCGCCCTGCGCCCAGCCGTGCAGCGCGGCACCCGGGTCAACCGTACCTGGGGGGATGAGGCCAGCCAGGTGCCAGAGCGGCATGCAGCGCAGGATTTAGCCGACTGACCCGGACCTTGGGAGCGGGCTTGCCCGCTCCCACAAATGTGCCCGCGGCAAACTTTTCACCTCAGCGCCAATACTGCGCATCATCCACCACCCTGGTATGTCCCTCGAACAGCGCCGGCAGCTGTTCCTTGAGGTAGTCAATCCAGGTGCGTACCTTGGCATCCAGGTAGTGGCGCGACGGATACATTGCATACAGCGCACTCTCCCTCAGCCGATACGGTGCCAACAACCGCCGCAAGCGCCCCTGCTCAATCGCCTCGCTGGCGGTGTAGAACGGCAGCAGGCCAATGCCCATACCCAGCTCGCTGGCCACCAGCATGGCGTCGGCGACATTAGTGGAAAAGCTGTCGTTCGGCGCAATTACACACTGATCAACCCCTTGCGGGAACACCCAGTCGCCTTCATACATCGGGTAAGCCATGCGCAGGCAACGATGGCCGTGCAAGTCTTCGGGGCGCTCCGGTACACCGTGGGTGTCCAGGTAACCGGGGGCCGCGCAGGGGATGCTGAATATGTTGCCCAGGGGCACAGCGATCAACTGCGAATCCGGCAGCGCACCGTCCACGGTGATCACCACGTCATGCCCTTCGGCCAGCGGGTCGGGATTGCGCTGCGACAGCGTCAGCTCGATCACTACGTCCGGGTATAGCGTGTTGTAGCCGGCCACCAGCGGCATCAGCAACAGCCCCATGCCGTGCGGGCAATGCAAACGCAGGTGGCCGCGAGGTGTGAGGTGCGCCCCACGCGCTTCGCCCACGGCTTCTTCGGTCAGCAACATGATCTGCCGCGCACGTTCCAGAAACCGCTCACCCGCCTCGCTCATGCGCAAGCGCCGGGTAGTGCGGTGCAGCAGGCGGGTCTGCAGCTGGTTCTCCAGCTCGGCAACGATGCGCGAAACCTGCGCTGCAGAAATATCCAGAGCATTGGCAGCTGCAGCGAAGCTGCCACATTCCACCACCCGGGTGAAGGTACGCATGGCATGCAGCATGTCCATGAAGGTGTGCTCCTTACATTGTTTTATTCTTGCGTTACAGGCAGGAATCTATCACGGTTTAGCCCATTTATTGTGGATGACCAATGAATAGATGATTAGTCATCCATAGAAAAAGGAGCCTGTCATGAAACGCTCGATCGCTGTCCTTGCCCTTGCCGCTGCCTTCGCTTCGTTCGGTGCTTTTGCCGATGCCGGCAACAACCCGCCGGTCAGCAGCAGCTATGAATACGGCATGCCGCTGGACGTGGCCAAGGTCATCTCCATCACCCCGGCCAGCAACGCCGCCGACTGCCAGGTGGGCACCGCACACATGGTGTACGTCGACCATCAGGGCCAGAAGCGCGAAATCGACTACCGGGAAATGGGCAACTGCTCGCAGCAGTAAGTCAGGCCAGCACCTGGGTGATCCAGCCCACCTGCTGATTGAAATCGTCGATCTTCGCCTGAGGCACCGCATCGCGGGCTCGCTGGAAATTGGCCAGGGTCTGCTGCTTCTGCCGCAGCATGCGCCGCCACTTGACCAGAAAGGCTTCGCTTTTTTCCTGCATCAACACGGGGCCGAAGTACAGCTGTTCAGCGCTATACACCGCCCTGCCCGGCTCGGCGACGATGATCTCGTAATCGAAACGGTTTTCCCGTAGCAGCTCTTCGCTGACGATCTGGTACCCATTGCCCGCCAGCCACTGGCGCAATTCGCGCTCACCGCCATTGGGCTGCAGTACCAGGCGCGTGACGCCGCCAAGGCGCTGCTTGCCGGCTTCGAGTATCTCGCACATGGTGTCGCCGCCCATCCCGCAAATGCTCACTACCGAGATACGGTCTTGCGGCTCGACCGCTGCCAGCCCATCGGCCAAGCGTACGGTTACCTGCGCTTGCAAGCCGTTTCTGCGCACATTGCGCTGGGCCGAGGCGAACGGCGTCGGCGCCACTTCACCCGCTACAGCGGACTCCAGCACGCCACGCAGCATCAAGGCAACCGGCAGGTAGCCGTGGTCCGAGCCAATGTCGGCCAGGCGCGCCCCCTGCGGTACATGAGCGGCCACGCGCTCCAGGCGCCTGGACAAAGTCTGTTCGTTCAACGTAAACCCCTGGTTTTGCAATCACCCGCGATTCTGACGGCGAACGCCGCGCATTTCAAACGCCGAGGCACCCTCGACCGGGCGAAGGCGCTCGCGTAGGCTTGCCGTTTTCCTTCCGTTGCAAGGCAGACACACCATGGCAAATGCAGACATCATCTACACGCCGGACCCGGACGCCGAGTCCATTTCCTCGGACGTTGCCGAGTACAACGGCGTGCTGGTCACCACGCAGATCCCGACCCACGCCGACGGCAGCCTGGAACTGGGCGGCATCGTCGAGCAGAGCGAATGCACCCTGCAGGCGCTGAAAGTGGCCCTGGAAAAGGCCGGCAGCGGTATGGACCGCGTGCTGCACCTGACCATCTACCTGACCGACATGGCCGACCGGGCAGCGTTCAACGAGGTGTACCAGCGCTTCTTCAGCAAGCCCTGGCCGGTGCGTGCGGCGGTGGGTGTGGCTTCACTGGCCTTTGAAGGCATGCGTGTGGAAGTGACGGCGATGGCTGCCAAGCGCTGAGCTGTGCTTGACGGGGGTGCGCAGCGCCCCAACATCGTTGCTTCACCGCACAATCGCCAGGGCCGCGCTGCGGCCCTTTCGCGACCCAAGGCCGCTCCCACAGTTGCGCCTACTCGCAACCCATCCCGCACCTCTCGGCACCCCAATGATGCCGCCAGCCCGTTTCACCGCTACAATGCCCGCCTAAACCGTGACAGCCCGAAAATATAACGACATGTCCCTTCCAAAGAATCACCTGGAACTGCTCAGCCCTGCCCGTGACGTGGCCATCGCCCGTGAAGCGATCCTGCACGGCGCTGACGCCATCTATATAGGCGGCCCGAGCTTCGGCGCACGCCATAACGCCTGCAACGAAGTCAGCGATATCGCCGAGCTGGTCGAGTTCGCCCATCGCTACCATGCACGCGTGTTCACCACCATCAATACCATCCTTCACGACAACGAGCTGGAACCGGCGCGCAAGCTAATTCACCAGCTGTACGATGCCGGCGTTGACGCACTGATCGTGCAGGACCTTGGGGTGATGGAGCTGGACATCCCGCCGATCGAGCTGCATGCCAGCACCCAGACCGACATCCGCACCCTGGAACGGGCCAAGTTCCTCGACCAGGCCGGATTCTCGCAACTGGTACTGGCGCGGGAGCTTAACCTGCAGCAAATCCGTACCATCGCCGCCGAAACCGATGCCGCCATCGAGTTCTTCATTCACGGCGCGCTGTGCGTGGCGTTCTCTGGCCAATGCAACATTTCCCATGCGCAGACCGGCCGCAGCGCCAACCGGGGTGATTGCTCGCAAGCCTGCCGCCTGCCCTACACGTTGAAAGATGACCAGGGCCGCGTGGTCGCGTTCGAGAAACACCTGCTGTCGATGAAGGACAACAACCAGACGGCCAACCTGGCTGACCTGGTCGATGCCGGCGTGCGTTCGTTCAAGATCGAGGGCCGCTACAAGGACATGGGCTATGTGAAGAACATCACCGCCCATTACCGCAAAGAGCTCGATGCCATCCTTGAAGACCGCCCGCAGTACGCCCGCGCGTCCAGCGGCCGTACCGAACACTTCTTCCTGCCCGACCCGGATAAAACCTTCCACCGCGGCAGCACCGACTACTTCGTTACCGACCGCAAGGTCGATATTGGCGCCTTCGACTCGCCAACCTTTACCGGCCTGCCGGTGGGCGTCGTGGAAAAGGTCGGCAAACGTGACATGCAGGTTGTCACCGAGGTACCGCTGACCAACGGCGACGGCCTCAATGTGCTGGTCAAGCGCGAAGTGGTGGGCTTCCGTGCCAACATCGCCGAACTGCGTGGCGAATTCGAAGAGGACGGCCAGAAGCGCTACCGCTATCGCGTCGAACCCAACGAAATGCCGGAAGGCCTGCACAAGCTGCGGCCCAACCACCCACTGTCGCGCAACCTCGACCACAATTGGCAACAGGCCCTGCAACGCACCTCCTCCGAGCGCCGGGTCGGCGTGGAGTGGCACGCGGTACTGCGCGAGCAGCGCTTGATGCTTACCCTGAGCAGTGAAGAAGGCGTGAGCGTGCAGGTGGCCCTGGACGGCCCGTTCGGCGTAGCCAACAAGCCGCAGCAGGCACTGGAGCAGTTGCACGACCTGCTCGGCCAGTTGGGCACCACCCTGTACCACGCCGACCGCATCGAACTGGATGCCCCGCAGGCGTACTTCATTCCCAACTCGCAGCTCAAGGCCCTGCGCCGCGAAGCCATCGAGGCACTGACTGCAGCACGCGTGCAGGCGCATCCGCGTGGCGGGCGCAAGGCCGAGACCACGCCACCGCCGGTGTACCCCGAGTCGCACCTGTCGTTCCTGGCCAACGTATACAACCAGAAGGCCCGCGACTTCTACCACCGCCACGGCGTGCAACTGATCGATGCGGCCTATGAAGCCCATGAAGAACATGGCGAAGTACCGGTGATGATCACCAAGCACTGCCTGCGCTTCTCCTTCAACCTGTGCCCCAAGCAGGCCAAAGGCGTCACCGGCGTGCGCACCAAGGTGGCACCGATGCAGCTGATCCAGGGTGACGAAGTGCTGACCCTGAAGTTCGACTGCAAGCCGTGCGAGATGCATGTGATCGGCAAGATGAAGAGTCACATCATCGACCTGCCGACCCCGGGCAGCGCGGTGGCCCAGGTGGTGGGGCATATCAGCCCGGAAGACTTGCTCAAGACCATCCCACGCGGACCGCACTGAGGTCGCCTGACAGGGCCTCTTAGCGGGTAAACCCGCTGCTACACGGGCTTGTGGTTTCCCTGTAGGAGCGGCTTTAGCCGCGAATACGGTAGCCGCGACAACGGTGAACGGCAGGTGGAAATTGGCTAGCAGGCCCAGCCCTTTCGCGGGTAAACCCGCTCCTACAGGGGGTTGTGGTTTCCCTGTAAGAGCGGCTTCAAAGAACGGCGCAAGCGTACCTCAGCGCCGCTCAGCGTATCTGGTGCTTGTGCAGCAACCGATAGAACGTGGGCCGTGAAATGCCCAGTACCTTGGCCGCCACGCTCAGGTTGTCGCTGTGCCGGTTGAGCACATCGCACAGCGCCTGGCGCTCGGCGCGCTGCTTGTATTCTTCCAGCGTGCCCAGCGGCTGTTGTTCCGGGTCGAGCAGTTGCAACCCCAGGTCCTGCGCCTCGATCTGCCGCCCTTCAGCCAGCACCAGCCCGCGGCGCACGCGGTTGGCCAGCTCGCGCACATTGCCCGGCCAGTCATGCCGCCCCATCGCCGCCAGGGCATGGTCGCTGAACGACCGTGGCCGACGCCCGGTCTCCACGCTGTAGAAATGGGCAAAATGGTTGGCCAGCATCGACAGGTCACCATGCCGGTCGCGCAACGGCGCAGTCACCACCTGCAAGACATTCAGGCGGTAATACAGGTCTTCGCGAAAACGCCCTTGCTCGATGGCCCGCTCGAGGTCCACATGGGTAGCCGCCAGTACCCGTACATCCACCGGGATTGGCTGGCTGCCACCTACCCGCTCGATGTGCTTCTCCTGCAAAAAACGCAGCAAGTTGGCCTGCAATTCCAACGGCAGGTCGCCGATTTCATCAAGGAACAACGTGCCGCCGTCGGCCGCTTCGATACGCCCGGTCTTGCGCTGGTGGGCACCGGTAAAGGCGCCCTTCTCATGGCCGAACAGTTCGGACTGGATCAAATGCTCGGGGATCGCCCCGCAGTTGATCGCGATGAACGGCTGCTCGCTGCGTTGCGACTGGCGGTGCAAGGTGCGCGCCACCAGCTCTTTGCCGGTGCCGCTCTCACCGCGGATCAGCACAGGCGATTCGGTGGGTGCCAGTTTCCCCAACAACTTGCGCAACTCGCGGATAGGCCGGCTTTCGCCGAGCAACTCATGGGTCGCCTCATCGACCTTGACGGCCCCCTTGCCGCGCAGGCGCGCCATGCCGAATGCCCGGCCCAGGGTTACCTGCACGCGGGAAACGTCGAACGGCAGCGTATGGAAGTCGAAAAACCACTCACACACAAAATCACCGAACGCCGGCATGCGCAACTGATCGGCGCTGAGCACGGCAATCCATTCGGTGTTGCTGCGCTTGATCATGTCCTTGACCGCGTCCGGGTGCCGCAGGTGCGAAGCCTGCAAGCGCAATAGCCCGACATCGCACGTGTGGTCCAGCGCAGCCCCGAGCATACAGCTGTCCACATCCCAGCCTGCGTTGCGCAGGCCAGGTAACAAGCGGTGGCAATCGTCGCAGGGGTCGACGATAAGCAAACGGCGTTGAGCGGCAGGCTGCTGCATGACCGATCCTTGGCGCCAGTTTTTGGTTTTTTGAAGTAAAACAGCAAGTTGTGGCGCCCGTTTAACAGTAGCAACGAAGTTGACGGTTCCCAGTACCGTCTGTCTGCCGAATCATTTTTTTACAAACCACCACGGGAATTTTCGCACTTTATCGACATCACATGGCGGCGCAGGCAAGAACAGCGTCGACCCTGAAAAAAAATTTACAGCCAATGTGTGACTTACCCACGAACAACGAGCATCAGTAGACATAACCCCGCGCTGCACTTCGCGATAAATGAGGCGACTTTGAAGCAACGCGGACTCACTTCGATGTTTGGGACCATAGAGAGACCGAACCATGAATGCCCCGCTCCGTGTCAACGAAGCACTGCTGATTGCCGACCACGCCTTCGAACCTTTCCAGTGCGTTGCCTGGGATGCACCCAATGGTACTGGTGAGCTAAGCCTGGCAGTGATCGACCGGACCAGCACCCGCATCGGCGCCAAGCAAGTGTCGTCGCGCATCTACTCCGACCCGGCCCAGTGGGCCAGCCTGATTGAAGAAGTGCGCGCCGAATTGTGTGAAAAGGGCTACGACCTGCAACCGTGGTCGATGCCTAAGTAATATCGGCCGGCACAACAAGTGCGTGCACTGTCACGCACTTGTACAACTTCTCTGCTGCTGTTGTGGCAACTTTCCCCATTGCGACATCTTGTCGCAACACGCTATTTCAATCCACCACCTTGAATTGTTGCAAGTGCTGGTAATCGGCCCGCAATTGTTCTGCCAGACGCTGCGCGCGCCCCAGGCGCACTGGCGCCAGTTCCATATCGACCAACAATGTGGCGCACGGCATCGGCTGCACGGTATTGCTGTGCTGCAGGCGACCGTCGGTGAACACCAGGCAACGCAAGGCCTCTTGCGGGTGGGCTCGCTGCCGTGCCTGTAGCCAGTGCCGGGCCTGTTCCAGTGCGGCGATAAGCGGCGTGCCCCCGCCTGCCCCCAAGGCCTGCAGCCAAGGTTGCAAGGCAGCGGATGCCTTTAGCCCGTGACGCTGCCACTGTGGCGTGCGCCCGCTGGCTGTCAGCAGGGCCAGGCGGGCGCGCTGGCGATAGGCTTGGTCGAACAATGCCGCCAGCAACCCTTTGGTCTGTGCCAGCGCCTGATGGCGCCGGGTTGAAGCCGAGGCATCGACGATCACCAGCCACAATTCTTCCGGCCTGCCTTGGCGCTGCTGCCAGCACAGGTCCTGGCGCTGCCGTGGCCGCCCTTTGAGCAAGGTCGGCAGCCAGGCTACCCGGCCGGCCGGTGCATTTCGCACAAGGCCACGGCGGGTACCGTTCTGCTTGCCTATGCCCGCTCTGGCATCCGCCCCTTTGGCTGGTGGCTGGGGGATGCTCAGAGCTTTTTTGCCCAGTTCGGCACCTCGCGGCGGGCGCCGCTGGCTACCGGCTGTGCCGGTAATGCCCCCCAGTCGCCCTGCCCGCCCTGTTCGCCAGGGTTGCCGGCGCCGGGCTGCTGGTCAGGCGCCTGTGGCGCCGACGGCGGGTTGGCATGGGGCGCAACGCGGCGGCGATGGCGCAAGGCGAATTCGGCCACCGCCTCGACATCCACTTCTTCGATAGCTGCAGCCCCACGCCAGGCACAGTGGGCGCGCGCAGCGCGCAGCCACACCAGGTCGGCGCGCAGGCCGTCCACGCCGGCGGCGTAGCAGCGCTCGGTAATCCAGGCAAGCGCCTGGTCATCCAGGGCAATGTCGGCCAAGGTCTGGCGCGCCGCCTGGCAGCGCTCGCGCAGTTGCGCCTGAGCCTGAGCCCAGTGTGCGCAGAACGCCTGAGGGTCACTGTCGAAGGCCAGACGGCGGCGAATGATCTGCTGCCGGGCCTCGGGCTCCGGCAAGCCCTCCAGCGCCACGTTCAAACCGAAACGGTCGAGCAACTGCGGGCGCAGCTCGCCCTCTTCCGGGTTCATGGTGCCGATCAGTACGAAGCGGGCGCTGTGCCGGTGCGAGATGCCGTCGCGCTCGATGCGGTTGGTGCCGCTGGCAGCCACGTCGAGCAACAGGTCGACCAGCGTGTCGGGCAGCAGGTTGACCTCATCGACATACAGTACACCGCCGTCGGCCTGGGCCAGCACACCCGGGGAAAACTGCGCCTTGCCCTGCCCCAGCGCGGCATTCAGGTCGAGGGTGCCGACCAACCGCTCTTCACTGGCGCCCAATGGCAAGGTGACGAACGGGCCTTCGCCAAGCAGGTCGGCCAGGCCACGGGCCAGAGTGCTCTTGGCCATGCCACGCGGCCCTTCGATCAGCACGCCACCGATCCTGGGGTCGATGGCGGTCAGGCACAGCGCCAGTTTGAGGTCGTCTGCACCGACCACGGCCGCCAGCGGAAATTGTACGGGTTCACTCATTTCAAGCCTGTTCCTCGCCATCGAGCAGTTGTTCCTCAAGGGCTTCGCGGTAGTCGCCCGGCGCCTGCCACAAGCCGCGCTGCTGGGCCTCCAACAGGCGCTCGGTAAGGTCGCGCAGGGCCTCGGGGTTGTGCTCGCGCATGAAATCGCGGGTCGCCGGGTCGAGTACATAGGCATCGGCCAGCCCCTGGTAATGATGGTCGTCGATCAGGTGCGTGGTGGCGTCGAAGGCGAACAGGTTGTCGACCGTCGCGGCCATCTCGAAGGCACCCTTGTAGCCGTGACGCTTGACCCCGTCGATCCACTTGGGGTTGAGCGCACGGGCGCGGATTACCCGGTTCAGCTCTTCCTTGAGGGTACGCACGCGCGGTCGGTCGGCCTGGCTGTGGTCGCCATGGTAGCTGGCCACCACCGCCCCGGACAGGGTTTCCGAGGCCGCCAGCATGCCGCCCTGGAACTGGTAGTAATCGTTGGAATCGAGCAGGTCGTGCTCGTGGTTGTCCTGGTTCTGCAGCACCGCCTGCACCTTGGCCAGGCGCTGGGCGAACTGGGCGCGGGCCGGGGTGCCGTCGTCGCTGCCGCCGTAGGCATAGCCGCCGTGGTTGAGGTAGACCTCTGCCAGGTCGTCGCGGCTGTGCCACAAGCGCCCGTCGATGGCGTTCTGCACCCCGGCACCGTAAGCGCCGGGTTTGGCACCGAACACCCGCCAGCCAGCCTGACGTGCGGCCTGCTCGGCCTCCACACCTTGAGCCTGCAGCGCAGCCCGCTCGCTGCGCACGCGGGCCGCCAGGGGGTTGAGGTCGTCCGGTTCGTCCAGCGCGGCCACTGCCTGCACGGCGGCGTCGAACAGGCGGATCAGGTTACCGAAGGCATCGCGGAAGAAGCCGGAAACGCGCAAGGTCACATCCACCCGCGGGCGGTCGAGCAAGCTCAACGGCAAGATTTCGAAGTCGTCGACGCGCTGACTGCCGGTGGCCCAGACAGGCCGCACGCCCATCAGCGCCATGGCCTGCGCGATGTCATCGCCGCCGGTGCGCATGGTCGCCGTGCCCCACACCGACAGGCCGAGCTGACGCAAGTGATCGCCGTGGTCCTGCAGATGGCGCTCGAGGATCAGGCTGGCCGAGGCGAAGCCCAGGCGCCAGGCCGTGGTGGTGGGCAGGTTGCGCACGTCCACGGTATAGAAGTTGCGGCCGGTAGGCAGCACATCGAGGCGGCCCCGGCTGGGCGCACCGCTGGGGCCGGCGGGCACGAAGCGCCCGGCCAGTGCTGCCAGCAGGCCATTCATTTCAGCCGTGCCGCAGGCGTCCAGACTGGGGGCTACCGCTTCGCACAGGGCCTGCACTACAGCGTGCACCGGTTGCCACTCACTCAGGTCGGGTAACTGTGCTGTGCCTTCCAGCGCCTGCCCGATCACCTGCAGTGCCAACAGCTCAAGGCGCTCGCGGGTATCGCCACAGGTGCGCCAAGGGTCACTGCTCATGGCCTGCAGCTGTTCGGGGCGTATGCCCTGCCACGGCTGCCCAAGGTCGCAATCGAGCGGGTCCCAGCCCGGTATCAGTGCCTTGGCCAAAGCCCGCAGCAGGCTGGCATTGCCGCCGCGGCCGTCGCCACGCTCGACCCGCAGCAACGCCAGCAGCGTATCCAGGCGTAGCCGCCCTTCAGGTGACTGACCAAACACGTGCAGGCCATCGCGAATTTGCGACTCCTTCAGATCGCACAGGTAGGTATCCAGCCGCGGCAGCCATAGCGCCGCATCGTCCAGTTGCCCTTCCAGTTGCAACTCACGGTCAATGTGGTTGGCCTTGACCAGCTCGAGGATGTCACGCTGCAACTCGCGGGCACGCCGAGGGTCGAGCAACTGCGCTTCGTAGAACTCGTCGGCCAGTTGTTCCAGGTGGCGCAGCGGGCCATAGGTTTCGGCACGGGTCAGCGGCGGCATCAGGTGGTCAATGATCACCGCCTGGGTGCGGCGCTTGGCCTGGGCACCCTCGCCCGGGTCATTGACGATGAACGGGTAGATGTTCGGCAGCGGACCAAGCAGCGCGTCCGGCCAGCACTGCGCCGACAGCCCGACGCCTTTGCCGGGCAACCATTCGAGGTTGCCATGCTTGCCGACGTGGATCACCGCATCAGCGGCAAATGCGTGACGCAGCCAGAAGTGAAATGCCAGGTAGCCGTGCGGCGGCACCAGGTCAGGGTCGTGATACACCGCACTAGGGTCCACCTGGTAGCCCCGCGCCGGCTGGATGCCGACGAAGGCCAAGCCAAAGCGCAGGCCGGCGACCATCAGGCGGCCGCTGCGGTACATCGGGTCCTGTTCGGGCGCCCCCCAGCGTTCCAGCACGGCCTGGCGGTTGGCCTCGGGCAGGCGTTCGAAGGCGGCCTGGTAGTCTGCCAGGCTCAGGCTCTGCGCACAGGGACGCTGGTCGAGGTGGTCGAGGTCGTTGGTCACGCCACCGAGCAGCTGGTGAATCAGCTGAGTGCCGCTGCCCGGCAAGTCAGCCAGTGGATAGCCTTCAGCCTGCAGCGCCTTGAGGATGTTGAGTGCGGCGGCGGGCGTGTCCAGGCCGACGCCATTACCAATGCGGCCATCCCGGGTCGGGTAGTTGGCCAGCACCAGGGCCACGCGTTTCTGGGCGTTGGGCAGGCGGGCCAGCTCGACCCAGCGGCGGGCCAGCTCGGCGACAAAGTCCATGCGCTCGGGGTGGGCGCGGTAGCAGACAACGTCGGACTGGCTGCGCTCGCTGCGCCAGGCCATGTCCTTGAAACTGACCGGGCGCGTGATGATGCGCCCGTCCAGCTCCGGCAATGCAATGTGCATGGCCAGGTCGCGCGCGCCCAGGCCCTGCTCACTGGCTTCCCAGCCAGGCTGGTTGTCCTGCGCGCAGATGGCCTGCAGCACCGGAATGTCGCGGCGGAACGGGCGCAGGTTGGGGCGTTCGGGGCTGGACAGGGCAAATCCGGTGGTATTGAGCAGCACTTCGGCGCCGACCTCGTCCAGCCAGGTTTCGACCTGTTCCAGGCAGGCGCTTTCCTTGAGACTGGCCACGGCGATCGGCAACGGGTTCAGGCCGGCAGCCTGCAGGCGCTGGCAGAAGACGTCGATGAACGCGGTATTGGCCGCTTGCAGGTGCGAACGGTAGAACATCAGCGGCGCCACTGGCTGCTCGGGGTGCCAGTGTGGGTACCAGTCCTCGAGTGTCGCGCTGCCCTTGGCGGGGTGATACACCGCCGTGCGCGGCAAAGGCTGCGGCTCGTCCCAGGCATAGTCGCGGCCCAGCCATTGGCTGGCCAGGCAGTTGAACAGGTTGATGGCGTTGGCCTTGCCGCCCTGGCGCAGGTAATGCCAAAGCCGCTCGGCCTGCTCACCGCGGACGTTGCCCAGGCGGGTCAGCTCAGGGTCCGGGCGGTCATCGCCCGGCACCAGAATCAGCCGCACGCCACGGGCGGCCAGCTCGGCCAGTTGTTCAACGCCGTAGCGCCAATAGCCAACGCCACCGTGCAGCGACACCAGGATGACCTTGGCGTGGCGCAGCACCTGGTCGACATACAGGTCGACCGAGGCATGGTTCTGCACCTGCATCGGGTTGGCCAGGCGCAGGCTGGGAAAATCTTCGGGCAATTGCTCGGCGGTGTCGGCGAGCAATGCCAGGTGAGAATCGCCGCTGCAGAGAATCACCAGCTCGGCGGGTGTCTGGCCGAGGTCGGCAATGCTGTCATCCGGTACGAAACCACCGGGCTGGGTCCGCAGCAAGTGCATGGGTCAGGCGCCCAGCGCCTGGCGCAGGCGCGCTTCCAGCTGGGCAGCATCGAGGTCCTGGCCGATCAGCACCAGGCGGGTGATACGCGGTTCATCAGCGCGCCAGGCGCGGTCGAAGTGCTTGTCGAAACGGGTACCCACGCCCTGAACCAGCAGGCGCATCGGCTTGCCCGGGATGGCGGCGAAGCCTTTGGCGCGCAGGATGCCGAACTCCACCACCAACTGGGTCAATGCATCGAGCAGCAAGCTTTCGTCGGCTTCAGGCAGGTCGATGGAGATGGAATCGAAAGCGTCGTGGTCATGATCGTCATGATCGTCGCCATCGTGGTGGGAATCGTGGTGGGTTCGGCGGCCATCGATATGCGCTTCGGACTCGGCACCCACGCCCAGCAGCACCTCCAGTGGCAGCTTGCCGCTGCTGGCCTCGATCACTTTCACCGCCGGCGGCAGTTCTTCGGCCACCTCGGCACGCACCTTGGCCAGCCCGTCGGCGTCGATCAGGTCGGCCTTGTTCAGCACCACCAGGTCGGCGCTGGCCAGTTGGTCAGCGAACAGCTCGTGCAGGGGCGACTCATGGTCCAGGTTAGGGTCGAGCTTGCGCTGGGCATCGACCTGATCCGGGTAGGCAGCAAAGGTGCCAGCGGCCACGGCCGGGCTGTCGACCACGGTGATGACCGCATCGACGGTACAGGCGTTGCGGATTTCCGGCCACTGGAACGCTTGCACCAGTGGCTTGGGCAGGGCCAGGCCGCTGGTTTCGATGAGGATGTGGTCGAGGTCGCCACGGCGGGCCACCAGCTCGCGCATCACCGGGAAGAATTCTTCCTGTACGGTGCAGCACAGGCAGCCGTTGGCCAGTTCGTAGACGCGGCCGCTGGCTTCTTCCTCGGTGCACCCGATGCTGCACTGCTTGAGGATTTCGCCATCGATGCCCAGTTCGCCGAACTCGTTGACGATCACCGCAATGCGGCGCCCCTGGGCGTTGTCGAGCATGTGGCGCAGCAAGGTGGTCTTGCCCGAGCCGAGGAAGCCGGTGACGATGGTGACGGGGAGCTTGGCCAGTGTTTTCATGTCGCATTGCCCTTGGCAGTGTGGCGCGGGCATGCAGGACGATAGCCGCGTGCCAGGCCGGCCGGGCTTGTTCGCCACCGGATCACCCCGCCCGGTTGAAAGTCGAAAACGTGACGAGGCAGGTCTCCTGGCTTGCACCGTTCCAGGTCCCCGTTCAGTCGAACAGCGGGCTGGCGGGATGACGCCTTCCCGCGCGCTGGCGCAGTGGCTGTGTCGATCCGTTGTCGGTGCTTACAGTTGCGGGGGCAGCCGCGGCTTGTACCGCGTTCCCGTCTTAGCTTCGGCCTGGCCGAAGAACCTCGAAGTGGCAAGGCTACGCAGTGGCTGGCGGGTGGTCAACCATTGCTGCCGGCTGGTCGGCCATAAGGGGAGCAACTGCGCTACAGTGGCACCTTTTCAACGGACATCGATGACGAGGCCAACCTGTGAAGGCATTGGGCAAACGCGAAATGGGCCGCCTGGAGCGGGAGCTGGTGGCATGCCTGACCGATGCCTGCGAAACCGCCAAGGCGGAAATCGTCGGCTTCAGTTGGCTTACCCATCGCCTCGAACCCGAGAACTTTCCGGTCAGCCTGCGTATTACCTGGGTGTTTGAGCAAGAGGCCGATAAGGCCGCTGCACTGGCGGGCGACGCAAAGGCACGCATGCTGACACTGACCCGCCAGGCATTGGACCGGGCCGGGATACAGCTGGACCATCCGGCTTGGCATGTACGCTTTGACAGCGAAGAGGCGTGTGCACGGGCGCATGGCGGGAACTGGGGAAAACGATTGCAGGTGCATTAACCCTGCGGCTTGACGATAGTTTTGCTTCGCAACCTATCAATTCGTGACTGGCCGTTCCCGATCCGCCAAGGATGTATTAAGGTGGCATGGTGCGCATATAACAGCAGCCCGAGCGATCGGGCACTTGCAAGACAATGAGGGTGTCATGAGCAACGAAAGCATTAATTGGGACAAGCTGGGTTTCGACTATATCAAGACTGACAAACGCTACCTGTCCGTATGGCGCAATGGCGAGTGGGACAAGGGCACCCTGACTGAAGACAACGTACTGCACATCAGTGAAGGCTCCACGGCCTTGCACTATGGCCAGCAGTGCTTCGAAGGCCTGAAGGCCTACCGTTGCAAGGACGGCTCGATCAACCTGTTCCGCCCGGACCAGAACGCCGCCCGCATGCAGCGCAGCTGCGCACGCTTGCTGATGCCGCACGTGCCGACCGATGTGTTCATCGAAGCGTGCAAGCAAGTGGTCAAGGCCAATGAAAGGTTCGTGCCACCGCACGGCAAAGGCGCCCTGTACCTGCGCCCGTTCGTGATCGGTACCGGCGACAACATTGGCGTGCGCACCGCCCCCGAGTTCATCTTCTCGGTGTTCGCCATCCCGGTTGGTTCGTACTTCAAGGGCGGTATGAAGCCGCACAACTTCCAGATTTCCAGCTTCGACCGTGCTGCCCCGCAGGGCACCGGCGCGGCCAAGGTCGGTGGCAACTACGCTGCCAGCCTGCAGCCGGGCGCTGAAGCGAAGAAGGCCAACTTCGCCGACGCCATCTATCTCGACCCGCTGACCCACACCAAGATCGAGGAAGTCGGTTCGGCCAACTTCTTCGGCATCACCGCCAACAACGAGTTCGTCACCCCGAAATCAGCCTCGGTACTGCCAGGCATCACCCGCCTCTCGCTGATGGAACTGGCGCAATCGCGCCTGGGCCTGACCGTGATCGAAGGCGATGTCGAGATCAGCAAGCTGGACCGCTTCGTCGAAGCCGGTGCCTGCGGTACCGCAGCAGTGATCACCCCGATCGGCGGCATCGAGTACAATGGCAAGCTGCATGTGTTCCACGATCTGGAAAAGGTCGGCCCGGTTACCCAGAAGCTCTACAACGAACTGACCGGTATCCAGAGCGGTGATGTAGAGGCACCGGCAGGCTGGATCGTCAAGGTCGCCTGAGGCGTATCAGCGCTATGAAAACGGGGCATGCCAGCGATGGCATGCCCCGTTTTTCATGGGCTTGACCGGCCCCCTTGTAGGAGCGGGTTTACCCGCGAACAGGCCAGACCCGCCAGCCAATAATGCCTGCGAGATCACCGTCGTCGGTGCAGCCGCATTAGCGGGCAAGCCCGCGCAGGCTTGAAGAATCATGCCACACGCCGCTGCACCAGCAGGTGTCGGGCTTTGTCGAACGCCCAGTTGTACAAAACGGTGTAGGGCAGGATGATCACGAAGAAGCCCAGCTCCACCATGAACGCCTGCAGCAGCGAAATATCCAGCATCCATGCCGCCACCGGCAGGCACCACACCACCAGGCCGGCTTCAAAGCCAAGACCGTGCACGAAACGCGTACTGGCCTTCCAGTTGATGCGTTCGGTTTGCACCCAGCGATCGACCAGTGCGTTATAGACCATGTTCCACAGCATGGCGATCACCGACAGGGTTACCGCTAGCGCGCCCGCCGTTGCCAGCGACTTGCCCATGATCCAGGACAGCAGCGGCGCACACAGCAGTACCGCGAAAACTTCATAGCCAACGGCGTGGACCAGGCGTTCGGTAAAAGACACGTTTTTCATTGCAAACTCCATCCATTGCGTGAGTCGTGCTTCCCATTCTCTTTGATAGAACTGATACTCGCGACATAGCTACCATCGGTTTTATCAATACCATGCGCTACTCGCCCGAAGCTCTGGTCGCCTTTGTCGAAGCCGCGTCACTGGGTTCGTTCTCTGCTGCGGCGCGCAAATTGCGCAAAAGCCAGTCCACCATCAGCATCGCCATTGCCAACTTCGAGGCCGATATCGGCTGCCCGCTGTTTGATCGCAATGGCCGCCACCCCACGCTCAATGAGGCGGGCAGGCAGGTGCTGAGCCATGTCGAAGCAATTCTCGATGCCAGCGCCCAGCTCGATGCGCTGGCGGTGCGCCTGGCGCAGAATGTCGAGGCGCTGGTATCGGTGGTGATGTCGGACAGCTACAGCGTGACGTTCCAGGGCGCGGTGATGGCCCGCTTCGCCCAGCACTACCCACATACCGAACTACGCTGCGGCCCAGCAGAGGACGCTGACGTGATCGAGATGATTCAGCAGGGCCTGGCCCAGGTCGGCATTCTTGCCACACAGCCCGCCTACCCCGCCGACGTGGCCGTGGCGCGCTTGCCGGAGCAGGCGGAGTTCGGCGTGTATGTCTCCAGCGAGCATCCGCTGGCGAGCCTGGCGCAGGTCCAGGCGCAGCATCTGGAGAACGCTCGACAACTGTATATCAAAACCTACGCCCCCAGCCTGCACCATGGCCGTGGCCAAGCATGGTCGGCACCAGACTATCTCACCCTGCTGGAGTTCGCCGTCCGCGGGTTTGGCTGGGCTGAACTGCCCAGGGCGCTGGTAAAACGGTTTGGCAACGAGCTGGTCGAGTTGCAGATAGCGGGTTACCCCCGGCGGATGGATATGGATGTGGCCTGGTCGAGCCGGCGTGCCCTGGGGCCGGCCGGGCAATGGCTGGTGCGACAGATGTTAGGGCAATAATTGGGTCGCCTGCCTGAACGTGAAGTGCGCCCAGACACAACAACCGGTACACCCAGCGACAAGCCTTCCCGCCACCCTGCCCCGTAGCCTGTCACCACGCGCCGCCCCGCTGCGGCACGCACCCAAAGCACAAGAACAAACGACGGTGACCTATGCAGACAGTAGATCCGATCACCCTTGCGGTTGTCCGGGGTGCGCTGGAGACAGCGCAACGCGAAATGACCCTGACCCTAGAAAAGACCGGGCGCTCCAGTGTGTTCAACCTGGCACACGACTATTCCAACTCGCTGTTCGACCACTTGCCGGAAATGATCCTGCAGGGCCAGGACATTCCCATCCACCTGGGCTCGCTGATCCCGGCCATGAAATGCGTGGCCGAGTTCTTCGGCGACGACATCGCCGAAGGCGACGTGATCTACCACAACGACCCCGCCTACAAGGGCAGCCATATTCTCGACTGCTGCATGTACAAACCGGTGTATTACCAGGGCGAACTGGTGTTCTGGACCGTTTGCAAGGGCCACCTGACCGACATCGGCGGCCCGGTGCCGGCTGGCTACAACCCCGATGCCAAGGAGATCTATGCCGAGGGCCTGCGCATTCCACCGGTCAAGCTGTGGGAAAAGGGCAAGCGTCGTGAGGACGTGATCAACTTCATGCTTACCAACATGCGCGCCCGCCCCTATCAGGAAGGCGACCTCAATGCCCAGTATGGCGCCTGCAAGGTCGGCGAGCGGCACTTGCTGGAGCTGCTCGACAAATACGGCGTGGCACAGGTGCGTGCCTGCATCGCCGAACTGAAGAACATGGCCGACCGACACATGCGGGCGCTGTTGCGCGATGTGCCGGATGGTGACTACAGCGGCACCGCCGTGCTCGAAGATGCTGGCCACGGCCTGGGTGAACTGGCCATCACCGCCCATGTGCAGATCCGTGGCGACCAGGCCCATGTGCGCATCGAAAGCCCGCCGCAGGTGCCGTATTTCATCAACTCCTATGAGGGCAACTCGGTATCCGGGGTTTACCTGGGGCTGATGATGTTCGCCCAGGTGGCGCCGCCTTACAACGAGGGCCTGTATCGCTGCGTGACGGTCGATGTCGGCCCCAGGGGCACGCTGTGCAATGCCGAGGAACCCGCGCCCCACGTCAATTGCACCACCACGCCGATGGAAACCCTTGCCGACGCTGTGCGCACTGCACTGGAACAGGCCTCGCCACAGCGGGTAACGGCCTCCTGGGGGCATACCAGCGGCATCAACATTGCCGGCCGCGACCCGCGCAACGGCAATAGCGAGTATGTGACGATGGTGCTGGCCTCGATCATTTCCGGTGCCGGTGCCAACAAGGTGATGGATGGCTGGCACGCCTGCGGCCCGCTGTGTTGCTTCGGGGCGCTGATGAGCGGTGACATCGAACTGCTCGAACACGCTTATCCGGTGCTGATCCACCGCTACAGCCTGATGGCCGACAGTGGTGGCGCCGGTGAGTTGCGCGGTGGTTCGGGCACCCGCCTGGAGATCGAACCGCTGGACCACGCCATGACCGTGGTCGGCTTCGGCGAGGGCCGCCAGTTGCCCACCGCGGGCGCCGCCGGGGCACGCAATGCCCTGCTCGAGCCCAAACTGGGCCGGCTGATCCATCGCCACGCCGATGGTCGCGAAGACCACTACACGCAGAACCCCATGCTCACCCTGCACCCCGGCGAACGCATCATCAACATAAACCCCGGGGGTGGCGGCTACGGCGACCCGCTGCGCCGTCGGGTCGCAGCAGTCCTGGAGGACGTGCGCAACGGCCTGGTCTCGCCACAAGCAGCAGCCCTGGAATATGGCGTGGTCCTCGATGCCGATGGCCACCTGGACGAAACAGCCACCCGCCTTGCCCGCGCCCCGCGCCAACCGGAGAACACGCATGCGTAACCAATATCGCCTGGGCGTAGACGCCGGCGGCACTTTCACCGATTTCATCCTGGCCGATCGCGACGGCGGCGTGCAGCTGTTCAAGGCCCCTTCCACGCCGCAGGACGGCACCCTGGCCATTCGCGCCGGCCTGGCACAGATCGCCGACGCCACCGGGCGCAGCCCGGCCGAACTGATCGCCAACTGTGACCTGTGCATCAACGGCACCACCGTGGCCCTCAACGCGCTGATCGAGCGCACCGGGGTCAAGGTGGGCCTGCTGTGCACCGAGGGGCACCAGGACAGCCTGGAAATCCGCCTGGGCCACAAGGAAGAAGGCCACCGCTACGACGCCCACTACCCGCCGGCACACATGCTTGCTCCACGCCACCTGCGCCGCCCGATCGGTGGCCGAATCCTTGGCGATGGTCGTGAGCACAGCCCGCTGGACGAAGCCGCCATCCATGCCGCCATCGACTACTTCCGTGCCGAAGGCGTGCAGGCCGTGGCCATTTCCTTCCTGTGGTCGGTGCGCAACCCAAGCCACGAACAGCGGGCCGCCGAACTGGTACGGGCTGCCCTGCCGGAGGTGTTCGTCTGCACCGGCTGCGAGGTGTTCCCGCAGATTCGCGAATACACCCGCACCTCCACCACCGTGGTCAACGCCTACCTCAGCCCGGTCATGGCACGTTACGTGGCGCGTATCGACAGCCTGTTCCAGGAACTTGGCGCGCAGCAGCCAGTACGCTACTTCCAGTCCAATGGCGGGCTGGCGCCCGGGCACCTGATGCGTGAGCGCGCCGTCAACGCGATCAACTCTGGTCCGGCCTCTGCGCCACAAGCCGGGCTGGCTGTGGCCAAGCCGTTCGGTATCGACAACGTCATTACCGTGGACATGGGCGGCACCTCGTTCGATATCACCCTGACCAACAACGGACGCACCAACTTCAGCAAGGACGTGGACTTCCTGCGCCAGCGCATCGGCGTGCCGATGATACAGGTGGAGACCCTGGGTGCCGGCGGCGGCTCCATCGCCCACCTGGACGAGTTTGGCATGCTCCAGGTCGGACCGCGCAGCGCCGGCGCCATGCCTGGGCCGGTGTGCTACGGCAAGGGTGGCCGCGAACCCACGGTCACCGACGCCAACCTGGCACTTGGCTACCTGCCCGACGGCGCACTGCTGGGCGGCAGTATCCGCCTGAACCGCCAGGCCGCGCTGGACGCCATCCGGAGCAATATCGCCGAACCGTTGGGCATCAGCGTGGAACGCGCGGCATTCGGCATCACCACCCTGGTTAACCTGAACATGGTCAACGGCATCCGCCGCGTATCGATCGAGCGCGGTCACGACCCGCGTGACTTCGCCCTGATCGGCGCAGGCGGTGCGGCGGGCATGCACGTGGTGCGCCTGGCCGAAGAAATCGGCATGCACACCGTGCTGATCCCCAAGGTGGCCTCGGGTTTGTGTGCGTTCGGCCAGATCCTGTCCGACGTGCGCTACGACCAGCTCACCAGCCTGTCGATGCGCCTGGACGCCGGGCACGTCGACTTGGCGCAACTCAACCAGACCCTCGCCGAACTGCGTCAGCAAGGCCTGGCCAACCTGCGTGAAGACGGTTTTGGCGACCAGGCCAGCAGCTGCCACTACACCCTGGAGATGCGCTACCTGGGGCAAATTCATGAGTGCAGCGTGGACCTGCAGCAGCACAGCCTGGACAAGGCAGGCCTTGCCGCGCTGATCAGCCGCTTCCACAGCCGCCACCAGACCTTGTACTCGTACAGCGAACCCGACAGCCCGGTGGAGCTGGTGAACCTGGAGTGCTCGGTGATCGGCCACCTGCCACGCCCACCGCAACCCGCGCTGCAGGGGCCGGCCAAGCCCCCCGCCCCCACCGCGCAAGCCGTCCGCCCGATGCTGTTCAGTGCCGACGGTGAATGGCAGCCCACACCGGTGTTCAACGGCAACCACCTGTTGCCTGGGCAGACCGTGCATGGCCCCTGCGTGATCGAGGAAGACACCACCAACATTGTCCTGCCACCCGGCTGGCAGGCTCGGCTGGAGCCTTCGGCCACCTACCGGGTGACACGCGGGGGTTGATCTTGCGGTAGGCGCGCGCCGATCATGGGCCTGACAACCGCCCGGCAGTTTGCACTGTCGGGCGGTTTGTACAATAACAAGAGCTGCTTGAGTAGCTTGCCTGCAGTTCCTTTTTTCAATGCCGCCCTCTTTGAAAAAGGACCCACCATGCCCACAGAACTCTCGACCCACGGCTGGCCACAACCTGAACGCCAGGCACGTTGGGCCGAAGCCATCAGTGACACCTATTTCCCATTGAGCCTTGAATTTGCTGCCGGACAGCCGTTCGATGGCCACCTGCAGCGCTGGAGTACGCCGAGCACGCCACTAAGCCTGTCGCGCCTGCGGTCCAGCCAACTGGGTTACTCGCGCAGCAACGCGCATATCGGCCAGGACCATGAAGCGTTCTACCTGGTGACCGTGCCGCATGGCAGCGAGGTGCACTTTGAACAGGACGGCCACCAGATCAGTTGCAGCCCAGGCGGTTTCATCGTCGAGCGCGGCGATGCCCCCTACCGCTTTCACTACGGCACACAGAACGACTTGTGGGTACTCAAGCTGCCCGAGCGTGCGCTCAAAGCCAACCTGCTGGGGCACAAGCGCTATACCCGGCATTGCTTCGATGCCCGCCACGGCCTGGGACGCATCTTCGTCGAGCAACTCGACCTGTGTGCCCGCCATTTCGACACCAGTCCCGCGGCAGCCCGGCATCTACTGCTGGAACAGGCCTCCGCCACTCTGCTGCTGGCCTTGCAACAGGATGAGCGCGTGCTGGGCAGCGAAGGCAGCAACCTTAGCACCCTGCACCTGACGCGGGTCGAGCAGTACGTGCAGCAAAACCTGGGTGACCCCGAGCTGTCGCCACAAACCATCGCCAGCGCCTGTGGGCTGTCGCTGCGTTATCTGCACAAGCTGTTCGCGATCACGCCCTACACCCTTAATGAGTGGGTACGCCTTCAACGCCTGGAGGCCGTGCACCGGCAACTGCGCGATCCGCATTGCCACTTGGCCATCGGCGAACTGGCGTTTCGCTGGGGCTTTGCCGATCAGGCGCAGTTCACCCGGGCGTTTCGCCAACAGTACGGGTGCACGGCAAGCGAGGTGCGGGCTGCGCGTGCGCACTGATCACTACAACGGAAAAGTGCCCGCTTCCACAAGGGGCACGGTCGCGTTGGCTTGGCGGTCTCAATCTCCCGCCACCACATCCACCACTTTCCAGCTGTCGTCCGGGTCGAAGCGTTTCATCTCCTTCGCCAGCCTGTCGCCATGCGGCCCGAGGTCTTTCTCGAACACTTGGCCGTCATGGCTGATCATGAAGCTCATCACCCCGGTGTCGTCGTACCTGGCCGGCCAGGCGACCATGGCGAAGCCACGGCTCATCTGGTTGCCGATCAGGTAGCTGTAGGCACCGCCCGGGGCGGAGGGGCCCTGTGCGTCCAGGATGCGGAAGTGGTAACCATACCAGGCGTCACCAACCACATCCTGGCCGAACAGCGGGCCCAACGGGCTGACGTCACCGTCGCCATCGTCGTCCCAATACAGCCCGTCATGCTTGCCCGGCTCGCTGAAAATCTTCTGTGCGTACTCCAGTGCACCATTGCCGTTGTGGTCCTGGGTGGCGTAGTCCATTTGCGCATCGTGATAGGCCAGCAGCGACTGCAGAACACCCAGCTCGTTGCGCCCGATTCGACGGGCGCGAATTTCGGCACTGCCTGCCTTGAGGTCGAAACGCCAGCCCTGGCTGCTTCTGGTCAGCGGTATGGGCAATGTCCAGTGACCGGTGCCGACCGCCAGGATGGCCTTGCTCTGGCCTGATATGTCGATACTGTGCTGTGCGCGATACTGCTCAAGAAAGGTATCCACATCGCTGCGTTGCACACCGCCGCGCGGGATGTAGGTGCGCCAGTCATCACCCAGCAACTGGGCCAGGCGGGCTTCATCAGGTTTTTCCTGGCCCAGCGCCGCGACAAAGGCTTGCACGGCCTTCTCCGGCGTTGGGAAGGCTTGCTGGGCAGCGGCCATGAACGACCAGGCCAGACCTGCCGTCAGCAGCAATGCAGCGAGTGTTGGGCGCTTCATCGACGGCCTCCTGCGCCGCGCCGCGCAGGCGCACTGGGCCGGGAGATCGGGTGCCCGGCGGCTCGAGACGCACCAGGCCGCTGAGCGAACGAATGGCTGGTACGGCCTCGGCTGGCCTGCGCGCTGGTACGCGACGGTGAGCGCACGCCGTCAAAGGCATTGTTGCGGGCACGGCCTACCGTATTGGCAGGACGGTTCTGCGCCGCCTGCCGCGCCTGGCCGTCGCCCTGCCGGCGTTGATTGACCAGGTTGCCGTTCTGCTGGCGGCCTTGGTTATTGCGGGTTTCCTGCCGACGGTCAGTCGCCCGCGCGCCATCATCACGGGACGGCATGCGGTTGCCATCAGGATTGCCTGCCTTGTCCTCGCGCATTTGCTCGCGGGCCTGACGGTTACTGGTAGCCGGCCGTTCGATGCCTGCGCGGTCCATCGATGCCCTGGCGTTGTCACGGGCCTGGGCCCGTTGGGCGTCGTCGCCGCGGAACGCGGTGCGCTGAGTGGCGCCGTCCAACTGGCGGCCGTACTGCTGACGGCTGCGAGAATCGCGGTATGGCACACCGTCGCGGTTGGCGGCATTGTGCTGCCATTTGTTCTGGTTGTTGGTAATGCGGTTGTTGACGTTGATGTTGTTGTAGCGGTCGACGTCAATGTCGATGTCATTGTTGTCCCAGTCGCAATCGCCCCACAACGAGGCGACGATCGCCACGCCGGTACCGAAGGCCAGGCCAGCCACCAGCGCGGAACCAGGGTAATACATGGGTGGTGGCGGGTAATACACCGGCGGCGAGGCCGGGTAGGCCCAGGTGCCATAGGTGGTGGTCGGGTTATAGCTGGGCACATACACCACCTGCGGGTCAGCCGGCTCGATGACGATGGTGGTGGGCGGGCTGCTGCCGCTTGCGGCTGGCGCCGGTGCAGATGCGGCCTGCACGGTTACATGCTGGTACTGGCTGCTCTGCAGATTGCCGGCAGCCTGCGCCTGGTGGCGCAAACGCTGCACGCTGCCCATGACATCATCGGGCTGAGCGAGGAAAGCATCGCCAAGGCGCTGCACCCAGACTGGGTCCTGGCCAAGCGTTGCCAGCACCTGCGGGAAGGCCACCAGTGCCTGTACGCTAGGGTCCCAGGGCTGCTTAGCCACTTGCCTGACTGCATCGTCGCCGGTGGCCTTGGGGTTGGCCTTGGACCAGGTCACAGCCTCATTGACCTGCCCCGGGTAGGTTGACGCCATCAGCACCTGAGCCAGCAACTGATCAGGGTACAGGGCAATGGGGGCAAGCATCTGGTCCAGTTGCGCCTGGGAGAACACCGGGTCCTTGGCTACGGGCGTGGCAGCGGAAGGCGCCGGGTCCGGCGCGGACACGTCTTCGGCCAGCACCAGGCCAGGGGCAGCGCTCAGGCAAAGCAGTGCCGACAGGACAGCAAACAATGGCATGCGCATCGCTTATTCCCATGAGGTCAGACCGCGTGGGTTAAGGGTAGCAATGGCAGTGCTTTTGACCAGACGAGGGAAGGCAAACTTTTCGCGCTTCAAAGGCGGGAGCGTTGATGCGTTCGAGTCTATAGGTGAGCTTCGCCGGAATCGTCGATAGTCACTATCGAGCAGGGCAATTTCTACCGAACGCTGTGGCCGCATAACCTAGCGTCATCCCCACGCTGCCTACTAGACCGCCCTGGAGCTAACCGATGAATGCCCTGGCCCGCCAGCTGTCCGCCACCCTTGTCGTTTTTGCCATCGCCGTGATCAGCGGCTGTGCCAGCCACCCGGAACTGCGCCCGTACACCGCCGAGGAAACCCGCCAGTTGCAACTGGAAGCCTTACAGCGCCGCGGCCTGTCACTGGACAATTACGAGCAGCAACGGCGGGTAATCCTGCGTGCCGGTAACCTGCCTGTCGTGACCGAGGCCGCCGACGCGGAACGTTCGACCAAAGGCTGAACGGGCCAGCCGGCGGTTCCCTCCCTCCACGTGCACAGGTATCCTCTACCGCTCAACCGCAAGCCTTCCAGGACGGAGACCATGATCAGGCCCCTTCTGTTGCTGAGTGCTGCACTGCTTTTCAGCCCCGCGTCGCTCGCCCAGCAGATGAAACGCCAACTGGGCGATTTCGACTTCACACTCGGCACCACACCCTCACGCAGCATGGCGCAAGGGCTTATCTCACCCAGCGCCGTTGGCGCATTCCATGGCGGGCTCGACCTCAGCCACCCCAAGGGCTGGTACCTGGGCCAGTACGCCCCAAGCATGGGCGTCACCCCCAACTCGACCCTGCGCCTGGACAGCTACCTGGGCTACAAGCACCATTTCGACAGCAGCCTGGGCTACGAGGTAGGGCTGATCCATTACAGTCAGCCAAACATCGCAGGCCCCGACAGCTACGCCCTGTATGGGGGGATTTCGGTGCTGGGCAGCCGCTTCGGCGGGGCGCTGCGCGACAACCCCGACAACCGTACGGGCACGCTGTTCGCCGACTTCGGCCATCTGCCGATGTTCGACGTCGACTTCACTGTCAAGCTTGCCCATCACCGCCTGGGCACGCCGTTCACCATTGGTGATGGCAGCCAGGTGAATACCTTTTCCGATTGGTCGCTGGAGTTGTCGCGGCCCTGGCTGGGCATCGACCTGAACCTGATCTACAGCAACTCCAGCTTGAGTGGCGCGAGCTGCGATGCCTATTCGGGCATCAATACCTATTGCGACAGCGTGGTCACACTCAAGGCCCAGCGCAGCTTTTTTTAACGGCGCGGCGCCAGCGCCAGGGCAATACCGCCCAACACCACCACACAGGCGATCAACAAACGCAACGACACCGGTTCGCCGATAAGGGCAACCCCGCCCAGTGCGGCAATCACCGGCACGCTAAGCTGCAGGGTCGCCGCCTGTTGCGCACTGACCTGCCTGACCACGCCATACCAAACGGCATAGCCTGCGCCAGAAGCCAGCACACCAGAACCCAGGGCATACAACAAGCCAAGCGGTGTGAGGTGCGGGCCGGCACCCAGCAACAGCATCGGTAGCAGCAGCACCAGGCAAGGCAAGCTGCGGGCAAAGTTGCCGGCAGTGTCGGCCAGCGGCCTGGGCGAGCCTTTGCCCAGTAGCGTGTATACCGCCCAGGCCACACCGGACAGGGCCATCAGCAAGGCACTGGCCAACGGCGGCGCCGAAACGCCGGGCAACAGCAGCACCAACAGGCCGGCAAAGGCGATCAACATGCCCACAAGCATGCGTACAGTGATGTGTTCGCCCCTGTACCAGGCAAAACCGAACATGGTTATCTGCACGGCACCGAACAGCAACAACGCCCCCACCCCTGCACCCAGTTGCAGGTACGCCGTAGAAAACAGGAACGCGTACAGGAACAGGGCCAAGCCGCCCCACCAACTGCCGCCCATGGTATGCACCGGGTTGCGCAGGCGAATCAGCAACAGCAGAAACAGCGCACCACTGGCCAGGCGTACCATGGTGAAGGATACCGGGTCGATGGCCCCGTCCTTCAGCGCCAGCCGGCAGAGCACCGAGTTGGCGGCAAACGCCACCAGACTGAAAAGGGCTGGCCAAAGCCAGGCGCTGGTCTTGCGGTCAGTAAGCGTGGTCGTGCCTGTACTCATGGTGTGGTCACCTCTGAGTGGGATTGTTGTTATAGCGGCATTTAGTCAGGACCGGCACCGATATACAAGGAAGAATCCACCGTGGAGGACGGCACCGGCTACGCCGGTGTTCGCAGGTGAACCCGCTCCTACGGGCCACCGCGAGGGGTTTTCAGGTTTTGGGCAAGACAGCGGCTACTGCTTCGATCTCCACCAGCATGCCGTCCAGCGCCAGCCGGGGCACCGGTATCAGCGTGCAGGTCGGTTTCATGTGCGCCCCCCAGGCCCTGTCGGCCTCGGCCACCCATTGGTGCAGCCGCGCTTCGGAGTGATCGACAATCAGCAGGGTCAGCTTGAATACCTGGGCCAGACTGGCACCTTTCGACGCCAGCGCCCGTTCCAGGTTGGCCAGCGCCTGGCGGGCCTGTTCGGCGAACACGGGTGACAACTGGCCATTGCTATCCTCCCCGCCCTGACCGGCGATGAACAGCAGACGGCTGTCCACACGCACTTCGGCGACATGGGAGTAGGCATTGCCACTGGGGTCGTAGAGGCCTTCGGGGTTGCTTAGCTGGAATGCGTTTGATGGGGTCACGACAAGCCCTCGCTCGGTTGGAAGAGCGTCGGAGTATCGGACCTTAAGTTAACTCGAGGTCAAGCCTGAAGTAGGACATTTCGTACAAGGCATCGTCATGTTGGAACCACGCGTGTGTTTGCGCAGCGGCTGTCAGGCCTTAGATTGCAAAGCCCGGCATGGAGGCCTTTAACCAAGAAGGAAAACCGATGAGCAAATTTGATTTTCAGCTGGCCTACACCATCAAGCCGCACAACCCTGCATACGATGAAACCGATGCGGCACAGGCGCGTCTGCACCTGCGGGAAAAGCTCGGCCTGGACACTGTCGAGCACATTGAAACCACGCTGCTTGGCATGATCACGCTCAACAGCGCCACCCTCGCTGACCGCAAGCGGGAAGCTGAAAAGCTGGTGCGCGATTTCATCCATGACGCGCTCAAGGAACTGCGCGTACTGTCTACCGTGAAGTTCTACGGCTGCCTGATGGTGGACGGGCTGGGCCCTGCCATGCACTTCGACATCCTGCCCAAGTGAACCTCGACGGTCTCAGGCGCCCCCGCGCCCGAGGCCGCAAACCGTCATTTTTCCTGCAACACCGCCCTGCCCTTCACCGCCCGCGGCCCGCGCCAGGCCCAGAACAGCAAACCGGGGAAGGGTGCGTAGACCACGAAGACGATCCACAGCATTTTGCGCTCGGCGCGCCGTTCACTGCCGATGATGTGCCAGATGGCCCAGATCTCCAGCATAATGACCAAGGCCGCGATGATGATCCAGATCGTACCGATTTCCATGAGCGCTCTCCCAATGGCATGTATTGGGTTGGGTTGCTGCAAGCGCTGAGGGTTCAGATTGATTTGACTCACCGCGCCGCTTTGCAGGCGCGGCGAAATGGCCTCATTGCCGTGGTGCGTTCTCCAGTGCAGCCTTCAACGCCGCTGCATCGGTGAACGCCCGTTGGCTGACCAGCACGCCCTGCTGCAGTTGCAACCACTGCACTTGGCCCTCCTGCCCTGGGTAACGGCTGGCCACTCGCCCATCACGGTCGAGCAGCACCCGGTAGCTGTAATCGCGCATGGCCGGGACAGCGAACAGTTTGCTGATCAGCGCAGGCATGCGCTGAATGTCGGCCACAAATACAGCCGCGCGGGCTTCCAGGTAGCCCTTGGGCTGATCGGCCAGGGCCGCCTTGACCAGCTTGGCACCGTCCATATCGCGCGCCACCAGCAGTATCTGCGTGTCGGCACCAAGGCTGTAGGCCTGGTCGTACTGGTCGAGCAGCGTGAACGGGGCGAGCTTGTCGCCCTGCGCCAGGGCGTTGGCCAGCAACGGCAACAGGCTGAGCAACAGGACAGCGGCATATCTCATCAGGGCATCCTCAATGACGGGTGGCCAGCATAGCGGTAAAGCACCAGAACAGGCAGGTTTGCCTGAACACGACCTGTAATACGACACGGCCACCAGGGAGATTGTCTTTCCTCCGGGCACCGTCCACACTCTGCGGGCCAGCCAGGAAGCGGAGTCCAGAGTGCCCACGCCACGCCAGTTCAGCCAAAAGACCAGCACCAGCAACATGCTACGGCTCAAAACAAGCAGCGCCAATGCCCAGGCGCCCTATCGGGTCGACTTTATCCTGCTCGAACACTTCTCGATGGCCAGTTTCACGGTGGCCATGGACGTACTGGTCACGGCCAACCTGCTACGTGCCGACAGCTTCCAGTTCACCCCGCTGTCGCTGGGCGGCGACCGGGTGCTCAGCGACCTGGGGCTGGAACTGGTGGCCACCGAGCTGTCCGCCGCGGCGCTGAAGGAGCTGGACCTGTTGGTGGTCTGTGGCGGCTTGCGCACACCACTGAAGTACCCGGAACTCGATCGCCTGCTGGACGATTGCGCTGCCCACGGCATGGCCTTGGGCGGCTTGTGGAACGGCGCCTGGTTCCTTGGCCGTGCCGGGGTGCTGGACGACTACGGTTGCAGCATCCACCCTGAGCAACGTGCCAGCCTGTCGGAGCGCAGCCCGCAAACACGCATCACCCCGGCCAGCTTTACCCTCGACCGTGACCGCCTCAGCGCCGCCAGCCCCAATGGCGCCATGGAGCTGATGCTGGGCCTGGTGCGCCGGCTGTATGGTGATGGCCTGGCCGAAGGCGTCGAGGAAATCCTGTCATTCTCCGGTGCGCGCTACCGCCAGGTGGGTCCTGGGGCGAAAAAGTCCATGAGCCTGCACCTGCGCACCATTGTCGAGCTGATGGAGAACAATTTGGAGGAAACCCTCAGCCTCGACCAGCTGGCCGCCTACAGCGGGCGCTCGCGGCGGCAGATCGACCGCCTGTTCCAGGCCCAGCTGGGCACGTCGCCCCGGCGCTATTACATGGAGCTGCGCATCACCAAGAGCCGCCGGCTATTGCAGTATTCCGACCTTTCGGTGATGGAAGTGGCAGTGGCCTGCGGGTTTGTCTCGGTCTCGCACTTCAGCAAGTGCTATGCGGCGTATTTCGGCTACCCGCCGTCGCGCGAGCAACGGCTGGGCGAGTGACCCGGGCTTCGAATCAGCCCAGGCGCTCGAGCAATCTCAGGCACGCGGCTCGAGCTGGATATACCGCAACACCGCATCACAGATCATGGCTTTGTGGCGCAGTTTTATTTGCTCGTCAGACAGGTCAATCTGGAAGATTTCGCCAAAGGTATGGCGGTTCGACACCCGGTAGAAGCAGAACGCGCTCATCAGCATGTGCAGGTCGATGACCTCGATGCCGGCGCGGAACACGCCTTCCTGAACGCCGCGGCGCAGGGTGTTGCCCAAGGCCTCCAGCACCAGGCTGCTCATTTCGCGAATGGCCGGCGACTGCTTGACGTACTCGCCGTAATGGATGTTTTCGGTGCAGATGATGCGCACGAAATCGACGTTGCGGTCATGGTGATCGAAGGTGAACTCCACCAGCCGGCGGATCGCCTGCTCAGCCGGTAACGACTCCAGGTCCAGGCTCTGTTCGGTCTTGCGGATATCCCCGTACAACTTCACCAGGCACTCGCAATAAAGCTGCTCCTTGCTGCCGAAGTAGTAGTAGATCATGCGCTTGGAAGTGGCGGTGCGTTCGGCGATGGCGTCGACGCGGGCGCCGGCCAGCCCTTGCTGAACGAACTCGTTGATGGCGGCCTGGAGGATGTCCTCGCGTGTTTTCTCAGGGTTGTTCTTGCGCGTTTTGCGCACCCCTTCGGTTTCAGGCTGGCCGAGGCCGACTACGGAATCACTCATACCCACTCACAAGCTGTTTATTGGAATACGGGGGATTATCCGTTAGCGCAGCTATGCAGGGAAGCGCGCTGTTGGTCGGGTAGCCAGGATGCCTTGGCCATCGACAAGGCTTTCGCAACCGCTCCCGCATCGATAGACGTCACGCACATAAAACAAAATGATATAAAAATAACTAAACAATCTAACGAGACGGAATATACAAATTGAAAGCCAAGCGCCACCTCCTTAGTCTGGGCCAATCGCCTCTCGTCCGACTCAAGGAGCAACGCCCATGCCCAAACTTGCCTTTTCTCCGCTACGCCGCCTGCTGATCGGCGGTTTGCTGGCCAGCGTCGCCAGCGCCCTGCTGCCCTGGTCCGAAGCCATTGCCGACGACGCGAAGACACTGCGCATCGGCTACCAGAAATTCAACAGCATCAACATCCTCAAAGGCAGCGGCGCCCTGGAAAAAGCCCTGGCACCGCAAGGCGTGAAGGTCAGCTGGCATGAGTTCGCCGCAGGCCCACAGCTACTGGAGGCACTGAGCACCGGCGCCATCGACCTCGGCCACGCAGCCGACGCCCCCTCAGTGTTCGCCCAGGCCGCAGGCAAGCCTGTGGTCTATCTGGCCGCCGAACAACCCTACCCTCGCGGCATCGGCCTGGTGGTGCGCGAGCAGGACCATCTGACCGGGGTGCAGGACCTGAAAGGCAAGCGCGTGGCCACCGGCCGCGGCTGGAATGCCCAGTACCTGCTGGCCGTAGCCCTGCAGCAGGCCGGCCTCAGTTACAAGGACATTACCCCCGCCTATGTCAACAATGCCGCCGATGCCGTGGCCGCCCTGCAATCGGGCAGTGTGCAGGCCGTGACCCTTTGGGACCCGTTCCTCGCCGCCGCAGAAAGCCAGCCAGGGCTGAAGAACCTGCGCGACGGCAGCGGCCTGTCCAACAACCGCACCTTCTACCTGTCCACCGCCAGCTATGCCGACCAGCACCGTGCGCTGCTGAAAACCTTCTTTACCGAACTGGGCAAAGTCAGCCAGTGGGCCAACGCCAAGCCTGCAGAGGTCGCCGCATTGCTGGCCCCGCAGCTGGGCATCAACGCCAACGTGCTTGAAGTGGCCAGCGAGCGCCGTAACTACAACGCCGTAGCCATCACCCCGCAGATCGTCGCCGAACAACAGAAACTGGCCGACACCTTCCAGGGCCTGGGCCTGATTCCACGCAAGCTCCAGGTGGCCGAAGCGGTCTACCCGGCTTCCGTATTGCCTTGAACGGAGCGCGCTGACCATGCCTCGCCCGATCCGCTTCAACGCCTTCAGCATGAACGCTGCCAGCCACCAGTCCCCTGGGCTGTGGCGCCATCCACGCAACACTAGTGTGGCGTTCAACCGCCTGAGCTATTGGACCGACCTGGCCCGCCTGCTCGAACGCGGCCTGTTCGACGCCCTGTTCATCGCTGATGTGCTGGGTATCTACGATGTCTACCAGGGCGGGCCACAAGCCGCCCTGCGCGGTGGCGTGCAGGTGCCGGTCAATGACCCGCTGCTGCTGGTGCCGGCGATGGCCGGGGTCACCGAGCACCTGGGTTTCGGTGTCACCTTTTCGCTGACCTACGAACACCCCTATCCCTTCGCCCGGCGCATGTCCACACTCGACCACCTGAGCAATGGCCGGGTCGGCTGGAACATCGTCACCGGGTATCTGGACAGCGCTGCGCGCAACCTCGGCCTGGAGCGTCAACTGGGCCACGACCAACGCTACGACCTGGCCGAGGAATACCTGCAGGTGCTGTACAAACTGTGGGAGAAAAGCTGGGACGACGACGCCGTGCTGCTGGAGCGTGAAAGCGGGCGCTATATAGAGCCCTCTCGGGTACACCCGATCAACCATGTGGGCGAGCATTTCCAGGTGCCCGGTATGCACCTGTGCCAGCCGTCGCCGCAACGCACCCCGGTGTTGTTCCAGGCCGGTGCTTCGGCACGCGGCCAGCAGTTTGCCGCACGGCATGCCGAATGCGTGTTCATCAGCGGGCCGACGCCGACGGTGCTGCGCCGTTACGCCGACGGCATCCGCCAGGCCTGCGAAGCGGCCGGGCGTGGCCGTGACGCAGTGCTGATCTACGCCCAGGCCTTGTTGATCGTCGCCCCCACGCGGGAAGAGGCCGAGGCCCGCTTTAACGAATATCGCCGCTATGTCGACCTGGACGCTGCCCTGGCGCTGCTGTCAGGCTGGACCGGTATCGACTTTGCCGGCCTCGACCCCCATGCACCGATCGAGTACGTCGAGAACGATGCTGGCCGTACCGCCCTGGCAGCCTTTACCGCCGCCGACCCAACTCGCCGCTGGACCGTACGCGAAGCTGCCGAGTTCGTGGGCCTGGGCGGTCGCGGCCCGGTGCTGATCGGCGCTGTCAACGAGGTGGCCGACCAGCTGGAAAGCTGGCTGGACCAGACCGGCATCGACGGTTTCAACCTGACCTACGCCGTGCAGCCGGACGACCTGGCCAACGTGGTCGAGTTGCTGGTGCCCGAGCTGCAACGCCGTGGCCGCTACCCGTCGAGCTACACCGAAGGCACCCTGCGCCACAAACTGTTCGGCCTAGGCGACAAGCTGTCGGAACAGCATGCCGGGCGCCAGGTAAACATTCAGAGACCAAATACCGGGTATTCCAACATTTAATTTGTGGATGGCACGCACTCGACCCTATTCTGTGGCCACATCCCCTGCGCCGCACCGGCCGGTGCGGTTCAAGGCATGGGGAGAGAACAACAAGTCGAGATCGTCCATGTCGAACCATTCGTACTTCGCCCCCCACGGTGGGCACCCGGCTCAAACCGAGCTGCTGACTGACCGTGCCATGTTCACCGAAGCTTATGCCGTCATCCCTAAAGGCGTGATGCGTGACATCGTCACCAGCCACCTGCCCTTTTGGGACAAGATGCGCATGTGGGTCATCGCCCGCCCGCTGACCGGTTTCGCCGAAACGTTCTCCCAGTACATCGTCGAACTGGCGCCGGAGGGCGGCAGCGAGCGCCCTGAGCTGGACGCCGATGCGGAAGCCGTGGTGTTCATCGTCGAAGGCGAACTGGACATCACCGTCGAAGGCAAACACCACACCCTGGTACCTGGCGGCTACGCCTTCCTGGCCCCGGGCGCCGAGTGGAGCCTGCGCAACAACAGCAAGTCCAACGTCACCTTCCACTGGCTGCGCAAGCACTATCAGAAGGTTGAAGGCCTGGACGTTCCGGAATCCTTCGTCACCCACCGCGACAATGCCACCGTCATCGAGATGCCGGGCACCGAAGGCCGCTGGAAAACCACCCGCTTTGTCGACATGGCCGACATGCGCCACGACATGCACGTGAACATCGTCACCTTCCAGCCGGGCGGTGTGATTCCGTTCGCAGAAACCCACGTGATGGAACACGGCCTGTACGTGCTGGAAGGCAAGGCGGTGTACCGCCTGAACCAGGACTGGGTCGAAGTGGAAGCTGGCGATTTCATGTGGCTGCGCGCCTTCTGCCCGCAAGCCTGCTATGCCGGCGGCCCCGGCAACTTCAGCTACCTGCTGTACAAGGACGTGAACCGTCACGTCCACCTGACGCTGAACCCTAAGCGCTAAGCCCAGGCTGATGCCCGCAAGCCCGCCAACCTGGCGGGCTTTCTGTTTGCCGCGCATACTGAAATACCCACCCCTGCAGGGTACCGGCCATGAACCGCTGCCTGCTGCTCGCGGCCTTGCTGCTGTGCGCCTCTGCCCCGGCCGCCGATGACTGGAACCTGGCCTACGACCGCGAAGGCATTCGCGTGTACCTCAAAGACCCAGGCGACTCGTCCTACCAGCAGTTTCGTGGTGTCAGCACCATGAAAGCCAGCGTGCGCACGCTCACTGACCTGCAGGATAACCTGCGGGTGGCCTGCAAGTGGCTGTACGCCTGTGACCAGATGCGGTTGCTGGATGTGGAAGGTGACAACACCTGGGTGTACCTGACCACCCAGCTGCCCTGGCCGGCGAGGCCGCGCGACATCGTGCTGAAAGTGACCAGCGAACGCCTGGTCGACGGTACCCTGGTGCGCCACCTGAGCGCCGATCCCGACAGGATCCCCAGGGTTGACGGACTGGTCCGGGTAGAGCATCTGAGTGGTGTGTGGCAGATGAAACCGCTGGGTGACCGGGTGACCGAGGTGACCTACCAGTTGCAGGCTGCCCCTGCCGGGGATGTACCGGGCTGGCTGGCCAACCGGTTTGTGGTGGATACGCCGGTGGTGACGTTGCGTACGTTGCGAGCGGTGGCTGAGCGCCAACCTTGAAGTACCGGCAGGCGCAGTCCGACTGCAGCAGGGCCGGCAGCTTCTTGTGCAATACACCTGGCAAAAGACCTGGCTCAGGGGTCACATCTTGTAAGTGGAAAGCAGAATGCTGGTCTCGGTGTTTTCGATATGCGGGATCGAGCGGATAGCGTTCAGCGCCCGGTCGAACGCTTCGAGGGTGTCGGCGCGCAGCTCTGCCATCAGGTCCCAGCGGCCATTGGTGGTGTGGATGGCCACTACATTGGGATGCCCACGCAGCGCGTGCTTGACCTCTGCGGCATGGTGGCCGCTGATGCCGATGCTGGTGATTGCCCGCACCCCCTGGTCCAGCGCATCGGAGCGCAAACGTACCGTGTAACCGATGATCACTCCCTGCTCTTCAAGCCGGGTGATGCGGTTATGCACCGTTGCCCTGGCCACCTTCAGCTTCTTCGCCAGGGTCAGCACAGGGGTACGTGCGTTGTCCCGCAACAGTGCAATCAATTCCCGATCGATCGTATCCATAAGCCTGCCAAATAATCAGATTGCTACGTTGAGTTGGCAGATTGTCCAGAAGCCTGATGAAACTGACAACCTGCATGCTTCCGATTGACGCAACCTGTCATCAAAATGTTCATGCGGCTTCACTTCGATAATCTCAAGCGCTGACCCCCGCACTGCTGGGCAAGCGCACAATAACAAGGTGCAAGAGCATGACGTATTTCATTGATGTTCCAACCATGTCGGACTTGGTGCATGACATTGGCGTAGCGCCGTTTATTGGCGAGCTTGCTGCTGCCCTGCGGGACGATTTCAAACGCTGGCAGGCGTTTGACAAGTCTGCGCGCGTTGCCAGCCACTCGGAAGTGGGTGTGATCGAACTGATGCCGGTCGCCGACAAGAGCCGCTATGCCTTCAAATACGTCAACGGCCACCCGGCCAATACTGCACGCAACCTGCATACAGTGATGGCCTTCGGTGTGCTGGCCGATGTCGACTCCGGTTACCCGGTGCTGCTGTCCGAACTGACCATCGCCACCGCCCTGCGTACCGCAGCGACTTCACTGATGGCAGCCCAGGCACTGGCCCGCCCGAACGCGCGCAAGATGGCGCTGATCGGCAACGGCGCGCAAAGCGAATTCCAGGCCGTGGCCTTCCATAAGCACCTGGGCATCGAAGAAATCGTCGCCTACGACACCGACCCGCGGGCCACCGCCAAGCTTATCGCCAACCTCAAGGAATACAGCGGCCTGACCGTCAGCCGGGCCAGCTCGGTCGCCGAGGCGGTGAAAGGCGTGGACATCATCACCACGGTGACGGCCGACAAGGCCTACGCCACCATCATTACCCCCGACATGCTGGAGCCCGGTATGCACCTGAACGCCGTGGGGGGTGACTGCCCAGGCAAAACCGAGCTGCACGCCGATGTGCTGCGCAACGCGCGGGTGTTCGTCGAGTACGAACCGCAAACCCGTATCGAGGGTGAGATCCAGCAGCTGCCGGCGGACTTTCCGGTGGTCGACCTGTGGCGCGTGCTGCGCGGTGAAGCCGAGGGCCGCCAAAGCGACAGCCAGGTCACGGTGTTCGATTCAGTGGGCTTCGCCCTCGAAGACTACACCGTACTACGGTACGTACTACAGCAAGCGGAGAAGCGCGGGATGGGCACCAAGATCGACCTGGTGCCGTGGGTTGAGGACGACCCGAAAGACCTGTTCAGCCACACCCGAGGCCGCGCTGGCAAACGTCGCATCCGACGGGTTGCCTGACATTGAATCGGGTTGGTCGAACGTGTGTGTGGGCTTTGGGTCCTGTGCAAGCGCATCGCCCACAGATCGTCAGATCCCACCGCCCGCCAGCAACTGCGTCATCACCTCAGCCAACGCCTTGACCATCACATCCGCTGTCGGCCGGTGCACGATGACGATCTCATAGCTGTCGACCTCCGGCAGCCCTTGCCCGGCCCCCAGCACGCTGTGCTCGCCTGTGGCCGCCCTGGGTGGCAGCAGGCTGATACCCATGCCATCGGCGACCGCAGCCTGGATACCACTGAGGCTGGAACTGGTAAAGCTGATGCGCCAGCGCCGGCCCATGCCTTCAATGGCGTTGATCATGTCCTCGCGGTACAGGCCGCGTGGCGGAAAGGTGACCAACGGGATCGGGTCCAGCTCGAAGGCGGGCGTGCGCGCACTGTCGATCCACTGCAGACGCTCTGGCCAGCAGGCCACGCCCTCACGGCTGTTGCGCCGCTGCTTGAGCAGCACCAGGTCAAGTTCGCCATTGTCGTAGGCCTGGCTCAGGTCACGGCACAAGCCACTGGTCACCTCGAGCTTCACCTGCGGGTGCAGCCTGCTGAATGCCGACAGCGCATTGGTGGTACGCCCGCCAACGAAATCCTCGGGCACGCCAAGCCGTACCGTGGTGCCCACCATCGCTCCGGCCAGGGCTTCAAGCATCTGATCGTTCAGGGCTAGCATGTGCCGGGCATAGCCGAGCAAGGTCTGCCCGGCGTCGGTCGGCAGTACGTCACGGTTGCCCCGCACCAACAGGCGGTGGCCGACCATGTCTTCCAGGCGGCGCACCTTCTGGCTGATCGTCGACTGGGTCGAATGCAGTCGCGCGGCAGCGGTGGTGAAGCTGCCGCAGTCTGCCACCACGACAATCGCGCGCAGCAGGTCGAGGTCGAACAGAGCCCTATTCGATTTCACGCTGATAGACATTTGGGTATTCAACTACTGAATGGCGAGTCTGCGTTCTATCACGGCTAGTCACCGAGGGCCACCCCTTCGCGCCGAGGATCGGCACCACCCGACCAACCCTCGCCACTGCGCTGGATGATCTGCATGCCGCTGGTCATGGTCATTGGTGTCACCTCATGACCCCAGGCTGCCAACTGGCGGATCAGCGCCGGGCTGCTCAGCCCCGCTTCCACTTCGGTGCCGGCATTGCGGCTGCCGAAATTGGGCAGGCCGGCGGCCTGCTGCGGGTCGAGTTGCCAATCCAGCAGGCCGACCAGTGCCTTGTTCACATAACCGATGATCTGCGAACCACCCGGCGAACCGAGGCTCGCGACAAACTCGCCAGTGGCACGCGAGAACACCAATGTCGGCGCCATGGCCGACAGTGGCCGTTTGCCCGGCTGCACCCGGTTGGCCACAGGCTTGCCGTGCTCGTTGGGGATGAACGAGAAGTCGGTCAGCTGATTGTTGAGCAGGAAGCCCTTGACCATCAGGTGCGAGCCAAATGCGGCCTCCACCGAGGTGGTCATGGCCAGTGCCTGGCCGCTGTCATCCACCACACTGAGGTGAGAGGTGGAGATGCGCAGTGGCGAGCGGTCGGGCGCAAGCGCCAGGTCCGCGCCTTGCGGCTGGCCTGGGCGGGCGCGCTTCATGCTGTGCTCGCCGATCAGCGCCGCTCGGCTTTCCAGATAAGTAGAATCGGTCAGGGCCTTGACCGGGACGGGCACGTAGTCGCTGTCGGCCAGGTACTGAGCGCGGTCGGCGTAGGCCAGGCGCTCGGCCTCGGCGATCAGGTGCACGGCCAAGGGCGAGGCTTCCAGGCGGGCCGGGGATGAGGTGGCCAGCGGTCGCAGCGCTGCCAGGTCGCGTTGCGGCGCGGTGCGCTGCACAGCTTCGAGCAGGCCCAAGGTCTGTAGCACGGTCACCCCACCCGATGAGGGTGGTGGCATGCCGCATATTTGCCAGGCCTTGTAGGGGCCGCACAGCGGCTCGCGCTCCTTGGCCTGGTACTGCTGCAGGTCCTGCAACGACAGATACCCGGCATTGGCATGGCCATGCACCTTGGCGACGATGGCTTCGGCAATTTCACCGCTGTAGAACACCTCGGGCCCCTGTGCGGCGATCTGCTCGAAGGTATGGGCCAACTCAGGGTTGCGCAGGGTCGTACCCACTGCCAGCGGCCTGCCCTGCTCATCCAGGAAGTAGCGGGCCATTGCCGGTGAGCGGGCAATATGGGGGTCCTCGGCCAGTAGCGTGTGCAGGCGCTCGGAAACCGCGAAGCCGTTGCGTGCCAAGGCGATGGCCGGGGCGAACAGGGCGTGCCAGGGCAACTTGCCGTGCTGCTCGTGGGCCAGTTTCAAGGCACGCAGAACCCCGGGCACGCCCACCGAGCGCCCACCGATCTGCGCCACCCGGAACGGCATGGGGGTGCCATCGGCTTGCAGGAACAGCTTTTCCGTCACCGCCGCAGGTGCTGCCTCACGCCCGTCGAAGGCCTGCACGCGCTTGCCATCCCAGTACAGGATGAACGCCCCGCCGCCGATCCCACTGGACTGTGGCTCGACCAGTGTCAGCACCATCTGCATGGCGATGGCGGCGTCAATCGCACTGCCGCCGGCACGCAACATCGCCCGCCCCGCTTCACTGGCCAGCGGGTTGGCTGCGGCGACCATGTGCCGGCTGGCCTGCACCGGCTGCAAACCGCTGCGGTAACCAGAGGCCAGTTCCGGTGGTGCGGGCAATACCTGGTCGGCACCGGCCCAGTTACTGGTAACCAGCAGGCACAGAGCGCCGATCAGCGGGGTGGGATATTTCATCGTCATGCATCCTGCCATCACCTATTCAGCGAAGCACTGTCGGTCATTGGAAGCCTCGACTTCAAGCCTTGTGTAACTACCGACAAGCCATTCGCTGGCCCATAAGCCTTTGCGCTGCGTGAGTGCCAGGTTTGCGCAATGACCGATCAGCTCACTGCTTCGAACGGCAGCCCCACATAGTTCTCGGCAATGTTCGCCAGCCCCGCCGGCGAGGTCAGGAAGTACTCGCGGTCAGCTTCCTGCATCTTCTGGTCCCAGGCATCCTTGTGGCTACCGAAGTCATGCAGCAGTTGGGTCATGAACCAGCTGAAGCGCTCGCCCTTCCACACGCGGCGCAGTGCCAGCGGCGAGTATTGCGCAAGCAGGTCGACGCGCCCTTCGTGGTACACCTTCACCAGAATGCGGTACAGGTAGTTGACGTCCGAGGCCGCCAGGTTCAGGCCTTTGGCACCGGTAGGGGGGACAATGTGCGCAGCGTCCCCCACGAGGAACAGGTGACCATACTGCATGGGTTCGACCACCAGGCTACGAAGTGGCGCAATGCTTTTTTCCAACGCGGGGCCTGTGACCAGGTCCGCCGCTACGTCGGCGGGCAAACGGGCTTTCAGTTCGTTCCAGAAACGCTCGTCAGACCATTCCTCGACCCGGTCCTGCAAAGGTACCTGCAGGTAGTAGCGGCTGCGTGTTTGCGAGCGTTGGCTACACAACGCGAAACCGCGCTCATGGTGAGCGTAGATCAGCTCGTGATTGACCGGGGGTGTATCCGACAGTAGACCCAGCCAACCAAACGGGTAAACCCGCTCATACTGCTTCAGCACGCCCTCCGGGATGCTCTGCCGCGAGATGCCGTGGAAGCCGTCGCAGCCGGCGATATAGTCGCAGTCAACCCGCTGCACCCGGCCATCTTTTTCGAAGGTCAAATAGGGCTTCTGGCCTTTGAGTTCATGCGGCTGAACATTGGCGGCTGAATAAATGATCGGCGCACCACTGGCTTCGCGGGCCTGCATCAGGTCCCGGGTGACTTCGGTCTGGCCGTAGACCATCACCGTCTTGCCGCCGGTCAGGGCTTTGAGATCCAGACGCTGGCGGCGCCCGCCAACCAGCAATTCGACACCCTCGTGCACCAGGCCTTCACGGTCCATGCGCTCGGCCACACCCGCTTCGCGCAGCAGGTCGACCGTGCCTTGTTCCAGCACCCCGGCGCGAATGCGGCCGAGCACATACTCGGGCGTCTGGCGTTCGACGATGACGTTATCGATACCCGCCTTGTGCAGCAGTTGGCCCAGCAGCAGGCCAGACGGACCTGCACCAATAATTGCAACCTGAGTTTTCATTGTTGTTGTCTCTGTTCGGACGATACCGGCCCAGGGCTGGCAGCGGGGCGGCATCTGCTGTTAGGGTTTGCCATTGCATTTTTACTGGCAGAAAACGCCGCTTAGCTGTGCTATTCCATAAAAAACCTGCACTTTTAAGAAAAGCGTGCGATTAACGGACAGGTCAGCCCAGATGAAATCCACCCTCCCCGGCGTCCCACTGTTCAAGCTGTATGGCGAGAATCAGGCCTGGCCCGGCACCGACCTGCTGCACTGCGAGTCGATCCCGGCACGCAGCCGCCTGCATCACTGGGAGATCAAGCCGCACCAGCATGCCGAGCTGTTCCAGCTGCTGTATGTACAGCGGGGCCAGGCTCAGGTGGAGATCGAGGGGGTGCGCAGTGCCATCGGCGAAGCGGCGATCCAGGTAGTGCCGCCGATGACCGTGCATGGCTTTCGCTTCAGCGCTGATATCCAGGGCTATGTCCTGACCTTTGGTACTGCCCTTGTTGCGAACCTGGAACAGCGCCTGGGCGCGCCACTGACGGTGCTGGCACAGCCTGCGTGTTATCCGCTGGGCCATGACCGCGTGCACCTGCGCAGCCTGGTCGACACCTTGCAGCGGGAGTACCAGGGCAATGCCCCGGCACGCGCTGCAATGCTTGAAGCGTTGGTGACCGCGCTGATGGTGTGGATCAGCCGCCGCCAGCAGCAAGGGCAGGCACCGCGCAACCGTGATGAACGTGACCGCCTGTTGCTGGGGCAATACTTGCGCTTGGTCGAAGCGCATTACCGCGAGCATCTGTCGGTTGAGGCGTATGCCGCGCGGCTGAATGTTCCGAGCTTGCAACTGAATCAGCTGTGCCGGGCGCTGAGTGGCCAGACTGCATTGCAGGTGGTGCACCAGCGGTTGTTGCTGGAGGCGCGACGCAACCTTATTTACACGCGGATGAGCATCGGGCAGTTGTCGGACAGCCTGGGGTTTACCGACCCGACCTACTTCGCCCGTTGGTTCAAGCGCTTGAGTGGGCAAACGCCCAATGGGTATCGCAGATCAGGGTTGTCGGAATAATCCTTGCCGGCCCCTTCTTGACGTATACGTCAACCTGCCCTCAGGATATCCGCATACCCCACGCCGAGCCCGAGCATGAGCACTCAGACCTACAGCATTTCCGACCTGTCCCGCGAGCTGGACATCACCACCCGCGCTATCCGCTTCTACGAAGAACAGGGCCTGCTCAGCCCTGAGCGTCGTGGCCTGGAACGCATCTATTCACCGCGCGACAAGGTCAGCCTGAAGCTGATCCTGCGCGGCAAGCGCATCGGCTTTTCCCTGGCCGAGTGCCGCGAGCTGATCGAACTGTACGACCCCACCAGCGGCAACCTCAAGCAGCTCAACAGCATGCTGGCCAAGATCGCCGAGCGCCGCGCCCAGCTGGAGCAGCAGATGCTGGACATTCACCAGATGCAACTGGAACTGGACACCGCCCAGGAGCGCTGCGAACAAGCCCTGGCCGCTACCCTGAACAACAAAGACAACCGCTGAACGCCACAGGAAACCCGCCATGTCCTTGCCCAAACACGTCCGCCTGGTCGAAGTCGGCCCCCGCGACGGCCTGCAGAACGAAGCCCAGCCCATCAGCGTTGCCGACAAGGTACGCCTGGTCAACGACCTCACCGAAGCGGGCCTGGCCTATATAGAAGTGGGCAGTTTCGTGTCACCCAAGTGGGTGCCCCAGATGGCCGGCTCTGCCGAGGTATTTGCCGGCATCCAGCAGCGCCCCGGTGTGACGTATGCCGCACTGGCGCCGAACCTGCGTGGTTTCGAGGACGCCCTGGCTGCCGGGGTGAAGGAAGTGGCGGTATTCGCTGCCGCCTCCGAAGCGTTCTCGCAACGCAACATCAATTGCTCGATCAGCGAAAGCCTCAAGCGCTTCGAACCCATCATGGACGCTGCGCGCAGCCACGGCGTGCGCGTGCGTGGGTATGTGTCATGCGTGCTGGGCTGCCCTTACGAGGGCAAGGTCAGCGCCGAGCAGGTGGCCCCGGTGGCCCGTGCCCTGCACGACATGGGCTGCTACGAGGTGTCGCTGGGGGACACCATCGGCACCGGCACCGCAGGCGACACCCGGCGCCTGTTCGAGGTGGTGTCGGCCCAGGTACCGCGCGAGCAGTTGGCCGGACACTTCCATGACACTTACGGCCAGGCCTTGGCCAACGTCTATGCCAGCCTGCTCGAAGGCATCAGCGTATTCGACAGCTCGGTGGCCGGGCTGGGCGGCTGCCCTTACGCCAAGGGTGCTACCGGCAATATCGCCAGTGAAGACGTTGTGTACCTGCTGCAGGGGCTTGGCATTGAAACCGGCATCGACCTGGGCCGGCTGATAGCCGCCGGCCAGCGCATCAGCGGCGTGCTGGGCCGCGACAACGGGTCGCGGGTAGCACGGGCATGCAGCGCACATTAGGTCATACGGGTGTCACATCGATGTGGGTGAAGTGTTACCTCCCGCACATTTCACAGCAAAAAATCGGGTAACAGGGAAACAAATCGGCAAAATTTCAGGGTGGGTGCTGTCGATCAAAATTCTCAACCCATTGATTTTAAAGGGTTTTTAAAAGTTGGCACGCACCCTGCTATATCTCTGGTACAACAACAAAAAAAACGTGATACCCAATAAAAACAACAGGTAACGGCTCTGACACAACAAGAACAACACGGCAGAGGCGTAGCAAGCAGATTTTTTTGGAGTCGACACGCTTTTCAGGGGTTCGCCCCGCGGTCTGGCACAGAACAATAAAACTACCTCAAGGTAGCGGCAGCCAGGTTCGGATCAGCAATGATGAAAGCAGGTCAGCGCTCAAAAAAATACGTTTGCTCTTGACCCCGCATGGGGGTCGCCCGCAACACCAGGACAAGCCGACAAAAACAACAAAAGGCCGGTCCCAATAATAAAAAAAGAGCAGGCAACAACGCTTTGAGGGGAGCTTCGGCTCCCCTCAGTGCTTCCTGCCCTCTTCCTCCTTCTGCTTCGCCTCGTCCTGTCCTTCGACCTTCTCCACCAGCAACGGCATCGTGCCCAGTACCAGCAGGGCCATTACCGTGCTGATCAGCGCCGTGGCTTCGCGCCCCATGCCAGCCGCCGTACCGATGGCAGCCGTCATCCATAGCCCGGCAGCGGTCGTCAGGCCCTTCACATGGCTGGTGTCCTGGCCGTTACCCTTCAGAATGGTACCGGCACCGAGAAAACCGATACCGGCAACGATGCCCTGGATCACCCGGCTGAGTGCCTGTTCATCGGCCCCCGCCATACTGGGCGCCAGCACGAACAGGGCGGCCCCCAGCGACACCAGCATGTGGGTACGCACCCCGGCAGACTTGCCCTTGTGTTCACGCTCGAAGCCCAGCACAGCGCCAAGCACTGCGGCCATCAGTAAGCGCACAAGGATTTGCGTGACCTCGCGCTCATCGGTGACATCGGCGAATTCGGCCAGTATTGCTTGCCAGATGACGTCCATCGCAGTTGTTTCCCCTGCTTGAGCTTCATGAATCCGCCTGCCACGTCAGCGGGCCTGCCCTATGCAAGGTTGACCGTCACACGTATTACAAAGTGCCGCTCAGCTTGCCGATGCAGCAACTGGCCCCTGCCCGTGGTCCACCCTGTAATCAACCCGGGAGGACCCCACCATGCCCATTGAAGTCGACGAAACCACCCGCCGCTGCACGCTGATCGGCGAAGGCCTGCGCATCGAGGGCGAAGGCCCGGATATCGAGATCATCACCGACGAACAATTGCGCATGTCGGTGGCGATATTGGCCAGTCAACGCGTGCCCATTACCGAAACCGAGGCCGATGCACTGACCGTGGCGGGTGCGGTGGATAGCCGCAGGCATCTGAAGGCCAGCGCGCCAGGCTCGGTGATATGAGGCCTGGCGGGGCTCTGCGGCAAATCTGATATGGTTTTTATCGTAAAATCTGAACCTGTGCTGATAACAGCTTCAGCGCCATAGTGCTCATGCCTGATCGAGGCCTGATGAGCACCGAACCATGAACGATAGAATCCCTTTTACAGAGATCGCCACCGCCCCAGCCAGCATCCAAGCGCGACGCACCGACAGCGGCATCCATACCCGCAGCTTTACCGGGCTTTACCGTAACCTGCGCATCGGCTTTGCCGGCGCGCTGTTCGTGCTGTTCTTCGGCACGGCCTGGCTGAACTGGAACGGCCGCCAGGCCGTGCTTTGGGACCTGGGCAACAGCAAGTTCCATATCTTCGGCGCCACCTTCTGGCCACAGGACTTCATCCTGCTGTCGGCGCTGCTGATCATCTGTGCCTTTGGCCTGTTCGCCATCACCGTCTACGCCGGGCGCGTCTGGTGCGGTTACAGTTGCCCACAAAGTACCTGGACCTGGCTGTTCATGTGGTGCGAAAAGGTTACCGAGGGGGACCGCAACCAGCGCATCAGGCTGGCCGCGGCGCCCTGGAGCCTGAACAAACTGGCCCGTCGCACGCTCAAGCACAGCCTTTGGTTGGCCATTGGCGTGCTCACGGGGCTGACCTTCGTCGGTTACTTCACCCCGATCCGGCCGCTGGCCGCAGAATTGCTCACCTTGCAACTGGGCGGTGTAGCACTGTTCTGGGTGCTGTTCTTCACGGCCGCTACCTACATCAATGCCGGCCTGCTGCGTGAAGCGGTGTGCCTGCACATGTGCCCCTATGCGCGCTTCCAGAGCGTGATGTTCGACAAGGACACCCTGGCGGTCGCTTACGACCCGCGTCGGGGTGAGGCCCGTGGTCCGCGCAAGAAAGGCAGTGACGTCGGTGCCCAGGGACTGGGCGACTGCATCGATTGCACCCTGTGCGTACAGGTGTGCCCCACCGGCATCGACATCCGTGATGGCTTGCAGATGGCTTGCATCGGCTGCGCCGCGTGCATCGACGCCTGTGACGGGGTAATGGACAAGATGGGCTACGCCCGCGGCCTGATTGGCTACAAGTCCGAGCACAGCCTGCAAGGCGGTACCACGCACTGGCTGCGCCCGCGCCTGCTGGGCTACGCTGCCGCACTGCTGGTCATGATCGGGGCACTGGTGGTAGCCCTGCAGATGCGCCCGATGGTATCGCTGGATGTGATCAAGGACCGCGGCCTGTTCCGCGAAAACGCCCAAGGCCAGATCGAGAACATTTACCTGCTCAAGGTCATCAACAAGACCGAGCGTACCCAGCACTATCAATTGCGCCTGGTGGACGCTGACGGTTTCACCCTGCAGGGCACTAGCGCACTGGTCATCCCTGCTGGCGAAATGAGCGAGCTGCCGGTGTCGGTGGCGATGCTCGCCGAGCGCCCGACCAGCAGCTCGCAGACGCTGAGCTTTGAAATCAGCGAGCGTGACGACCCCGCTATCCGCAGCGTGGCGCACAGTCGCTTCGTCGCCCCCATGAACCGCTGATCCCTTACACTCACGCCACCTTGCCTGCCAGGCTTCGACAGAAGGCCAGAATGAAACGCTACGAACGCTTCGCCGACGACATTGCCGAACTGATCCGCTCCGGGGTACTGGGACCCGGCCAGCGCGTGCCGTCCGTACGCTACGCCAGCCAGACCCACGGGGTCAGCCCGTCCACCGTGTTCCAGGCCTATTACCTGCTGGAACGGCGCGGGCTGATCCGGGCCCGGCCGCGCTCCGGGTATTTCGTCAACGCCCATGTTCCGCGCCAGTTCAGCGAGCCGCAGGCGCTGCAGCCGGTGAGCGAGTCTACCGATGTCGACGTCAGCGCCTTGGTATTTTCCATCCTCGACTCGATCAAGGACCCCAATACCATTGCGTTCGGGTCAGCCTTTCCCAGCCCTGAGCTGTTCCCACTGCAACGCCTGTCGCGCTCACTGGCCAGTGCCAGCCGCAGCATGGACCCGCGCATGGTGGTGACCGATCTGTCCCCCGGCAACCCGCAGTTGCGCCGTCAGATAGCGCTGCGCTACATGGTCGGTGGGCTGATGCTGCCGATGGAAGAGCTGCTGATCACCAACGGCGCACTGGAGGCCCTGAACCTGTGCCTGCAGGCGGTAACCCAGCCGGGCGACCTGGTCGCCATCGAGGCCCCCGCCTTCTATGCCTGCCTGCAGGTTCTGGAGCGGCTCAAGCTCAAGGCTGTGGAAATCCCCGTGCACCCGCGCGAGGGCATGGACCTGGGGGTGCTGGCGCAGACCCTGGAAAAGCACCCGGTAAAGGCCGTGTGGTGCATGACCAACTTCCAGAACCCGGTAGGTGCAAGCATGCCGGAGGCCAAGAAGCAGGCCCTGGTGGAGTTGCTGACGCGCCATCAGGTGCCGCTGATCGAAGACGACGTGTACGCCGAGCTGTACTACTCGCAACAGGCGCCCAAACCCGCCAAGGCCTTCGACACCCAGGGCCTGGTCATGCACTGCAGCTCGTTCGCCAAAAGCCTGGCACCGGGCTATCGCATTGGCTGGGTGGCCGCCGGGCGCTTTGCGCAGAAGATCGAGCGGTTGAAGCTGATGACCTCCCTTTGTGCCTCCATGCCGGCCCAGGCGGCCATCGCCGACTACCTGCAACACGGCGGCTACGACCGCCACCTGCGCAAGCTGCGCTACGCGCTGGAGGGCCAGCAGGCCAACATGCTGGCAGCCATCGCCCGCCACTTCCCGGCGCAGACACGGGTCAGCCAGCCCTCCGGTGGCTACTTCCTGTGGCTGGAACTGCCCGAGCAGATGGACGCGCTCAAGCTGTTCCATATGGCCCTGGCCCAAGGCATCAGCATCGCCCCTGGGCCGATCTTTTCGCCCACCCGACGCTTTGGCAATTGCATCCGCCTGAACTACGGCAGCCCCTGGCATGACAGCGCCGAACAGGCCATGGAAACCCTCGGGCGGATCATTCGCTCGTTCTGATAGCGAGGTGCCCGAGCGGCGACTATAGTTGCTGGTTTCGATCATCAGGCCCTCGTCATGCAGCCAGATACGCTTGCGTCCTTTGCCCAGTTGCAGGCGCGTGTCGCAGAACTGGAAGCACGCCTGGCCGCGCGCGAAGACAACGTTCAGGCGCATGACAGGCTGCTTGGAGAACTGCTCGACAACAGCGTGGCCAACGTGTTTGCAGCCGACCGCAGCATGCGCCTGTTGGCCATCAACCGCACGGCGCGCGAAACCTTCGAACGTTACCGAGGCTTCGTGCCGCAGATTGGCGACTACGTGCCACAGTTCCTGACCGATCAACCCGACATCATGGGCCGCCTCGCCCCGATATGGCCGCGCATACTGGCAGGGGAAGCGTTCATCGACACCGTCACCTTCGGGCCGGACGACGCACCACGCCACTACGAAATTCGCTACCACCCGTTGCTCGATGCTCAGCAGCGAATTCAGGGCGGCTACCTGTTCGCCTATGACATCACGCAGCGCGTGACCGAACAGCAACGCCTGCAGCAGGCCGAAGAAGCACTGCGCCAGGCGCAGAAAATGGAGGCGGTCGGCCAGTTGACCGGCGGGATTGCCCATGACTTCAACAACCTGCTGGCCAGCATCCTTGGCGCCCTGGAACTGGCCGGGCAACACCTGGTGCAGCAACGCCTGGCGGACACCGCGCAGCTGCTTGAACTCAGCCGGCACAATGCCCAACGCGCCGCAGCCTTGGTGCAGCGCTTGCTGGCATTTTCACGGCAGCAGACGCTGGTCCCGCAACGGGTCGATGTGCAGCAACTGGTGGCCGGTATGCACGAGCTGATCAGCAGCTCTACCGGCCCCTATGTCGATTACCACGACCAGACACATGCCGGGCTATGGCCTATCCGAATAGACGCACAGCAACTGGAAAATGCGCTGCTCAACCTGTGCATCAACGCCCGAGATGCCATGCCGCTTGGCGGTACCTTGAGCATCGGTTGCGCCAACGTCGACGTGCAAGGCGCCGACGCCATGCAGCTGGGCCTGGCCGCTGGCCAGTTTCTGCGTATCCGCGTTGAAGACACCGGCATGGGCATGTCCAAGGCAGTGAGGTTGCGCGCCCTTGAGCCCTTCTTCACCACCAAGCCGCTCGGCCAGGGCACTGGCCTTGGGCTGTCCATGGTCTACGGTTTTGTGCGGCAATCCGGTGGCCAGCTGGTAATCGATAGCACGCCTGGCCAAGGTACGGCCATCTCCCTGTATCTCCCCCGCGATGAAAGCGTTGCCGCCGTTTTACCCAGCCCCCACGTCGAAGCGTCTGCCCCAGCTGACTCGCTCCAGCAACGCGCGTGCAAGGTGATGCTGGTGGAAGACGAGCCGGCCCTGCGCCTGGTCATGCTGGAAGTATTGATAGATCAGGGCCATGAAGTTCAGGCATTCGAAGATGGCCGCCAGGCGTACAAGGCATTGCAGGAAGCCCCCGCGCCGGACTTGCTGATCACCGATGTCGGCCTGCCAGGGGGTATCGATGGCTACCAACTCGCGGACGCCTGTCGAGGTATTGCACCACATGCAGCGGTGCTGCTGATTACAGGCTATGACCTTGCGCACAGGGGGGCAAATGCGCGGCCCCACCGGCGCACCGAACTGCTGTTCAAACCCTTCGATCTTAAAGCACTTGCCCAGACGCTTGAACGGCTGCTGGGGAGCTCCGCCCAGTCGCACTGAGCGGCTATTCGCCTACGGGTGAACACGTTAAAGTCAGGACTTTTCATTGGCCGGACGCAGGCATGCCCTCTCGTGATCTGAACTCACTGCGCCAACAAGTCGAAGACCTGCAGCGACAGAACACCCTGCTGGCGCAACGGCTTGCAAGCCTCCAGGCGCACGACCAGGACTTCTATCGCTCACTGTTCGACACCATGGACGAAGGCTTCTGCATCATCGAGTTCTTCGATGGCCCCCATGGCCCCCTGAGTGACTACGTGCATGTGCTGGCCAACGCAGCCTATGCCAAACACGCCGGCATCCCCAACGTGGTCGGGCAAAAACTGCGCGAGATGGTGCCCGACGAGGCGGATGACTGGGTGGCCCGCTATGGCGCTGTGCTTCGCAGCGGCGAACCGCTGCACTTCGAACAGGAACTGATTGCCACGGGCCGCGTGCTGTCGGTAACCACGTTTCGCATAGAACCTGCCGAGAAACGCCAGGTAGCGGTATTGTTCAAGGATGTGACCGAACGCCGGCGTGCAGAGCAGGCCCTGCAGCGCCTTAACGAAGAGCTCGAACAACGGGTGAATGCCGCACTGGCGCAGCGACGCTTGTTTGCCGAGCTGGTCGATCACAGTGTGGTCAATGTGCATGTGGTCGACAAGGACCTGCGCTGGCTGGCTGTCAATCGCCAGGCCAGGCATGACTTCCACCTGCTGTACGGGAGGACACCCGAAATCGGCGAATACCTGCCCGGGTTGTTCGAGGATGGCGCCGATGGCCAGACGCCTATTCTACCGATGTGGCAGCGCGCCCTGGCAGGCGAGCAGTTCATCGAGATCGGCACCTTCGGCAAGCCCCCCGCGCTGCGCCATTATGAGTTGCGCTTCAACGCCTTGCGCGACCCAGAGGGCGAGGTCCATGGCGCGTTTCTATTCGCCTATGACATCAGTGAGCGAGTACAAGAGCAGGAACGCTTGGCCAAGGCCGAAGCGGCGCTGCGCCAAGCACAGAAGATGGAAGCCGTAGGCCAGCTCAGTGGCGGCATTGCCCACGACTTCAACAATTTGCTGGGCGGCATCCTTGGCGCCCAGGAGCTGATGCGGCAACGCCTGGACCAGTCACGCTTCGACGCCCTGGAACCCTTGCTGGAGCTGTCCAGCAGCGCGGCGCAGCGGGCCTCTTCGCTGGTGCACCGGCTGCTGGCGTTCTCCCGCCAGCAGACCCTGCAACCCTGCTCCACGCAAGTGGCCGCCTTGGTGGCCGGCATGGAAGACCTTCTGCGCCGCACCATCGGCCCGGCCATTACCCTGAGCAGCCGCTTCGCCAGCCAGCTGTGGCCGACCTTCATCGACCCTCCCCAACTGGAAAGCGCCTTGCTCAACTTATGCATCAACGCGCGCGATGCCATGCCTGCCGGTGGGGTGATCGAGATCATTGGCGACAACCTGCTGCTTGACGACGAGCAGGCCGCGGCACTGGAACTGCCGGCCAGCGAGTACGTACGGCTGAGCATCGTCGACAACGGTAGCGGCATGTCGGCTGAAGTTGTCGAGCGCGCCGTCGAGCCGTTCTTCACCACCAAGCCGATGGGCCAGGGTACCGGCCTGGGTCTGTCCATGACCTATGGCTTCGTGCGCCAGTCGGGTGGGCAACTACGGTTGCTGTCGGTGCCTGGCGAGGGTACCCGCATCGAGCTGCTGTTACCCCGCCACCACGAGCAAGCCCAGGCGCCGATCAGCAAACCGCAGCGCGCGCCCTTGCGAAGAAGCAGCGAGACGGCAAAGCGCATTCTGTTGGTTGAAGACCAGACCGCCTTGCGCCTGGTGATGGGCGAAGTGCTGGAAGAGCTGGGCTATCGGGTGGACGCCTTCGAGAACGGTCCGTCTGCCCTCACCCACCTGCAAAGCGGCGAACGACCAGACTTGCTGCTGAGCGATGTCGGCCTGCCTGGCGGCTTGAATGGCCGCCAGGTAGCCGAACGTTGCCGTGAGCGCTACCCGGACCTCAAGGTGCTGTTGATCACCGGCTACGATGAGAGTGCGGCGCTCAGCGACGGCCAACCGCTGCCAGGTACGTTGGTATTGACCAAGCCGTTCGAACTGGAAGCACTGGCAGAGCGGGTTCGCGAGCTGCTGGACACTTGACGGGCGCGCTCAGCGCCCGCCGCCCAGGTCAATGAAGCTGCCGGTGGCATAGGAGGCTTTGCCCGATAGCAACCAGAGGATGGCCTCGGCCACTTCCTCGGGATGCCCCCCTCGGCCCATAGGCAAGCCAGCTTCAAGCTTGCTGACGCGATCCGGGTCACCAGAAAGCGCATGGAAGCCGGTATGGATATAGCCCGGTCGTACGCCGTTGACGCGCACGCCCTCACCTGCCACTTCTTTGGCCAGGCCGATGGTGAAGGTATCGAGCGCGCCCTTGGAGGCGGCATAGTCGACATATTCGTTGGGCGAACCCAGGCGTGCGGCGACCGATGATACGTTGACGATGGCCCCGCCCTGCCCACCATGCCGGCGCGCCATGCGCAGCAGGGCGTGCTTGGCGCAGAGCATGGGGCCGACGATGTTGGTCTTCATGACGTTCAGCAGACGGAACTCGGACATGTCCTCGACCCTGCTCTGCTGGCCGATGGTGCCGGCGTTGTTGACCAGTGCGGTGACCGGGCCGAGCTCATCGTCGACGCGCAGGAACAGCTGGATGATTTCATCCTCGACGCTGACGTCGGCGCGCGCTGCGATGGCTTCGGCGCCGAGGGCGCGGACCTGGCTGAGGATGGCTTCGGCGGCCTGGTCATCGGCGTGATAGTTGATGCAGATGCGGTAGCCCTGGCGGGCGGCCAGCAGCGCAGTGGCGGCGCCGATGCCGCGGCTGCCGCCGGTGATGACGATGACGTTCTCCATGGATTTGCCAATGGTTTTTGGGAAGGGAGCATCGACAATAGGCGAAATGGCGCTGCATTGGAATGACGAAGATCAGCACAGCCAACCCTATGCTGTTGATGTGGCTGTTGATGTGGCTTTTGATCTGGCTTTTGATCTTGATCTTGATCTTCGCGACTTCAGGAGGCCGAACGCAGGCCTTGCGGAGGGAGGTGACGGGCATGGATGCCCGTCAAGCGCTGAGGCCCCAGGATGGGGCCTTCGGCGCGGTCCT
>NZ_JAJSAW010000014.1:0-103222 GCF_021378985.1 Pseudomonas sp. JR33AA
AACGGATGGCCGCCCTGCGCAACCTGGCCTTGCAAGCCAGCAACGATCATGACGCCTGGCTGGCGACGGCCGAATCCCAACACATCGATAATCCCTACAGCCTGGCTGCGGCGCTGGCCTGTTACGACCGCGACGAACGCACCTGTGCCCGCGGCCTGGAAATCTCACTGGCGTTGCTGATTCACCCGATGGGCCAGCCGACACCCGGCACCGAAGATCACGACCGCCGCTTCAAACGCCTGGAGCAATGGCTGGACCAGCACGACAGCCCGCTTTACACCGCCTTGGCGCCGTTCAACCCGTTCAAGGACAAGGCCGATTCGATCGGCTCTTTGTTCGGCGCCAGCGACAACGTGATCGAAGGACTGGCCGGTCGCTTCCCGGCCATGGCGGACATCACGGACCTCACCGCCCAGTCGGTCAATGCCGTCGTGCTCAAACGCCTGCGTGGCCAGACCCGTTGGGACGCCAGCCATGGCCTGCGCCAGCAGGTGTTGCTGGCCGCGCGCGAGGCCAATGCCGAGAAAGCACTGGGGTTGCTGGCGGCGCGCTATCGCATCACCGAGCAGGCCATCAAGGAAAATCCATTTAGCCAGGAGGTGCAGCGGTTTCTGAAGAGCGGCATGGCGCAGGTTGAAGAGATGAAAGCGTTGCGCATCTCAGGAAGCCGCACGGTATCCATCGAGCTGACCACCACTGCGCGCGTGAAACCCAACTTCCTTGGGTTGCTCACCTCCGGCGGTGGTGGCGGTTTAAACGCAGGGATGCTGTGGTTCAACATCTTATCGCTCAAGACGGCCTATAACAGCCTGCAGAAGAGCGATGCACCGGAATATACGATGGGGTTCGCTTCATCGGTGTTCGGGGTGATCGGTGCAGCGGCGGCGACATTGGTCAGCGTGCGGGCTACGCAAAAGGCCGTCATGCTGAGATTAAGCTCAACTGCACCAGGCATGGCCTTTGGCAATGGGCTCATCAAGTTCCTGGGTAGCAATCTGTTTGCCCGATTAGCCGGGTACCCGGCGATTGCATTTAGCCTATTTTCTGACCTATCTAAGGGATTGCGCCAATTCGATAACGGTAACTCTACGGCTGGCAGATACACAATTGCTGGTGGATTAACCATGGCCATTGGCTCTGCTGTCACTCTTGAAGCAGGACTTGCCATTGCGGGCGCTACAACGCTGGTACCCTTTGCCGGATGGGCCGCCGCTGCCCTTGTGCTCGTAGGCGTAGCCATCATAGCAGGAGGCCTCTACCTACACGCCAAGGCACATGAACGCCTTCACAGACCAATAGAACTGTGGGCAGCACGTAGCATATTCGGCAATCGCATCAATGATGGAGAGTCGCACGCCGACATCAACTTGGACTTTGACAAAAAACTGCCTGCTTTCACCTCACTGCAAACAGAAATCAAGGCTTGGCACAATGAACATTATGGACCCAAGCTACTATCCGCCGAGCAGGCCTTATCACTCGGCATAACTAACGTCGACAGCCGATGGCATCAGAATAACCACTGGTCGCCACCAGATTGGACAGCGATCACACATAACAAAGTAATCACATCCCAACCAACCGCTGAGTTCACAGTACTGCTGCCTGGCTTTGTGCTTGGGGTAAGCGAATGGTCAGGAAGCTTGAGCACCCTCCGTGACGACAAAGGAATAAACGTATTCCCAATTTCCCCGACCGGCCACATCGTAGGTGCTGGCCTGGTTCTGCATTTCGAGAACACGCTAGCCAACCAAAATCCTGTCTCACTGCATCTAACTTACCGCGCCAATCAAGGGTTGGAAGAAGACACTGAGACTATGTCACTTTTCCGTCTGGATCACTAATTATGGCAACCATCTGGATATTCAATTCAACGTCATACTCCGGGCATGCACCTGCAATTGGAGGACAATTAGCAAAACTATCCGAGAATACCTTATGCCTGAGAAACCCATGGGTAACAGATTCCGTGTTTATGGGAGAACTGTATTGCGCAATGACGATCACACTATTGATAAGCACTTACCCTTATCTATCCCCCAGCATCTCGAGACTCTACAACGAAGACATTTTATTGATGTTTTTATTTCTAATAACACCCTTCGTGTTCACTCCCTTCCTAGCTTATCGAATTCTCTTTATAAAGGGCCTATCAACCATTTGCCTCAACCGATCAACCCAGAAGATCTACTACCAACGTTTGAGCAAGGTATTTGTGTTTGAATGGAGTAACACCGGAGGTGGCATCTTCAAACGCACCGAATACGGCGGTTCATCATTCAGCACCAGCTATGCCCTCGCCTTCGCCCCCCGCCGGGAAGACGGCAGCCTGCATCAAAAAGACTGCCTCTGGGTCGACAGCAACGAACCCACCGAACCCGGCGTCAAGCATGTCGCCGAAGTGTGGGAATACCTGCGCCACTTCATGGACCACGGCCCGGACAAACTTCCCCCGCCCGGTGAGCCCAACTGGTGGCACAAGCCACTCCACGCCATCTGTCTGACCCCGGCCGAAGCCTGGCGCCACTACGCCCCCTGGCGAACCGGCGAGCCCGGTGAAATGCAGGGTAAAAAGAACTGGCAATTGCCGTTCTGGGCTGTGCTGTTCCCCTACAACCTCTCCGTCGCTCTCTGCTGGTACGGCATCTGCCGCCTGTTCAACGTCCGAGCAGCGCCACCACCACCCGAAGCCTTTGAGGAGGCCCCAGCCCCCGTTAAACCCGGCAAAAGGAAGCGCACATGAAACCCATCGTACTGGTAGGTCATCGTCATAGCTGCCCGTTGCATGGCGAAGGCACTGTGGAAACCGGCGCACGTGCAACATTCGTGGAGGGAAAGGCCGTCGCACGCGTGGGTGATCGCATCAGTTGTGGCGCCGTTATCGAAACCGGCGCTGCCTGCACGATCATCGAAGGCCAACCCGCAGCAAGGGAGGGTGACACTACCAGTCATGGAGGGACTTTGATCGAAGGGGACCAGGGTTGGCTCATAGATTGAACGCCAGTGAGCAACGCCATCGCGTCGCCTGCTTCGCAAGGGCCCGTCCTCACACACATGGCGCCAGCCCGCAGACTGCGCCATGTCTGCATCAATCCAGCACGGGCCGAAGCAATGCCTGTGCCTCATAAAGGGTCGGCAAATACCGCAACCGTATCTCATCAATACTCAACCGCGATGCATGAGTCGTGATGGTAAGCGTCGCTTTCAACTGACCGGCCCGTCCCAGCAATGGCACACCCAGCACCCGCATACCGATTTCATATTCCTGATCAACGATACAGAACCCCTGCTCCTTCACGCGCAACAGCTCAGCGTCCAGCTGCGCCCGGTCAGTCAGTGTGTAAGGCGTCAACGCCCGCAGCGGGTGACGGGCAAAGTATTCGTCCCGCTCCCCCTCATCCAGCCAGGCCAGCCACACCCGCCCGCCGGCCGTGCAATACATCGGTACCCGCGAGCCCGGCCTGATCGACAAAGACGCCACATGGCTATACCGGCTACGCACCAGATGAATGATCTCATCGCCATCGCGGGTACCCACCGATACGTGCTCCTGAGTCTGGCGCGCCACCTGTTCAACGATCGGCCGCAGCATGCGCGGCAGTTGCGCCGAGTCCACATAAGCCTGGCCGATACGCAAGGCCTTGGGGGTCAGCCAGTACTCGCGGCTGTCAGTTTCGGCAAAGCCCTCATGCACCAAGGTCAGCAGAAACCGCCGCACCGCACTGGGCGTAAGGCCGGATAACCTGGCCGCCTGCGGCACACTCAGACGCGGCTGCTCGGCGCTGAACAGTTGCATCAGCGCCAGGCCTTTCTGCAAGCCCGCGATCAGGTCACGGGGATGGATGACGGGTGTGTTCATGCATTCGACTCGCTACCAGAGGAACAAAAACAACCGATTAATGCGATAACCGGATCATGATTGCGATTATCGCATTCAGAGGCCGTTTGACGCATTGTTGAACGCGCCCCTCTGCCTCACCCTTGCCTCCATAACAACGCCAATAAGGAGGTCAGCATGATTCGTGGTTCTACTGAACTGGTCGCCATCGTCGGTTCGCCCATCGCCCAGGTGAAGTCTCCGGAAAACTTCAACACCTGGTTCAACCACAACAACTGCAACCTCGCCATGCTGCCCATCGACCTGCACGAGGCCGCGCTGGACAGCTTTGCGGGTACCCTGCGTGGCTGGCAGAACCTGCGCGGTTGCGTGGTCACCGTGCCTTACAAGCAGGCGCTGGCCAACCGCGTGGACGGCCTGAGCGAGCGCGCAGCTGCCCTGGGTTCGGTCAATGTGATACGTCGCGAGCACGACGGCCGCCTGCTGGGCGACAACGTGGACGGCGCCGGCTTCCTCGGCGCTGCGCACAAGCATGGCTTCACGCCGGCGGGCAAACGGGCACTGGTGATCGGTTGCGGCGGTGTTGGCAGCGCCATTGCCTATGCACTGGCTGAGGCAGGAATCGCCAGCATTACCCTCAGCGACCCCAGCACAGCACGCAGGGATGCTGTCTGCGAACTGCTCGGCAAAGCCTTCCCCGGGCTCACGGTAAGCACACAGTTCAGTGGGCTGGAAGACTTCGACCTGGTGGCCAACGCCTCCCCAGTCGGCATGGGCACTCGCGCAGAACTGCCGCTGTCCGCCGCCCTGCTGGCTACCCTGCTGCCAGACACCCTGGTCGCCGACGTGGTCACCTCACCCGAGATCACCCCGCTGCTGAACCGCGCACGGCAAGTAGGTTGCAGGATCCAGACTGGCCCGCAAATGGCCTTCGCCCAACTGGGCCACCTTGGCGCCTTCATGGGCGTCACCCCGTTGGAGATCTGAGGCCATGACGACGCTGGAGCATACACACAACAGCTTCGACTTGGTTGTGCTGGGCAGCGGTGCCGGTGGTTTTGCCGCTGCCGCCACAGCGGCCCGGCGTGGGCTGAAGGTGCTGGTGGTGGAAAAGGCCGAACGCTTTGGTGGCACCTCGGCGATTTCTGGCGGCGCGGTGTGGCTGTATGGCACCGACCAAGCCCGTGACGCCGGCGCCAAGGATTCCCCCGAGGCAATGCGCACCTATCTCAAGCAGGTCATCGGCGACGGCTACGACCCCGCCTTGGGCGATGCCTTCATCGAGCATGGCCACCAGGCGCTGCGCTGGCTGGAGCAGAACACCGAACTGCGTTATGCCCTGCGCCCACTCTCGCCCGACTACTACCCGGACGCACCCGGTGCCACTGAGTTCGGCCGGGCGCTGGAAATGGTCGAATACGACGGCAAGCACCTGGGCACACGCTTCAAGGACCTGCAGATGCCACCGCCCGGTATGCTGCTGTTCGGCGGCATGATGGTCAACCGCGTGGATATCCAGCATTTCCTCAACATTCGCCGCTCCCCCAGGTCGCTGTGGCATTGCCTGAAGCTGATGACGCGTTACGCGCGCGACCGCCTGCAGCACCCACGCGGCACCCGGCTTACCACCGGCAACGCTTTGATCGCCCGCCTGGCCGCCAGCGCCTTCGCCCACGGCACGCAGTTGTGGTTGCGCAGCGAAGCCGTGGAGCTGATCGCCGAGCGCGGCGTGATCACGGGTGTGGTCGTACAACGCGAGGGCCGCCGTGAGCGGGTAATGGCACGTGGCGGCGTGGTGTGCGCCATGGGCGGATTCGCAGCAGGCGCAATGGCCGCCGGCTACCGCCCTGATCAAAAGGCGCCGCACCTGACCATGTCACCACCGGCCAATGACGGAGCCGCCTTGCGCCTTGCCCAGGCCGTGGCAGCAGCCGAAGGCGAGGGACTGGCGGCCAACTTCTTCTGGGCACCGGTTTCCGAGCTATGTCATGCCGATGGTCAACGTGAGCGCTTCCCGCACCTGGTCACCGACCGCGCCAAGCCTGGCGTGATTGCGGTAGACCAAACCGGACGGCGCTTCGTCAACGAGTCCGACTCCTACCACCACTTCGTGCACACCATGTTCGCCAACGGCATTGCCAGCTGCTGGCTGGTCTGCGATGCCGAGGCAATGAACCGGTACGGGCTTGGCCTGGCGCGGCCCAAGCCCGTCAACAACCAGGCGTTGATCGACGCAGGCTACCTGTATCGGGCCGCCACATCGCAGGCACTGGCACTGGCCATCGGTGTCGATCCGCAGGTGTTTGCGCAAACCCTTGCACAGTTCAACAGCGATGCCGGCAATGGCATCGACCGCGCCTTTGGCAAAGGCGGCAACCGTTACAACCGCTACATGGGCGACCCGCAGCATAGGCCCAACCCATGCTTGGCACCCCTTACCAAGGGGCCGTTCTATGCCATTCGCATACACACCGGCGACCTTGGTTCAGCCCGCGGCCTGGTGACCAACGCCGATGCCAACGTGCTGAACCGCAGCGGTTTGCCGATTCCCGGGCTGTATGCGGTCGGCAACGACATGAACTCACTGATGAAGGGCACCTACCCTGGCCCCGGCATCACCCTGGGCCCTGCCCTCACCTTCGGCTGGCTTGCTGCCAACCACATCACCGCGCGCCTGCAGGCGCCGGCTACCCATACGGAGAACCCGGCATGTACTACGAACTGAGAACCTACACCCTCGACCCATTGAAAATGGCCGACTGGCTAGCCCTGTACCAAAGCCACGCACTCGAAGTCCAGAGCGAACACCTGGGCAACCTGGTGGGCTTTTTCACCAGCGAATTCGGCGACGTCAACCAAGTGGTACACATCTGGGGCTATGCCAGCCTCGACGACCGCATGGCACGCCGCGCAGCCATGGCGGCAGACCCGCGCTGGGCGGAATTCTCGCGACGCAACCGCGAGCTGGGCGCGGTACTGCACCTGCAATCGCGGCTGCTGCGCCCGACCGGTTTCTCACCGCTGCAGTAAGCCACACGCCACCTCTACCAACATCCGAGCGGACCCCTTCCATGCCCCCCCTTGAATGTGACGTACTCGTCATCGGCTCCGGCGCCTCTGGCCTCGCGGCCGCCGTAACCGCCGCGCATCATGGCCTGAAAGTCGTCGTCGCGGAAAAAGCCAGCCAGCTGGGCGGCACCAGCGCCTGGTCGGGGGGCTGGTTGTGGATACCGCGCAACCCTCTGGCCATCGCCGAAGGCATCGTCGAAGCCGACGATGCCCCGGAGCGCTATCTGCGTGCGCAAACCCACACCCACGAGCTGGACCCACGTCAACGCGCCTTCCTGCGCCATGGTCCGGAAATGGTGGCGTTCTTCCAGCAACACACTGCCGTGCAGTTCCAGTGCGGCAGCCGTATGCCCGACATGCGTGAAGGTGATGGCAGTGCACGCGGCGGGCGCTCGCTGTGTGCATTACCTTACGACGGGCGACGGCTAGGGCCTTGGCTGCACACGTTACGCCCACCGCTGGACATCGTCAGCCTGGCCGGCATGGGTATTGCCGGAGGCGCCGACATGGCTGCCTTCTTCAACGCCACACGCTCGCCGAAGGCAGCGCTGCATGTTGGCAAGCGCCTGTTGCGCCATGGCCGAGACCTGCTGCTGCACCGTCGCGGCCTGCACCTGGTCAATGGCAACGCGCTGGTGGCGCGCCTGCTGCGCAGCGCCCTTGATCGTGGCGTGACTGTGCTGACCGAGAAAGCGGCCAGCCGTCTGTTGTTGGGCGAAGAACGGGTCAACGGCGCGCTGTTTGCCGATGGCCAGGCGATCTACGCAAAGCGCGGTGTGGTGCTGGCCTGCGGTGGCTTCCCACATGATCGCCAGCGTATCTCGCAGCTGATGCCGCACGCGCCGGACGGTGACCAGCATTACTCCGCTGCGCCCAGGGAGAATAGCGGTGATGGTTTGCGCCTGGGCGAACAGGCGGGTGGCCGGGTGTCTGCGGCAGGCGCCCATGTGGGCGCCTGGGCGCCGGTATCGCAGGTACCGCACCGCGATGGCCATTTCGGGCATTTCCCACACCTGATCGACCGCGCCAAGCCCGGTTTCATCGCCGTGCGCCGCGATGGTCGGCGCTTCGTCAACGAAGCCGATTGCTACCATGACTTCATGAACGCGCTGTTCGCCGCCACGCCGCAGGCTGAGCAGCCGGAGGCCTGGCTGATCTGCGACCATGCTGCGCAACGGCGCTATGGCATCGGTTGGGCCAAGCCCTTTCCCTTCCCTACCCGCTTCTATCAGCGCAGTGGCTATTTGTATAGCGGCGCCACCCTGGCGCAACTGGCGCAGCGCTGCGGGATCGACGCCGAGCAACTGCAGCGCACGGTGGAGGGTTTCAACCATCACGCAGCACAAGGTGACGACCCTACCTTTCTGCGTGGCGCGTCGGCCTACAACCGGGCCCAAGGCGACCCGCAGCAGGCACCTAACCCGTCGCTTCGGCCGTTGCTGAAGGGGCCGTTCCATGCGGTGAAACTGCTGCCAGGCAGCCTTGGCACCTTCGCCGGCCTGGACACAGACGCCTCGGCCCGCGTGCTGGACCACGCAGGGCAGCCAATACCCGGGTTGTTTGCAGTGGGTAACGACATGCACAGCGTGATGGGTGGGTACTACCCGAGCGGCGGCATTACCCTTGGGCCTGGGATGACCTTCGGGTACCTGGCCGGTAGAGCGTTGAGCGGGGGCTGTGCACATCATTGACGTCGGTAACGCAACCGTTCGATAACCGAACAGTAGCCCCTGTCTTGAATTGACGCTGCCGTCTTCACTGCTCACCATGCACCGGCCTTGCGTGCCCCTGCCTGGGAAACGGTCACGTACCCGTAGCACCGCAGCTGAATACAATTTCAAGAAACGAGCAGTCTATGAACCACTCCAAGATCCCCCCCGTCGCGCCCAGGATGTCCCAGGGCTCGATCGGCGACAAGCTCCGCGGCGCCTTTGGCGTCGGCAAGACCCGTTGGGGCATGCTCGCCCTGGTGTTCTTCGCCACCACCCTGAACTACATCGACCGCGCCGCTCTCGGCATCATGCAACCCGTGCTGGCCAAGGAAATGAGCTGGACGGCGATGGACTACGCCAACATCAATTTCTGGTTCCAGGTCGGCTACGCCATCGGCTTTCTGCTGCAAGGCCGGCTGATCGACAAGGTCGGGGTCAAACGGGCTTTCTTCTTCGCAGTACTGCTGTGGAGCCTGGCCACGGGGGCCCACGGCCTGGCCACCTCGGCGGCAGGTTTCATGGTCTGCCGCTTCATCCTCGGCCTGACCGAGGCCGCCAACTACCCGGCCTGCGTCAAGACCGTGCGCCTGTGGTTCCCGGCGGGTGAGCGGGCCATTGCAACGGGGCTGTTCAATGCCGGCACCAATGTTGGCGCCATGGTCACCCCCGCGCTGTTGCCGCTGATCCTGGCTGTGTGGGGCTGGCAGGCTGCGTTCATCGCCATGGGCAGCCTGGGCCTGGTGTGGGTCGTGCTGTGGGTATTGAAGTACTACAACCCTGAAGACCACCCCCGCGTGCGTCAGAGCGAGGTGCAGTACATCCAGCAGGATGACGAGCCCGAGCCGACCCGCGTGCCGTTCAGCCGTATCCTGCGCCTGCGGGGCACCTGGGCTTTTGCCGTGGCCTATGCGATTACCGCGCCGGTGTTCTGGTTCTACCTGTACTGGCTGCCGCCGTTCCTGAACCAGCAATACAGCCTGGGCATCAATGTGACCCAGATGGGCATCCCGCTGATCATCATCTGGCTGACGGCGGACTTCGGCAGCATCGGGGGAGGCATCCTGTCGTCGTGGCTGATCGGCCGTGGCGTGCGTGCCACTACAGCGCGACTGGTGTCCATGCTGATCTTTGCCTGCACCATGCTCAGCGTCATCTTTGCCGCCAACGCCAGTGGACTGTGGATCGCGGTGGCGGCCATCTCGATCGCAGTAGGCGCGCACCAGGCGTGGACGGCGAACATCTGGAGCCTGGTGATGGACTACACACCCAAGCATCTGGTGAGCACCGTATTCGGCTTCGGCAGCATGTGTGCGGCAATTGGCGGGATGTTCATGACGCAGATTGTCGGCAGCGTGCTGACCGCTACCAACAACAACTATGCCGTACTGTTTACCATGATCCCCGCCATGTACTTCCTGGCGCTGGTGTGGATGTATTTCATGGCACCGCGCAAGGTCGAGAGCGCCTGAGAGCGCTAGCTACTTTCCTCTACGGGGCCCTTGCGGGCCTTTTTTTTGGCTTGGTATTGCTTGAGAAGCGAACAACAAGAATGCAACGTTCGGCGTGCGCAGGTTCACTCAAGAACGTGGCGTAGCCGATGCCATGCGCCACGTTCGCTCGATCAGACTGCGACCAGCACCGCCTTGGCTTTCTCCAGCGCCATGCGCGCGCGCTGTTCGCCGCTGATGCCCTGCTCCAGCAATTGCCGCGTGGGGATTTCCAGGCTCAGCGGCACGCTCGCCGGCAAGGCGCGCAACAAGCCAACCAAGTCGGCATCGCCGTCACCCGGGAAGCGTCGCTCGTTACGCGCCTGGCGCAGGATCTCGTCCATGTCGGCCGGTACCGGGCCAGCAACGTCACACAGTTGGGCATAGCGCATGCGCTGCGGCTTCAGTTGCGCCAGGTCGTCCAGCGAAGAGCCGGAGCGGTTGAAGTGGAAGGCATCCACCAGCACGCCGCCATTGGCGCGGTCGGCGTTGGCCACCACCCGCATGGCCTGGCGCAGGTCCCGTACGTCGGTCCAGGGCATGAATTCCAGGTGAGGGTGAATGCCGTATCGCGCCGCCAGTTCGCACAATGCGGCAAAGCGCTCGGTCAGGCGCGCTTCGTCGGGGTCGTTGCCCGCCACCAACAGTTCAGTGCCCCCCAACTCTGCGCCCACCGCCAGGATCGCTTCGAAATCGGCCACACAGGTTGCCGGTTGAAGACGCAGAATCTCCAGGTCGAGCACCTTGATGCCCGTGTCGCGCAGGCGCACTTGGGTTTGCCGGCGCAGTTCGGTATCGGCTACCAACGGGAAATGCCGCTCCTGCTCGGTGGCTGGCACCAGCCGTAGGCCGACATGGCTGTAACCCGCTCGGGCGGCGGCCTCGACCATGTCCGGTGGAGACAGCTCGAGCACCGTCAGGGCCGCGAGGGAAAAAATTCGATCAGTCATTTATCATCACCAGCAATAGTAGGGTTGCATCAGCCAATGTGCTCGGGCGCGCAAGCACGACCGCTTTGGGCTGCCTGTCGTATCGCTTCGATCAGCGCCAGTGTGCGCCCCCCGTCGGCAGCATCAATCAGCGGCGCCTGTTCACCCCGGGCGACCTGCACAAAATGCTGCAATTGCAGGGTCAATGCCTCGCCGGCGGGGATGCTTTCCGAGCTTTGCAACAGGGGCGTATGCCAGCCCGAGCCTGCTTCGGCGTAATGCCAGCGCTTGAGCTGGGGAATGCTCAGTGCACCTTGGGTACCGGCCAGCAGATAGCACGGCTGGCCATCCTGGCGCGGGTATACGGGGCTTTCGCCAGCGTCCAGCTCCCAGCTCCACGGTGCAGCCACCGCATCGGACCCGGTCAGGCTGCCCAGGGCACCGCTGGCAAACTGCAGCAGCACCGCGGCGCTGTCTTCGTTGGCAAAACCGCGTACATCGTTGCGGGTGAAGGCCTGCACCTGCACCACCTCGCCGCACAGGTAACGCAACAGGTCCAGGTCGTGGATCAGGTTGGTCAGCAAGAAGCCGGCCCCTGGCTCGCGGCGCCAGGGCGTTTCGAAATAGCTGTCGGGCTTTTGCAGTTGCCACAGCGCGGTGACGTTGATCAGACGGCCCAGCTTGCCTTCGCTGATCATCTGGTGCGCCTTGGCGATCAGCGGATTGTGTCGGCGATGGTGCCCTACAAGCACGGGCACACCTCGGCGGCGTGAGGCTTGCACCAGCGCACGCACTTCATCCAGGTTCACGCCCACCGGTTTTTCCACCAGCACCGGCACCCCGGCCTCGACACAGTCCAGGGCGGTGGCGACATGCAGGTTGTTTGGATTGGCGACGATCACTGCCTCCGGGCGCACATGCGCCAACATTTGCCGGTGATCGGCAAAGCAGGGCACGCCGCACTCGGCAGCGAAGGCTTCGGCCTGCGGGCCGGGGTCGGCTACCGCACACAGTTGGGCTTGCGGCACATTGCGCAAGTGCTGGTAATGCTGCCGGCCCATGATGCCGGCGCCAATCAAGGCAATACGAAGGGGTGCATTCAACAGCCTGTCCTCTTGTCATTGTTGTCATGAGATTCTGAAACAAGGTTCCAGATTTCACACTCGACAATTTAGAACCAAGTTCAACTTTTCAGAAGAACGGGCCTAACAGACTGTGCGGTTATCGACCGGAATATTCCTCAGGCGAACAGGTCGCTGGCAGGACTGGCCGCCGACAGCTCATCTGCTGCCGCCAGCAATAGCGGTGCCAGTGCTGTAAGGCGGCTCTGGGCCAGCCGCGCGCTGGGCCCGGCGATGCTCAGCACGCCGATCACTTCGTCACTTTGCGGGCGGCGCACCACAGCAGCCAGGGCTGAGGTGCCAATGGCGGAGGTTTCCTCAACCCAGGCATAACCACGCTCGCGGGCGCGGTGCAGGTAGGCGAGCAGTTCGTCGGTGGAGCGTGGCGCGTTCGGGCCGAACTGATCGGGGTCGGCAATACCTTGGCGCAACACCATCTGCAGTGCCTGCTCATCGTCCAGGCTGGCCAGCCAGGCATGCCCGGAGGCGGTATAGAACAGCGGCGCGTCGCGCCCCATATCCGGGTCGTAGCGCAACCCGGAGCGGGCACCCTGAGACTTGGCGATCCAGGTTTGCCGGGCCCCGTCGATCACCCCAAGGCGCACAAGTTCACCGCTGTCCTGGGCCAGGCGGTCAAGAATCGGCTGGATGATGTCGGCACCGCTGCTGGCGAGGTAACGAAAACCCAGCGCTACCAGCTTGGCCGACAGCTGATAGCGGCTGCTTTCCCGGTTCTGGCGTACGTAGCCCAGCCGCACCAGCTCACTGAGCATGCGGTGGGCAGCGCTTTTCGGAATGTCCAGGCGCTCGGCCAGGGTTTGTAATTGCAGCCCTTGGGGTTCACCGGTAAGGCTTTCTACAAGACTGAAGGCGCGTTCGATCTGACTACCAGCCATGTCACAGGTCCCTGTTTTTTTGCGGATTCTAGAAGATGATTCCACACCGTCGCTACCTTAGCGCACCTCGGGCCACCTCGAATGTTCGATGATCGCCCAGTTCTTGCCGACCATGGGCCGCCCGCCCTTGCAGGACCCTCCACTGCCGATAAGAATATGGAACATCGTTCTAATAAAAACACAGGAAACCCGCAATGCCTTCCGTTCCCCTCGAAACCGAATGCGATGTACTGGTCATAGGTTCTGGCGCCGCCGGGCTGGCGGCGGCCGTCACGGCTGCCTGGCACGGGCAGAAGGTGATCGTGGTGGAGAAAGAACCGGTGTTTGGCGGTGCCACCGCCTGGTCCGGCGGCTGGGCCTGGGTGCCACGCAACCCACTGGCCCGCAGGGCCGGCATTGAGGAAGACATCGAGCAACCGCGGACTTATCTGCGCCATGAGCTGGGGGCACATTACAATGCCGAGCGCGTCGATGTCTTCCTTGAGGCGTGCCCGCACATGGTGGCGTTTTTCGAGAAGTACACGGCGTTGCAGTTTGCCGACGGCAACGGCATCCCGGACATGCATGGCGATACGCCGGGGGCGGCCCTTGGTGGCCACCAGGTGATCGCCGCGCCCTACGATGCCCGCGAGGTGGGCGCCCTGCTGCCGCGCTTGCGCAAGACCATGCGCGAAACATCGTTCATGGGCATGCCGATCATGGCCGGTGCCGACCTTGCCGCTTTCCTCAACATGACCCGTTCGCCCAAAGCCCTGCTGCACGTGTGCAAGCGCTTTGGTCGCCACCTGTACCACCTGGCCCGCCATGGTCGGGCCATGCACCTGGTCAACGGTGTGGCGCTGGTAGCGCGCCTGGCCAAATCGGCACAAGACCTGGGCGTGCGCCTGCAGGAATCGGCGCCAGCCAAGCGCCTGCTGATCGAGGATGGCCAGGTGCGTGGGGCATTGGTCGCCACGCCACAGGGCGAGCAGCTGATCCGCGCCAAGGCCGTGGTGCTCGCGGCAGGCGGCTTTCCCAACGACCACGCCCGGCGCCAGCAGCTGTTCCCGCGCGATACCAGCGGCCACGACAACCTGGCGCTGCCGCCCAAGGGGTGTTCCGGCGATGGCCTGCGGCTGGGTGAGTCCGCCGGCGGTGTGGTTGCTACCGACCTGAAGTCGCCAGTGGCATGGGCACCGGTTTCACAGGTGCCATATCGCGACGGCAGCGTCGGCCACTTCCCGCACATTATCGAGCGCGGCAAACCGGGCATTATCGGCGTGCTGGCCAACGGCAAGCGTTTCGTCAACGAAGCGCATGGCTATTACGACTATGTGTCGGCCATGGTCGCTGCAGTGCCACAGGGTCAGGAGGTGTGCTCGTGGCTGGTGTGCGATCATCGCTTCTTGCGCCGCTATGGCCTGGGGCATGCCCGCCCGGCACCGCTGCCGGTAGGCCCCCATGTGCGCAGCGGCTACCTGAAACGCGGCGCCACGCTCGAACAGCTCGCCCAGGCCTGCGGCATTGACCCGTCCGGGCTGCGCGCCACGGTCACTGACTTCAACACCCATGCCCGGGGCGGCCAGGACCCGGCGTTTGGCCGTGGTTCCACGCCGTTCAACCGCAAGCAGGGTGACCCACAGCACAAGGGCCCTAACCCTTGCGTGGCGCCCATCGAGCACGGGCCGTTCTATGCAGTGAAGGTAAAGCCCGGCTGCTTTGGCACCTTTGCCGGGTTGCGCACCGACGGCAATGCCCGTGTGCTGGATGAGGCCGGGCAGCCGATAGCAGGCCTGTACGCAGCAGGTACCGACATGGCCAGTGTATTGGGTGGCTGGTACCCGTCGGGCGGCATCAACCTGGGGCCGGCGCTGACCTTTGGCTATGTGGCCGCGCGGCACATTGCCGGGGCACAGGGGTATGAGTGAGCTGACTCCTCCCTCAGCTCACAGGCCTCGCTGCGCTGCGCTCCTGAATCTGCGCCAGCCAGTAGGCCACATCCACCTCGTCGATCTGCTCGGTGCGCAGGAAGCGCTCGGCATATTGACGGTATACCCCGCTGCTGAGGAACAGTTGTAGCAGTTGCCCGTCGACGTGCCCCTCGCGGGCCATGGACACCAGGATCTTCACCGATTCGGACAGCGTCTTCGGGGGTTTGTAAGGCCGGTCTGCTGCCGTCAGTGCTTCGAAGATGTCGGCAATCGCCATTACCCGCTCGGCGATGCCCAGGTCCTGCCCACCCAGACGGCGCGGATAGCCGCTGCCGTTCATCTTTTCGTGGTGGTTGCCGGCGATGTCGGGTACCCGCTTGAGTTGGCGCGGGAGCGGCAGCGCACTGAGCATGATAATGGTCTGCACGATGTGTTCGTTGATTTTGAAGCGTTCTTCATCCGTCAGCGTGCCACGGCGGATCGACAGGTTGTACAACTCGCCGTAGTTGCTGGCGTGGCCTGGCAGGTGCATGTCGAACCCCCAGATATTACGCGGGTCATCCTTGACCACCGGCGGCGTGCGGGTGCCCCAGGGCACGCAGTGCTCGGGGCGGTCGGCCAGCAATGGTTCCTCTGTCGGGAGTGCAGGCTGCGGCATGCCGACAAGGCGTTCCGCTTCATCACGGGAAATGCCCTGGCGATTATCAAAATGGCGCAGCCAACGGCGCTTGCCGATCACCTGCAAGCGCTGGATATCGGTGTCCTGCATGAACTCGCCGCCGATGTTGGCCTGGGCGACGAAAGCGAAGTCGTCCTGCAGCTCGGCCTGGTTTCGCTTCAGTGCGTCTTTCAGCACCTGCTGGTCGGCGCCACTGGCCAGGCCTTGCCAGTAGGCCAGCTCCGCGTCGCGCCACAGCACTTCGAAACGCATGCGTACTTCGTGGATGCGGTTGTACAGTGTCTCCAGCTTGGTCGCCTTGTCCACTACGTACTCGGGGCTGGTGACCTTGCCACAATCGTGCAGCCAGGCAGCCACACGGAACTCGTATCGCTCTGCCTCGGTCATGCTGAAGCTGGCGAACGGACCGCTGTCGGCTGCCACTGCCTGATCCAGCAGCATCTGCGCCAGCTGAGGCACCCGCTCGCAGTGGCCACCGGTATAAGGGCTCTTGGCATCGATGGCGTCTGCCAGCAGCTTGATCATGGCGTCCAGCAGGCGTTGCTGGGCTTCGACCAACTGGCGGGTTTCGATGGCCACTGCAGCCACACCGGACAACTCCTCGACAAAACGCCGAAATGCCTCGCCCACCCGTTCCTGCGCCTGCTCTTCGTCCATTTGCAGAACCAGGATGCCCAACAGTGCCCTGCTACGGTCATTCAGCACCACGGCCAGACTGCGCTCGTGCAGGCCAAGGGCCTTGGTCACTGCTACAGCCAAGTGCTGGTGGGCGCCTTCATCCACTGCCAGCTCGCTTGGGTATTGTTCACCGCGGTACGAGGCGGCCAGGCGCAGCAGAGCCTGTTCAGCGTCGTACAGGTAAACCATGCCGGCGTCGCCCCCGGCAGCTTCTACCAGATGGTTCAGCACGCCGTCGAGCATGCACTCCAGGTTTCGCTCACGGCTGAGCGTTAGGGTAATCGCCTGAAAGTGGCGAATAGTACCGGACATGCGGCTCAGCACGCAGCTCAACTCGCGCACTTCGGAAACCCGCGAGTGCACACCCACCTCACGGCTGAAATCAAAACTGGCCAAACCTTGAACCTGCTCGCGCAACAGCCGCAGCGGGCGACCAATGCGCCGGCCAAGCACACCGCCGAGCACCAGCAACACGGCCATCAGCGCCACGGTCCAGAGCAACTGCTCGAACAAGACTTTGCGTGCCCCCACCAGCAACTCGTGGCCTGGTACGGCAATCAGCACTTGCAAGTCGTGCCCGGCCAGGGTGGTCAGTTGCACACGAATGCCATACCAGGTCTGGCCGTCCACCTGGTAAGGCTGAGGCTGGTTGCCCTTCGGCAGGTCAGCGTACAGCTGCGCCAGGCTGGGAGCCCCCAGTTCGGCGACACGCGACAGGCGCACGCCTTGCCCTTCGTGCACGATTGCCCGCTGCGGGTCCGGATAGGCCACAACGTTGCCCTGGTCGTCGACCACAACAATCTCGGTACCTGGGGTCATGCGCAGGTCCTGAGTCTCGCTGGCCAAGTCGTTGACCGAGACATCCAGGCCGATCACGGCCCCACCATCGACGCTACGTTGGGCCATGGTCAAGCCAACCTCGCGGGTGGTGAAGAACACATAAGGACGCGTCAGCACGGTAGAGGGTTGTACCGTGGCTTCAACGAACCAGGGGCGCAGGCGTGGATCGTAGCGATAGTCAGGTTTGGCCTGGGTCTGCAACACGTTCAGCGCCCGATCATAAAAGCGCCACTCGCCCTGCACCTTGGCGCCGTCGCCATGGCTGACGCTCTGCACCAGAAAAGCCGTGCCCGGTGGAGCGGCGAAACGCTGCATCAGCTGCGGGTCACGCAGGCGACGCACCAGCAGGAACTCGCCGCTGGGGTAACCCAGATAGGCGGCGCTGAGCATGCGGTTGGCGTCCAGCATTTCCACCAGCTGTGGCAGCCGATCCAGGCGCTGTGCCTGGGTGTGCACCGTCGGGTTGTGGGCAAGCAGGCGAATGCTGCTTTGCGCCGGCTCGATCAGGCGCCTGGCGCGCTCGTCGATCGTCTTGGCAACCTGCTGGGCGGCATCGCCAGCAGCAGCCACAAGGGTTTGGCGAATACCGCGGTAACCCTGCCAGGCCAGGGCGGCGCCGAGCAGCAGCATGCCCAGCACGATGGCCAGCGCCACCAGCCACTGCAGTGAAATACCACGTCCTCTATTGCCAACGACACGCCCCGTCGACACGTAGCCCATCCCAGGTACTCCATGTGCGGCACATTGCCTTGGCTGATGTCTGCAGCAGTGTAGAGTGCATGTGAGCGTTCTGCCGGGCCGGCAACACGTTTACAGACGATCGTGCAAGGCTTTGTACCGCGACGCAGGCGACGTGGGCCATGATCAGGACATCAGCCGCGCAACTGGTACCAGGTGGTCTTGAGCTGCGAATACTTGTCGAACGAATGCAGCGACAGGTCGCGTCCAAACCCCGACTGCCTGCCTCCGCCGAACGGCACCGTCACATCCAGCGCATCGACCGTGTTCACCGATACGGTACCGGCTTTCAACGCCCGCGCTACCCGGTGCACCTGATTGAAGTCGTCGCTCCACACCGAGGCTGCCAGGCCATAGATGCTGTCGTTGGCAAGGTGAACCGCTTCTTCTTCCGTGTCGAAGGCGCTGACTGCCAGCACCGGGCCGAACACCTCCTCCCGCGCCAGGCTCATGCGGCCGTCGACACCGGCAAAAATGGTGGGCTCGATGTAGTTGTCCGAACCTTCGACGGTCAGGCGTCGGCCGCCACACACCAATCGCGCGCCCTCTTGCCCGGCACGCACGATGGCGGCCTCGATGCGGCCGGTCTGCTCGGCATCGACAATGGCCCCGGCGCGGCTCGCCGGGTCCAGCGGGTTACCGGGCAGCCACTGGCGAGCCTTGGCCTGCAGGCGCTCGATGAACTCATCGTGGATGGCACGCTGCACGTACAGCCGTGAGTTGGCCGAACACACCTCGCCCTGGTTGAAGAAAATGCCGAAGGCGGCCTTTTCCGCTGCCAGGTCCAGGTCCTGGCAGTTGTCGAACACCAGATTGGGGCTCTTGCCGCCGCACTCCAGCCACACCTGCTTGAGGTTGGACTGCGCCGAGTACTGCATGAAGTACTTGCCCACCTGGGTGGAGCCGGTGAATACCAGGCAGTCCACATCCGGGTGCAGGCCCAGCGCCTGCCCGGCCTGCTCGCCCAGGCCCGGCACGACGTTCAGTACGCCTTCCGGCAACCCCGCTTCCAGCGCCAGTTGGGCCAGGCGCAGGGCAGAGAACGGTGATTGCTCGGCGGGCTTGAGTACCACGCTGTTACCGGCAGCCAGCGCCGGGGCCAGCTTCCAGGCGGCCATGTCGAGGGGGAAATTCCACGGCACCACAGCCGCGACCACACCGAGTGCTTCGCGGGTAATGGTCGCCAGCGCAGTGGGCGCCGTGGGCGCCACCTGGTCGTACAGCTTGTCCAGCGCTTCGCCGTACCAGCCGAACACCTGTGCCGAGCCCGGCACGTCGATGTTGTAGGCATCCATCACCGGCTTGCCCATGTTCAGCGAGTCCAGCAATGCCAGTTCTTCACGATGGGCCATGACCAGCTCGGCCAGGCGCAGCAGCACTTTCTTGCGCTCGCCCGGCGCCATGCGCGGCCAGGGGCCTTGCTCGAAGGCCCGACGGGCGCTGGCAACGGCCAGGTCGACCTCGGCATGGCCGCAGGCGGCAACCTGTGCCATTACGTTGTTGGTGGCGGGGTTGATGGCAGCAAAGGTGGCGCCATCCTGTGCATTGACGGGTTTGCCGCTGATAAGCGCCTGGGATGGCAGATACAGATCCGAAGCGCGCTGTTGCCAGAATTCGAGGGTATACATTTGTACTCCTGGTAAGCATTGGAGCAATCTTTTGGATGGGGGCGTTGTCCCACGGATGAATCGCCGGGGCTGCTTTGCAGCCCAATCGCGACACAAGGCGCTCCCACAGGAGCAGCGTTGCCCCTGCAAGCGCCCCCAAAAGGCTTAGAGCTTGCCGACCAGCCGCGCCGTGCGGTCTACGGCTATCCGGGTCTTCTCCACCAGCTCATCCAGCTCGCTGTGGTTGGCGATCAACGCCGGGGCCATGATCATCCGGCCCAGGGTCGAACGAATGATCACCCCTTCCTCGAAACCAAAGGTGCGGCACTGCCAGGCCAGGTCGTTCTCATTGGCAAAGCGCTTGCGCGTAGGCTTGTGCTCGGCGAACTGCAGCGCCGCCACCAGCCCGGCCCCTTGTACCTGGCCGATCAAGGGGTGGTCGGCAAACACTTCCCGCAGGATGCGCTGCAGGTATGGCCCCGTGTCGTCCTTCACCTGGCGCACGATGCCTTCGTCACGCAACGCCTTCAGGTTGGCGATGGCCACCGCCGCCGCCACCGGGTGGCCGGAGTAGGTCAGGCCGTGGGCAAATACCCCGCCGCGTTCCACCAACGCCTCGGCAATGCGCTTGCTCAGCACCAGACCACCCATGGGCACATAGCCGCTGGTCAGGCCTTTGGCAATCGACAGGGTGTCGGGCTCGAAGCCGAAGTATTCATGGGCGAACCATTCGCCGGTGCGGCCAAAGCCACCGATCACCTCATCGGCGCACAGCAGCACGTCGTACTGGCGGCAAATGCGCTGGATTTCCGGCCAGTAGCTTTCCGGCGGGAAGATCATGCCGCCTGCCCCCTGGAAGGGTTCGGCAATGAAACCGGCAACGTTTTCGGCACCCAGTTCGAGGATCTTTTCCTCCAGTTGCAGGGCGCAGCGGCGGCCGAACTCGGCCGGGGTCAGTTCACCGCCCTCGGCGTACCAGTAAGGTTCGTCGATGTGCGCCACATCCGGAATCAACCCGCCCATGTCGTGCATGAACTTCATGCCGCCCAGCGCCGTGGCCGCCAGGGTCGAGCCGTGGTAGCCGTTCCAGCGGCCGATCATGATTTTCTTGTCCGGCTGGCCGACCACCTGCCAGTAGCGCCGCACGGTGCGGATCAGTACCTCGTTGGCCTCGGAGCCGGAGTTGGTGTAGATCGCGTGGCTGTAGTGCCCCGGCAGCAGGCTGAACAGCAGCTCGGACAGTTCGATCACCGCCGGGTGGGTGGTGTGGAAGAACATGTTGTAGTAGGCCAGCTGATCCATCTGCATGGCCGCGGCGGCCGTCAGGTCGCGGCGGCCATAACCGAGCTGGGTGCACCACAGGCCGGACATGCCATCCAGGTAGCGCTTGCCCTCGCTGTCCCACAGGTGCAGGCGTTCGCCACCGACGATCACCCGCGGCCCTTCGGCGTTCAGCGCCTTCTGGTCGAGGAAGGCATGAATGTGGTGGGCGGCATCGGCTGCCTGGTAGTCACGGGTCTGGCGTTGCGGGGCGAAAGGCGCGTTCATTGTTGGTTTTCCTTTGCGGTGGGGTTGCAGGGCAGCTGGCGCTCAGCGCAGCTTGCCCATGTAGCTTTCCAGCGGGTCCTTGCCCAGCACGCCCTGGGCATTGGCCAGCGCATCGATGAACAGGGAGAACAGCTCGGATTGGGTACCGATGTCGAGCTTGGCGTAGACGTTCTTGCGGTGCGACTTGATGGTGTCTTCCGACACCCCCAGCCGCTCGGCCAGCGACTTGGTCGAGTGACCACGCAGGATCAACTGGGCGATACGGCATTCACGCTCGGTCAGCAGCGAGCTGCCGAAGTTGTTCAGCGCGGCATGGATACGTTGCTCGAGGATGTTCTCGAAGCGCCCTGCGCGGCTGTCCAGCCCGGCAAAATGCTTGCCGAGCACCGCCAGCACCCAAGGCGTGATGAGCCCGAACAGCGTGCGGCTTTGCCCATCCAGCTTGTCGGTGAAGGCCAGCGATACCGCCAGGCTTTGCCCGGGTGCTACCTGCAGGATGTAGTTGAGTTCATCCTCCAGGTGCGAGTGACGGTAGAACGATTGGTAGTATTCGCTGACCTCGAAGTGATCGGGCGCCACTTCGAACAGGCCGTAGCAGCCGGATTCGACCTGTTCCACGCAAGCACCGTAGAACGGGTCAAGCAGGTAGAAGCCCGACAGGTAGCGGCTGACATTGCCTTCGGGCTGCCAAGGTGCCTTGTCATCCTGCTCGAACAGCGCACAGGGCATGCCGTCGTGCGGGTACAGGTACACCGTGGTCGCCTGGATCGGCCGGATTACACCCAGTGCAGCAAACAGGCTGGCGGCAAAGCCCGGCCGACCGATCGCCTCGGTGACCTTGGCCTGGTGCTCGAACCATTGTTCTGAAAGCAATTGATTAGTCACTGTGAGCCTGCCGTTTCTTCTCGGTGGCACCGCCGCCAGTGCGGTGCGTTGTTGAGCAGATACTCCCACGAGGCTGCAGGCACCGGAATCACCCTTTGGGGTGAGCCGGGCAAGGGCTATGTCCGCTCACCCCAAAGGGTGATTCCGGGTGCCTGCAGGGTGTGGGAGCATCAACCCGCCCCAGCGCTGCGAGCTTTCCGCTCGACCTCCTTGCATAGCACCTAACGGTCGCGAGCCTGCTCGCCCGCCGCGGTGTCCTGCATCCCTTTTCAGGAGTTAGCAATGCATACAACAACAAGTACAGCCCATCGCCCCGCCCCGCATGCACCCGCGCAAACCGGCACCAGCACCGGCCGCTTCCGCAAGTCCATGAGCATGACCGCCCTGGTGCTGTTTGGCCTGGCCTACATGGTCCCCCTGGCCGTATTCACCACCTACGGGCTGGTCACCCAGATGACCAAAGGGCACCTGCCCACCGCCTACCTGCTCACGCTCGCCGCCATGCTGCTGACCGCCTACAGTTACGGCCGCATGGTCCAGGCCCACCCCTACTCCGGCTCGGTCTACACCTACACGCGCAAGGCCTTCGGCAGCCATATCGGTTTCATCACCGGTTGGACACTGCTGCTCGACTACATCTTTCTGCCGCTGCTCAGCTACCTGCTGATCGGCATCTACATGTCGGAATACTTCCCGACCATCCCTGCCTGGGTGTGGGTGGCGGGCTCCATTGCCATGGTCACCTTCCTCAACCTGATCGGCATCGAGTCGATCACCCGGGTCAACTGGATCCTGGTGGTGGTGCAATTGGTGTTCATCATCGTCTTCGTCGCCCTGTCCATTCTCAAGCTCAGCGGACAGGCGGAGCCGGTTTCGCTGCTGGCCCCCTTGCACCACGAAGGCTTCAGCGTGCCATTGATCATGACCGGCGCCGCCGTGCTGTGCCTGTCGTTCCTTGGCTTCGATGCGGTATCGACCATGGCTGAGGAAACCAGTAACCCCACCTACCGCATTCCCGTGGCGATTCTGGCGGTGTCGTTGATCGGCGGCCTGCTGTTTCTGGTGGTGTCTTATTGCGCACAGATGGTGTTCCCCGACTGGGGCAGTTTCGCCGACCCGGATTCGGCGTCGGTGGACGTGATGCGCCGGGTGGGCGGCGAGCTGCTGGTAACCGCCTTCACCGCTACCTACGTGGCCGGCTGCTTCGCCTCGGCCATGGTGTCCCAAGCCAGCGTGTCGCGCGTACTGTTCGCCATGGGCCGCGACGGCGCATTGCCGCGAGCATTCGGCCAACTGGTGACGAAAAAGCGCGTGCCCGCCACTGCCATCCTGGTGGTCAGCCTGCTGTCGCTGATCGCTCTGGTGATTACCCTGGATACCGTGGCGAACATGATCAGCTTTGGCGCACTGTTCGCCTTCTCGGCCGTAAACCTGGCGGTGGTCAAGCACTACCTGGTTGACCAGAAACTGCGCGGTTGCCGCAACTGCCTGCTGTACGGCGCCATTCCCGGCCTGGGCTTTCTCAGCACGCTGTGGCTATGGAGCAGCCTGACCAGCCTGTCGTTCACCATCGGCCTGTTCTGGATGGGCCTGGGCCTGTTGGTGCTACTGGGGTTGACCCGGGCATTTCGCGTGAAACTGCCGGAGTTGCAGATGGCCGAGTGAGACCCTGACGCCTTGTGTGAGCGCTGCAGCATGGCATCGCGAGCATCCGGGTGATAACTGCTCGTTATCACCCATACCGGCCGCTTCGCGGTATTACCCCGCTGAAAGGCCGGCATTGGCGCCTCGAGCTGTATACAATCAGCAAAAAGCTTGCTTACAATACCGGGCGCCTATGACATCGGTAATCGCCGATGCGTATTGCGCAGGCTTGCACCATGTCATCTACAACCCCTGCAAAAACGCTCCTTGTCAAAAACGCCGCACTGCTGGTCACCATGGACGGCGAACGCCGCGAAATCAGGAACGGCGGCCTGTTCATCGAAGACAACCTGATCAAGCAGGTCGGCCCCAGCGATAGCCTCCCGCAAAACGCCGACGTGATTCTGGACATGGCCGGCAAGGTGGTCATCCCAGGCCTGGTCAACACCCACCACCACATGTACCAGAGCCTCACCCGCGTGGTACCGGCAGCTCAGGACGGCGAGCTGTTCAACTGGTTGACCAACCTGTACCCGATCTGGGCGCGCCTGACCCCCGAGATGATCGCGGTGTCGACCCAGACCGCCATGGCCGAGTTGATTCTGTCCGGCTGCACGACCTCCAGCGACCACCTGTATATCTACCCCAACGGCTGCAAGCTCGACGACAGCATCCACGCGGCTGCCGAGATCGGCATGCGCTTCCACGCCGCGCGCGGGAGCATGAGCGTGGGCCAGAGCCAAGGCGGCCTGCCACCTGACTCGGTGGTGGAAAAGGAAGCCGATATACTCAAGGAGTCGCAACGCCTGATCGAGGACTACCACGATGCCAGCCACGGCTCGATGCGCCGCATCGTGGTCGCGCCATGCTCGCCGTTCTCGGTCAGCCGCGACCTGATGCGCGAAGCTGCCGTGCTGGCACGCCAGTATGGGGTGTCGCTGCACACTCACCTGGCCGAGAACGTCAACGACATCGCCTACAGCCGCGAGAAGTTCGGCATGACCCCAGCCGAGTACGCCGAAGACCTTGGCTGGGTCGGCCATGATGTATGGCATGCCCACTGCGTGCAGCTCGACCAGCACGGCATCGAGCTGTTCGCCCGCACCGGCACCGGCGTCGCCCACTGCCCATGCTCGAACATGCGGCTGGCCTCGGGCATCGCCCCGGTACGCAAGATGCGCGACCACGGCGTACCGGTGGGCCTGGGGGTCGATGGCTCTGCCTCCAACGACGGCGCCAGCATGATCGGTGAAGTGCGCCAGGCTCTGCTGCTGCAACGAGTAGGCTTCGGCCCTGACGCGATGACCGCACGCGAAGCACTGGAAATTGCCACCCTGGGTGGCGCGAAAGTGCTCAACCGCAATGATATCGGCGCCCTGGCCCCGGGCATGGTCGCCGATTTCGTTGCCTTCGACCTGGGCCATGTGGCGTATGCCGGCGGCCACCACGACCCATTGGCGGCACTGGTGTTCTGCACCCCGACCCAGGTGCATACCAGCGTGATCAACGGCCGCGTCGTGGTGAAAGACGGCCAGCTGGCCACTGTCGACCTGCCGCGCGTACTGGAGCGCCACAACCAGCTGGCACTTCAGCTGGTGAGTGGCACTTGAGGCCAGGCATCGGCGCGGCATCGCCGGTTTGAATGAAGGTCATGCGCAGCCCTTTGGGCTGCGCTGTCACGCAGAGAGATGTCCAGTCAAAGGTCCATGACCATCTCATGCCAGGCCATGCCGCCGTGGTCCGACGGCGACGGTTTCACGTATTGGTAGCCCAGCTTCTGGTACAGGGCCACATGCTGCTCCTTGCACATCAGGTGAATGGTCTGCTTGCCCGCCGCCTGCATGCGCCCGATGAATTCGTTCATCAACACTTTGGCGTAGCCTTTGCCCTGGTGGGCCGGGTCGACAACCACCGACATGATCACCACGTTCGCTGCCGCCGGATCATGGCCGACCAGCTCTTTGAAGGCCTCGTCGGACATCACGACCTCGTGGGCGCAGCCACTGTTGATGAAACCCACGATCTCGCCGTCACTTTCCAGCACCAGGAAGCCTTGTGGGTACTGCGTGATACGGGTGCGGATTTTCTCCAGCGTGGCCGCCTCATCCCCTTCATAGGCGCCAATTTCGATGGCGTAGCAACGCTCGGCATCTGCGAGAACGGGGGTGCGGAACTGGAGGGCGCTCATGGCAAGTATCCTTGGCAATGGTAAAGGCAGCCGCCATGATAAATGAGCCTCGACCTTGCGCTCCATCATCGCGAACTCGGTCAGGTCGGGCGTGAGACGCTTGCTGCTTGCCAAGGATGGCAAGCATCATGGGGACCTTGCTCTATGCCACGGATACGCCGATGACCGCTGTAACTCCCCCCTTCACCGAACCAAGCCGCTGCAAACGCCTGAAAGCGGCCAGCAGCAGGGACCATGACAGCGTCGATCAACTGGTAATGGCAGCGCGGCCTTTCGAGAACCGCGAGCGTTATGGGCACTTCCTGCAGGTACAGCACCGCTTCCATGGCAGCCTGCTGGCGTTGTATCAGGATGAACAGCTCAACCAGCAACTGCCGGGGCTGGCGGCGCTGTCACGTTTGGCGGCAGTCGAGGCCGACCTGCGCGACCTGGGCTTGCCGCTGCCAACGTCCACCCAACCCGTCCGTGTCAGCTCGGCCCAGGCCTTGGGATGGCTGTATTGCAGTGAAGGTTCCAACCTGGGGGCGGCGTTTCTGTTCAAGCACACGCAACGTCTTGGGCTGGAGGGTGACAAGGGGGCCCGCCACCTGGCCCCCCACCCGGATGGCCGAGCGCTGCATTGGCGCGCATTTGTTGCCAGGCTGGACAGCCTGGTGCTGGGGGAGCAGGAGGAAGCAGAGGTAGTGAAAGGGGCGATTGCTGCGTTCGACAGTTACCGGCGGCATTTGCGTGAGGTGTTTGCAGACCTGTGACTGACCAGTGGGGCACTCCTGGCAGAGGCTTCACAGCGCCAACCACCCCGGCAAAGTTCTTCAAGTTGTTGCTGTGGCGAACTTTTTCCTGATTCCCTGTCTATGTGTGAGGCACAGAAAGGTAGCGCAACCCGAGACAAGGTTCGCCCCACACCTGCTGGCCAGATGGCTCATTCGTTATCAGAGGTTGGCAACGCTCATGAAAAAACATGTCGCAAGGTTGGTGCTGCTCGGCCTGTGCTCGCTCGCGGCGGTGGGCACGGCATCGGCAACGCAAATGAAAGCCGCCGAACCGGTTTCACCGGCTGTCCAGTCACCGTTAAAGCCAGCCGGCAACCCTTGGCCGAGCGTGGCCAGCGTGGCCATTGAACAGCCGGCCACGCTCCTGGCGCATGGTGACGATCGCTGGCACGACCACCGAAGCGACTGGCGCCGCGAACAGTGGCGGCGTGAACAAGCCCGCCGGGACTGGGAGCGGCGGCGCGACTGGGAACGGCGCCGTGATTGGGAGCGCCGCCATGAGCGCGCTATGCGCCAGCGTCATTATGACGAGCATCATTACTACCGCCGTTGAAGCCCATGCGATCGGTGTAGAGGCGGTGTCAGTCGGCCTGCTGTGAACGCTCGCCCACCGCCTCTGCCTCCATCTTCAAGCGGTCCGCCTTGCAGATGTACTTGGGCTTGCGTGGCGCCAGTTTGGCACTGGCCTTTTTGGCATGCGCCTGCAATAGCTGCTTGATCTTCTTACGACGGTTCATGGTCTACGGGGCCTTTCAGGACGTTTTCGCTGCCGCCATCATACCTCGGCAGCCTGGGGAAAACGCGGTGAACGGGCCCAGTTTATGCCGTCTACGGTCATGCAGGTCACAGGATTCACCGCGTTGACGTTATTTTCACAGTCCGCAGATTAGCGTCACGTACTTTCCGGCCGCGCGCACATCCGCTGGCCGCCAAGGTATGACGAGGCATACGTGTCAAACACTACATCCCCCGCCGCGCACAAGCGCATAGACTGGGCCGGCCTCGGCTGGCTCTTGCTGTTCTTCTGGTATTTTTCCGGTGTAACCCAGGCGTTGCTGCTGTTCAGCGGGACGACCGGCTTCGCCGGTTTTCGCGATGCCTTGTTCCTCAGCAGCCTGTGGCTGGCGCCCGTCCTGTTGCTGCCGCGCTTCACCCGCGCCACCACGGCGATCATCGGTGTGGTGCTGTGGGCTGCATCGCTGGTGGGCCTGAGCTACTTCGGCATCTATCGCCAGGAATTTTCACAAAGCGTCATCTTTGTGATGTTCGAGTCCAACACCGCCGAGGCGGGTGAGTACTTCAGCCAATACTTCAGCGTGGGGCTGGGCCTGGCGCTGGTGCTGTACACGCTGGTCGCGGTATTGCTGTGGCGGCGCGTGCGCCCGGTCAGCCTGCCGCTGCGCAGCCGCCTGCCGGTGGTCGTGCTATTGCTGGTGGCCAACCTGGTCATGCCGTTCTACAAACAGATGGTCACCCAGGAGCGCAACTTCGCCGATGCGCTCGAAAAAGTGCAGCAGCGAATGGAACCTGCCGTACCTTGGCAGTTGCTGGTCGGCTACCAACAGTACCGCCAGCAACTGGAGAACATGCAGAAACTGCTGGCCCAGAATGCCGCACTGCCCCCGCTGCAAAACCTGCGAGACAGCAGTGGTACGGCGCCACGCACCCTGGTACTGGTGCTCGGCGAGTCGACCACCCGCGAGCACATGCACCTGTATGGCTATAACCGCGATACCACGCCCAACCTCGACGCGCTGGCCGCCAGCGACAAGGGCCTGACCGTGTTCCGCGACGTGGTCTCACCACGCCCGTACACCATCGAAGTGATGCAGCAGATCCTCACGTTCGGCGACGAGCAGAACCCGGACCGCTTCCTCAGCGACCCGTCGCTGATCAACCTGCTGAAACAGGCAGGCTACAAGACCTTCTGGATCACCAACCAGCAGACCTTGACCAAGCGCAACACCATGCTCACCACCTTCTCGCAGCAAACAGACGCGCCGGTGTACCTGAACAACCAGCGCAACCAGAATGCCCACCAGTACGATGACGTGGTGCTTGCACCGTTCGAGAAGGCCCTGCAAGACCCTGCGCCCAACAAGTTCATCATCGTGCACCTGCTGGGCACGCACATGGACTACCGCTACCGCTACCCGGACGACTACGCGCACTTCAACGACAAGCAGGGTGTGCCAGCCAAGCTGACGGCGGACCAGGTAGAAACCTACAACTTCTATGACAACGCGGTGCGCTACAACGACTATGTGGTGTCGGCCCTGATCAAGCGTTATGCGGCAGGCAACCCCAACGGGTTCCTGATGTACCTGTCCGACCATGGTGAAGACGTGTACAGCTCCGGTGACCACGACCGCCTGGGGCGAAACGAAGGTGCACCGACCCGGCCGATGTACACCATCCCGTTCCTGCTGTGGACCTCACCTAGCTGGCAGGCCGAGCACCTGCGTGACTTGAAGGCAATGGTCAACCGCCCCTACAGCAGTTCGCACCTGATCCATACCCTGTCAGACCTGGCCGGATTGAGCTACGACCGCTATGAACCGGCCAAGAGCCTGGTGAGCCCACAGTTCGTGGTAGCGCCACGCTGGATCGGCGACCCGTATCGCAAGGATGGCTTGCGCGACTTCGATCAGCTGCCGCTGGACAAGGCCGACGGGGTACAGGAAACAGCCAGCACCCGGCAGTAACAAGGCCACGGTTCATATAGGGCAGCTACCCTGCCGTGCACTCCCCCGCACCGCCTCGGCCAACTTGCGCAGGTTGGCCTGGTGCGCATTCACCAGGCTGGTGATGCTGTTGTCCGCGGCAGTCTGCACGGACGTACGGCACGTCAGCTCGGCCTGCCCTTGCAGTTTCAAGCGCCACACGGCTTCCAGCGAGGCGTAGCGCCCTGGTACCGTGTCGAAGCGCTGCACATCCACCCGCAGCGACGCCTTGCCACCGCCGGCCGGGCCGCCCAACAGGTCCTGCAGGGCGCTGCGGAATTCATCCGCCAGGTTGGCGCCCCACCACTCCGTCTCCAGAATGGCCAGGCCGCTCTGCCCTTGCCGCACCACCAACTGTGGGCGGTCGACCTGGGGTGGCACAGCCACCCTGGCCACCTGGATGCGCTGGCCGCTGTCACGTACCGGCTCGCTCGGTACCAACGTGTGGTAATTGTTCGGCGTACTGCTGCAGCCCCCGAGCCACACCAGCAGGCTGGCCACACATACATTGCGCAGTCGTTGCATCGGCTATTTCCTCAGGGGGCAAGGTCTGCGGGTCCGGCCGCTTTCGGCCGGCCACGAATCAGTGACTCGGGGTGTCGGCCCAGGTAATCGGCAAGGTCACGTAGCGAACGCGACATGCGCTCCAGCTCGTCCAGTGTTTCACCCATTCGCTCGCGCTGCGGCGAGTCTTCGGCTATGGCCGAGTTGGCCGTGCGCAGGGTCTTGTGCACCTCGTCCAGCGCCACCTTCACCTCGGGCAGTGTCTGGCCATTGAACTGCCGGAGGCTGGCGCGCAGCTCACGCAGGCTGCCGTCCAGGTTACCGGCAATGCTTTCCAGCGGCAGCTTGGCAATGCGCTCCACCACCCGCTGCAGCTGTTCCTGCAACTGCTCAAGGCTGCCGGGCAGCGTCGGGATCATGATGGGGTTGGCAGCCATGTCGAAGGCCACCTTGGGGGCATCCGGGTAGAAGTCCAGCGAAATGAACATCTGCCCGGTGATCAGGTTGCCGCTACGCGCCTGGGCCCGCAGCCCATGTTCGACAAACGTGCCAATCAGTTTCCGCGCACCTTCCAAATCGCCCTCGGTGTGCTTGAACACCGCCAGCATCTTGCGGTGCACCGGCCCCAGCCGCTGCGGGTAGATCACCGCATCGACCACCACCGGGAAGGTCTGCCGCGTGGCATCGTAATCGAGCTGGATCGAAGTGACCCGGCCAAACTCCACACCCTTGAATTCCACGGGCGCCCCCACCGACAGGCCTCGCATGGCCTGGTCGAAACGCAACTGAAGGTACTGCGCCTGGCCATGCGGAGGCGACAGCGCCATGTCGCGGTCAGCAAATAGCTGAAAGCGGGCCTGGTCGGCAGCAGGCTCGGCTTGGACGGCGAAATCGGGCGAGCCGAAGGCCAGCCCGCCCACCAGAATCGACGACAGCGATTCGGTATCGACCTTCAGGCCATTGGCACCGATCTGCATGTCGATGCCACTGGCATTCCAGAAGCGCGTGTCAGCAGTGACGAATGTGTCGTAGGGCGCCTGCACGAACACGCCAATCTCTACCCCTTTGCCATCGCCCTGGAGGGCAAAGGACACCACTTCGCCCACCGGGATCTTGCGGTAGTAGATCGCAGAGCCGATATCCAGCGAACCCAGGTCGCTGGCGACAAGAACAAATCGCTTGCCTTTTTCGTCATAAGTGATCGGCGGTGGCAGCTCCAGGCCGACAAAAGACTTTTCCGGCACCTTCGACTCGCCGGAATCGGCCCCGATGAAACTGCCAGAAAAGAGCGTGTCCACGCCGGAAACCCCGCCCATGCCGATGCGCGGTCGCACCACCCAGAAGCGCGCGCCCCGCGTGGCGAACGAACGGGCATCGTGGGAGAGCTGTACCTTGGCCACCACGCTCTTCTTGTCGTCGGCCAAGTCCACCGTGGTCACTTCGCCAATCACCACGCTGCGGTACTTTACCTGGGTCTTGTGCGCCACCAATCCCTCGCCGCTGTGGAAAGAAATGCTGATCACCGGCCCTTGCTGCATCCAGTTGCGCACCACCAGCGAAGCGCCGATCAGGATCGCCAGGATCGGCACGATCCATACCAGCGATACACTCCAACGCCGGGTGCGCACTTCAACCTGCCCAGCGCCCTCGCGCTTGTCAGTCTGTTGCCCCATCAATGCGGCCTCCCCTCGTTGGCATGGCTATCCCAGATCAGGCGTGGATCAAAGCTCATGGCAGAGAACATGGTCAGCACTACCACCATGCCAAAGAACAGAATGCCCACGCGCGGCTCGATGGTGCCCAGCCCGCGCAGTTGCACCAGCGCAGCCACCAACGCCACTACCATCACATCGAGCATGGACCAATAGCCGATCAGCTCGACGAAGCGATACAGCTGCGAACGCTGCCGGCAGGCCCAGGAAGAACCCCGCTGGGCAGTGAACAGCAGCAGGCCAAGGGAAAAGAACTTGATGGCGGGCACGCCCACGCTGGCAATGAAAATGATCAGCGCGATGTCCCAGGCCCCGGCCGCCCAGAACTCCAGCACGCCGCCGCCAATGGTGCTGTCTGTGCCACTGCCGAGCATTTCGGTGTGCATCACCGGCAGCAGGTTGGCAGGGATGTAGAAAATCAGGGCCGCCAGCAGAAACGCCCAGCCACGGCTGATGGCATTGGTCTTGCGCCGGTGAATGACGGCGCCGCAACGGTTGCAGGTGTGCGCGCCACTGCGCGTGTCGCATGCCTGGCCACAGCCATGGCACAGACACAAGCCAAGGTCGTGCGCCTTGGCTGGGGCAGTCATACCTGCTCCCACAAGTCGCGGATGTCCTTGCCGGCAATGTGGATAATCAACAGGCTCAGTGCAGCCAGGGCCAGCAGGCCGATACCAGGGATCACATCGAGCAGCCCGGCCAGCTTTATCACCGCCACCATCGCCCCCAGCAGACACACCTCCAGCATGCTCCAGGGCCGCAGGCTTTCAAGGCCACGCATGCACAGGGCAAAACCGGGGGCACGCTGACTGGCAAGGGCAAAACTCAACACCCAGCACAGCAGGGCAATTTGCAACAGCGGCGCAAAAATGATCGACAGCGCCATGACCAGGGCGATGAAGGTGATACTGCCGTGACTGAGGATTTGCACGGCGTCCCACAAGGTGGCCGAGTGGGTCAGCCCCTGCATGCCAATGGTCATCACCGGGTAATAGTTGGCGAACACCAGCAGGAGACCGCCAGTCACACTCAATGCCAGCCGCTGCTCGATGGTCAGTGACCTGTGCCGGTACAGCACGCCGCCACAGCGCGGGCAAAGGGCACGTTGATGCTTGAGCAGCGGTGCACGGTGGTACACCGTGTCACAATACTCGCAGATGATCAGATCTTGCGTCTGGCTCATGGTTTGCCCGCAGGTAGCCTGGGATCAGGCCAAGAGGCTAATCGGAACGGCGTCTGATATCCGGTTTAGACCATCTGGGCAAAACTTCCATCACGACATCAACGGGGAACTATCCTGTGAGGCGGGGCTTTCCGCCCGGTGGAGGTGTGCCATGCGTACGTTCACGTGGAGTTACCTGTTGATGCTGCTGTGCGCAGCATCGGCCGCCCAGGCGCAGTCGGTGGTGCCGCTCAAGGGCCAGAGCAGCCAGCAGATGCAACTGGATATCAACGATTGCAATACCGTCGCCACCAATGCCGCAAACGGCACAGCGACGTCCAGCGCCCCCCATGTCGGTGGCCGGGTTCGCGGTGCAGCTGCGGGTGCCGCCGCCGGTGCTGTAGGCGCGCAGGTACGCGGCAACCAGCATGACGCGTTGTATGACCGGGTGGGTGACGACGCCAAGCAGCAATACCGGCAGAACCGCGCTGGCGAAGTAGCCGCCGCCGGGGCCGCGGTCGGTGGCATGCGCCAGCGTCAGGACCGGCGCCAGGACAGGCGCAGCCAGGGCGAGGCAAAAACCCAGGCCCATGCCAGCGCCTACAGCGGTTGCCTGCAGGGGCGCGGCTACCAGGTCAACCCCTGAGCCATGCCACGCCATGCTGCTCCTGCCGGGGTGGCATGGCGTGCTCAGTTCAGGAACTTCGCCAGCTCTTCCCGGCAAAACTCCACGAACAACTGCGCCGGTTTGGTCAGCTGGACTCGCTTCAACCAGGCCGCAGCCAGCCCCGACAGCGCCACCGGCTCGGCAATGTCGAGCATTGCCAGGCGCTGGCCGTCATAGGTGTATTCCGAGTGCGGACGGGTTACCAGCAACGAGAAACCGAAACCCTGACCGACCATGCCGCGCACCATCTCGATCGACGGCGAACTGAAGACGATGTTCGGCGCCAGGCCCATCTCGTTGAACAAGCTGACGAAGTAGGTGCGGCTAGGGGCCACGTCCAGCAGGATCATCGGCTCCGGGCACAGGTCGCGCAGCGAGACCTGGGCCTGGCCGGCAAAGCGGTGATTCTCCGGTAGCAGCACATAGGGCTTCTGCGGCGGCATCAGCGGCTCGGCCTCGATGGTGCCATCCAGGTCGTGGTCATAGAGAAACGCCAGGTCGAATGTTCCGGCGGTCAGGCCCTGGATCAGGTCCTGCTGTTCACCGTCGCGCAGGCGAATGTCCACACCCGGGTAGCGCTGGCGAAAACCGGCGATCAGGCGCGGCAGGTACAGTGGCGCCACGGTTTCAAAACAGCCAATGTCGATTTGCCCGGCGACGGTATCGTTGTCGGCCAGGGCGTTCTGTTCGAACTCATGGGCCATCTGCAGCAGTGACTTGGTCTTGGCGTAGAAGCGTTTGCCGCTGGGCGTCAATGACACGCCCTGGGCGTGGTGGCGGATGAACAGCTGCACACCGAAACTTTCCTCCAGGCTCTTGATGGCCGTGGAGATGGACGGCTGGGCGATATACAGCTGGCGTGACGCTTCGGCCACACTGCCCGCTTCCACGGTGGTGACGAAGTACTTAAGTTGTCGCAAGGTATAGGCAGCCACAGGGTACCTCTCTGACGCGGGTCTGGGCGGACTGGGATCGTGCCTCACACTTTACCCTTGGCTATCGTTGAGCGGGCGCTGAGCACTGAAGGATTTACCTATACCTTGAACAGGTTTTTTGTAGGGGTCGGGTTGCCCCGGCCCGGTGCATCACTCAAACCCGGGGTTCGCCCGAGTGCAATCGCCACCAATCTGCTTGTACCCGACTCACAGCGCATTGCGCAAACGGAGCGGTACCGCGCTTACGCCGGGACAGCGTTGCAGACGGCTCAGGGGTATCTGCCTAATCCTCATCATGGGCGTCTGGCAGGTCGTTCATCGGTTCTTCTTGCATGCATTTCACTCCTTGGCGGGTGCTAAGGCAAGGCCAACGATAGGTCGCGCCTGCGCTGCCGCGCAGCTGGAAACAGGCCCCAGAAGCACTGCAGCCACTGGTCAAAAACGCCCGAACGTCTTTACTGATAGTCATCGACCCCAGGTAAACGGTGTGTGCTTATGAAGATCGTGGTCACCAGCATCCTCGTCGACGACCAGGCCAAGGCCCTGGCTTTCTACCACTACGTACTCGGTTTCGAGCCCAGGCACGACATCCCCATGGGCCGGCACCGCTGGTTGACCCTGACTTCGCCCAACGACCCCAATGGCGTCGAACTGCTGCTGGAACCCGACGCGCACCCGGCGGCCAAGGTGTACAAGGCCGCGCTCAAGCAGGACGGCATCCCCGCCACCTCGTTCGCCGTGCGTGACATCCAGGCCGAATATACCCGGCTATGTGCAGCCGGAGTGCAGTTCATCCGGCCACCAACCCCGGTGGGGCCGGTTACCGTGGCGGTGTTCGATGACACGTGCGGCAACCTGATCCAGATTGCCCAGAAGCACTAGCCGGTTGCCCTTACCCCAATGCGCACCCATAAGGAAAACAGATGCGCCACGAATTCAGCGAAGTGCTCAACGACCTGGTCGACTACTTTCTGCTCGGTGATATCCAGTTGCTTGAGCGCTTCAAGCAAGACCATCAACTGCCCGACGACCTGGCCCATGCGTTCACCCGCGGTGACAGCGGCGACCAGGCGGTGCGCGAAGGCATCGTGCTGCCGCTGGCCGGTGTCGACAACCTGCCCTACCACATCCTGTTCACCCTCGATAACCACACCCCGGCCCTGCGCGAGGCTGGCAGCCGCCTGAAGCACCGGCGCAATGGCTATGTACTGCGGGTCGAGCACGGTGCGCTGATGCTGTACACCTGGCGCATCCTGCAGCACTTCACGCCCAAGACCCTGGGTGACCTGATGGCGCGTTACCAGGTGCCAGGGCGGCCGATCATCGAATTGGACAACGGCTGGTACGACGTGGAGGTGCTGGCGGGGGCACTGGTGCGAGACGGGTTGTACGAGCCGGCGTTCGAGTTCGTGCTGAAGAAGCGCTGGAGCCGGGGTGAGGCGACAGCTGTGGATACCGGGTATGCATTCGGGCTTCGTGGCTACTTCGACTGATTGATCGCCTGCGCCGGCCTCTTCGCTACAACGGCCTGTGCGCGTCCGTTGTCGGAGTGGGTTTACCCGCGAATACGGTAGCGCCCGCAACGGTGAACGGTAGGTGGAAATTGGCCAGCAGGGCCGGCCCTTTCGCGGGTGAACCCGCTCCTACAACGGCCTGTGCGCGTCTGGTTGTAGAAGCGGGTTACCCGCGAATACGGTAGCGGCCGCAACGGTGAACGGTAGGTGGAAATTGGCCAGCAGGGCCGGCCCTTTCGCGGGTGAACCCGCTCCTACAACGGCCTGTGCGCGTTGTAGGAGCGGGTTTACCCGCGAATACGGTAGCGGCGGCAGCGGCGAACGGTCGGCGGAAATTGGCCAGCACTGGCAAACTTGACCTTCAGGTGTGATTGATATCCCGATCCTTGGTCTCCGGCAGAAAGAAAATCCCCAACACCGCCGTCATCACGGCAATCACGATCGGGTACCACAAGCCGTAATAGATGTCCCCGGTCGCTGCCACCATGGCAAACGCCACGGTCGGCAGGAAGCCGCCGAACCAGCCATTACCGATGTGGTAAGGCAGCGACATCGAGGTGTAGCGGATGCGCGCCGGGAACAGCTCCACCAGCCAGGCGGCAATAGGCCCGTAGACCATGGTCACGTAGATCACCAGAATGGTCAGCAGCAACAGCACCATCGGGTAGTGGATCTTCGCCGGGTCGGCCTTTTCCGGGTAGCCCGCCTCTTTCAATGCACCACTCAGGGTTGCGGTAAACGCTTCGCTTTGCACCTTGAAGTCCGCCGCCGCCAGGTTGCTGCCATCAAAACTCGGCAATACCCGTTCGCCAATGCGAATCTGGGCCCTGCTGCCGGGCTCCGCCGCTTCGTTGGTATACGGGATGGCGCGCTTGGCCAGCAGGCTCTTGGCAATGTCGCAGGAGCTGGTGAATTTGGCCTTGCCCACCGGGTCGAACTGGAATGCACATTGGCCCGGGTCGGCCACCACCACCACCGGGTTCTGCTCCTGGGCAACGAAGACGTCCGGGTTGCCGTACTCGGTCAGCGCCTTGAAGATCGGGAAGTAGGTCAGTGCGGCGATGATGCAGCCGGCCATGATAATTTTCTTGCGGCCAATCCGGTCGGACAGGCTGCCAAAGAAAATGAAGAAGGGTGTGCCGATCAACAGTGAACCGGCAATCAGCAGGTTGGCGGTCTGCGGCTCGATCTTGAGCATCTGCAACAGGAAGAACAGCGCGTAGAACTGCCCGGTGTACCACACCACGGCCTGGCCGGCGGTACCCCCGAGCAGCGCCATGATCACCACCTTGAGGTTGTCCCAACGGGCGAACGATTCGGTCAGTGGCGCCTTGGATGCCTTGCCCTCGGCCTTCATCTTCATGAAGACCGGCGACTCGTTGAGCTGCAGGCGGATGTACACCGAAATCGCCAGCAGCAGAATCGACAGCAGGAACGGTATCCGCCAGCCCCAGGCCTCGAACGCTTCCGTCCCCATGGCCGTGCGACAGGCCATGATCACCAGCAGCGACAGGAATAACCCCAGGGTGGCGGTAGTCTGGATCCAGGCGGTGAAAAAGCCGCGTCGGCCCTTGGGCGCATGCTCGGCCACGTAGGTGGCCGCGCCGCCGTACTCACCGCCCAGCGCCAGCCCCTGCAGCAAGCGCAGGGTGATCAGGATGATTGGCGCGGCCACGCCAATCGTGGCGTAGCCCGGTAGCAGGCCCACCACTGCGGTGGACAGGCCCATGATGACAATGGTGATGAGGAAGGTGTACTTGCGCCCGATCATGTCGCCCAGGCGGCCGAACACGATGGCGCCGAACGGACGGACAGCAAAGCCGGCGGCAAACGCCAGCAAGGCAAAGATGAACGAGGTGGTTTCATTGACGCCAGCAAAGAAGTGCCTGGCGATAATCGCGGCGAGTGAGCCGTACAGGTAGAAGTCGTACCATTCGAACACCGTGCCCAGGGACGAGGCAAAGATGACCTTGCGCTCCTCCTTGGTGATGCCGCGTTGGGGCGCGCTGCTGCCCGTGGATGCGCTGTCGAGAACCGCCATGGGTTGCCTCCGTCATGTTGTCATGCAGGCCGGAGCACCTCACAACCACTTCACCGTCGCACCCAGGCCTTGGCGCTTGCTTTGGTTGCGCGAAGCACGACGAGGCGGGCCGCCTCGGATCGCAGCAAGGTTAATGAAGCATAATCGGGATTGCCTGAATATCCACCCCCTGGCCTTGCACAAGAGGACGGCCCGGACGACACGCAGCGCCGGGGTGCTGGGCGATAGCGGGTTGGCTGACGATTCTGGTGGTGGCCTCACCCAAGAAGCACGATCGGCCCCTTCAACTCGACCTGATTACCATCCGGGTCGTAGCAGTACAGCGAAAGCCCCTCACCTTCGGCACCATAACGCTTCTCTGCAGGCTCCACCTTTACCCCGGCGGCTTCCAGATAGGCCGTCAATGCGGCCTCGTCGAACGGCTCGATGCGCAGGCAGAAATGGTGCAGGTTGCGCCCTTCCACGCCCGGTGCAGCTCCGCCTGGCTGCCCCAGCGGGCCATCCAGGGTCACCAGGTCGATCATCGCCGTACCCGTGGCCAGGTGCACCATGCCCAAGTCTTCGCGCACGCGGCTGACGGTGCAGCCAAGCAGCTCGGTGTAAAAGGCAACACTGCGCGGCAGGTCGCTGACCCGCAACACAAGGTGATCGATGTGCTTGATGGTGAAAGGCCGCATGCCGGGCTCCCTGTGGCGTTTGCGAATGCGTTCGCCACCATAGCGCAGGTTCACCCGGCGTGACCAGAATCAGCTACTCGTTCACCAAGCGTTGCAGTACGCCCCCTTCATGGCGCGTCAGGATACGCAGCAGTTGGTCGACCAGCGCCCGGTCCGGCGCATCCAGGTGGAAGTGGTGCCCGCCTGGGTGCCAGGAAACTTTCGCCTGGCTGGGCAAGGCGGCCTCACGCCGGGTAAAGGCCTCGCCGGTGAATGCCCCCTGGCGGCCGAACAGCAGATACAACGGGCAGCGGATCTGACTGAGCAGGTCGCAGGCTTCGCGCTCGGTCAGTGGCATGGGCTCGGGCAGTACCAGCCGCGGGTCGTGCCGCCAGCAATAGCCGTCGTCCAGCTGTAGCAGGTCGCGCAGCGCCAGCAGCCGAGCGGCACCTTCCGACAGTTCGGTATCCAGCCGCTCGCGGCGTTGCGCCAGGGCGGTGTCCAGGTCGTCGAAGCGCCCCACATCCGGCTCGGCAAAACCTGGCAACTGGCTGCGCTGCACCATGCGCTTGAGCCGGTAGGCCCGCGCCAGGTGCTGCACCCGGTCATCCTCGGCCACCGTGAACGGTGCCCCCATGCCGTCGAGGAAAGTCATGCTGGCAATGCCACTGGTCATGGCCGCCAGCAGCGACGCTATACCGGTGCCCATCCCATGGGCCAGCACATGAAACTGTGCCAGGCCCAGACTGTCGGTCACCGCCAGCATGTCTTCGGCATGCTCCCACAGGTAATAGCCACTGTCGTGTCGACGATGGCCAGAACGGCCATGGCCGATCAGGTCGGGGGCCACCACGAAGCAGCCGTCCAGCATCGGTGCCAGGCGCTCGAACGAGGCAGCGTTATCCAGCCAGCCATGCAAGGCCAATATGGGAATACCGTCTTCTGCCCCCCAGGTGCGCACCGCTATTTCTACGCCATCGAGGTCTAGCAGGTGGTCTTTCGGACTGCACAGCGAACGCATTGCAATTCTCCTTGGCTAAAGCCTGCACCATGACCTGCCTCACCCTCTCGCAGATCCTCCCTCGCTGCCAGCCCCCCACCGACCCGCGCATGCGCAGGACCGACCGCTGCCAACAACTATCTACCGCACCCCGACGCCTTGATCAGCGTGGACTATCTCCCCCCACAAAAGAGATGGTTACCATGACAACCCCGACACCGTTACATCAGTAATTGCCGGCTTTGACAGATCATCAACTGCGCACGCCATGGAGGGCGAGTCTGTGCACTACGGCGTTGGCCAGGGTCATGCCTGAAAGCCCGGTAGATGCCGACGGCAGGCTGCGCCGCGTCGCGCTCAACGAGCAGCAGTATCGCCAAGGCGTGGACGCGCTGACTGCCGAGCAGCAGCAGGTTGAAACCGGTCTGCTGACCAGTCTCACCCGCCAGACGCAAACAATCGGCCGCTGAACCTCACTCACTGCCCGCGCAGGTCTTCGAAGAAGGCCTGCTTGCCGTCCACCTGGCTGGACGCCCGTGGGGCCGCTGCGGCGTCACCACTGGCGGCCTCCACGTACCAATAGCAGTGCTGCACGGCACGGGTCACCGCCACGTAGGCCAAGCGCTGCACTTCTTCCTTCTGCGCCGAATCGAATGGTTGGGCATCACCTGCCTTGCCCAGCCCGGCCTGGCGGTATACCTGGTTCTTGTAGGGTGAACTGGTCAGGTACTGGCAGTCACCCAGCATGAACACCGTATCGGCCTGCAAACCCTTGGCACTGTGATAGGTCAGCTGACGCAGCCGGCGCTGCTCGGCCGGAAGCGCCGCGTCGGCGTGCAACACGCTTTGCAGGTGTTCGCTCATCAAGGCCCGGTCACTGCCCTTGCGGTACAGCATCATGACTGTCTCACCCCGCTGGTAGTGCTCGACAAGCGTTTCGCCCAACGCCGCCTCGTCACGATCGAACACCTTGACCGGCGAGCCGGGCAACTCAGCCGCCGGGCCACTGGCGCGGGCTTTCTTGCCGGCAATCGCCGGGGTGCCCTTGACCAGGTGCTCGGCCGCATCGATCACCTGTTGCTGACACCGGTAGTTGTCGACCAGCATCACCCGGGTGTTGGCCGGCGACGGGAACGCCTTGGTGAACTCCATGAAATACTTGGGCGAGCTGCCACGCCAGCCGTAGATCGATTGCCAGTCGTCACCCACGCACAGCAACGACGAATGCTGGGCATGGCGGCCGATGTGCATGGCCGGGCCGCGACGCCGTATTTCGGCGAGGCTGGCACGCAGCCAGCTGACGATCTGCGGCGACACGTCCTGGAACTCGTCGATCATCAGGTGCGCCAGCGGCCGCAGCAACGGATCGGGCAGCAGGTGCAGGTTTTCCGGGTTGTTCTCGCCAAACAGGGCGAACATGCGGTTGTAGCTCATCACCGGCGGCGACTGATCCAGCAGGTGCGCTTCCAGGGCTTTCCAGTACAGCGCCAGGGCCTCGAAGAACAGGGCATCGCTATCGCCGGACGGAAAGCTCATCGCCGCCACCGCTTTGTTCACCTCCAACCCAAGGTTTTCGATGAAATTGGCCGCACTGACGAACGCATCCAGCAGCGGCGCCGGGGCCAGTTCGCCCTTGACCTTGTACTCAAAGCCAGGGCCGGCCACGGCATCGCCTGCCAACGATGCCGCCAGGCGCCGGGCCATGGCGTAATTGTCGAGCCAGATCAGCGGCCTGTCGCAGAACGCCTGCAACAGCGTACGCTTGACCGCCCACTCGGCCCGCACGGTCAGCTTGGCGCCGGGGCGCTGGTACTGCGCGTTTTGTGCAGGGTCGAAGCCCAGCACCACCAAAGGCCCCTGGCCTTCCAGGCGGCCATGCACATGGAAGCGGCTGCCACGGATGTCGACCGTTTCGCGGCAGGGCTCGATGCCCTTGATCGGCCAGACGCCGGCGGCAAACCACAGGTCCTCGATCATGTCGCACAGTTCTTCGTCGCGCTGGGCGGCCAATTGGGTCACTTGTGCGCGCTTCTGCACATCGGGGTTGTTCGGGTCCAGCGGCTTCAGTTGCAAGGCTTCGCTGCGCAACTGGCCGACCAGCTCGGCAAAACGCGGGCTCTCGCCCAGCAAGCTGCTGTAGCACTGGTTCAGCTGCTGGCGCTGGGCATCGTTCAGGCGCAAGTCGAACGGGTTGCTGTCGGCCTCAGCCTCACGCCCGGCAGGCATCTCATGGCCCAGTGTTTCAAATGCACGCACCTGGCCGAAGCCTGGCAGGCTGCGCACCAGCGGCAGGATGCGCGAATGGAACGTGCGCACCAGCTCGCGGGCCTGCACAGGCTGCAGGTTGATCTGCCACAGGGCGAACACCTGCAGCAGGCGCTTGATGAAGTCCTTGCGCGATTCGCGGGTGAAGGTGACCACGGTCATCGCATCCAGCTCGTAACCCAGGTAATGACGCAGCAACAGGATGCGCAACACCAGCGACGTGGACTTGCCTGCCCCGGCGCCTGCCACCACGCAGGTAGACGGGGTGTCACTGAAGATGAGCTTCCATTGCGCGGCGCTGGGCTGGGCTTCGGTGGGCAGGCGCTGGGCGACATCGGCCTTGAAGCGCTTCTTCAACTCGGCCGTCAACGGCAGGCGCCAATCGTCGAACAAGTTGTCATCCTGGCCTGGCACGGCGGCGCTGTCGGGGCGCGTATCGCGGATTACCAGCACCTGGCGCCCCGCTTCATAGCCCTCCACCCGACCACGCTCGAACCCCTCACGCACACCATCGGCATGGCCAGTACGCTGGCCTGTGGCGTGGCCGAGGAACCACGAGTCGCGGTGCTGGGCTTGCAGGCGGGTCAAGCCACGCCCCAGCAGGCGGGCGGCCAGGCGGCGAAACCAGGGCAACTGGGCAGGCGGGGTAAGGTCGGCTGGGGCCAGGGGTTGCTCGTGGGCCACGGTCACTCCGTTGAAAATCAAAACAGCAGGCATGTTCGCCGCATCGACGAAAAATCGCCAGCGAATGCTTGCAGATCAGTGCATTAGGCGATGAAGCGAATAAAGTGCCGCAGAAATAACATCTACAAAATAGATAGTTTTAAGCCGATATTTACGCTTATTTTCGATGTTTCTTTAGCGCATCATGGCGTCATTCCACTGATTCAAGGAGCACGACCATGCTGCAACTGCGACCCTTCGAAAGCCTCGGCCACGCCAACCATGGCTGGCTCGATGCACACCACCATTTCTCGTTTGCCGAGTACTACGACCCGGCACGCATGCACTGGGGTAACCTGCGGGTTTGGAACGACGACCTGATCGCGGCCGGCAGCGGCTTCCCGCCGCACCCGCACCGCGACATGGAAATCATCACGTATGTGCGTGAAGGCGCAATCACCCACCAGGACAGCCTGGGCAACAAGGGCCGTACCGAAGCCGGTGATGTTCAGGTGATGAGCGCCGGTACCGGCATCGTGCACAGCGAGTACAACCTGGAAGACATCGACACACGTATTTTCCAGATCTGGATCGTGCCGGAGCGCACCGGTGAAGCACCCCAGTGGGGTAGCCGGCCGTTCCCCAAAGGCGAACGCGGCGAAGGCTTCGTGACCTTGGCCAGCGGCCGCGCGGGTGACGAGGACAGCCTGCAGATCCGTACCGATGCCCGCCTGGTGGCTGCCACCCTGCGGGCGGGTGAAACCGCCGAGTACCGCTTCGATGCCGCACGCCGGGGTTACCTGGTGCCGGCCAAGGGGCTGGTGGACATCAACGGATTGCGGGCCAAGGCGCGCGATGGCGTAGCGATCGAGCAGGAAGAGGTGCTGCGGGTCACCGCCATCGAGGACAGCGAGATCGTGCTCGTGGATGTGGCCTGAAAACCAGGCCTGTGACAATCCATGTCGCAGCGTAAGGCGGCCCCCATGGAACAACTGCTACCCCGTCGGGTTAGCAGGGTTTTGTGGGGGCTGGCTTGCGGCCATGGGCCTGCCCGGCTATCGCAAGGCAGCCATCAAGCATTGGCGCCATCAGCCAGCCTGCACTAGCGTTGTGCTACCAGCCAGCCCAACGTTCCTGCGGAGCACTCGATCATCATGCCGGACCTGCGCCCGAACCCGACGCTGTGCCTGGAGTACCGTGCCCAACAGCCCATTCACCACGCGTTCATCCAGCAGGCCAGCCGCTGCCCGGCGGCCATTGCCATCATCGGCCAGCACACAACCTGCAGCTACTCCCAACTGGAGCAGATCAGCGCGGGCATTGCCGCGTTTCTGGTTAAAAACGCCGCCAGCGGCAGCGACCGTGTGGTCATCGTCAGCTGTCGCAGCGCTGCCCTGGTTTACGCCATGCTCGGCTGCCTGCGTGCCGGCCTGGCCTTCACCGTGGCTGACGCCGCTTACCCTGCCGCGCGTATCGAACAAATCGTCAGCACCCTGAAGCCTGCGGTGGTACTGCGCTGTGCCGAGGCAACCGTCGATGTCGGCCAGCCCATGGTCGTCACGGTACCTGAAGCCCCCGCGCAAGCGCTGCTGGCCTTCACTCGCCAATCTGACGCGCTGCCCGCTGTCAGCCCGGAACAGCCGGCCTACATCACCTTCACCTCGGGCAGCACCGGCGAGCCCAAGGGCGTCGTTACCCACCACGCACCGCTGGTGCACTTCATCGACTGGCATGCACGCCAGCACGGTTTTACCCAGGCTGACACCTTCTCGCTGCTTTCTGGGCTGGGCCACGACCCGGTATACCGCGACGTGTTCACGCCACTGTCGCTTGGCGCGACCATTGCCTGCCCGGCCCAGTCGACCCTGATCGACCCTCCACGGCTGGCCAGCTGGCTTCACCAGCACAGAGTGAGCGTGATCCACCTCACCCCGCCGCTGGGCAAGCTGATCGAAACGGGTGCACACCTGAACGGCCAGGTTCTCGACCAGCTGCGCTACCTGTTCTGGGGTGGCGATGCACTCAGCCCCACGCAGTACCAGCAGGTCCGCGCCATCGCACCGAATGCCGTCAACGTGAACTTCTACGGCACCACCGAAACCCCACAGGCCATGGCTTTCCATACCCTCTCCCCGGATATGGGTGATGCCCGGGTGCCCTTGGGCAAAGGCATTGCCGATGCACAGTTGCTGGTGGTAAACCCGGCCAACCAGCTGGTCAGCGAGGGCGAGACAGGCGAAATCCTGATCCGCAGCCCCTACCTGTCGCAGGGATACTGGGACGACCCGGGGCTGACAGAAGCCAAATTCATCGCCAACCCGTTCACCGCTGACGCCGCCGACCGCTGTTACCGCACGGGTGACCTGGGCACCTACCTGGCCGATGGCAGCGCCAGCTTTCTGGGGCGCGCTGACAGCCAGGTGAAAATCCGCGGGCATCGCATCGAGCTGGCGGAGATCGAGAACGCCATCAGCCGTCACCCGCACATAGGGCAATGCGTGGTCCTGGCCAACCACGACGGTGCATCGACCCGGCTGGTGGCCTATTGCGTCGCGCAGCAGGCCACCGGAACTGACGAACTGCGCCAGGCCCTCGCCGGCCAGTTGCCTGACTACATGGTACCGGCACTGTTCGTGTTCCTCGATGCCCTGCCGCTCACCCCTAACGGCAAGGTCGACAAACGCGCGCTGCCTGCTGCATTTGAAGACAGTATCAGCCCACCCTTGTCACCCTTGGCCGAACAGCTGAGTACAGCCTGGGCACGCATCCTCCAGGTGCCGCGCCTGGACGCCAGGTTGAGCTTTGTCGAACTGGGCGGCGACTCGCTGTCATTCGTGCAGGCTTCGCGCGTGCTGGAGGCGCTCATCGGCCACCTGCCTGAACGTTGGGAAACCCTGCCGGTGTGCCAGTTGGCCGAGCTGAGCGCGCCGACCAAAGGCGCGTGGCGGGTAATGGAAATGCCAGTGTTCATACGCATGCTCGCCATCATCCTGATTGTGGTCGGCCACCTGGGCGAGTTCGACCACTGGCCGATCGTCGGCGAAACCTCGGTGCTGTTTCTGGTTTCCGGTATCGCCCTGGCGCGCTTTCAGCTCAAGGCCATCGAAGCGCGTGGCGATGCACGCACGCTGCTCAGGCCACTGGCAGCCATCGTGGTGCCAACATTGTTGTACACCGCACTGATCCAGCTGGTATTCGACCGGCTGCATTGGCAATCGCTGCTGCTGGTTTCCAACTGGTTCCCCGCCAGCGAGGTCAGCCTGTTCAATTACTGGTACATCGAAGTGTTGGTGCAGATGATCGTGATCATTGGCCTGGTGCTGTCGATCAGGCGCGTGCGCCAGGTGCTGGTTGCCGACCCGTTTCGCTGGCTGACCATCGCTGCCTGTGCACTGGTGGCGCTGGATGTGTTGCTCAACCAGTTCGTCTTCGACGCCAGTACCCTGCTCAACCGGGTACCCCAGCACTTCCTTGCGGTGATGGTGCTGGGCATGGCCGTGCACCATGCCGACACCCCCTCACGCAAATGGGTGGCCAGTGCGGTGGCCGTGCTGGTGATTGGCGAGCTGGACCTGATGGCGGTTGCCGGTGTTGGCTGGCAAGCGTTCACACGCTATGTCGACATCGCCCTGCCAGCGATACTGGCGCTTGTCTGGTTCCGCTCGGTGCCAGTACCGGCGCTGGTTGCACGGGCAGGTGCGGTGATCGCTTCGTCAACCTTGTATATCTACCTGACGCATTTCCAGTTCGAGACGGTGGCGGAACATGTTTTCAGGCACCCGCTGTTCGAGGTGGCCCTGGCACTCGCTGGAGGGGTACTGGTGAGCTATTGCTGGAACACCCTGTTGCGTCTGCTGTTTACCCGCAGGCGCAAGCAGCACCAGGCGCATGAGGGCGATCCAACTGAACGCGCCACCTCTACCTGAACGAAGCTGCCCCGCCAGCGCATGCACTACTCGCGCGCGGCCAGTTCAGCCAGCACCTCGGCCGAAGTGGTGACCTGGCGGAAGTGGTGCTTCCACAGGTCGGTCCCCAGCTTGCCCGAGCGGTCCAGCGACGACCCTATTGTCATGTCTGTCACCAGCGTGGGCATCAGCCCTGCATCGAACAGGGCAAAGCCGGCAGCCAACACGCAGGTTTCGGTCTGCAGCCCACACACCAGCACCCGCTCTACACCCAGTTGCCGGATATAGTCGATAGCTTCGGCACTTTGCCCGTAGCCATGCTTGACGAACACCTGGTCGGCCTCGACCAGGCTCTCGTCCTCGGCCGCCGGGTGCCAGCCGAGCTGGCGCTCGAACGGCGTGACCTGTTCATCGTGCAACTCGACCGAGGCTATGGTGGGAATGTTCGCTGACAACCGCCGCAAACCATCGACCAGCCACTCAGGCGGGCTGAAGGTGGACTGAACATCGACGATGAGCAAAACCTGGCGCATGGGCGAATTCCGGCACGGGTAAAAGGCGCGGAGTATAACGCGAAGCAACTGCCGTGGTCGCTGGACAAGCCCGGGGAAACATTCGGCGTCTCCTTGCGCGGGCAAAGGGGCTGCTGCGCAGCCCCCTGCTGTACCCGTAACCGCTAACCCCAGCGCCCCTCAACCGGCCAGGATGAAGTCTGCGGCCGTCACCGTGGTTGCATCTGCCACCCCCACCAAACGTATGGAGTCGGCACCGCCGATGCTTACCAAGGTATCCGCACCAACATCGGCGATGGTCACACTGGCACCAAAGGTGGCTGCGGTGATGTTGAGGGCGGTGATATCCAGCCGGTCCTGGCCACCCGCCGCGATGGCATCGAAATTGATGATCAAGTCGTTGCCAAAGCCTGCAGCGAACTGGAACACATCGTTGCCATCGGTGGCGATCATGGTGTCGTTACCGGCCCCACCCACCACCGTATCGTTACCTGCCGCACCGTTGAGGAAGTCATTGCCGGCCCCCCCGATCAGGGTGTCGGTACCCACGTCGCCGAACAGTGTGTCGTTACCATCGCCGCCCTGCAGGGTGTCATTGCCGTTGCCGCCATCCAGGCTGTCATCGCCAGCCCCCCCATTCAGGTTGTCGTTACCGGCTTCCCCCAGCAACGTGTCGTTGCCGTTACCGCCATCAAGGCTGTCGTCCCCCCCTCCACCGCGCAGTTGGTCGTCACCCAGGCCGCCGAACAGCTGGTCGTTTCCGGCGTCGCCGTTGAGGGTGTCGTTGCCGGCGTTGCCGTTGAGCACATCGTTACCGCCGTCGCCGCTGAGCGTGTCATTACCTGCCCCGCCATCGATGATGTTGGCCAACCCGTTACCCGTGCCGGTGAAGTTGCCTCCCCCGGTATAGGTCAGGTTCTCGATGTTGGCGGCCATGGTATGGCTGGCCAGCGTGGTACGTACAAGGTCCGTACCGGCCCCCGTCGCCTCGACAACCACATCCCCGGCGTCATCCACCACATAGGTGTCATTGCCCACGCCACCCACCAGGCGGTCGGCACCCGCACCGCCGTTGAGCAGGTCGTTGCCGGCACCACCCGTGAGGGTGTTGGCCAGCGCGTTACCGGTACCGGTAAAGGCGCTGCTGCCGGTATAGGTCAGGTTTTCGACGTTGGCGCCCAGGGTGTAGCTGGCCAGGCTGGTCTGCACCTGGTCCGTGCCACCATTGAGTGCCTCGGTGACCGTATCCCCGACGTTGTCGACCACGAAGGTATCGTTGCCGGCACCGCCATTCATGGCATCTGCGCCAAGCCCGCCGTTGAGGGTGTCGTTGCCATCCTCGCCATTGAGGAAGTCGGGGTCGTCACCGCCATTGAGGATGTCGTTGCCAATGCCACCGAACAGCTGGTCGCTGCCGCCCAGGCCGTTGAGCGTGTCGTTGCCGCCCAGGCCCGAAATCACGTCGTTGCCTGCTGTACCGGTCAGGGTGTTGGCCCCATTGGTACCTACCAGAACTACACCCGGCGGCACGGTGACTGCAGCGGTCGCCGCCGAGGTCAGCGACTCCAGGGTGCCGAAGCCGTCGGTGTAGCGCACGATCACCCGCAGCTGCTGGTTACCCTGGGCGAAGCCAGGGGTGAAGGTGGCCGCCGTAGCCCCGGCGATATCGGCGAAGATGCCGCCGGTGCCTTGCTGCCACTGGAAGCTGAAAGCCCCCAGGCCGTCGATGTCGGCAATTGCGCCAGTGAGCGCAGTCAGTGTCTGGCCCTGGTCGGGCGTGGTGTCACTGATCAGCAACGCACCGGTCGGCGCATCGTTGACGTTGGCCACCGGGTCGAGAATGTCGGAGGCGACGCTTTCCTGCACGCCAAAGTCATCCACGTAGCTGACCACCACGCGCATGTTCTGCCCCACTTGCGCCTGGGTCAGGACGAACGTACTGCTGATGGCGCCGGCGATGTTGACCCAACCGACACCCCGGTTGGACTGCCACTGGAAGGTGAACTGAGGGTTGCTCAGTCCGTCGGCATCGACGATGGTTGCCGGGTTGGCGGTAAGCGTCTGGTTCTGCACCAGCAGCCCGGTGACGGTCGGCCCGGCGCTCGGCGCGCTGTTCGGCGACGAATCGACGATTTCCAGCGTGCCCTTGGCGTCCTGGTACACCGCACGCACGCGGATGCTCAGGCCGGCGACATCGTCCGTGACGCGGTAGGTCGTACCGGTGGCCCGTGTCGCTTCACCCGCGGCCACTGTCGTGATGTCTTCATAAACCCCGGAACCCGGCAGCGTCTCCACTTGCCAGTAGTAGGCCACGGGGCCGTTCACCGCACCGGTCGCATTGGTTGCGCTGATATTGTCCGCGTCATGCACGGCGAGGGGGCTTACCCTCAGCAGTTGCCCACTGACTGGCGTATCGTCGCGCAGGCCGGTGCTAGCATCGAGAATCGCCAGGTGGCCGGTGGGGCCGGCATTGACTGCCGTACCGACGCCTGAGGCCTGCGAACTGTCAGAAAACTGCAGGCGCTCGATGCCGGTCAGGTGGTCGACGCCATCACGACCGGCCACCAGGTCGGTAACGATCACCGAGTTGCCATCGACCACCACGCTGTAGTCGGTGGACACCCCTGAGAACACCGCCGTGTCGTAGTGGTCGGTACCGCTGAGGATTTCCCGCACGATCACCAGCTGGCCCGGGTTGTAGGTGCCGTTGAGCATGAACGGCACCATCGGTTCCATGCTGTTGAAGCTGGCGATTTCCGGACCGCTGCCATCGGGGTTGGCGCGTACGCTGATGCGCACGTTCAGCCACTTGTCGCCGTCAAGGATATCGTCGCCACCTCGGCCTTCGAGCAGGTCGCTGCCGCTGCCACCGAGGATGATGTTGCCGCCGTCATAGAAGGTCGCCCCGGCCGCCAGCAGGCCGGCCAGGCCGTCGATCAGGCTGATGTTGGTCAGCACGCTGCCGGTAGCACCTGCAGTAGGCAGCGAAGTGGCATCTTCGCTGTCACCGCGCAAGTAGTCGCCATGCGCCGACCCCGACAGGCCTTCCATGATGTCGAAGCGCACCAGCGTCGAAGCGCCCGAACCCGGTACCGGTGGCACATCGAAGAAGCGGTCGCTCATGTCGATGGACACGCCCTGGGCCAAGTCCTTGAAGGTTGCCCAGTCGTAGCCCGAGCCGCCAATGTACCGGTCGCCAAACCCCAGGCTGCCGACCATGATATCGTCGCCGCCTTCACCGTTGAACTTGTCGTTCTCATTGCCGCCGACGAAGACGTCATTGCCGATGATCGGGTCGTTGCCGAGCGGATCGAAGTTGTCGCCAGGCGCGCCGTCCGAGGTGCCCTTCTCGATCCAGTCGTCACCTTCGTTGCCCATGTCCTGCTCGTTGGCCTTGCTTCCGAGGATGAAGTCATTGCCTTGGCCGCCAATGGCTTCGGAGGCGTCCTCACCGGTGACGATGAAGTCATTGCCGAAACCGCCGATGATCAGGTTGATGCCATTACCGCCGTGCAACACATCATTGCCGTCGCCGCCCTGGATGTTGTCGTCACCGCCCATGTCGCTGATGATGTCGTCGCCGGCCCCACCGCGCAGCTGGTCGTTGCCGTCGCCACCCTCGATGCGGTCGTTGCCGGCATCACCCCAGACCGTGTCGTCGCCTTCGCTGGAGACCAGAATATCGTCCCCGTTGGTGCCGCCCAGCACAATGTGCTCGGCACCGGCATAGCGGATGTAGTTGGTGTCCGGGCCAGCCGTCAGCGGGCTGTCGCGGAACACCACCTGCTCGCCGTTTTCGCCCAGCGGGTCGGCGCTGCCCAGCCCCTCGTTGTACTGCTTGGTCTGGTCCAGTTCCAGGTAGAAGCCAGGGTCGGAGAACACCAGGCCTGGCAGGTGGGTGGCCGAGCTGTTGGCCATGATCAGCTTGGCGAACGAGTTGCTTTCCAGCTCAGCGTTCATCGACAGGCCCGCCGTGCGCTCCAGGTAGTAGAAGCGGTCGCCGTCCTGCAGTTTCTCCATCTGGTTCTCGAACACGAAGTTGAAGGTGCTGCCGAGCATGCCGCCAAATGGCGCTTTTGCTTCGGCCAGGCCGCCGATCCACAGGTCGATGGCATCGACACCGGTCACGGTAACTGCCTTGAGGTCATCGGCAGTCCCAAGTACACCGTCCTTGCCGGGCAGGGTCACGTTGGCCCAGGCGCCGCTGCTGTTGAGGAAGTCCATGCGGTCGGCAGGTGCGCCATCGCCGCCGAACACCAGGGCCATGGCCGCGGCGCGTTTTTCCAGCAGGGTGGTGGCAGCGGTGATGGTGCTGTGGGTGCCGTAGGCCGCGATGAAGTTGATCAGCGACTCTGGGTGCTTGAGGTGTTGCACCAGGTCGACCCAGCTGGTGTAAGGCTTGAGCTGGGTATCGCCGGTTTGCCCGTAGATATCGCGGCGCACAGCATTTAGCGAAGGGATACCGACGTCGCGGCCACGGGCGATGTTGATCGCTGGCAGGTCCAGTGGCAGGCCGAGCAGGTTGTTGCGCAGCGCCTCGGTGACGAACTCGTCGATTTCGTTACCGGCCTGGCGGGTGACCCCGCGCACGATGGCGCTGGTGGCGTCCTCGGGGGTGACGCCACTGGCGGCATAGGCCAGCGGGTTGAGGAAGGCGGCGATCAGCCCCAGCTGCTGGTCGGGGTTGGCGCTGGCCGGGTCCTGGATGACGTTGAAGTCGATGTCGAAGCGGTCGACAGTCTCGGTCAGCATCGAGTGACCGAAGCGGTACACGGTGTGGGCGAACTCGGCCACGATCGAGGCATCGAGGTCGACGTCGTAGACCTGGGTCGGGGCAAAGAACAGGTCGACCCGAGGTTGCACGGTGCGGGCGAACTCCTCGAACACCAGGTGCTGGTATTGCATTTCGGTGCCGAACTTGGCCGCCTGGAACAGCCGCTCGCCATTCCACACCAGGGCTTCGATCTCGGCTGGGGTGACTGGCAAGGCGCTGACGGGGTTGAGCAGCCATTCGTTTAGGAAGGCCAGGTCACCCGAGTCGAGCACGGTGTCCATGGTCTGCGCCACCAGCCGGTTGTGCTCCGAGTGGAAAATCGCATGCACGGCGGTCAGGCCGATGTTCTCGTTGACCCGGCCGTCACCGGCGATGTAGTGCGCGTCCAGCAGCTCGTTGTCGTAGGCCAGGTTGGCACCGGTCTGCGGGTTGACCGGCACGGCATTGCCGGCAACGTTGTCGGCATCCGGCGCCAGCACGCCGCCACTGAACACCGGCACGGCATTGTGGGCGATGTCGGCAAGGAACTGGTGCCCGGTACGCACGGCGTTGGTCAGGTCGAGCGGTGCCAGCGGGTTGCCTTCTACCTCCTGGTCATCAGCGGTGCCGGCAATGCCGTCCAGGCCTTTCATCACCACCATCGGGTAGCCGTTGGGCCCTTTGATGAAGTTGCCGTAGGCGTCGGTGGCCAGCAGCGGCACATTGTCGACGTCGGCGTCAGTCAGGTTGATGCCGAGCAGGTCGCGGGCCTGGGCCTTGACCACCTTCCAGGTGGCCATGCCGCCGATCTCGGTGTCGTCGGCCGTGCCGAACCGCCCATCAGCGCCCAGGTCGCGATTGGTGATCAACCGGCCCGTGGCGACCGGGCCGTCGTCGGTCATCACATACGCGCGCAGGAACACCTGGTGCGAAGGATGCGAGCTGTAGGTCTGGTTCTGGTCGACGAACGGGGTGGTGGTGTTGGTGTGTTCGTGGATGTCGTCGGCGTTACCCAGAATGCCGTCCGGCCCAGGCAGGTTGGTGGCACGGGTTACCACCATGAAGTTGGTGAAGCCACCCTCCACGTACAGCGGGTCGTCCGGTTGCAGCGGGATGTAGATGGTACCGGAGCCGCCCTTGGTGACCAGGTCCAGACCATGGTCGAAAAACTGCCCGAAGAAGGTCATCCAGGCGTTGAACGGCGCAGACAGCCCGGCATCGGCCGCGGTGTTCTCGAACAGGTACACGTCATGGTCGTCGGTGGTGCCGAACTGGCCGTCCATGCCCGGGCTGGCGACGATGCGCACGCCATCCTTGAGCACGTCGTCGTTGCCTGCGGCGCCGAAGTTGAGCACGCCATCGGCACCCGGGTCATACGCGGTGGCATAGGCTGCCGGGTTGTTGGAGGTCTGGTCGACAATCAGGTTGCTGATGGTACGTGGCTGCGAATCGAACACCGGCCCGCTGGTCTGCTGGTACGACGAGCCCGGGATCGCGGGGGAACCTGGGCCGAAGAAGCCGGCTGGCGCACCTTCGGCCGGGTTGAATACCGGGTCGCTCAGGCGCGGGAAGACGTTGTCGGCGGCACCGTATTGGGTATTGTTGATGCCATTCAGGTTCATCAGGTTGTTGTTCGAACCATCCACCGCACGCAGGCCCATGGCTGCGCGGATGTTGGGGATCAGCGAGAGGATGTCCTGCCCGGCTGCATCGGCCTCGGCAATCTTGATTTGCGCGAGAATGAAGTTCAGGTCGGAGCGCACCATGTGCAGGCCGGCGCCGCCGTCACTGGCATCCACCACCGGGGTGGCCGCTGTCGGCACCACGGGCGCACCTGGCTGCACCACCGCGGTAGGCTGCGAGTACAGCACTTCGGTGGTGCCATGGGCATCCTGATAGATTGCCTTGACCCGCAAGCTCAGCCCAGCCAGGTCTGGCGACACCTTGAACGAAGTGCCATCGGCGCTCTGGAAGGCCAGGTCGCCTGCCGGCAGCAGGACGATGTCCTGGAACACACCGCTGCCCGGGTTGGCCTCGAATTGCCAGTAGTAAGACACCGAACGGTCGGCGAGCGAGCCGGTCGGGTTGCCCGCACTGATATTGTTGGCGTCGCGCACGCCGGCCACGCTCACCGTCAGCATGTCGCCCACGGTAAGCGCACCGCCGTTGCCGTCGAGCAGGGTCGGGCTGCCGGTGGGTTGTGCGTTCACCCCTTCCACCAGTACGCGCTGGCTGTCGGCAAACTGCAGGCGTTCGATGTGCAACAGGGTATCGACGCCATCGCGGCCGGCCACGGTATCGGTCACGGTCCAGACGTCGTCGGCAACATCGGCGGTGCCCTTGGTGTTCTGGGTCACCACGTACTCGCTCTGTAGCCCAGAGAATATTGCCGTGTCGAAGGCGGCCCCGCCGGTCGAAGTGCCGGGCAGGATTTCGCGCACGGCCTTGAGCTGGCCGGGGTTGTAGGTGCGGTCAAGCATGAACGGAATCATGTCGACCATGCTGTCGAAGCTGGCGATTTCCGGGCCGGTATGGTTCACATCACCAGGGGCATACACGGCGATGCGCACGTTGAGCCACTTGTCACCATCGATCAGGTCATCGCCACCACGGCCTTCGATCAGGTCGCTGCCATTACCCCCGAGCATGATGTTACCGGTGGCAAAGCCGGTGGTGGGCAAGCCAGCATCCGCCAGGAACTGCTGCAACCCACGGATCAGCGCCACGTTGGTCAGCGCACTGCCGGTGGCGCCGCCATGGTTGAGAATGGTCACGGCATCGACGTCGTCGCCCTTGAGCACATCGGCGTAGGCCGAACCGGACACCCCTTCGACCTCGGCAAACCTGTCCAGGATCGAGGCAGGCGAAGCGCCCACAGGGTTGAACACGCCAGCGTTCTGGTTAGGCGCATTGCCATGGGGCTGAGCCAACGCGGCCAGGCTGAGGTCCACGGTGACACCCACGCGGTCATTCTTGTTGGTGACCCAGTCGAAACCGGACATGCCATCCATTTTGTCTTGGGCATCACTGCCGACGAAGATATCGTCGCCGCCCTCACCGATCATTTCATCGAAGCCGCCGCCCCCGACGAAAATGTCGTTGCCAATGACTTCGTCACCCAGCAAGGGCGCGAAATTGTCACCAGGTGCGCCGTCCTGGGTCCCCTTCTCGATCCAGTCGTCACCCTCGTTACCGGTAGGTGGCAGGTTGGTCTTGGCACCGAGGATGAAGTCGTCGCCTTGGCCGCCGAAGGTGGTACTGATGTCCTCGGTGGTGATGATGAAGTCCTGGCCATCGCCGCCCAGGATCAGGTTACCGGCAACCCCCATGCTGCCAGCGACGATCACGTCGTTGCCGGCGTTGCCTTCGAGGCGGTTGTCGCCGAACGAATCGGTGATGATGTCGTCGCCCGCGCCGCCCAGCACCGCGTCGTTGCCGGCGCCGCCTTCGAGCACGTCATCACCTGCATCACCATAGAGGGTGTCGTCGCCTTCGCTGGAGATGATGATGTCGTTGCCAGCGGTACCACCCAGCACCACATGGTCCTTACCGGTGTAGTGCAGGAAGTTGCCGTCTGGCCCGACAGTATCAGGGTTATCGCGGATCACCAACGGAACGATTTCAACCCCGTTGATCTCGATGCCGCCAGTGGGGTCGGCCTTGCCGTCGGCTCCCAGCCCGGTGAACTGATTGGCCTGGTTCACTTCCAACGTGAACGTGGGAGTGAGGAACACAGTGTTGGACAGGTGGGTGACGTCGGAGTTGGCCATGATCAGCTTGGCGAAGGAGTTGTTTTCCAGCTCCGTACCGAAATTCATGCCCGCCGTGCGCGACAGGTAGTAGAAGCGGTCACCGTTCTGCAACGCTTCCAGCTGGGTTTCGAAGACAAAGTTGAAGCTGGAGCCGAGCATGCCGCCAAACGGCATTTTCTTCTCGGCCAGGCCGCCAACCCAGAAATCGATGGCGTCGACCCCGGTCACGGTCACCCCGGCAATGTCGTCGGCCGTGCCGGCGATGCCGTCCGCGCCGGCCAGCGTCACGTTGGCATAGGCACCGGTGCTGTTGAGGAAGTCGAGGCGGTCGAGGGGCGCGCCGTCACCGCCAAGTACCAATGCCACGGCGGCGGCGCGCTTGGCGGCCTCGGTGGTGGCCCCGGTAATGCTGCTGTGGGTGCCGTAGGCGGCAATGAAGTTGACCAGCGACGCCGGATGCTTGAGGTGATCGGCAAAGTCGACCCAGCTGATGTAGGGCTTGAGCTGGCTGTCGCCGGTCGCGGCATAGAACTCGCGGCGGGCCTCGTTCAGGCTGGGGATGCCGGTATCACGACCGCGAGCGATGTTCAGCGCAGGCAGGTCAAGTGGCAGGCCGAGCAGGTTGTTGCGCAGGGCTTCGGTGACGAACTCATCGATCTCGTTGCCTACCTGGCGGGTAACGCCGCGGATGATAGCGCCCGCCGCTTCATCCGCCGTGGCCCCACTACCGGCGAACGCCAGCGGGTTGAGGAACGCGGCAATCAGGCCCAACTGCTGGTCGGGGTTGACCGGGTCGGCAGAAACCGGGTTGAACGCCGGGTCGAAGCGGTCGACGGTCTCGGTCAGCATCGAGTGGCCAAAGCGGTACACCACATGGGCGAACTCGGCGAGGATCGCCGGGTTGATCGAGGTGTCATAGCCGTTGGGGGCGAGGAACTCGTCGATCTGCGGCTGGATGGTGCGGGCGAACTCTTCGAACACCAGGTGCTGGTACTGCATCTCGGTGCCGAACTTGGCGGCCTGGAACAGCCGCTCACCATCCCATACCAGCGCGGCGATGCCGGCAGGCGTGGTCGGGATAGCGGTTACATCGTCGATCAACCATTCATTGAGGAACGCCAGGTCGCCCGCAGCCAGCAGAGTGTCCTTGGTCTGCTGCACCAGGCGGTTGTGCTCAGAGTGGAACACATGGTGCACGGCGGTCAGGCCGATGTTCTCGTTCACCCGGCCGTCACCGGCGATATAGTGCGCGTCGAGCAATTCGTTGTCGTAGGTCAGGTTGTTGCCACCCTGCCCGACCGGCTGCGCGTTGCCCACCAGGGTGTCGGCGTCGGCCTGCAGCGCACCCCCGACCACCACCGGTGCGGCATTGTGGGCAATGTCGTCAAGGAAGCCATGCCCGGTACTCACGGCATTGGCCAGGCTGATCGGTGCATTGCGGTCACCCTCGACCAACTGGGTGACATCATCAGCGGTGCCAGCAATGCCATCGGCGCCGTTGTTCACGCGCATGACCACCTGCGGCATGCCGTTGGGTCCGCGCAGGAAGTTGCCGTAGGCATCGGTGGCCAGCAGCGGCACGCTGTGCACGTCGGCATCGGTCAGGTTGATACCCAGCAGGTCACGGGCCTGGGCCTTGACCACCGCCCAAGTGGCCATGCCACCGCTTTCGCCGTTGCCATCGTCGGCGGTGCCGAACTTGCCATCGGCGCCCAGATCACGGTTGGTGATCAGGCGCCCGGTAGCCACCGGGTCACCTGCGGCGTTGACCGTATATTCGCGCAGGAACACCTGGTGCGAGGGGTGCGAGCTGTAGGTCTGGCTCTGGTCGACGAAGGGCGAGGTGGTGTTGGGCTGGCTATCGTCGGCGGTACCCACCACGCCATCGGCGCCGGCGGTGCGCACGGCGCGGGACAGTACCATGAAGTTGGTCGGGCTGCCGGCCACGAACAGTGGGTCGTCGGGGCGCAGCGGGATGAACACGATATCGGTGCTGCTCTTGCTGACCAGGTCCAGGCCGTGGTCGAAGAACTGGCCGAAGAAGGTCATCCAGGCGTTGAAGCCGGCGGTCAGCCCAGCGTCTGGCGACACGTTGGGGATGAAGAACACAGGCTTGTCGTCAGCGGTGCCGAACACCCCGTCGATCCCGGGGCTCATCACCGAGGCGGCACCGCCGTTGGCCTCGACTGCGGCCGGGTTGTTGGCTGTCTGGTCGACGATCAGGTTGCTGATGGTGCGCGGTTGCGAATCGACGACATTGCCGGTGCCGACATAGTTGGCACGGTAGGACGCTTCGAGCAGGCGCAGGAACGAGTTGTCGGATGCGCCGAACTCGCTCTGCCCGGCGACCAGGTTGTTGTAGCTGCCGTCCACCGTGCGCAGGCCAAAGGGTACCTGGCTGTTGGGCAGCAGGTCGATCAGGCTGGCGCCATCGGCGTGCGCCTCAGCGATGAAGATCTGTTTGAGGATGAATTCAAGGTCCGACTTGCTGAAATTGGCCATTGCAGTTGCCCTCGATCTGTCCGGAGATGACACAGGGCAACAGGGTCCTTCCCGCGCCCAGTCAGTGTTGACGTGCGCAGAATCTGGTTGGATGTACCGGGCTCAGTAGCCCAGCACTCGTGTGCTGAAACCTCTGGCCTCTTCTTGGCAAGCTGGCACCCCGTTGCGGGAGGGCCCTGTAAACCGTGCGCAACAGGTGTAACGCACATGCATCGATCCCAGCTCGCACAGGGCCCGAATACTTCAGACTAAAGTCGTAGGCAAAACGCTTGTCAATATTTCGTCAAAAAAATCTCCACCGATGATAATGCGATGCAACTCACTGTTTTTCTGCGACTTATAAAAAGTTCAAAGTATTTATAGAGCAAAATGATATTACCGGATGTTTCGTTGCAACCTACGCTGCTGCATGTGGGAGCAACGCAGCGTCTTGGGCAATAACGCCAACAAAGCGACCCGCCTGCGAGCCGACCAAGAAGCCACAAGTGCCGTTGTACGGGGGTGCCGCAAGGGCTTCCCGCTTTGTGAAAAAGGGAGGCCCCCAGATGCCCAAGCCACCACGCACCCGCTCCGAGCTGGCCGACGTTCTGTTTCGCTTGCGCCGCAGCTTCTACGCCCTGGCCGCCTTCAGCGGCGTGATAAACGTCATGATGTTGACGCCAGCCATTTATATGTTGCAGGTGTATGACCGCGCCCTAGTCAGCCGCAACGTCACGACCTTATGCATGCTCACCTTGCTGGTGGTCGGGCTGTTCCTACTGATGTCGGCCCTGGAGATGGTCCGCACCCGGGTGTTGATAAGGGTGGGCAACGGGCTGGACATGAGCCTGAACCGGCGCATTTTCAGCGCGGCCTTCGAGCGCAACCTAAGCCGTGCCGGCGGCAACCCGGCCCAGGCCCTGCAGGACCTGGCGCAGGTACGGCAGTTTCTCACCGGCAACGGTTTGTTTGCGTTCTTCGACGCCCCCTGGACACCGATCTACCTGCTGGTTTGCTACCTGATCCATCCGTGGCTCGGGCTGGTCACCACAATTGGCTCGCTGATCCTCGTCGGCCTGGCCTACCTCACTGAAAAGGCCACGCAAAAACCCTTGGCCGAAGCCAACCAGGCAGCCATGTCGTCGGCCAGCTACGCCAACAATAACCTGCGCAATGCCGAAGTGATCGAAGCCATGGGCATGCTGCCGTCAATCGGCAAGCGCTGGTACCAGGGCCATTTGCGTATCCTGCAGATGCAGACCCTGGCCTCCGACCGCGCGGCGCTGATCAGCAGCACCGGGCGCTTCGTGCGCATCACCCTGCAGTCGCTGATCCTCGGAACCGGCGCGCTGCTGGCGATCGAGGGCACAATCACCCCCGGCATGATGATCGCCTGCTCGATCCTTACCGGCCGAGCCCTGGGCCCGGTGGAACAGGTGATCGCTGCGTGGAAACAACTGCTGGGCTGCCGCCTGGCCTGGGGCAGACTCAATGACCTGCTGCAGGACTACCCGCAACGGCCACCGAGCATGTCGCTGCAGCGGCCAATGGGCATGCTGGCCGTGGAGAACGTGATCGCCGGCGCCCCTGGCAGCAGCACCAGTATCGTACGCGGGGTGAGCTTCAGCCTGGCCCCGGGTGACAGCCTGGGTGTCATCGGCCCTTCGGCCTCGGGCAAGTCCACCCTCGCCCGCCTGTTGGTAGGGGTGTGGCCGGCCCAAGCCGGCAAGGTGCGTTTGGACGGCGCCGATATCTTCACCTGGAACAAGGCCGAACTGGGCCCGTGGCTGGGCTACCTGCCGCAGGACGTGGAGCTGTTCGAAGGCACCATCGCCGAAAACATCGCCCGCTTTGCCGAGGTGGACAGCGACAAGGTGATCCGTGCCGCCCGCAGCAGCGGGGTACACGACATGATCCTGCGCTTCCCGCAAGGCTACGACACCCGCCTGGCCGCCGATGGCAGCCCATTGTCTGGCGGCCAGAAGCAACGCATCGCGCTGGCCCGCGCCCTGTATGGCGAGCCCAACCTGGTGGTGCTGGACGAACCCAACGCCAACCTCGACGACGTGGGTGAAAAAGCCCTCGTCGATGCCCTGGCAGAGCTCAAGGCACGCGGCGCCACGGTGGTGATGATTTCCCACCGGCCCAATGTGCTGTGCGCGGTCGACCAGATACTGATGTTGCGCGACGGCGGTGTGCACATGCTGGGCAGCCGCGACGAAGTGTTTGCCGCGCTGCGCAAGGCCGCGGTGATCCCGGCAACGGCTGCGGCACCGCTGGCTTCGGTCAAAGTACGGGAGTAACCGACCATGCAGATGACTCAACAGGCCGAACTGATCCCCGCCGAGACCAGCCACCTGATCGATCTGGACGCGGGCCGCCCGGTACGCTGGGGCGTATGGCTGGTCATCGCCGGCTTCGGTGGCTTTCTGCTGTGGTCCTGCCTGGCGCCACTGGACGCCGGCGTGGTCGCCACCGGTACGGTCAAGGTCACCAGTAACCGAAAGGCGGTCCAGCACCTGAGCGGTGGCACCGTTGAAGCGATCATGGTGCGCGAAGGCGATGTGGTGAAGAAAGGCCAGGAAGTGGTGCGCCTCGATGCGCTGCGTGCGGTGGCCGAACAAGGCGCACTCAGCGCCCAGTACATCGTCAGCAAGACCGTGGAAAACCGCCTGGAAGCCGAGCGCGATGGCCGCGATACCGTCACGTTCGACCCTGCCCTGCTTGAACACTACGCCAATGACCCACGCCTGCTGGCCGCCATGGACCTGCAACAGCGCCTGCTCGATACCCGCCGCGCGGGCCTTGCCGGTGAACTGAGCATCCTGGAAGAAAACCTCACGGCCTCGGCAGTGCAACTGAAGGGCTTGCAGCAGGTGTACGGCGCCCGCGCCTCGCAGATCGGCTTCCTCAACCAGGAACTGCAGGGCACTCGGGTACTGGCCGCCGAAGGTTATGTACCCCGCAACCGTCTGCTGGAGCTGGAGCGCAGCAATGCCGACCTGTCCGCGGGCCAGGCCGAAAACCTCAATAACATTGCCCGGGCGCGTAGCCAGGCCACCGAGATCAAGCTGCGCATCCTGCAGCGCCAGCACGACTACCTGAAGGAGGTGGAGTCGCAACTGACCGACACCGCCAAGGAAAACACCACCCTGGCCGACCGCTTGCGTGCACTGGACTATGAAGTGACCCACACGGTGATACGCTCGCCGATCGACGGCATGGTCCAGGGCCTGAGCATCGCCACGGTCGGCGGCATCATTCAGCCCGGGGCCAAGATCATGGAAGTGGTGCCGCTCGACCAGCCGCTGCAGGTCGATGCAATGATCCCGGTGCAGGCGATCGACAAGATGGTCCCAGGCCTTGCCGTGGACATCGCCTTCCCGGCCTTCAACCATGCGCAGACGCCGAACATTCCCGGCCGGGTAAAAACCATTTCCGCCGACCGGCTACTCGACGAAGAAAGCAAGCAGCCGTTCTACCTGGCCCAGGTGGAAGTGACGCCGGCCGGCATGGGCTTGCTGGGCAGCAACCACATCCGCCCCGGCATGCCTGCCACCGTCACCATCAAGACCGGCGAGCGCAACCTGCTCAGCTACCTGCTCAAACCAATGCTCGAACGCGTGGACGCCGCGTTCAAGGAGCAATGACATGAAACGCCCGTGCATGATGGTGTGCCTGCTGGGAGTTGCCGTACAGGCCAGTGCCATGGACCTGAAGCAAGCCTGGGACCTGTTGCAGTACCAAGGCCCGATCTATCGCGCTGCCATGCATGAGAAACAAGCCGGTGGCGAGAACCGCGCCATCGGCGAGGCCGGCCTGCTTCCGCAGATCAACGCCGCCGCCTACTTCAACCAGGTCAATGGCAGCCAGCGCCAGAATGGCCAGGACAACGACCTCGACTATGACTCCAAGGGCGCCAACGTGCGCCTGCGCCAGCCCCTGTTCAACAAGCAGAAGATGGCCGAGTACCGCCAGGGCCAGCAACGGGCCGACTACAGCGTGGCGGTGTTCGACGCCAAGAGCCAGGACGCAGCGGTGCGCCTGGCCGACGCTTACTTCGACGTGCTGCTGGCCAGCGAAACCATCACCCTGGCCAAGGCCAAGCTGAACGCTTTCGAGGAACAGTTGGCATCGGCGAAGCGGCGAAAGGAACTGGGCGCCGGCACCATCACCGATGTCGACGAGTCAGTGGCCCGCCGCGACCTGGCCGAGGCCGACCTGATCGACGCCCAGGACAACCTGGTCAACGCCCGGCGCAAGCTGGAGGAATACATTGGCGAAACCCCGCAGGCGTTGACCACCCTGCAGTCGGCCTTCACCACCCCGCCCCTGATGCCGGGCAACCTGCAGGCGTGGCTGGCCAAGGCCCAGGCCGACAGCCCGCTGATTCATGCGCGCCGGCACAGCTACGCGCTGGCCGAGGAAGAAGTCAACCGCGCCCGCGCCGGGCATTACCCCACGCTGGATTTCGTGGCGGGCTACACCGCTGGCAGCAGCCAGTCGATTTCCGAGCTGAATCAGCGCAACCACTACAGCTCGATCGGGCTGGAGCTGAACATCCCGCTGTACAGCGGCGGCAGCACCAGTGCCCTGACCCGCCAGGCCAGCGCCAACAGTGCCAAGGCCCTGGATGAACTGGACGCCACTCGCCAGGAGGTGATTTCCAACACTACCCGCGAGTACCGTGGTGTGCAGAGTGGCGCCCTGCGCATTCAAGCACTGGAAAAGGCCGTGGCCTCCAACGAGCGCTCGCTGACTTCGACTCGCAAGGGCTTCAAGGAAGGTGGCACCAGCACCAACTCGGATGTGCTCAATGCCGAAGAGCTGCTGTATGACGCACGCCATGACCTGTTCGAGGCCAAGCTCAACTACCTGATGTCGCGCCTGCGGCTGGCCTCGTCGGTGGGCAGCCTGGGGGATGATGATATCGAGCAGATCAATGATTACCTGGGGCCGGAGCTGATAGTCAGCAATTGATTGTCACCTCAAGCTATGCACTGCCCCTGCACGAGCGGCCTTGAACTGCGAACTGACCAGCAAGGCCAAACCGCTGGCAATGGTCCGCAAAGCTGATCAGCAGCGCCGGTAGGTAGTCGATGATCACGCCCTGCAGGCTGCCGTAGCTGCGACGTATTCCTTCAGGCTATGATCGGTCACCCTGCCGCGGACACCCTGAACCATGCCCGTAGACCTGCAAGCGTTGTACCCCAGGCTGATCCACCTGATGCTGGACACGGTATTCGTGGTCGACAGGGACAACCAGATCATCTTCGTCAGTGATGCCTGCAAGACACTGCTGGGCTACCAGGCCTGCGAACTGATCGGCACGCCGATCACCCGCTACATGCACCCTGACGACCTCGCGGCCACGCGGGCCTCGATCATGCGGGTGATGAACGGCCAGCCGCATTACGACTTTTGCAACCGTTACCTTCGCAAGGACGGCAGCGTGGTGCACATTCTGTGGGCGGCCTGCTGGTCCGATGAGGCCCAGGCGCGTATCGGCGTGGCGCGGGACGTTACCGCCCAGCGCAAGGCCGAAGACGAACTGCGCTTCCTCGCCCATCATGACCCGCTGACCCGGCTGGCCAACCGCGCCATGTTCAATGAACGGCTGGATACCGCCCTGGCCGCGGCCCGGCGTCACAACCGCAGGCTGGCCTTGCTGTTCCTCGATATCAATGACTTCAAGCAGATCAACGACAACCACGGCCACAGCGTGGGTGACCAGGTACTGTGCACGCTGGCCCGCCGCCTGGAACGCTGCGTAGGGGCGGCTGGCATGGTAGCGCGGATGGGCGGCGACGAATTCACCGTGCTGTTGCCCGATTGCCCGTCGCCGGAGGCCATTGCCACGCACGTACAGCACATTCTCGCGGTCATGGCCGAACCGCTCGACGCCGAGTTTGCCGGCATCGATGCACCGTCCTGCAGTATTGGCGTGGCCCGTTTTCCCGAAGATGGCAACGATGCCGACATGCTACTGCGCCATGCTGACGGGCACATGTACCGAATCAAGCGCCAACGCGCTGCGACTGGCTGAAGGTAAGGGGATACCGCATGGCTGAACACCTGCAAGGCACTGCCGAGCCAACACCCGGCTCGGTCGGCCTGGGCCAGGCATTACTGTTCTGGCTGAAGCTGGGCTTCGTCAGTTTCGGCGGCCCGGCCGGGCAGATTGCGATCATGCACCAGGAGCTGGTGGAGCGGCGCCGCTGGATCAGTGAGCGGCGTTTCCTGCATGCCCTCAACTACTGCATGTTGCTGCCCGGGCCCGAGGCCCAGCAACTGGCCACCTACATCGGCTGGCTGATGCACCGCACCTGGGGCGGGGTGATTGCTGGCGCTCTGTTCGTGCTCCCGTCGCTGTTCATCCTGATAGGCCTGTCGTGGGTGTACCTGACCTGGAGTGAAGTACCGGTGGTCGCCGGGATTTTCGAAGGGATCAAGCCGGCCGTGACCGCCATCGTCGTGCATGCCGCCCACCGCATTGGCACGCGGGCGCTGAAGAACGGCTGGTTATGGGCCATTGCCGCGGCCTCGTTCGTGGCCATTTTCGCGCTTGACGTCCCCTTCCCGCTGATTGTGCTGGCGGCCGCACTGCTGGGTTATGTCGGTGGCCGGCTGCTGCCGGCACAGTTCGCGCCCGGTGGTGGCCACAGCGCAGCCAGGGCACCCCAGCGCCCGGCGCTGATCGACGACGATACCCCGATACCCGCGCACGCCCGCTTCAGCTGGGGCCGTCTGGTGACCTTGCTGCTAGCAGGTGCAGCGCTTTGGCTTCTGCCCATGGGCCTGCTGATGGCGGCCTTTGGCTGGCAAGGCACACTGACGCAAATGGGCTGGTTCTTCACCAAGGCGGCGCTGCTGACCTTCGGCGGTGCCTATGCGGTGCTGCCCTATGTCTATCAAGGGGCTGTCGGCCACTATGGCTGGCTGTCGCCCACGCAGATGATCGATGGCCTGGCGCTGGGCGAGACCACGCCCGGGCCGCTGATCATGGTGGTGGCCTTTGTCGGTTTCGTCGGCGGCTACCTGCAGCCGATGTTCGGCGCCCACCAGGCGTTCCTCGCTGGCGCAGTGGCGGCGAGCCTGGTGACCTGGTTCACCTTCCTGCCCTCGTTCCTGTTCATCCTCGCCGGGGGCCCGCTGGTGGAGTCGACCCACAACGAACTGAAGTTCACCGCCCCGCTGACCGGGATCACTGCCGCGGTGGTGGGGGTGATCCTCAACCTGGCGCTGTTCTTCGGCTACCACGTGCTGTGGCCGGCCGGGTTCGATGGCGCGTTCCACGGGTCCTCGGCTGTGATAGCGCTCGCGGCGGCAGTGGCGCTGTTCCGCTACAAGCGCGGGGTGATGGAAGTGTTGATCGGCTGCGCCGTTGCCGGCCTGGCCCTTCACCTTTTACGCTGATGGAGCCGATCATGCGCAACCCTGAAGACGCCTTGCTCGACAGTTGGCACCATAACGCCCAGGCCTGGATCGACGCCGTACGCAACGGCGCCATCGAGAGCCGTCGCCAGGTCACTGACCAGGCCATCCTGCTGGCCATTCTCGGCCGCCAGCCCGAACGGGTGCTCGACCTGGGGTGCGGTGAAGGCTGGCTGCTACGCGCGCTGGCCGACCTGGGTATCGAGACCGTGGGCGTCGACGGCGACAGAACGCTGGTGGATGCAGCGCGCGCTGCGGGCGCGGGTGAGGTGCACCTGGCCAGCTATGCGCAGTTGGCTGAGGCGAAGGTGCATGTTGGCAAGGACTATGACCTGATCTGCGCCAACTTCGCGCTGTTGCAGCAGGACATCATTGAACTGTTGTCGGCAATGCGGACTTTGCTGGTGCCAGCCGGTGCGCTGGTGATCCAGACCCTGCACCCGTGGAGCGTGGCCGGCGGGGATTATCAGGACGGCTGGCGAGAGGAGTCTTTTGCCGGGTTCGCCGGGGATTGGCAACCGATGCCTTGGTATTTCCGCACCCTGGCCAGCTGGCTGAATGCGCTGGATATGGCGGGCTTGCGACTGGTGGGTTTGCAGGAACCGCAGCACCCGCAGAGCGCGGTGCCGCAGTCGTTGTTGATGGTGGCTGAGCGTCACTGAATCGGGCCGTAATAACCCTGTGGAAGCAGGGTTCACCCCGCTCCCACATGACAGGCCGGAGCAGACGACTACAGGACCGGCTTGCGCGCCGCGCCGCTGCGGGCCTTGGCCATGGCTGCCAGGCGCACCGCGACGTTGGCCGCGCCGTAACCGGTATAGCCACCCTTGCGCTGGATGATTTCGAAGAAGAAGCGCTCTTCAAACGGTTCGGTGTACACATGGAACAGCTCGCCACCCTGGGCGTCGCGGTCGTACAGCACGTTGTAATACGCCAGTTCGCTGAGGAACTCGTCGTCGAAATCGAACCGCGCCGCCAGGTCGTCGTAGTAGTTCAGCGGGATTTCCAGCAGCGGCACCCCTGCCAGCTTGGCCCGTGCCACTTCGCCGAAGATATCGTCACAATCAAAGGCGACGTGATGCACGCCGGAACCACGGTAGCTTGACAGCGCGTGAGCGATGGCGGTGTTGCGGTTTTCCGAGATGTTCAGCGGCAGGCGCAAGGTGCCGCACTGGCTGCGCAGGGCGCGGCTCTTGACCAGGCCATACGGGTCGGGCAGCACCACTTCGTCGTCGGCGGCGAAGTCGAACAAACTCTTGTAGAACAGCACCCAGCTGTCCAGCGACTCGGCCGGCAGGGCCAGGGCCATGTGGTCGATGCGGCGCAGGCCGCCGGTAGCGGCCGCGTTGGTGTCCAGGCTGAAGTCGGTGTCGTACAGGGTGTGGCCGGCAGTGCCCTGCTCCACCAGGTACAGCAGGCTGCCATCGGGCGCACGCACCGCCGGCACTTCGCATTCGTTGGGGCCGACCAGGCCGCGGAACGGCTGGCCACGGAAGGCGGTGGCCCGCTTCAGGGCCGCTTGCGGGTCCTTGACCCGCAGCGCAGTGGCGCACAGCGACGGGCCATGGGCCTCGAAGAAGTTGTGACCGAAGGAATACGGTTCAGCGTTCAGCACAATGTTGATATCACCCTGGCGCAGCAGTTGCACTTCCTTGCTGCGGTGCTTGCCGGCTTCGGCAAAACCCAGGCGCTTCAACCAGTTGCCCAGGCGCGCGCCGACCGCTTCGTCGACCGCGAACTCCAGGAACTCCACGCCGTCATAAGCACTGGCCGGCGGCGGGGTGAACAGTACGCCAGGCTCGATCGGCGTGTTTTCCTGCTCCAGGCGCAAGCGGGTCTGCTCTTCGAGGTACAGCAGCGAACGCAGGCCGTCAGCGGCATTCTGCCGGGTCGGTGCGGCGCGGAAGCCGTCATTGAAAATTTCCAGCGACAGCGGGCCACGGTAACCCGTGGCGAGGATCGGCGCCAGGAAACCGGCCATGTCCATTTCGCCCTGCCCCGGGAAGCAGCGAAAGTGGCGGCTCCACTCCAGCACATCCATGGCCAGGATCGGCGCATCGGCCATTTGCACGAAGAAGATCTTGTCGCCGGGAATGTCGCGGATCGCGCTTGGGTCACCTTTGAGCGACAAGGTGTGGAAGCTGTCGAGAATCACCCCAAGTGCCGGGTGGTCGGCCTGGCGCACCAGGTTCCACACTTGCTGGTAAGTGTTGACGTGGCGGCCCCAGGCCAGCGCTTCGTAACCAATGCGCAGGCCACGCTTGCCGGCATGCTCGCCCAGCAGGCGCAGGTCGTCGACCAACACTTGCTCGTCGCCCAGGGCATCGGCCTGAACGTTGCTGCACACCAACACCAGGTCGGTACCCAACTCCTGCATCAGGTCGAACTTGCGTTCGGCGCGGTCGAGGTTTTTCTGCAGGCGGTCTCGGCGGCAGCCTTCAAAGTCGCGGAAAGGCTGGAACAAGGTGATGGCAATGCCCAGGTCGGCGCACATCTGGCGCACCTGGCGCGGGCTGCCAGCGTAATAGAGCAGATCATTTTCGAAGATCTCGACGCCGTCAAAACCGGCGGCGGCGATGGCTTCGAGCTTTTCCGGCAGAGTGCCGCTCAAGGACACGGTAGCGATCGAACGCTGCATGGCGGGAGTTCCTTGTTGTTGGGGGAATACGGTGCCATTCGGGCAAAAAACCCCTGTCACAGTTTATGGCACGATCGATTATTCGCAGGTAAAGTCGTCGCTTCAATCTCTTTGTACGGAATGGTTAGTTTTGCGTTCGATTATCGCACAAAACCCGTTCTAGCGAATTGCGAGACCGCGGGCCCGTGGTCAACATGGACCACAGACGCAGGCACACCGACCGTTGCCTCCTGCCTTGGCATACCCTCTGGCGGAACCTGCGCAAACAACAATAACAACGGAGACAACGATGGCTCACTCCAGCTCGCAAGCAAAGAAAGCGACCGCCAGTGGATGGATAGGCTCGGCACTCGAGTACTACGACTTCTTCATCTACGCCCAAGCCGCTGCGCTGATTTTCCCGCAGATCTTCTTCCCCAACACCGACCCGAAAATGGCCATCATTGCCTCGTTGGCCACCTATGGCGTGGGCTACCTGGCACGCCCGATCGGCGCCTTCGTATTGGGCCACTGGGGTGACACCCGCGGTCGCAAGAACGTACTGCTGCTGTGCATGTTCCTGATGGGCCTTTCGACCATGGCGGTAGGCCTGCTGCCCACCTACCACGACATCGGCTACCTCGCACCGGCCTTGCTGGTTGTGCTGCGTCTGATCCAGGGCTTTGCCGTGGCCGGGGAAATTTCCGGGGCCAGTTCCATGATCATGGAGCATGCGCCGTTCGGTCGAAGAGGCTACTACGCCAGCTTCACCCTGCAAGGTGTGCAAGCCGGCCAAGTGCTGGCAGCGGCGGTGTTCCTGCCACTGGCCTACTTCATGCCTAGCGAAGCCTTCACCGAATGGGGCTGGCGCATTCCGTTCCTGATGAGCGCCATCGTACTGATCGCAGGCTTCATCATCCGCAAGGAAGTGCATGAAACCCCGGCGTTCGTGAACGAAGAGAAGCAGGACAAGGTTGCCAAGTCGCCCATCAGCGAAGCCTTCCGTCACAGCTGGAAGCACATGGTGCTGGTGATGTTCATGGCCCTGATGAACGTGATCCCGGTGGTGGCCACCATCTTCGGTGCGGCCTACGCAGTGCAGCCGGCGTATGGCATCGGCTTCGACAAGAGCGTGTACCTGTGGATTCCGGTGGTCGGCAACATCGTCGCGGTGCTGGTGATCCCGTTCGTGGGCAACCTGTCGGACAAGATTGGCCGTCGCCCGACCATGATCGCCGGTTGCCTGGGCTCTGGCCTGCTGGCCTTCGTCTACCTGTATGCGATCAGCATCCAGAACGTGCCAATGGCGTTCGCCGCCTCGATCGTCATGTGGGGCATGGTCTACCAGGGCTACAACGCGGTGTTTCCAAGCTTCTACCCAGAGCTGTTCCACACCCGCTACCGCGTTACGGCCATGGCCATCGCGCAAAACATCGGCACCATGCTGACCGCCATGCTGCCCGCGCTGTTCGCAATGGTTGCCCCACCCGGCTCGGACAACATTCCGCTGGTCGTCGGTGGGCTGGCCTTCTTCATCACCGGCGTATGTGCCCTGGCGGCCTACATTGCCCCGGAAACCCACCGCCTGACGATGGAAGACCTGGGCAACCCAGACGCCAAGCCGATGGAAAAGACAGCCTATGAAGCCAGCCGTAAAGGTAGCTTTCAGGCAGTGAGTCACTGAGAGATTGCAGGGGCTGCTTTGCAGCCCCTTCGCGGGCAAGCCCGCTCCCACAGGTACCGTACAGGCTTGCACCCTGATGCGCGCCTGTGAGAGCGGGCTTGCCCGCGAAGGGTTCAGCCTTTGACCACGTCCTGCAGACGTGCCCACAGCCGCTGCACATCCCCCCGCTCGGTCGGCAGCGCACCAATCGAAACCCGCACCATCCATCGCCCGTCCAATGTAGCCGGCGTCACATACGCATCGCCGGACGCATTGAGCCGCTCGGCCCAGCCCCTGGTATGCGCATCCAGCGCATCCCCTTCAAGCCCCGCCGGTCGATGGCGAATGCACAAGGTCTGCAACTGTACGGGCGCCAGCACTTCCCACTCCGCCGCCGCCTCGACCTGCCCCGCCAGCCACTGGGCATTATCCAGGTCACGCCGCAGCCGCGCCTGCAATGCGTCGACACCCTCGCTGCGCAACATGAACCACAGCTTCAAGGCACGGAACCGACGGCCCAGCGGAATACCCCAATCGCGCAGGTTCTTCACCTCGCCATCCACTGCCGACTGCAGGTAGCTGGGATTGGTGCTCATCACCCGGATCAGGTGCTGCGGATCGCGCACGTAGTAGATCGAGCAATCGAAGGCCACCCCCAGCCATTTGTGCGCGTTGACCACCACCGAATCGGCCAGTTCGATGCCGTCCCACATCCAGCGGCACTCGGGCAGGATCATCGCCGAACCGGCCATGGCCGAGTCAACGTGCAACCACAACCCATTGGCCTGGGCGATTTCGCCCACCGGGCGCAGCGGGTCGAGGGCAGTGGTCGTCGTGGTGCCGGTGGTGGCAACCACGGCGCAAGGCTGGTTGCCGGCAGCCAGGTCCTGTTCGATCGCCGCCTGCAGTGCCTCTGGGCGCAGGGCGTAGCGTTCGTCGGTAGGGATCAGGCGGATATTGTCGCGGCCAAAACCGGCCAGTAGTGCAGCCTTGTCCACCGAGCTGTGAGCATGAGCGCTGACATACACGATCAAAGGCTTGGCTTCGGCCTGCAGGCCGCCGCGTACCAAGGCGTAGTCAGTGGCGCGTTCACGGGCACTGATCAGCGCCACCAGGGTACTGGTCGAGGCAGTGTCCTGGATCACCCCACTCCACTGGCCAGACAGGCCAAGCAATTGGCGCAGCCAGTCAAGGGTGGTTTCTTCCAGTTCGCTCAGGGCCGGGCTGGATTGCCATGACAGGCCCAGCACGCCCAGACCGGTACTGAGGAAGTCCCCCAGCACCGAGGACAGGGTGCCGTTGGAGGGGAAGTAGCCGTAGAAGTCCGGGTGCTGCCAATGCGACAGGCCGGGCATGACCAGGTTGTTGACGTCGTCGAGAATGGCCGCGAAAGGTTCGCCTTGTTGAGGGGCAGTTGCGGGCAAGACGGCCTTGAGATAGCCAGGTTCGACCTGGGCCATGACCGGGCGTTCGCCCACGGTCTGGCGGTAGTCGGCAATCAGGTCGATCAGTTGGTGGCCGTACTGGCGGAATTGTTCGGGGGTCACGCTAGCTCTCCTGGGGGTTATCCATTGCCTGTGTTGGCCCTTTCGTGGGTAAACCCACGCCTACAGGCGCGGGCTTGAAGCCGCACAATCAACACAATGCCCCCAGTCTAGGCGCCTATCACCGGCCGAATAACCCCGCTTCCCGCATAGCTGCTATGGCGAACCCGCATGCCCGCCCTGCACACCGAACTGGGACTGGCGCCACAGTTCGAACACCCGGTTGCGCAACCAGCGGTGCTCGGCCGAGGCCTGCAGGCGCTGGTGCCACACCACCCAGTAGCGCTGGCTGTGGTCGATGAAGCCCAGTGGCCGCCAGGCCAGGTCATGCAAACGGCTCAGCTGCCGGGCGATGTGCTCGGGGACCGTGGCCACTGCCTGACTGTTGGCAATCACTTTTACCGTGGCGCAGAAAAACGGCACTTCCAGGCTGACCCGCCGCTGCAGGCCTTGTGCACGCAGGTGCCGGTCGATGAAGCTGTCCTTGTCGCCACCGCCCGAAATGCGCACATGCTTGTGAGCCAGGTAGTCGGCCTGGCTGAGCGCGGCCTGCGCGGCCAGCGGGTGATCCTGGCGCATCAGACACACCGCGCGGTCCTCACCCAGCAGCCGTCCGTGCAGGTTGGGCGGCGACTCGTCGAACAAGGTGGTCGCCAGATCGATTTCTCCGCTGGCCAGCAAGGCGTACTGGCCGGCCTGCCAGGTGCGGTACTCCAGCGATACCCCTGGCGCTTCGCGCTCCAGCGCCGCCACCAGCAGCGGCAGCATGTGCTCGGCGACATAGTCCGAAGCGGCCAGGCAGAACCGCCGCTCGCAACGCGCCGGATCGAAGATGGCGGGCTGGCGCAGCGCGTGCAGTTCTTCGAGCACTTGGCGCAAAGGCTCGACCAGGGCTTCGGCATGTTCGCTAAGCACATAACCACGCCCCTGGCGCACCAGCAACGGATCATCGAAGGCTTCGCGCAGGTGGGCCAACTGGCGGCTCAGGGCCGATTGGCTGACACCCAGGCGCTCGGCCGCGTGGCTGAGGTTTTTAAGCTGCAACAGGTGGTCGAGGGTACGCAGGTGGGCGAGGCTGAGGGAGGCGAAGGTGGGGTTCATGCAGGCTCCCTGCGATGGAATTCAAGGGCCTGTTCGCGGGCAAGCCCACCCCCACAGGGTTCTTACACAGTTCAGCATCGTGAAAAAGCAGTGGGAGCGGGCTTGCCCGCGAACAGGCCGCAGCGCGGCCCGGACGGTTACGCGGTCAGGCCAACATAGACGTTCTGCACGTCATCGTGCTCGTCGATCGCTTCAAGAAACGCTTCAACCTCCGCCAACGCTTCAGCACTCAGGCTGGCCGCGCTCACCGGGTTTTTAGGGGTGTAGCCGATTTTCGCCGCGGTCACGGTGAAACCATGGTCTGGCAGGGCCTTCTGCACCGCGTCCAGGTCGGTGGTATCGGTGATGAACAGGGTCGAGCCCTCTTCTTCACCTTCCTCGAAGTCCTGGGCACCGGCTTCGATCGCTGCCATTTCCGGATCAGCGTCAGCGCTCGCAGGCGTGGCTTCGATCAGGCCTACATGGTTGAAGTCCCACGCTACCGAACCGCTGGCACCCAGCTGGCCCTTGCGGAACAGCACGCGGATCTGCGCGACGGTGCGGTTGATGTTGTCGGTCAGGCACTCGACGATCAGCGGTACCTGGTGCGGTGCGAAACCTTCATAGCTCACCGCATGATATTGCACGGCATCACCGTCCAGGCCAGCACCCTTGCGGATTGCCCGATCCAGCGTCTCGCGGGTCATCGACGCTTTCTTGGCTTGCACGATGGCCAGGCGCAGGCGCGGGTTCATGTCGGGATCGGCACCCGACTTGGCCGCGATCTGGATTTCCTTGGACAGCTTGCCCATGATCTTGCCTTTGGCATTGGCCGCTGTTTCTCTATGTTTGGCTTTCCACTGTGCGCCCATGTCGACTCTCTGTTTCAGCGGCCGGTTCAGGAAGCGACCGGCCAAAAGTGGGTGCATTTTATACGCCCTCGAGCATGGGATCGACAAGAAATCTCATCAGCCTTTATCGGCTTTGCCCGCCGCCGCGGCAAACCGCGCCAACCGCACATCCAGCCTTCGTGGGCGCAAACCACGATCTTCGGCCTGCTCCTTGCGCCGGATGGCATTGCGCACCACCAGCGAGCCCAGGTAGCGGATCGGCTCGGGCGGGAACAGCCCCAGTGGCCCTTTGACCAGTGGCGACCGGGTCCACGGGTTGTCCAGCCCCAGCGCCAGCGACGAAAGAATCTGCCCGCCCATGTGGCACGGGCCAACACCGCTGCCGGAGTAACCAAAGCCGTAGAAAACGTTGCCCTGCCCGTCCAGCCGACCAAAAAACGGCAGGCCGGTCACCGAGCGATCCGACGGCCCGTTCCAGCTGGCCGCCAGCGGCACCTCGGCCAACGCCGGGAAAAAGTCGCCAAGGCTTTCGCGCAGCAACCGCCGATACGGCGACGGCTGGTCGAATACCGGCAGCATGCGCCCGCCATAGGCAAACGTGTTGCCGCCCTTGCCGAGCATCAGCCGGCCATCGGAGGTGTTGTGGTAGTAGTGCACGAAAATACGCGAGTCGAGCACGCTGATCCCACTGTCCAAGCCGATCTGGCGCAGCAGTTCGGGGCACGGTTCGGTAATGACCATGTCGCTGGAAACGATCGCCACACTGCGCTCGAACTGCGGGAAGACACGCGCCATCCAGGCATTGAGGCCCAGCACTACACGGTCGGCGCGCAGCGTGCCGTGGGCCGTACGTACCTGCACCGGGGCACCGTGCTCCAGGCCGGTCATGGCGGTGCCTTCGTAGATGCGCACGCCGCGCTGCAAGGCCACGCGGCGCAGACCGCGCACCAGTTTGCCAGGCTGCACGGTGGCGGCAGCCGGCGAGAACCAGCCTTCAAGGTGCCGTGCCGAACCGGCCAGGCGCTGCACCTGCTCCAGCGGCAAGCGGCGGAACGAGTTGATGCCCTTGTGCTCCAGCGCGGCGATCACCGCGTCGGTGGCACCGACCTGCGCTGCGTTGGTGGCCGTGTACAGCGTGCCGTCCAGGCGGTAGTCGCAGTCGATACCATTGGCCGCGCAGAACGCACCGATGTCTGCGATGCTGCGCTCCGACTCGCGCACCAGCCGCACCGCCTCCTCCCCCCCGAATAGGCGTTCGAGGGTGAAATACTTGGCCGACCAGGACAACGCACAACCCCCATTGCGGCCGCTGGCACCGGCACCGCAGATGTCGGCCTCGATCAGCACCACATCCAGGGCCGGTACCGCTTCCTTGAGCATCAGTGCCGTCCACAGGCCGGTGTAGCCGCCGCCGACAATGCACACATCGCAACGGGTATCGCCTTGCAGCGGCGGGCATACCGCCTCCTGCGCCGAATCCAGGGCCTGTTGCAGCCAGAAGGGTCTCATTCGCTCGCTTTCCTTTAAGTACGCAGTGGTTTGATTGCCATGCTGGTGTTCGGTGCTACGTCGGTGCCTTGCGCACTGCTGGCCGGGCGGCTGTTCCAGTGCGGCAGCAACACCAGCGCCGAGAACAGCGCGCAGCCAGCGAACACGATGAACACCGTGACGCCGTCGAAGTAACCCGGCAGCAGCCCACCCAGCACCGCGCCCACCGAGCCACAACCGTTGACGAAACCTGCTGCGGTGGCGCCGGCCTTGGCGGTGCCGAAGTCGATGGCGGCAGCGCCGCTGATCATCGAGTCCGGCCCGTACAGGGTCAGGCCCATAAAGAACAGCAGGGCCACCACCAGCAGCACACTGCCGGTGTGCATGGCCGCCATGAACGCCGCCAGTGTCACGGTCAGCAGCACCAGGCTGATCACGCAGGCCGGCATGCGCCGGGCGCCAAACAGTTTGTCGGAGGCCAGGCCGATCATGATCGGGCCAAGCAGCCCGGCCAGTTCGAAAGCAGTCGGGATGATTGCCGCGCCCACCTTGCCCACCGAGGGCATCTGCTCGAAGACGATCACAGGGCCCCACAGCAAGATGGCGTAGCGCGCCGGCTTCAGCAGGAAGTACGCCAGGCCCAGGGTCAACACCGTGCGGTTGCGCAAGATCTCCCTCAGTGGCGCCCACACGCTGCACAGGTTGTCGCCTGGGGCCATGCTTTGCGGCTCGGGCTCAACCGCCGGCAAACCGACGTCCTCGGGTTTGTTGCGCTGCAGGAAAAAGAACAACACCGCCACCAGCGCCACCACGACCGCGCTGGAGAAGAACGCCGCATGCCAGGTGCCCACCAGGGTGTAGGCCCACCAGCCCGCGAACGGCGAGGCCACCAGGCCGCCGAAGGCATAGCAGGAGCTCCACAGGCCCAGCACCCGCCCGCGCTGCGAAGCCGGGAAGAAGCTGCCGATGTTCTTGCACAAGCCGGCCCAGCCGGTGGATTGCGCCAGGCCCTGTACCAGCATGCAGGTGGCGAAGATCGGGAAGGTTGCGTAACTGCCCATCACCACGGCCGCCGCCGCAGAAATCAGCAACCCGCCCAGCACGACCACCCGCGGGCCGAAACGGTCGGCAAGCATGCCCCAGGTGAATTGGCCCACGGCATAGGCGGCCAGGTAGATGGCGTCCAGGTTGGCCATGGCGGCCTTGTCGAGCATGAAGCCTGGGTCTTCGGCGATGCCCAGTTTGGCCACCGAGAAGGCTTTGCGGGTGAAGTAGAAGGCGGCGTACGCCAGCCAGGTGATGGCGAAAATCTGGATGCGCCAGCGTTTGAACGCGGCTAGGGATTGGTTCATGTGAGTCTGACCTCTTGCTCAAGTGTGCCGGCAGAATGTGAAGAAACGCCTGTCTTGTTCTTGTGTTACGCACAGCGATGACGAGGCTGTCATCGGGTCAGGTGGCGCCGTGTGAGCGCCATGGCCCTGGCGGCATTCGTGGTGCCAGCGTCGGGCTGACATCCATGGAAACAGTTGCTGAAAGATAAATAAAATCGATTTATCGTATTACACACATAAGCCCAGCTTGTTACTGAGGTCGACATGTCGGTTTCACACGCCCAACTCAAGGCTTTCCACGCGGTGGCCGTGCACGGCAGCTTCACCCGCGCCGCAGAAAAGCTGTTTCTTACCCAGCCTGCGGTGTCCGACCAGGTGCGCAAACTGGAGGAGCGCTTCGGCGTATTGCTGTTCCACCGCAACAAACGCTCGGTGCAGCTCACCGACCTGGGCGAGCGGCTGCTGGGCATCAGCCAGCGCCTGTTCGCCTGCGAGGCCGAGGCACAGGAGCTGCTGCACGACTCACGGGCGCTTCACACCGGCAGCCTGGTGCTGGCAGTGGATGCGCCGGTGCATGTGCTGCCGCAGATCGCCCGCTTCTGCCAGCGGTATCCGGGCATTCAGGTGAAGGTCGAAACGGGCAATACCGACGAATCGCTGGCGCGGCTGTTCAGCTATCAGGCCGACCTGGCCCTGCTGGGCCGGGATGTCGACGATGAGCGCCTGCATTGCCTGCCGCTGCGTCGTGACCCGATGGTGGCGTTCGTTTCCCACCACCACCCATGGGCCAGCCGTGGCTCGATCAGCCTGGCCGACCTGGACGACACGCCACTGGTGCTGCGCGAGCCCGGCTCGGTAACGCGGCAAACGCTGGAAGAAGAGATGCAACGTGCCGGCCTGCGGATACGCGCAGCGATCCAGGTGGAGGGCCGGGAAGCGGCGCGTGAAGCGGTGGTGGTAGGGATTGGTGTGGGCGTGGTGTCGGCGGCGGAGTTCGGCGCCGATGCGCGTGTGTGTGCGTTGCCGATTGTCGATTGCCAGCGGCATTTGACCGAGACCCTGGTGTGCCTGAGCGAGCAGCGTACACGCCGGGTGGTGGCGACTTTCCTGCAGATGGTCGAGGAAGGGGTGTAGGCCTGTGCTGGCCTTTTCGCGGGCTCGCCCGCGAAGGGGCCAGATCAGGCAACCCGACTATGCTGGGATAACCCCAATCCCCGGGCATTCACCCATGCTCTACCGCCTTGCCGCCGACACCTTGGTGCTGCTGCACCTGGCCTTCATCCTGCTGGTGCTGTTCGGCGGGCTGCTGGTGCTGCGCTGGCGCCCTGCCTTATTGCTGCACCTGCCGGCCCTGGCCTGGGGCCTGGGGGTGGAATATCTGCACCTGGACTGCCCGCTCACCACCTGGGAAAACCGCATGCGTAATGCCGCCGGTAACGCAGGTTACCAGGGCGGTTTCGTCGAGCACTACGTCTGGCCACTGGTCTACCCCGCCGGCCTGACCCCGCACATCCAGCTGCTGCTGGGCACCGTCGTGCTGGTGCTGAACCTTGGCATCTACAGCTACGTGGCCTGCCGCTGGCGCCGCCCTAGCGGGTAGCGATCACGAACAACCGCGGGAAGGGCAACAGGACCTTGCCATCAGAGGCCGGCGGATAGTCGCGCTGCATGGCCTGCTGGTACATCTGCAGGAAGTCAGCCTGCTCCTGCTCATCGAGCCTGGCCAGATAAGGCCGCAACGCCGACCCCTTGAACCATTCCACCACCGCTTCGGCGCCCTCCATCAACGGGTGATGGTAGGTGGTGCGCCACACGTCCACCCGTGTGCACAGCGGGCTGAGCAAATCGTAGTAGAACGCCGCATTGTGCCGTGGCGGCAGCTTGAAGTCGGTGAACTTCGCCGCCCAAGGGCCTTGGTTTGCGATCTCGCGCAACTGCCGGTGGGCCGGTTCGTCGAGGTTGTCCGGGGTCTGCACGGCCAGGCTGGCGCCTTCGCTGAGCTGGCGCACCAGGTGCGGATACAGCAAGGCGTGGTCAGGTACCCATTGCAGCGAGGCATTGGCCAGGATCAGGTCCTGCGGCTCGGGGGCAGTCCAGCCGGCAATGTCGGCAACGACCGTGCGCACACGCGGGATGCACAGCCGCTTGCGCTCACGGGCCTTGTCGATCATGTCCGGGTCGCTGTCCAGTGCCGTCACCTGGGCATCGGGGTAACGTTGCAGCAGCACTTCGGTCGAGTTGCCGGGGCCGCACCCCAGGTCGGTGGCGTGGCGCACCGGCCGTGGCGGGATGGCGGCAATCAGGTCTCGTACGGCGCGCGTGCGTTCGTCTTCGAACAGGGAATACTGGTTGGCGGACCAGGCCATGTGCGGCTCCTTTAGGCGGGTTATGTGCCTAGCATATGCCATCTGTCGCCCAGCGGGACGGTTACGAAAGGATTACGCCGGAACTGATCACCTGTGCTTGAAGTCATTCCTTCCATGCGCACACCCCTAAAGACCTACATCGCCCTGGCCATCCTGGCCCTGATCGCCGCGGCCGCCCTGCTCGGTTCACCGTGGATGAACCAGCGTTTCCACATGCCCGCAGAAAAACCCCAGGCCCAACAACGCGAAACGGCCGGGTCCCCAAGGGAGCCGGCCGTTTCCAGACGCGAGTGACGCTTAGTGCTGCTTGCTACCAGAGCGGATCTGGTGCACCACACCCATCGCCACCACGACCGCCGCAGCGATACCGGTGGAAATGACCAGAATCTGGTAGTCGGGCATGAAGGCCATGGTGACCAGGGCAGCCACGATGAACGCGATCACCAGGTAGGTCAGCCACGGGAACAGCCACATCTTCAGGCGTACTTCCTTACCCTCGGCAATCAGCTTGCGGCGCATGCGCAGCTGCGAGAAGGCGATGACCAGGTACACCAGCAGGGCAATCATGCCGGTGGTGTTCATCAGGGTGTCCAGCACGTCTTTCGGGCGCAGGGTTTCGCTGAAGTTGATCAATGCACACACCACGGCCACGGCGCACGAACCCATGATCGCGTACACCGGTACACCGGTACCGGCGCGGGTGATCTTGAAGAACGACGGCGCGTCGCCACGCTGGGCAAGGGAGAACAGCATGCGCGATGCGGTGTAGTGGCCAGAGATGAGGCAGCTGCTCACGGACGTCAGCACCACAAAGTTCATCAACAGCTCGGCATACGGCACACCCAGCAGTTCCAGGGTCCGGCGGTAAGCGCCATAGCCGGAAACACCCAGGTGCGGGTCATTCCACGGTACCAGGCAGACAATCAGGAAGATCGAGCCGACGTAGAACAGGCACACACGCCAGACCACCGAGTTGGTCGCCTTGACGATCTGCGCGGCCGGGTCCTTGGCTTCGGAAGCCGCGATGGTCACGATTTCGGCGCCGAGGAAGGCGAACATCACCCCGAGCAAGGCACCGATCACAGTGGTGATGCCATTGGGCATGAAGCCTTCAGCGGTGAGGTGACTGATGCCACGCACTTCACCGAACTGCCAGATGTTCAGCACCGCAGCCGTACACACGATCAGGAAGCAGACGATTGCAATCACCTTGATCAAGGCGAACCAGAACTCGAACTCACCGTAGTGCTTGACGTTGAAGAAGTTGACGGTGATCAGCAACAGGGTCGTGGCCAGCACGAACACGTTGACGCTAACGTCGGGGAAGAAGCCATGCAGGATCTTGCCCGCCACATAGGCTTCCCAGGCCATGAGGATGACCCAGTACCACCAGTACAGCCAGCCGATGGTAAAACCGGCCCAACGGCCAATGGCGCGGTCGGCGTAGGTGGAGAACGAGCCGGTGTCAGGCGAGGAAGTCGCCATCTCACCCAGCATGCGCATGATCAGTACCACCAGGATGCCGCCTGCCAGGTAGGCCAGGACAGCGGCTGGGCCGGCGCTGTGGATCACGCTGCCGGAACCTACGAACAGGGCGCCGCCGATAACCCCGGCGATCGACATCATCGTCAGGTGGCGCGACTTCAGCGAGGCACTGAGCTTGCTCTCATGCCCGCTTTTCGCGGTGGTGGTTGTGGATGTTGCGTCCATCAGTTGTGTACCCCGTGCTTCTTTTTATCCAAGGAAAACTGTGAAACCCCGATGGCTGGCGATTTCACCTGTACATCAGTGCTAATGCGGGCAGGATGGTGTGAACTACACACGCAGGCCTTCCATGGCGGCCTGCTGACGCGCCCCAGGGCGACTGCCTGAGGCGAACTGAACATGCTTTATGTGGCGATATCCGACACCTAATGTAAAAATGTCCGACGCAGAGAGCCATGCACAGTGGCATGAATCTCGCACTGCACTGTATAGGTCGCCCATGCAGTACACCCTGCAGTCGCCAGGCGATACGCATCCTGAAGGTCCCGAATGTTCGAATTACATCCAGACTCCTCAACCCCGCTGGTCAACCAGATCATCGATGGGCTGCGCGAGCTGATCGACAACCAAACCCTCAAGCCAGGCGCCAAGGTCCCGTCGATCCGCGCCTTTGCCGCAAGCTATTCGGTGAGTACCTTCACCGTGGTCGAGGCCTACGACCGCCTGGTCGCCCAAGGGCTGCTGGTGAGCCGTGGCAATGCGGGGTTCTTCGTCAACCGTGCGGCGGGCGAACTGCTGGAACAGCACAACACCGAGGCCGACACCAGTCGACCAACGTTCAACTCCGAGTGGTACCTGCAGCAGATATTCGAAATCCGCCAGTTGCCGTACAAGCCGGGGTGCGGCTGGCTGCCCAACGACTGGATGTACGAAGACGGCCTGCGCCGCGGCCTTCGCCAGGTGGCCGGCAGCCCGCTGGAGTTGTCGGGCTACGGCGACCCCATGGGCCTGATGGAGCTGCGTGCACTGACCGCACAGAACCTGCAACAGGAGCTGTCGATCGTCGCCAACCCGGCACAGCTGATGCTCACCCACGGCGCCAGCCAGGCCCTGGACCTGGCCGCACGCACACTGGTGCGCCCAGGCGATGTGGTGCTGGTGGACGACCCTGGCTACCCGAACCTCATGAGCATCCTGCGCACCCAAGGGGCAACCCTGGTAGGCGTGCCACGTACACCGGCCGGCTACGACCTGAACCAGCTGGAGCAATTGCTCACCCACCACCGCCCGACGGCGTTCTTCACCCAGCCGCACCTGCACAGCCCGACGTGCTCGCGCACCCCGCTGCCGCAGTTGCACCGCCTGCTGCAGCTTGCCAGCCAGCATGGCTTCCGCCTGGTGGAGAACAACCTGTACGCCGACATGGTCGCCGAGCCGCAGCCATGCCTGGCCAGCCTCGACCATCTGCAGCAAGTGGTGTACGTGGGCAGCTATTCCAAGAGCATTTCGCCCAACGTGCGGGTTGGCTACATGCTGGCCAACCCCGAGCTGATGCAAAAACTGCTGCACCTGAAGATGCGCTCAGGCCTGACCACCTCGCAGGTGATGGAGCGCGTGGTGTATGCGGCGATTATCGACGGGCGCTGGCGCAAGCACCTCAAGCGCCTGCGCCAGCGCCTGGCCGAGGCACATCAGGAGGTGGGGCGGCACCTGCATCGATTGGGCTTTGAACTGTTCACCGAATCGGATGAAGGCATGTACATCTGGACCCGCCACCCGGCGATTCCCGACAGTGCAGCGTTGCTGGACGATGCGCTGGAGAAAGGCATCATGCTCGGCCCCGGGCAGTTGTTCATGGTCGACGCCAAGGCGACCGGGTGGATGCGCTTCAATGTGGCGTTCAGTACGGACCCGGCGATGTGGGAGTTGCTGGAGAAGGTCTTCGTCAAGCATGTGCGACGGGGTGGGATGTAAGAGCAGGTTTACCCCGAAGCTCACCTGACGCGCTGAACGGCTCGATAGTCCCCAGCACTTGTGCTTACCACTGATTACCACTACCACAACGACACGCTCGTCGTTGACGTGGCGACGCACCACTTGACCGAGGCCAGTCGCCACAACTTGGATCCCATCTTATGACGAGGTATGCTAGGCAATAGCTAAACGCCACCACCCAGGCAGGCTTGGTGCCTGTCTTCAAGGACGAGCCCTTTGCCCAGCCACCCGACCCGTCACACCATCGCCCGCCAGTGGCAACTGCTCAAGTTACTGCCCGGCCGCCACCCAGGCATGAGCTCCACTCAGTTGCAGGCTGCCCTGAAAACCGTGGGCCATACCACCAGCAAACGCACCGTCGAGCGCGACCTGGTCGAGCTCGCCGCACTGTTCCCGCTGCAGTGCAACAGTAAAGGCATGCCTTACGGCTGGTACTGGCAACCGGGCTTGAGCCTGGGCGAAGCGCAGCAGCTGCAACCCGACGCACTTGTGCCCCCGACACACGTTGTACTGAATGCCTGGGTCGATGACGCGCTGGCCCGCCGCCTGGAACAGTCACCCCTGTCCGCCGATATGCAACTGACGCCGCACGCAAGCGGCGGCGCCGCGCTGGTGGCCACCGTCGACGACAACCGCGCGCTGATGGGCTGGCTGCTGTCCCAGGCGGGTTCGATCCGCATCCAGGCCCCGCAGGCGCTGCGCAAAGCCATGATTGAACAACTGCGCCAGAGCCTGGCGCTGCATGAGGGCGAAGGCTGCTGCGAACGATAGCGCCAGCGTCGTCAGTAGGTACTTGCGGGGGAGTGTTGAGTTTTCAGCAAATGACCATTGACCGCAGAATGAATGCACGCATTTTTCTGCAGGCTGTTTTTACCGCGGGTCACGACGTGCCAGGCAGGCATAGGCCAAGCCCAGTACGCTGACCGCCAGTATGCCAAGCAGTATCATCAGCTCACGGCTGTAATGGGCTACCATGGCCGGAAAACCGATGACCTCGCGGTACACCTGCACATTGGCCTCACCATCGGCATGGCTGATACTGACCCCGCCATGGCGGATCTGCGAGTAGTCGGCATCGAAATACACCCACACCTTGCAGGTGCCACCAGGCTCGATGGCCGTGATATCAACCTGGGCGATGGCAGTTTCCAGCAGCGTGTCATTGCCGGCAGCATCGCGCACCTGCACCAGGCCCTTGGCTGGCAGGCGGATTTTCACCTGCCGTACCTGTGCATCACCACTGTTGTGCAGTTCAATCAGCAAACCGGTACGGTGGTCGACCAGCCCGGCCTCGAAAGGCTTGGCGAACAGCTGGGCATAAGGTGCCTGCGCCATTTCGATGAGCCGCTCGACCTGGTCATGGCCCAGCTGGCCTTGAACGATACCGTTGATTTTCCCCTGCAACTGCTCGTACTTCAGCTGTTCGCTGGCCTTGCTGATCCGCTCGCTGAACTGGCTGGGGTAAGTGAGGTAGGCATAGGTCAGTGACGCCTCAAGGCGCGGATTGCCCCTGAGCAACGCGTAGGCGGCCAACAGGACCATCAGGCCGATCAGCACGGCGACGAGAAGCTTCCCCACCTTGTCCCAGCTCAATGCATGCTTCCTTCTGTCGTGTTACAGACGATTAAAACCGCCCAAGGGTGCCAAGTTCGCGCCCCCCAGGCAAGCCTGGCTAGGCTTCGCCCTCGCCTTCGCGCGCCTGGCGCATCTGCAGCAACTGGCCGTCGATCAGTGATTTGGCCATCCCTGCCAGGTAGTACGTGGCTTTCATCATCACCTGGCGGTCGTCAGGCCTGTCGATGGCCTTGCGGGTGATCTCGGTGATGCAGCCCATGATGCCCGAAGCTTCCATCAGGGCGGTGCGTATTGGCAGTTGCGGTTTCATTTGCACCAGTTCGGCATTGCTATTGCCAAAGCGGCTCGCGGCATGCACCACATAGGGCTTGCTGCTGTTTTTCGGCGTTTCGCTGTCCATGTCCATTCCTCAAGATTAGGCGTTTGCCGAGGCTAGGCCGCTGCCTACCCCCATTACAATGACAAAGGGGAGGAAACGGTCACTTTAGGAAATGGACTACAAGAACCCCGCACAGGGAGCACCGAGACACTGCTCGCCCCCTTGACCCGCCCCCGGCAGTGGCGGACGATCAACCTCCCCCACACAAGGACGAACACCATGCTGCGGATACTGGGAAGAGCCTCTTCCATCAATGTGCGAAAAGTCCTGTGGGCCTGCGCCGAATTCGAGATCGCGTTCGAGCGCGAAGACTGGGGTTCTGGCTTCAAGGCCACGGACAGCGCCGAGTTCCTCGCGCTGAACCCCAACGCCATGATTCCAGTGATCCAGGACGGCGACTTCACCTTGTGGGAGTCCAATAGCATCATCCGTTACCTGGCCAGCCGCTACGGCGCCACCGCGTTCTATCCCGGCGAGGCCCAGGCGCGGGCGAGGATCGACCAGTGGATCGACTGGCAGGCCTCGGACCTGAACCGCTCATGGAGCTACGCATTCATGTCGCTGGTCAGGCATTCGCCCGCTCACCAAGATCCGCAAGCACTGGCTGCCGGTTGTGCCGAGTGGTCACGTTACATGCACATCCTCGACCGCCAACTGGCCAGCACCGGTGCCTATGTGGCCGGCAGCCAGTTCACCCTGGCCGACATCCCTATCGGCCTGTCGGTCAACCGTTGGTTCGAAACGCCGTTCGAGCACCCGCACCTGCCCGCAGTGCGCGATTATTACGAGCGCCTGAGCGAGCGCCCTGCCTATCACTTGCATGGCCGAAACGGGACCCCGTAATACCGGCAAGCACGTGTATCGAGGGGCGCAAAGCGCCCCAAGGTTCCGGCCTGTTACAGCGCAACCTGCCCCGCCGCTACCACCCCTCGCCCACGCCAGGCAAACAGCAGCACCAGCACCAGTCCCAGCGCCGCCATCGCCGCCCCCGCCAGGGAAATCGCCGGGTAGCCCAGCCCTGCGTTGATCACCGCGCCGCCCAACGCCGCACCGATCGCATTACCCAGGTTGAACGCACCGATGTTCACCGCCGAGGCCAGGTTGGGCGCATCCTTGGCCGCTTCCATCACCCGCATTTGCAGCGGCGGCACCAGGGCAAAGCTGGCCGCACCCCAGACCAGGATCGCCAGGGCGGTCGGCAGCGGCCAGTCCAGTACCAGCGGAAACACCAGCAGCACGGCAATCAGCCCAGCCAGTGACAGGATGAGGGTGCGATCGATCGAGCGGTCCGCCGCCTTGCCGCCCCACACGTTGCCCAAGGTCAGGCCGACACCAAACAACACCAGCATGGTCGTCACGAAGGTGGTGGACGCCGCCGCTTCATTCTGCAGAATCGGCGCAATGTAGGTGAACACCGTGAACATTGCGCTGGAACCCACCACGGTCAGCAACAATGCCGCCAGTACCGGCCTACGGCCCAGCACACGGATCTCGGCCATGGCCCCCTCGCCCTTGGGCGACGCAACATTGGGCAGTGCGTACCAGAGTGTGGTCATCGCCACCAGGCCAAGCCCGGCAATACCCCAGAACGCCGTGCGCCAACCCAGCATTTCACCAAACCAGGTCGCCAACGGCACGCCGCCGATGGTGGCCAGGGTCAAACCCATGAACATTGCAGCCACAGCCCCGGCGCGCTTCGCGGGCGGCACCACACTGGCCGCGACGATCGAGCCGATGCCAAAGAAGGCGCCGTGGTTGAGTGAAGTGACCACGCGGGCCACCAGCAGGCTGGCGTAGTCGCTGGCCAGGGCTGACATCAGGTTACCCAAGGTGAAAATCGCCATCAGCCCGATCAACAGGTAACGGCGCGGGATCTTCACCGTGGCCAGGGTCATCAGCGGCGCGCCGATCAATACGCCGATGGCATAGGCACTGACCAGCAGCCCGGCAGCAGGAATGGAAACGCCAAGGTCGGTAGCGATACTGGGCAACATACCCATGGGGGCGAACTCTGTAACGCCGATGCCGAAGGCACCGATGGCAAGTGCGACAAGCGGTGGATTGATACGCATGGCAAGCTCCTTATCTATGCCGTAAATGCTACGATCCGTTTAAAACACGCACTAGACTGCATTTTTGCGAACCACCTTTGCTTAAGAGGCACAAATGGACTTCAGTGGCAGATCCGGCGAGATGGAGATTTTTGCCAAGGTGGCGCAAGCGGGCAGCCTGTCTGCTGCCGCCCGAGCGCTAGGCCTGACGCCCTCGGCGGTCAGCCGCATTCTCGCCCGCACCGAACAGCGCCTGGGTACCCGCCTGCTACTGCGCACGACCCGGGCGCTCACCCTCACCCCCGAGGGGGAGGCCTACCTGCGCGGCGCACGGCGGGTGCTTGCGGACATGCTCGAAGTGGAAGAAGCCATCACTGACCAAGGCGTGCCACGCGGGCGCTTGCGGGTCAGCGCTGCGCTGGGCCATGCCCGGTTGACCGTAGTGCCGCTGCTGGCGGCCTTCAGCGCGCGCTACCCTCAAGTGCTGGTTGACCTGACCCTCAGCGACGAGGTGGCCGACATTCTCGGCGGCCAGGCCGACGTGGCGCTGCGCTTCGGTCACCTGCCGGACAGCTCGTTGAGCGCTCGGGCCATTGGCGAGACCGGCCAGGTGGTGGTGGCCTCGCCAGCATACCTGCAACGCTACGGTACCCCGCTTGAACCTGAAGACCTGGCCCGGCACAACTGCCTGCGCTTCAACTTCCGCCGCGCGATGCCTGACTGGCCGTTTCACCGCGACGGGCATACGTTCTCACTGAAGGTGACAGGGAATATCGAATGCAGCAGCGGCGAGGCGCTGGCGCAACTGGCCAGGCTGGGCGCCGGCGTGGCGCGTATCGGCACCTTTACCGTGGCCGATGACCTGGGCAACGGGCAACTGGTGCCGTTGCTGGAGGCTTATAACCCAGGTGATCGGGAACCGATTCATGCGGTGTTCGTAGGCGGCCCGGCGATGCCGGCGCGGGTGCGGGTGTTTGTGGATTTTCTGGTGGAGCAGCTATCTGGCGCTGCCCGTTAGGTTATCTTCGACACTTCACAGTACCGCCCGGGCCACACCACCATGCGCATTGTCATTCCCGACGACTACCAGAATGTAATCCCTACGCTCGATTGCTTCGGCAAGCTCAGCGGGCATGCTGTCAGTGTCCTTCATGAGCTTCCGCCTGCCACGCCGGAACAACTTGCAGCACGTTTTGCCGATGCCGACGCGCTGGTACTCACCCGCGAACGCACACGCATCGACGCCGCCTTGCTCGACCGCCTGCCCAACCTCAAGCTGATCAGCCAGACCGGCAAGGTGTCCAGCCACCTCGACCTGGCTGCCTGCACCGCGCGCGGCATTGCCGTGACCGAGGGGCGCGGATCGCCGGTAGCGCCCGCCGAACTGGCCTGGGCGCTGATCCTCAATGCCCGCCGGCAACTGGTACCGGCCATTGATGCCTTCCGCCAGGGCCAATGGCAGGTCAACCTGGGCCAGGCGCTGGCCGGGCAGACGCTGGGTATCTGGGGCTATGGCAAGATTGGCCAGCGCCTGGCGCGTTATGCGCAGGCCTTCGACATGCCCGTGCTGGTGTGGGGCAGCGAAAACAGCCGTACCGCAGCCAAAGCCGATGGCCACTCTGCTGCCGCCTCGCGTGCGGCGTTTTTTGCCGAGGCGGATATTGTCAGCCTGAACCTGCGCCTTTCGGATCAGACACGCCACGGGGTGACGTTCGACGACCTGTCCCAGATGAAGCCCGACGCCCTGCTGGTGAACGTCAGCCGCGCAGAACTGATTGCACCCGGCGCATTACTGCAGGCATTGAATGCCGGGCGGCCGGGGTACGCGGCGGTGGATGTTTATGAGGAAGAGCCGTTACTGGACCCGGCCCATCCATTGCTGTGCCACCCACGTGTACTCAGCACGCCCCACCTGGGGTATGTGGAGAAGAACGGCTACGAGCTGTACTTCGGTGACGCCTTCGACAATGTGCTGGCGTTTTTCGAAGGGGTACCGAAGAACGTCGCCAACCCGCAAGCTTTGGCACTTCAACGCTTGAAGGCGGCGCAACCTTGAGGTTGCACTACCCGAGCAGGTGCAGCCCAAGCGTAAACACAGCCACGGCCAAGGCGACCAACGACACGGCATGACGCTCCAGATACGCGGGCCAACCGGCTGCTGACTGCGACGCGCACTCACATGGGCGCTCAACCAGGCAGGTCAAGCGCGCCTCCACACTGTCCACGCGGTCTGCCTGGGTGCTGGCTGCCAGCGCGAGCTTCTTCAGCGCCGTGGTCACGGTGATGGACAGCCCCTCCCGAGCCTGATTGCTGGCGGCCAGTTGCTGCTGGTACTGCTCAAGGTGCTTGCGGAACGCCCCTTCCTTCTGCACACGGGCCAGGGTAGTTGCCACGAGCTTTTTGTTCAGCGCTTCGATATTGGCCTGCAGTGCGTCATGCCCGCTGGCCTGCTGGGCCGACGCGTCCGCTTCAAGGTGGGTCTCGTGCTGCGTGTTCCCATTCGCCTCGGCAAGCGGAGTCAGGGTGCCGTGTTCATGTAGCTGGTTCATCAATCACTATCCGGATACTGCGGTAAGGGGCGAGAAGCTATCAAAATGACATTACCGGATCCACTGATCAGTCGCGCAATTGACGGCTTTCGTCAAAACGTGCGCGTACACTTGCCTTCAAGCCACTCGCAGGAGCCGCTTCATGCCCTACCCCATTGAAGAAAAACTGGTCATTGGCGTTGCCTCGAGTGCGCTGTTCGACCTCTCCGTCTCCGACGACATCTACCAGACACAAGGTGTCGAGGCTTACCGCCAACATCAGGAACAGAACCTGGACGAGCCGTTCCCAAGGGGGGTGGCGCTCCCGTTCATTCGCCGCTTCCTGAGCATCAACAAGGCGTTCCCCGACCAGTTGCCGGTGGAGGTGGTGCTGCTCTCCCGCAACTCGCCGGAAACCGGCCTGCGGGTGTTCCGCTCCATCAGCCACTATCAGCTGGACATCACCCGCGCAGCCTTCATGTCGGGCCGCTCGCCTTACGAATACATCCCGGCGTTCAATGCCTCGCTGTTCCTCAGCGCCAACGAGGAAGATGTGCAAAAGGCCATCGACGCCAACTACCCTGCCGGGCGTGTGCTGCCTACGCGCATCTACGATGATGAAATCGATACTGAGCTGCGGGTGGCCTTCGACTTCGATGGCGTGATTGCCGACGACGAGGCAGAGAGTGTTTACAAGCGCAACGACAACCTGGACGACTTCCAGGAACACGAGCGCGTGCACAAGGGCACCCCGCATTCGCCGGGGCCATTGGCAGACCTTTACCGCAAGCTTTCGCGTATACGTATGCTGGAGGACCGCAAGCTGGCCGAGGACCCGAACTACCAGCGGATTCTGCGCATTGCCATCGTCACGGCGCGCAACGCGCCTTCGCATGAGCGAGTGGTGACAACCCTGAAGGATTGGGGCGTATCCCCGGATGAGTGCTTTTTTCTAGGCGGTATGGATAAGCCCAGGGTGTTGTCGATATTGAAGCCGCATGTATTTTTCGACGACCAGCGCACGCACCTGCAATCGCCAGCAGGAAACCTGCCAATGGTGCATGTACCGTTTGGCGTGGCGAACAGAGTGCGCTCCCCTCAGGAGCCTGACGCGAAGCAGGATCAACTGCCGATCAGCACATCACCCTGCTTGCCATAAACCGCGTCGCCTGCTTCGCGGGAAGCGCAGGTCATGGGCCGCCAGACGACCTCCTTGACCCACGCCCGCTCGCCGTCGCATGCTCGAACGCCTCCACCCAAGCTCAAGGAACGATTGCATGAAGCTGGAAACGCTTGCCATCCATGCGGGCTTCAGCCCGGACCCGACCACCAAGGCGGTGGCTGTACCGATCTACCAGACCACCTCCTTCGCCTTCGACGACACCCAGCACGGCGCCGACCTGTTTGACCTGAAGGTTGCCGGCAACATCTACTCACGCATCATGAACCCCACCAACGACGTGCTCGAGCAGCGCATGGCCGCCCTGGAAGGCGGGGTTGGCGCGCTGGCCGTAGCCTCGGGCATGGCGGCTATCACCTACGCCATCCAGACCGTCGCCGAAGCCGGCGACAATATCGTCTCGGTGGCCAAGCTGTACGGCGGCACCTACAACCTGCTGGCGCACACCCTGCCACGCATGGGTATCAACACCCGCTTCGCGGCCCATGACGATATCGCCGCCCTCGAAGCGCTGATCGACGCGCGAACCAAAGCGGTATTCTGCGAGTCCATCGGCAACCCCGCCGGCAATATCGTTGATATCGCTGCGCTGGCCGAGGCCGCCCACCGCCACGGGGTGCCGCTGATCGTCGACAACACCGTGGCCACCCCGGTGCTGTGCCGGCCGTTCGAGCACGGCGCCGACATCGTCGTGCACTCGCTGACCAAGTACATCGGCGGTCACGGCACCAGCATCGGCGGCATCGTCATCGACTCCGGCAAATTCCCCTGGGCCGAAAACAAGGAACGCTTCGCCCTGCTCAACACCCCCGACCCGTCCTACCACGGCGTCACCTACACCGAAGCCTTCGGCCCTGCCGCCTTCATCGGCCGCTGCCGTGTGGTGCCCTTGCGCAATACCGGCGCCGCGCTGTCGCCGTTCAACGCCTTCCTGATCCTGCAAGGCCTGGAAACCCTGGCCCTGCGCATGGAGCGCCATACCGAGAACGCGCTAAAGGTCGCCCATTACCTGCAAGCCCACGAGCAAGTGGCCTGGGTGAAGTTCGCCGGGCTGCCCGACCACCCCGAACATGAACTGGCCCAGCGCTACACTGGCGGCAAGCCGGCGTCGATCCTGTCGTTCGGCATCAAGGGGGGCCAGGCGGCTGGCGCGCGCTTCATCGACGCGTTGCAGTTGGTGGTACGCCTGGTGAACATCGGCGACGCCAAGTCACTGGCCTGCCACCCCGCTTCCACTACCCATCGTCAGCTCAACGACGAGGAACTGGAGAAGGCCGGCGTGCCACGGGACATGGTGCGCCTGTCCATCGGCATCGAACACAGTGACGACATCATCGCCGACCTGGCCCAGGCCTTGGAGGCCAGCCGCGGCTGATTCCTCCGCGCCCTACCCAATGTCGAAGGCGGGCGCACCTTCATCAAGCCTGGATGCACCCGCAATGACCCTGTTTTACCTGAAACTCACCGTCACACCCCTGCTGATGTGGGCCATTTCCCTCGCCTCGCGGCGCTGGGGCGGCCTGCTCGGCGGATTGCTGTCCGGCCTGCCGATCACCTCGGCGCTGGTGATGACCTTCCTGTGCCTTGAACAGGGCACGGCCTTTGCACTGGGCGCACTGCCCGGCGCACTGGGCGGCCTGGCGGCGGTGCAGGCCACCTACACCGTCTACCTGCTGGCCACGCGCACACTCGGCATCGCCGTGGCCGTACTGTTGGCGTTGCTGTTCTATGGCCTGGCCGCCTATGCCTTTACCCACTGGGGCAGCCTGTACCTGTCGATTGCAGTGGCGTTGGTGCTGATCGGCGTGCTGATCCGCGCCAGCGGCCGCGAGCCCAAACCCGATACCTTGGCCCGCCCCCGGCACCGGTACTGGGAAATCCCGTTGCGCATGGTGTCTGCCACTTCCCTGCTGATGATCACCACCAGCCTGGCCAGCTGGCTGGGCCCTGCGACCAGCGGGATGCTGGCGCCGATTCCGGTGATTGCCTGGCCGCTGGTGGTGTTTGCCCATGTGCAGGGCGGGCGAGCCGGGATGGCGGCAATGGTGCGGGGGAATGCAATCGGCGCGGTGGGGGTGATTGCCTTCTATCTGGTGTTGGCGGGGCTGCTGGAAACATGGGGCGTTGGCGTTACCATCGGCCTGGCCATGCTGGGCGCGGTGATGCTGACCATTGGGCTGGCCGCTGTATTGCGGCGGCGTTGATAGGCCGTTGGGCTGCTGCGCAGCCCATTGCAGGCATCCCAGGCCCTGCGGGGACCGAGCGCACTGCTCGCACCTGTGGCCTTAGTCGAACGCCCCGTTCAACACCTCATAGATGATCCCGGTCGCCACGGCGACCAGAATCAGGTCTGCGCCTGCCTGCATCCACTCATACCCGTCATAGCGAGGCAGCTGCCCCAACAGACGGCCATCCAGTTTCTTGGCGATACCCGGTGGCAGGGGCTTGCCGCGGGCCAGGTTCTTCTGAATGCCTGGAGGCAATGCCGGGCCCGGGCTCCAGTAGTTGCGGTGGCCACCGAGGATGCCCAGGACATCGCCACGGTCGATGGACGGGCCGCCGTGCCAGTCATTGCCGCCAGCGCTCTGCTTGTGGCCGCCCGAATTGCCCTGGCCCTGGGCGTGCTGAGCCTGGCCCTTGCCGTGCCCTTGGTCTTGGCCATGGCCTTTGCCGTTACCCGGGTCGGCGAGCACCGGGCCAGAAGCCAAAGCCACAGCCAATGAGGTGACAACGGCTGTCATGATGGTTGATCTGGCCATGTGAGCATCCTTTGCGCGAGAGGTTGCCCACACTATAGACGATGCGCATGGCCGCTTCACTTGCCGCAGCCGCGGCAGGGATGGCTGACAAGGCAGGCACGCTTCGGCCACAATCGGTCGCCTGGTCCACGTTTGGGAAGTACTGCATGCTCACTACCCTCGCCATCGGCAACTACCGCTCGATCAACCACCTGATACTGCCGCTGGGCCAACTCAACCTGGTGACCGGTGCCAACGGCAGCGGCAAGTCCAACCTTTACAAGGCGCTGCGCCTGCTGGCCGAAACGGCACAGGGCGGTGTGGTCGAAGCCCTCGCCCGTGAAGGCGGGCTGGATTCGACCTGGTGGGCCGGCCCAGAAACCAGCGCACGAATGCGGCGTGGCGAAGTGCCCATCCAAGGCCAGCATCCGAGCGAAGCCAGGCGCCTGCGCCTGGGCTTTGCCACCGAGGACCTCGGGTTTGCCATCACACTCGGCCTGCCCATTCCCCTGCCGTATCCGACCGCGTTCATGCTCGACCCCGAAATAAAGTGTGAAGCCATCTGGGGCGCTGGCGCCTATCGGCCCTCTTCCTTGCTGGTCGAGCGCAAGAACGCCCTGGTGCGGGCCCGCGAGGGCAACAGCTGGGCAGTGCTCGATCAGCATGCTGACAGCGGCGAGAGCTTCTTCAACATCGTCGGCCGGCCCCGCCAGGCACCGGAAATCGGTGACCTGCGCGCATTCATCAATAGCTGGCGGTTTTACGATCACTTCCGGATTGACCGTGATGCGCCTTGCCGTCAACCCCAACTGGGCACTCGCTCGCCGGTGCTGCATCACGACGGACGCAACCTGGCCTCGGCGTTGCAGACCATTATCGAAATTGGCGATGTGGAGGATCTGGTGGACGCGCTGGATGACGCGTTTCCCGGCAGCCGTCTGGAGATCAATGCGCCACCTGGCGGGCTGTTCAGTGTAAGGCTGCACCAGCACGGTCTTTTGCGCCCGCTCGAGGGTGCTGAATTGTCGGATGGCACCCTGCGTTATCTTCTGTTGATGGCTGCCCTGCTCACACCACGGCCGCCATCGCTGATGGTATTGAACGAACCGGAAACCAGTCTGCACGCGGACCTGCTCCCGGCCTTGGCACGGCTGATCATTCGTGCATCACGCCGTAGCCAGGTTTGGGTGGTATCGCACAGTGCGCCATTAATCAACGCGCTGGCAGCCTGTGACGGGTGCAATGTGCTAGAGCTGGAAAAAGTACAAGGGCAAACCCAGCTGCGAGGGGTTGGGTTGCTGGATGAGCCGCTGTGGCGCTGGGCTGACTGAGCTCAAGCATGACGGTACGAGCCCCGATCTCGTCAATGACTCGCCCGGAGATGTAACAACACCGGGCAATCCCCACCGAGCTTTCTTTAACCCTACCGCCCTCTCTGCCGCACCTCGCCGCCTTGCTACTAAGTATTTCCATCAACAACACGTTTGTTACTGGGAGCACTTGTATTCGATCAGCAAGGAGTCACTGGATGTCCGCTCGCTTTTCCTCCCCCGCCACCCGTATTCGCCAAACCGCGCTAGCGGTCAGCTTCGCGGGCTCGCTGCTGGGCACTGCACATGCCTGGGCCGAGCCTGTGGGTTACAGCATCCCGGCAGGGTCATTGGCTCACGCACTCGACCAGTTTGCCGACGCCAGCGGGGCAGTTATCAGTTTCAGCCATGAAGAAGTCGCAGGCTTGCACAGCAAAGGCCTGCAGGGCAATTACGCGCTGCATCAGGCGTTGGCGGAACTGCTGCAAGGCAGTGGCTTGCAGGTGCAGGCAGCGGGCGACAAGCGCTTCATGCTGGTGAGCGCTGAACAGGATGGCGCCATGGAGCTTGCCGCAACCACCGTCTCCAGCATGGCCCTGGGTGCCACCACCGAAGGCACCGGCAGCTACACCACCGGCTCGGTCAATACCGCCACCGGGCTGCGGCTGTCAGCACGCGAGACACCGCAATCGGTCAGCGTGGTCACCCGCCAGCAGATTGAAGACCAGAACCTGAACGATGTTGCCCAGGTGCTTGAACAGACACCAGGCGTGGTCGTTGACAGCATGGGGCCCGCCGGAAGCGACGCCAACCATATCTACGTACGCGGCTTCGAGGTCGGCAGCATCCAGGTGGACGGCATCAACCGCCCCGATACCTTTGGCTTCAGGGACGACCTCTCCGACATGGTGTCCTATGACCGGGTAGAGGTAGTGCGCGGTGCCACGGGCCTGATGTCCGGCACTGGCGACCCGGGCGCCACCGTCAACCTGATCCGCAAGAAGCCGACCCTGGAAACACAACGCAAGCTGACATTGAAAGCAGGCTCGTGGGACAACTACCGCACCGAACTGGACGTTTCCGGCAAGTTGACGCAAAGCGGCAATGTCCGCGGGCGCATTGTCGCCTCCAATACCGACAGCCAGAGCTACGTCGACCGGCAATCGCTGGAGCGGCAGGTGGCCTATGGGGTGCTGGAGTGGGATATCACCGACAGCACGATGCTGACAGCCGGTGCGGAATATCAGGAAATGGACAACGACGGGGCAGGCAATCACGGCTTCCCGATGTTCAATTCAGATGGCAGTCACTTCAGCCCCTCCCGCACGTTCAATTCAGCTTCGGACTGGAGCTATCACAAGCGTCGCACCAAGACGGTATTCACTACGCTGGAGCATCAACTGGACAACGGCTGGCAGTTGAAACTGAATGCCGAACACAGCCGTCGCAGCTATGACGACGCCTTTGCCACCGCTGCCAGCGGCACCGTCAAGCCCGATGGCAGTGGCATCAGCACCTGGACGGGGCGTTGGGCCGGCGAGCCCCGGCAGACCTCGTTCGACCTGTCGGCGTCGGGCCCGTTCGCGCTGTTGTCCCGCGAGCACCAGGCCTATCTCGGGGCCAGTCACTACCGCGCCTACTACCGCAACAACGGTTACCCGCTGTGGGCGATCCAGACCATCGACAACATCTACACCTGGGACGGCTCGCTGGCGATACCGGACGCCATCCATGCCAAGTCCACGGAAGACGCGCTGGATGAAACCCAGGACGGCCTGGTGGCTTCGGTACGCTGGAGCCTGGCCGATGACCTGTCGCTGATTACCGGGGCACGGCTGATCGACTGGAAACGCGACGAAACCTCTACCACTCTGTCGTCCGGCGCGACAAGCCGCACCTCGCGTAGCGAAACCGGGGTCGTCACGCCCTACCTTGGCCTGGTGTATGACCTCAACGAGCACTGGTCGGCCTATGCCAGTTACACCACCATTTTCAAACCGCAGAGCAACAAGGATATCAACGGGACCTACCTGGACCCTTTGGAAGGCGTGAACTACGAGCTCGGTCTGAAGAGTGAGTTCTGGGACCAGCGCCTGACCACGGCTTTCAGCGTATTCGAAGTGCACCAGGACAACCTGGCGGTAGCCGACGCAAGCAACCTGGCGCCAGACGGCAATCAGGCCTACCGTGCCGAGTCGGGTACCAAGACGCGTGGTTTCGAGATGGAAATGGCGGGCGAGATTTTGCCTGATTGGCAGGTCTCGGCCAGCTACACCTATGCGGTCAGCAAGGATTCGGAGGGCGACCGACTGAACACTGAAATACCGCGAGACACCTTGAAACTCTTCACCAGCTACCGCCTGCCGACGCTGCCACAGTTGAAGGTAGGGGGTGGTGTTCGCTGGCAGGGTACCGAGTATTACAAGAGTGCCGGGCCCAACAACGAAACGTTCACCCAAGCCCCCTACAGCGTGGTCGACCTGATGGCTCAATATGCCTTCACGCCGCAGACCAGCGTTTCACTGAACCTCAACAACGTGTTTGACAAGACCTACTACACAGCGATTGGCGCACGCGGCTGGTATGGCAGCCCACGCAGCGCCACGGCCACGTTGGTGTACGCGTTCTGACCCGCGAGGGCGACGCCTGATAGCCCCTGAGTTCGCAGATCAGAACACCGACCATCCGATCCGCGAACTGAGCAGCTCAAGCGCCGCCATCCCGGCCAGGGAGTTGCCCGCAGCGTTCAACTCTGGCGACCACACGCATACGGTAAATTGCCCCGGCACGATCGCCACGATCCCGCCCCCCACACCACTCTTGCCAGGCAACCCCACCCTGAAGGCGAAATTCCCCGCCTCGTCATACAGCCCGCTGGTGGCCATGATCGAGTTCACTTGTTGGGTTTGGCGCCGCGTCAGAATCTGCTCACCGCTGTGCTTGCAGAACCCGTCACTGGCCAGGAAGCAGAATGCCCGCGCCAGGTCCAGGCAGTTCATTTGCAGTGCGCAGTAACTGAAGTAACTGCGCAGCACCGTCTCGACCTCGTTATGGAAGTTGCCAAATGACTGCATCAGGTACGCCATGGCGGCGTTGCGCGCGCGAAACTGATATTCCGAATCAGCGACCCGGGTATTGATCGAGATGTGGGGGTTGCCTGAAAGCCGCCGGACAAAGTCGCGCATCGACAATGTGGGGGCAGCGAAGCGCGACTGATTGATATCGCAGATCACCAATGCGCCCGCATTGATGAACGGGTTACGCGGCCGCCCGCGCTCGAACTCCAACTGCACCAACGAGTTGAACGGCTGCCCCGAAGGCTCATGCCCCAGCCGCTCCCAAATGGCTTCCCCCGAATGGCCAATGGCCTGAACCAGGCTGAACACCTTGGAAATGCTCTGCACCGAGAATGGCACCCGCGCGTCGCCTGCGCAGTAATAACTGCCATCGTTGCCATAGACAGCAATGCCCAGCTGGTTCGCCGGCACGTCAGCCAGCGCGGGAATGTAGTCAGCGACTTTGCCCTTGCCGATCAAGGGACGTACTTCTTCAAGAATCTCGTTCAACAGCGTTTGCATGGAAGGCCCTGTATCAATCCCCAGACGACGGCGAGGGGCAGTCTTCTTGACGAAGACTGAGCGGGAGAGATCACACATTCAGAAACAAATCACTGTCAGCGTCATCATCGCCAGGATCGCGCGCATTACGGCCTTGAAGGCCGCTTTAGAAAGCTGCGAGGGCCAGCCACGCGCCGCACCGATGTTGTGGGAATTTCCTGAACGATCCGGCCATCGTGGATCGGGTTTCAAAAATCAATGAATACGGCGAGTGCACTGAGCAGCAAACAGAGGCTCGCAACAGCCGTTAAATGCACGCGCATCGGCAGATACCACCCAGGCACCGCTTGCGCCAGTTTGCGATCCTGCCAAAGATGGCCGATAAAACCGAAGGTCAACACCAGACACCCCAATGGCACAGGCAGCAACGTGCTAACCCAACCGATCAGGGCCGGTATAACGCTCCACACCAGTCGCTCTTGACGCTGCTTTGCGGGCAAACCCTGCAACGTCATGGCGAACCCCCAGTGCAGGGCACCGACGAAGCTCAATATCACCGCGCCATAGCCCACCAGCATCATCGAGAAAAACGCCCGATACTCAGCCCAAACAAGGATGAGCAGCGTCAAACCAATAAACGGCAGCAGACCGCCGTAACCCAGGGCAGTGAAGCGGCTTGGAGATAAAGCAGTAGAAACGGAACTCATCTGGGCGCCCCTTTGCGACGGTTCAGGACCGGATGTCAATGGTGTCGTCCGATGAGGTTCAGGAACTCGTGCCGCGTCGAAGGGGCATCGCGAAACTCACCTAACATCACGGATGAAATCATCACCGAGTTTTGCTTCTCTACGCCGCGCATCATCATGCACATATGCTTGGCTTCAATGACGACCCCCACCCCCGCGGCATCCGTGACTTCCTGCACGGCATACGCAATTTGCCGTGTGAGGTTTTCCTGTATCTGTAAACGACGGGCGAACATGTCCACCACGCGCGCAACCTTGGAAAGCCCTAACACGCGCCCTGTTGGCAGGTACGCGACATGAGCCTTGCCAATAAACGGCAGCATGTGGTGTTCGCACAATGAGTAGAGCTCAATGTCACGCACCACAATCATTTCATCGTTTTCACTCTCGAACAGAGCACCGTTCACGACCTCGTGAAGATCCTGGGCATACCCGTTGCACAAGTACTGCATCGCTTTGGCCGCACGCTGGGGTGTCTCGAGGAGCCCTTCGCGCTGCGGGTTTTCACCAATACCGACGAGGATTTCATGATAGTGCTCGGCTAACGAATGTGACATTTGGACTCCTCACCGCTACAGCGGTGCCCGCCATCGGGGTGTGGTAGCCAGGCCAAGTGTGGCCTCAAACGACAGAACAGTCTGTAAACAACCGAAAACAGAGGACGTAACGGACGCCAGGCCAGTGGAGCGACCCACAGGCCCACATCGGCAGCACGCCAACTCCACAAGGTGGCATCCAAGCCTGTAACCCAGTGCCCGCTCGCGAACCTTCCATGCAGGCATGACCTCAGTTGCTCAAGCGTCAAGCTCAACGCCCCTGCATCGAAATCATCAGCACTGATGTCAACCAGGATGAGCTTTCCCCCGGTCGATTGTCTGCGCAGGAAGGCGATCTCCCGAGCGCACAACGGGCAGGCGCCATCAAAGTACAGCGTGAAGGGCCACTCGCAATACATGTACAACCTCTCATACTTGTACAGGTTTTTGTATAAGTTAGCCGAAACCAGGAAATTCGCAATGGGCAGTTGCAAGTGGCCGGCTTACTGGGCGAGCCGCTTTGGCGATGGGGGCTGGGAGGTGTGATTCAGGTTGCCGGTGAGATCGAGCGCCGCCAACCCTCCCATGGCGGGCACCTTCCACTCAAGGCCGCATGAGCGGCTCGATCCCGATCCATTTCTTCACGGGGTGATAGCAGAGCTTCAGCGGCGGAATCTGCACCTTGCGGCCCTGCACATCCAGGGCTCCCAGATGGATCGTCCACTTGGCGTCTGCCTCGAACTTGTCCGTCTGAAAGACCACATAAGCCGAGCCATAGCGCTTGTTGTTGGTCATCCTGGGAATCATCCGGTGCACTTCATCGCTGTTGATGTCGTAGGGCGATGCCCGGGCGGTCTTTTCATCCACCAACGGAAAGTCGTAGGTCTTGTTGATGCCCAAGTACACCTCGGGCCGCGCATTCAGGCGCGAGCCGTCTTCAAAGGTGATATAAGCCTGACGGCTGTCGTACAGCACTGGTATCGGCGGCACGCCACGCTTGGAATCGGTCGACGGGCGTAGGCGGTCTTTGTTGTAGGCGATCATTTGCACAAAGAATTCCTGCCGCGGGTATTTTTCGCCCGGGTACTGCACGTACAGGCCTTGCTCATAGCGCTTTTCGCCCCATAGGGCGGCGTGGTCGTAGAGGTAGGTTTCCAGGTAGAGGGTGGTTTCACCCTGCGGGCCTGGCACTTTGAACTGGAACTCGGACTCGCAAAGGTCCGCGTAGGCGGCGCGTTCGCGTTTCCAGGGGATGCAGGCGGTCAACGAGGCTGCTGCCAGCAGCAGCATGAGAGAGAGTGTGCGTTGCAGGTTATTCATGACCGGCCCTGGTCCAGATGCGAGTGAATCAGTTTCGAGGGCTGGGTCGCGGAAGTCCATACTGCCCGTTTGCCATTATGGCGATACACGCAGCCCCCTTGCTGGATGATCACGTTATGGGGACCTTTCTTTCACCCAATTTTCACAGTGGCTTGGGCAGGATGAAGCTATCCCTACGTGATAGTACTTAGCCCGCCTCGGCGGGCTTTCTTTTGCCCGCATGTTTCCTGTCGACGTTTTGAGGAACGGGAGCGGGTCGAAAAATCAGAAATTACCCCTTCCTTGTAGGCCATTTCCCAAAGATACTCCTCACGCCTGATTTTCGTTGCACATGGAAATAGTCAGCCCTAGTCTCGGCCTGTCGCTGCCAATTCAGCGACCGGTTTTGACAGACCGCTGACGTTGTCCTCATGTGCTCGCTTTCATGGCGGCTGTACGTGCGGGCACCCTGTGGTGCGCCGAGTGCCAACGTCTCGGTCTGTCAACCCGCGTACAGCTGCCACCATGGTGACCACATCATGCACCGGTACCTGGCGCCGCTCGCCGCGTGCTGCGGCTTGCGCCAATGGCGTGTTCAGGGAGTCGTCGGTATTGAGATAACCCAGGTGAAGCACCGTCACCGCTACAGATCGGTGTCCGGGGCAAGGGCCAAGTCTGCCGGCTGTTTGCGTGATACGCCGATCAGCGTGTCCCCTGGCTTGCCGAGCCCTTCGAGCAAAGCCCGGCCCAACCCTCTACTGGCGCCTACGATCATCGTCTTCATCTGTTGCTCCTTTTAGCTGAATTCTCCAAGCGTCCCTGGGGCGTTCAACTCCACCGGACATTGAGTACGATGAAGTGCAGCAGGATCCAGACCATCAGCACCAGATGGGTCAATTGCAACCCTTCCTGGCGGATCCAGTAACCGAACCATATCCCGCCCAGCAGCATCGCGAGCAGGAACCCAAGCGCTGCACTCAAGGCCAGGTTCAGCCAGGGCCGCGCCACCTCCAGGCCAGCGCCAAACAGCAGTTCATAGCAGCCGACCCAAGCCGTGAGAACGGCGGCGGCCTGTATCAGCACGATGATCGACAAGGCCAAGCGATGGAGGGCGTGAGAGGTCAACGCTCTCACCAGCAGAGGGATGCTGATGCCGGGAGATTGGGCCAGCGGCGCCATCGACATGGTCTCCCCGACCGCCCCGGCTGAGCTGGCAAAGGCATGCAGGTTGTTGATCAAGCTGATGCTCAGCCACAGGCTCAAGCCAATGCAGCAGGTGATCTGGAAAATCAGCAGTGAAGTTGGAGTGTCCATTCCTGGTCCTTTGTGAGTTCATTTCCGAAAGCAGCGAGAGCGTCCGGACGCCACTCTAAAACCTTGACTTAACTCGAGGTCAATACCGGTTTTCCTGTTGCAAACACGCCTTGATCATGCCCAGGGTGAAGTTGCGGTCACGGTTATTCACGGTTTTGAATGTGCTGCGTCGATGGCGATGGTGGACTGCCAGTACCGCTCAGCGGACTATGCTTGTTTGCTCAGGTAGGAGGGCGGCGCATGTGTGGAAGGTTGAGCCAGTACCGCGGCATTCACGACTTCGTTGAAACCCTCAGCCTGCCAGAGGTGTGGCGGAACAACGTCGGTGACCAGCAACTTCACCAGTACAACGTTGCACCAACAGCGCCGGTAGCAGTGCTGAGAATGGATGACGCAGGCCCGCGAGCGGACCTGGTGAGGTGGGGGTGGCGGCCACATTGGGCGACTGACCGAGCCGTGCCGATCAACGCCAGGGTCGAAAAGGTGGCGCATGGGCCGTTCTTCCGGACGATCTGGCCGCACCGGGCCATAACGCCGGTCGACGGCTGGTATGAATGGGTCGATGAAGGCGGCCCCAGGAAGCAGCCGTACTACATTCGACGCCGAGATGGGCGCCCTGCCCTTTGCGCCAGTATTGGCCAGTTCGCCGGCGGTGAGCATGATGGGTTCGTCATCATTACTGCCGATGCCCAAGGCGGGATGGTGGATGTTCATGACCGCAGGCCAGTGGTTTTGACCCCAGACCTTGCGCGCGAGTGGATTGAGACCGGGACGCCAGGCGAACAGGCCGAGCAGATGGCTCTCAACCTGGGCGAGCCGGCCGAGGCCTTCGAGTGGTATCGAGTGAGCACTGCCGTTGGCAATGTGCGCAATCAAGGCGCCGAGCTGATTCAACCGATTCAGTGAAAGGGCGGCAGATCCTTTCCCCGCGCCTTGCGATGATGCGAAGCCGGCAATCGGACATTCCTGGAACAGCGATTCAACGCTTGAGTTCGCTTCCCTTGCTTTAAGAGCCCGACCGGTGCAACAAAGTGTGATCCGGTTCTTCAGCGCAAGTACTGCTGGAGCGCCAGCGCATTACCCATTGCCGCACCAGAAGCGGTGTTGTCGAAGATGCACCAGGTTGCTGCACCTGCGGCATGACTGCGCTGTAGTCGCTCAGCCAACTGCTGCAGGAACTGTTGCGAATACTCGCTGTGGTAGATCTGCGGCTCGCCGTGCAGGCGCCAGTAGGCCAATCCAGGCCAGCCAGCGGGTTGCGCATCGGCAGCGAAACGTGAAGGGCTCGCCGCAACCTGAGCGATACGCAAGTCGATCAGCATCGACTGCGCAGCTTGCCAACTGGCATGCCTGGGCTCGACCGCCACCGACCCGGCATGGCGTTGGCGCAGGGCTTCAAAGAACTGCCAATCGCGGCGGGCATCGTGGGCCAGCGAGGGCGGAAGCTGCACGAGCAGACAGCCCAGGCGGTCACCCAATTGCAGGCATTGGCCAAGAAACGCATCAAGCGCAACCTCACAGCGTTCCAGGCGCAATTCATGAGTAATGATCCTGGGCAGCTTGACCGCGAAGCGAAAATGCTCCGGTACCGAGCAAGCCCAACGGGCATACGTCGCAGGTAGGTGCGGCCGGTAGAACGAGCTGTTGATCTCCACGGCACCCAGCCATGCGGCATAGCGCTGCAAATGGCTGCCCGGCTGCAAGAACTGATCGGCGTACTGGCGGGACAAGCTCCAGCCCGCGCATCCCAAATGGATCATCAAGACACTCCATAACACGCCGTTGCTGCAATGGAGTCGCCAGGGCCGGTCGTCGTTCAATTGGCGCATCGAATTGAACAGCCACCCCAGGAGCGCGACCTAAGCAGGATAACCACCGTGGAGGTCCACAACATGACTGACCCTAACCATCCCGACCCTTACGTCGACGAAGTGCCCCATAACCCGGGCGAGCCGGTGCCCCCCCCTGAGCCAGAGCAAGAGGCGCCGCAATGGCCTGATGGGCAGGTCCCACCGGAGGAACAGTCCGACGGTTGAACCGCGGCGATTGCTCGCCGGCGTGGCGCAACGCAGGCCCCTCGGGCCGGCCATGTATCCGAGCTTACCTCGTACCGCCACGTTCCCGGCGGCGGTGGCGAACAAATCGTCATGGCCAACGCCCAACACGATCAGCAGCGCCATACATAGGAGCGGGGTTACCCGCGAATGCGGTCGCGGCGGCAACGGTGAATGGCCAGGGATATTGGCCAGCAGGGCCGGCCCTTTCGCGGGTGAACCCGCTCCTACGACGGCCTGTGTCCACCACCGATGTGTGTCTACCGCGTGGTAGGGGCGGGTTTACCCGCGAATACGGCAGCAGCGGCAACAGT
>NZ_JAJSAW010000015.1:0-102548 GCF_021378985.1 Pseudomonas sp. JR33AA
TGGGGGCCGGGTTCCACTGGGCGAAGGTGGCCTGCTGCTCCTGCGTGCCCAGCATGTCGAGCTGACCCAAGCGTTGTTCGGGCCCCCGGGCCATGGCCAGCAGCAGGTTCTGCCAGTGCCGGGCCATGCGTTGCACGGTGGCGTGGCTGAAGTGGCTGCAGTCGTATTCGAGGCTGAAGCCAAGGCCGTCGGCTGCGTATTCAAGGTCGATGCCGACCAGGCATTTGGCCTGGGCGCTGGCGGTGTCGAGGAAGTCCAGCTGCAGTGGGCCCAGGGCCAGCGGGCCGCTGGCAGTCCCGGCCACGCGCCAGTTGAACAGGGCCTGGAACAACTGGGTGGGTAGCACCTGGCCGTTGTGCTGCAGCGTCTCCAGGTAAAGCTCCATCGGGTAATCACTGTGGCTCAGGGCCGCAATGGACTGCTCGCGCAGGTTTTGCAGCAGGGTCTGCACGGATTGCTGCGGGTCGAGTTCGGCGCGGTAGATCTGGGTGCTGACGAAAAAACCTACCAGCTGCTGAGTTTCGCTGCGGTTGCGCCCGGCGCTTGGCACGCCGAGGCTGAATTGCCGCTGGCCGCTGTAGCGGCCCAGCAGCACCTGCCAGGCGGCCAGGGCGATGACGAAGGGTTGCACGCCTTGCTGCCGGCTGAGCTGCTGCAGGGCCCGGAACACCTCGGCGTCCAGCTGCGGGCCATGGTAGCGGGCACTGGTGCCCTCGGGCGGCGCGCCAGTGCAGCGCGGGTCGACGTCACCCGGCAACATCAACGGCTGCAGTTCGTCACCCAGCCGGGTATGCCAATAGCGGGCAGACGCTTTGCACGCATCGCTTTGCAGGTAAGCCTGGCGTTGCCAGATGGCGTAATCGGCATATTGGATGGTGGGCCGTCGCAGCTTGCAGGCTCCCTGGGCGGCTGCCTGCGAATAGGCGCCCAGCAAGTCGTGCAGCAGGATCGGATTGGACCAGGCGTCTGAAACGATGTGATGCATGTTCAGCAGCAACACATGCTCGTCACCTTGTACTTTCGCCAGTCGGGCCCGGATCAGGGGGGCGTGGCCGAGATCGAACGGAGCCAGCGCATCCGCTTCAATCAGCTGCTGCAGCGCATGTTGGCGCTGCTCGGCGGGCAGGGCCGTCAGGTCGTGGCAGGGCATTTCGAGGCGTGCGTCGGCTTCGACGAACTGCTGCGGTATGCCTTCGACTTCGGCGAACCGGCTGCGCAGGATGTCATGGCGATCGACCACCGCCTGCAAGGCCATGGTCAGGTGCTGGCCATGCAGTTCACCCTTGAGCGACAGTGCCCGTGGCAGGTTGTACGCTGCGCTCTGCGGGTTGAACTGCTGCAGGTACCACAGGCGCTGCTGGGCGAAGGAGAGGGGGGCTGGCCCGACGCTCTGGCGGGGTGATATCCGGTCGGGTTCGGGCAGCTCATCCTGGAGCAGGGCGAGCAAGGTGTCGTCCAGCAAGTCTTCAGCGAGCGAGTCGGCATCCGGTGATTCGTGCATGGCGGTCCCTGTGGCAGTCGAGGCGAAGGACAGCAGCGTGGGGGGCCGGCGTTGCCGGCGAACGGCCGCTGTCCTCTGGAGAGGTGTATGGCCAGTAGACGAGCCGCCGTGCGGCAAATTTACCGGCGGGTGCATTGGGCGGGGCGGGTCGGCAGGCCCCGGCCAGGGCGACAGCCGGCCTGGTCGGGGCGAGGGATGCAGCCGGTCAGGCCGGCTGGGTGGCAGTGCGAACCTTGCCGCTGTCCATGTGTACCAACTGGTCGGCAATATCGAAGTAGCGGTCATCGTGGGAGATGACAATGATGGTCTTGCCCAGGCGCTTGAGGTCCGGCAGCAGCTCTGTGTAGAAGATGCGGCGGAAGGTGGGGTCCTGATCGGCTGCCCACTCGTCGAACACCAGTACCGGGCGCTGCTCCAGCCAGGCGCTGATCAGTGCCAGGCGCTTGCGTTGCCCGGTGGACAGGTCGGTGGTGGTGAAGGCGCCGTCACGTACGCTGACCTTGTGCGCGATCTCCAGGCGTTGCAGGTATTGGGTAGCATCGTCGGGAATCTGCTGGTCGCCCTGAACCACGTCGTCGAACAGGTAGTAGTCGGCGAAAATGGTGGTGAACAGCTGTCGGTAGTCATCCCGGTCAAGCACCGAGACCGGCTGGCCATCCAGCAGGATTTCACCACTGTGCGGCGCATACAGGCCAAGCAGCAGCTTGATCAGCGTGGTCTTGCCACAACCGTTCTCGCCGACGATGAACACGATGTCGCCCTGATTGATCGTAAGGTTCACCGGGCCCAGGCGAAACGGCGTGCTGCCCTCGACGGCTGGAAATGCGTACTGCACATTGCGCAGTTCCAGGCTGTCGATGGCCTGGCGCGGTGCGCCTTGGCCGTCGAGCAGCAGGTTCGGTTCGGGCGAGGAAAACTGCTCTGACAGCTCGGCAATGCGCTGGAATGCCACCTGTGCCTTGCTGACCAGCGGCAGTACGCTGACCAGATGGTCCAGTGGGCCTTTCATGTACAGCAGTACCAGCACGAAGCCGGTCATTGCCGCCTGATCGACGCTTGTCCAGGTGCTCTGCAGGGCCAGTGCCACGCCGATGACGATGAAGAACAGCGTCGAGCCGAATGTCTTGGCCAGGATGTAGGTGTTGACTGCCTTGATCTGGATGGCGCTGATCCGCTCGCTGATCCCCTGGATGTGCCGGGTGAACATGCGATACCGGCGCGGCCGGTGTATGCGCAGCTCCTTGGCGCCCTGGGCAATGGCGTTGTAATGCTTCTGCAGATCGTCCTCGGCCTCGCGGGCGGTATTGAACCCCTTGATGCCGCGCGTGCGGGCGATGACCTGGGCGGTGATGCCGGCGCCCAATGCCAGCAGCATCAGCAGGAACAGCGGGCCGGACAAGGTTGCCAGGTAGCCCATGCAGCCCAGCGTCACCGTCAGCGAAATGGTCAGGGGGGCGAAGGCGAAGGAGAAATCGCTGATGGTATCGATATCGTGGGTCAGCACCGGGATCAGGCGGTGGCTGCGATAGCGCTCGATCTGCTCGATGGGCGCCGAAAGCACTTTTTCGCCCAGCTCCTTGCGCAGTTTGGCGATGATCTTCTGGCCAACGAAATTGGTGCCCATGTCGGAGAAGATGCTGCTGAGCAAGGTCAGCACGCAGAGGCTGGCAAACAACCACAGCACGCCATGGGTCAGCCCTGCTTCGCTGTTGAGGGCGCGGTTGATGGTGGCCAGCAGCGTGGTGACGCTGAAGCCGCCGAGGATGCCCAACAGTATGGAAACCAGCACGATGGGCCAGAACGGCTTGAGCAACTGGGCAAGCTCGCGGGTCGCGCTGAGCGGTTTGCGAATCATGGGGAAGTCTTCTCCAGGCGGATCAAAGGACGTGGTCATCAAAGAAGGCTTCACGCTCCAGGCGCAGCAGGGCGGCTTTCTTGTGGGCCAGTTGAATGTCCTTCAGGTGGCCGAACCCCTGGGACTTGAGGAAGTCGATCTGGCGCGTATGGTCGATGCGCGGCTCGCCGAGAATGCGCTGGGTGCGCGGGTCATCGAGGAACATGTAATGCATCAGCGAGCGGAACCAGCCGCGCAACTTGCCGATGCCCTGGTGCTTGGGCTCGCCGATCACCACATGCCAGCCACGGTCGTAATCGGCGACGTCGTAGTAGGGCGCGATGCGGTCTTCCTTGCACCAGTACACTTCGAAGTAGGCGAAGGGTTCGTCATCGAAGCAGCCGATCAGCGGGTGTACGCGCGGGTCGTCGAGCATTTCGCGAATGTATTGCGCATGTTCTTCCGGGGTGCCGGTCTGCTCCCAGAAGAACGCGACTTGCTCCAGGTTCATCCAGCGGTTGAAGGCTGCAAGGTCCTTCACCGGGTCGATGGTGCGCAGTGAAAAGGTGGCGTTCAGCTTCGGCAGGTGGCGTCGATAGACTTCGCCCGCCGGTTTTGGCGGGCGTTGCGGGTGGCGTTTCTCGCCGCTGAAGCAATAACGCGGGGCCGTGTGCACGCTGGCCGGCTCGCGAAGCCATGGCAGGGGTTGCTGCCAGAAGGTCTGGCGCGTGCAGCGCAGGGCAAGCCTGCCTTGGTCGTCGAACTGCCAGTGATCGAAAATGCCTTCACGGACCGCACGCACGGCAAATTCCCGGTCGCCAGGGACCTGCACATTCACCTCGTTGCATTGTTTGCGGTGGCAGAAACGCGTCGCCAGCACTGCCAGCATCGCGCTGGCCGGAAATGCTGGCGGAAGTTGTTCGAAGACGATGCGGTTGTCGACCTCCCGGTAGGGAATGGCGGCGCTGCTGTCCAGGCGCAGGCTGCCGCTCTCTGGCGTTTCATCCTGGGCACTGGCGTTGCGGCCATCGGCCAGGATCAGACTGAAAGAGGGTGCGTTCATAGGGTTTCCTGTGAGGGGGGCGAGTGCGACTTGTCGGGTGCTGTCCATGGATAAAGACGAACCGCACCTGCCGATGTTTAAGCGCCGGGTGCGGCACCGGCTTCAGCGCCATCGACCTGCCAGCCGCCGCCCAGGGCCTTGTACAGGGCGATGCTGCCCATGACCCGTTTGAGGCGCAGTTGCACATCCTCGTCCTGAGCCTGGTACAGGGTGCGTTGGGTTTGCAGGACGGTCAGCAGGTCCTCGGCACCTGCCTGATAGCGGCTTTCGGCGATGTCGAAGGCCTTGCGCGCCTGTTGCAGTTCGATTGCTTGCCAATGCAGTTGCCGGTCGATGCCGTCCACGGTATTGAGGGCCTTTTCCACATCGCCGAAACCGGCCAGGATGGCGCCGCGGTAGTTCTGCAGCAGTTCCTCCTGGGTTGCCACCGCCTTGTCGCGCTCAGCGCGCAGGCGGCCGTTGTTGAACACCGGTGTGACCAGGCCTGCGGCGAGGCTGGTGAAGGGGTTGCGCAAGACGTCCGGAAAATGATCGGCGCCGCTGCCGACCATCACCGTCAGGTTGAGTTTGGGCAGCATCGCCGCGCGGGCGACGCGCACATTGGCCTGAGCCGCCGCCAGCTTGGCCTCGGCATTGGCGATGTCCGGCCGTCGGCTGAGCAGTTCGCTGGGCAGGCCCGCATCGATCGAGGGCCAGTTGAGCTGGTCAAAGCGCGTGTTGCCCAGTTGCAGGTCCTGCACCGGCTGCCCGACCAGGGTCGCCAGGGTGATCAGGGCCTCCCGGGCCTGTAGCTGGTACAGCGGGCGTTGCCGTTGCTGGGTGGCGACCAGGCTTTGTTGCTGGGCCAGTTCCAGTGCCGTGGCCGAGCCTGCATCGAAGCGGGTCTGCACCAGTTGCAGGACACGCTCGGCATTGGCCAGGTTGAGGTCGGCAATACGCCCCTGCTGCTGGAAAGCCAGCGCCTGCATGTAGCTGTCGGCAACCTTGCCGAGCAAGGTCAGTTCAACGGTCGCACGGTCGAACTCACTGGCTTGCAGGCCGTGCAGGGCACTTTCGCGCGCTGCTGCGTTGCCGCCCCAGAAGTCCACCTCGTAGCTGGCCTTCAGGGCCACATCCAGGTAATGAGTGGTGCGCTGGGTCGGGCTGGAGTTCAGTTGGCTGTAGCCGTTGCCGTGCTGCAGGCGCTCACGGTTGGCATTGGCTGCCCCGGTGACCTCGGGCAGCAAGGGGCCGCCGGCAATGACCGCATCGGCCTGTGCCTGGCGGACCCGGGCCATGGCCGCGCCGATTTCGTGGCTGTCACTGCGGGCTCGTTCTACCAGTTGGTTCAGTGCCGGGCTGCCGAATGACTGCCACCAGCCGGTCAAATGGCGTGGTGTGCGCTGAGGCGTGGCCGCCTGCCAGCGGGCCGGGGCATGCACACCGTGTTGCGGCGGCGTTGCAGGGGTGGCGCAGGCGCTCAGCAACAGGCAGGCGCCGAGCAGGGGCAAGGGTTTGATCAACGTTGGGGTACTCATACGCTGGTAAGGGCGGCCACCGGGTCGAGCCGGGCAGCCTTGCGGGCGGGCATGAAGCCGAACGCGATACCGGTGACCACGGCGCAGGCGAAGGCACCGATGGCGGCAGGCAGCGAGAAGGCGACGGCGACCTGGCCCAGGCTCAGGGCGCCGCCGATCAGCAATGCCAGGGCGATGCCGCTGACGCCGCCGACCATGGTCAGCATCACGGCTTCGGTCAGGAACTGGCGCAGGATGTCGCGCTGACGCGCGCCGGTGGCCATGCGGATACCAATTTCCCGTGTGCGCTCGCGCACGGTCATCAGCATGATGTTCATCACCCCGATACCGCCCACCAGCAGCGAAATGGCGGCAATGGCGCCCAGCATCAGTGACAGCGCGTTCTGTGTCCTGGCTTCGGCCTGGATCATGGCCGCATTGTTGGTCAGTTCAAAGTCGGTGACGCCGTTGTGCAGTTTCAGCAGCAACTGGTCGATGACCTGCTCGGTCTGCTTCACCTGGCGCGCATCTGCAGCGGCGATCACCACGTACTCCGGGGCCTGGTTGCCGAACAGGCGCACGCTGGCGGTGGTGTAGGGCACCATCACCCGGGCGTCGGCATCCTGGTCGCCAGAACTGGCGCCCTTGCCGGCCAGCACCCCGATGACCTGGAACGGTGCGTTCTCGATGAGTATGTACTGGCCCACCGGGTTGCGGTCGGCAAACAGTTTTTCCCGGGTCTTTTCGCCAATCACCGCCACTGCCGCGCCGGCGGCTTCGTCGGCCTCGGTGAAGAAGCTGCCCTGGGCCACTGGCCAGTTGAATATCTGCGGGAAGGAGGTGTAGGAGCCGCCTACGTAGAGTTTCAGGTCCTGGTTGCCATAGCGCACACCGGCCTTGCCGCCATTGACGGGCATGATCATGCGCACCTGGGGCAGAGTGGCGATGGCGCGGGTGTCGTCCAGGGTGATGATGCCTTCCGGCGCCCTGGGTGCGGGTGGCTTGCCGTTGAGGTAGATGATGTTGGAGCCGAAGGCGCCCATCTGCGCCATGACCTGGCGTTTGCTGCCTTCACCCACGGCCAGCATGACCACCACCGACGCCACGCCGATGATGATGCCCAGCAACGTCAGTGCGGTGCGGAAGCGGTTGATCCACATCACCCTCCACGCCGCCTTGACGGCGTCCAGCAGTTCGCCTTTCCAGGCGCCGTTGTGCTCGCAGCCGTCGTTCAGGCGCTGGCGCAGGTCGACGGCCTGCAGCACGTCGGCCTCAGGGGGCGAAGCGGGCAGTGCCTCAGGCTGGGCCTGGTCGCTGATGATCCGGCCATCGCGGATTTCGATGATGCGCTTGGCCCGTGCGGCGACTTCCCGGTCGTGGGTGATGAGGATCACCACATGGCCCTGGCTGGCCAGTTCGTCGAGCAGGGCCATGACTTCGGTACCGCTGCGGCTGTCGAGGGCGCCGGTGGGTTCGTCTGCCAGAATGATGTGGCCACCGTTCATCAGCGCGCGGGCTATCGATACGCGTTGTTGCTGGCCGCCGGACAACTGGTGCGGGCGATTACCGGTACGTGCGGCCAGGCCCAGCCGGGTCAGCAGGGCATGGGCGCGCGCGTGGCGCTCGGCGGCGGGCATGCCGGCGTAGATTGCCGGCATTTCGACGTTTTCCTGGGCGGTGCCGGAGGCAATCAGGTGATAGCCCTGGAACACGAAACCGAAGGCTTCACGCCGCAGCCAGGCGAGTGCGTCACTGTCCAGGCTGGCCACCTGTTCACCCGCGAACAGGTAGTCGCCACTCGAGGGACGGTCCAGGCAGCCGAGTATGTTCATCAGCGTAGACTTGCCTGAGCCAGAGGTGCCGACAATGGCGACGAATTCACCTGCATGGATGCTCAGGTCGATGCCACGCAAGACCTCGATTTGCGGTGTATCGATGCCGCCATAGCGCTTGCGGATATCGCGCAGCTCGATCAAGGGGACTGGCATTTACCCTCCCGCACTGAGCAAGGGGCTGATCAGCAGGTGGTCACCTTCTTCCAGCCCTTCGAGAATCTGCACGCGCAGGCGGTCGCTGATGCCGGTGCGCACTTCGCGGTTTTCAATGGCGCCGCGTTTCGTCAGTACCTGTGCCAGCCTGCGATCAGGTTGCGTGCCAGGGTTCAGCGCGGAAATCGGGGCGGTCAGCACGTTCTGCGCACGGTCAGCGACGAAGAACACCTGGGTGGTCATTTCCGCCATCAGGGCGCCGTCGGCGTTATCGACGTCCAGCAAGACCGTATACAACACCACGCGGCCATTGCTTTTGCTGGCCGGGCTGCCGCTGCCCTGGTTGGCATGCTCCAGCGGCTTGGGCGGCACCGGCAGGATTTGCCGCACAGTGCTGTTCCAGCGCCGGGTGCCACCGCTGAGGGTGGTGAAATAGGCGTGCATGCCGGGTTTGACCTGGCCAATGTCCGCTTCCGACACTTCAGCCCAGACCGTCATCGGTGACAATTTGGCGATGCGCAGGATCAGCGGGGTCTGCTGCTGGGCGTTAAGCGTCTGCCCCTCGCGGGCATCGAGTGCGACCACGGTGCCGCTCATGGGGGCATAGATGCGGGTGTAACCCAGCTCGGCCTGGTCACTGCGCAGGCTGGCCTTGGCCTGGCGAATCTGCGCCTGGATCATGTCGATGCGTGCCTGGGTGGCCTTGAGCTCGGCGCGCGCCGTTTGCACATCCTCCTCGCGCGTGGCACCGCCCGCCGCCAGATGCTGCTGGCGCTGGGCCTTCTGCCGGGCCAGCTCATGCTGAGCCCGTTGCTCTTGCAACTGTGCCTGCAGGTTCTCGACCGAGTAGCGTCCGGCGTCCAGCTTGGCCTGTTGCGTGGAAGGGTCGATCTCGACCAGCAATTGGCCTTCTTGCACCGCGTCGCCGACCTCGACCTTGATGGCACGGATCTGCCCGGATGCCTGGGCGCCGACGTCTACATAGCGGCGTGGCTGCAAGGTGCCGATGGCGGTAACGCTGCTCTCGATATCACCCCGGCGAACAGTGACGGTATTCAGGCCATCATGGCTGGGTGGCATGATCTGCCAGGCACTTACGGCCAGCACTGTCGCCAGGCCAACTACGGTGATCAGGGCCCGGCGGGCCAAGGGGGGACGTTTCATGCAGGGTTCCGGCCAAAGTAAGTTCCTCCGAGACACGTCGCGGGGTTGTACTTTGAACGAGAACCAGCCCGCAAAATTTACTGCGCGGCATGTGGCGGGTGCTGATAACTGCCGGCGGCGAGTGAGCTATTGGGTAAAACGTTTAAGCTGCAACTTGCAAACACAAAAAAACCCGACAATTGTCGGGTTTTTTTGTGGACTCGAGTTACTGCTTGGCAGGTTCCGCCGGCGTCGCTGGAGCCGGAGTAGCCGGAGCGGCTTCTTCGGCAGCCTTCTGCTCGGCTTCGGCCTGATCTTTGGCAGCTTCGGCGTTTTCCTTGGCGGCTTCGTTCATCTTATCCTGAGCTTCACCCATTTTTTCCTGGGCCTGCTCGGCGTGTTGCTGTGCGTCCTGGGCTTTGTCTTCGCTCGCTTTATCGCAAGCAGCCAGGCCCATGGCAGCGGCCAGCATCAGAGCAAAAGCAAAAGGTTTACGCATGGGGGTGTTTCTCCTTGGTGGAATAAGTGACTTGTTCCTTCGAGTGCAACTACGCGGAATAAGTTCCACGAAGATTACAGATATATAACGCCCCGTTCTACATAGACTTTTTAACGAATTTATGCCGCTGCCCAGCGGCCGGTGGGAACAGCCGATGAACGATTCAACCTTGGTGGCAATGGCCGAACGCTTTCTCTCGGCGTTAAAACATTGTCAGCTGTTGCAGATGCGTGTGGCGCAGGCGGATGGTGATGGCATGACCCTGGTCCTGCCGTGGTCGCCCACGATTGTCGGCAACCCGCAAACCGGTGCCGTGCACGGCGGTGCGCTGACCACGCTGATGGACACCACCTGTGGCATGGCCACGTTGTGCGTGCTGCCGCGCTTCGAAGTGTGCCCGACGCTGGACCTGCGCATCGACTACATGCACCCGGCTGAGGCCGGCAAGGACATCTACGGCCACGCCCAGTGCTACCGTGTCACCCGCGACGTGATCTTTACCCGTGGCACCGCCTACCAGGACGACCCCGAGCAGCCTATTTGCCAGGTGGTGGGCACTTTCATGCGCCTGGGCCAGGACATCAAGGGCGGCATCCGTTTCGGCGACAGTCTGAAGGAGGGCGAGGCATGATTCCGCAAGCGGTGCGCCAGCAGCTCAACGCCGCCCATGCGGTGGGCGACTATCGACCATTGCTGGCGCTGATTCCCTATGCCGGGCTGATCGGCATCGAATGCGAGCGTCAGGGCGATGACCTGCTGTTCCGCCTGCCGGCAAGCCCGGACAATATCGGCAACCCACTGCTACCGGCCATCCATGGCGGCGTGATCGCCGGCTTCATGGAGCTGTCGGCAGCGCTGTACCTGCTGATCTACAGCGAGAGCGCAAGCATTCCGAAGATCATCGACTTTTCTATCGACTACCTGCGCGCCGGGCATTTTCGCGATACCTACGCCCAGTGCCAGCTGTGGCGCCAGGGCCGGCGGGTGACCAACGTGGCCATCACCGCCTGGCAGGGCGACAGGCAGTCGCCGATTGCCACGGCCCGTGCGCATTTCAAGATCGAACCGGAAAAGCCCTTGAAATCATCTGGGCAGCCCCCATCTGCATGACATCCGCCGTTAACGCTGGCCGAACCGGCCGCTAGGCGTCACCGCCATCAGATCGGAGTTTCGAAGACCATGACTGTGGAAACACAAAAGGAAACGCTGGGCTTCCAGACCGAGGTGAAGCAACTGCTGCACCTCATGATTCACTCGCTGTACTCGAACAAGGAAATCTTCCTGCGGGAGCTGATTTCCAATGCTTCCGACGCCGCCGACAAGCTGCGTTTCGAAGCCCTGGCCAAGCCAGAGCTGTTCGAGGGCGATGCTGACCTGAAGATTCGCCTGAGCTTCGACAAGGACGCCGGTACCGTCACCCTCGAGGACAACGGCATCGGCATGAGCCGCGAAGACGTCATCGCCCACCTGGGCACCATCGCCAAGTCCGGCACGGCCGACTTCATGAAGAACCTCACCGGTGACCAGAAGAAGGACTCGCACCTGATCGGTCAGTTCGGCGTGGGCTTCTACTCCGCGTTCATCGTTGCCGACAAGGTCGACGTGTACAGCCGCCGTGCGGGCCAGCCAGCGGCCGAAGGTGTGCACTGGTCGTCCAAGGGCGAGGGCGAATTCGAAGTCGCTACCATCGACAAACCACAGCGCGGTACCCGTATCGTCCTGCACCTGAAGAAGGACGAGCAGGAGTTCGCCGATGGCTGGCGCCTGCGCAACGTGGTCAAGAAGTACTCCGACCACATCGCCCTGCCGATTCAACTGCCGAAAGAGCAGGCCGCTGCCGAAGGTGAAGAGCAGCCGGCCGAAGCGTGGGAAACCGTCAACCGCGCCAGCGCCCTGTGGACCCGTTCGCGCACCGAGGTGAAGGACGAGGAGTACCAGGAGTTCTACAAGCACATTGGCCATGACTTCGAAAACCCGCTGGCCTGGAGCCACAACAAGGTCGAAGGCAAGCTCGAATACAACTCGCTGCTGTACGTGCCGGCCCGTGCGCCGTTCGACCTGTACCAGCGCGAAGCGCCGCGCGGCCTGAAGCTGTACGTGCAGCGTGTATTCATCATGGACCAGGCCGAGTCGTTCCTGCCGCTGTACCTGCGCTTCATCAAGGGTGTGGTCGATTCCAACGACCTGTCGCTGAACGTGTCGCGTGAAATCCTGCAGAAAGACCCGATCATCGATTCGATGAAGACCGCGCTGACCAAGCGCGTGCTGGACATGCTGGAGAAACTGGCGAAGAACGAACCCGAGAAATACAAGGGCTTCTGGAAAAACTTCGGTCAGGTGCTGAAAGAGGGCCCGGCCGAAGACTTTGCCAACAAGGAGAAAATCGCCGCCCTGCTGCGCTTTGCGTCCACCCAGGACGACAGCGGCGAGCAGAGCGTCGCCCTGGCCGACTACCTGGCCCGCGCCAAGGAAGGCCAGGACAAGATCTACTATCTCACCGGCGAGTCGTACGCGCAGGTCAAGAACAGCCCGCACCTGGAAGTCTTCCGCAAGAAAGGCATCGAAGTGCTGCTGCTGACCGATCGCATCGATGAGTGGCTGATGAGCTACCTCAACGAATTCGACGGCAAGGCCTTCGTCGATATTGCCCGTGGCGACCTGGACCTGGGCAAGCTGGATTCGGAAGAAGACAAGAAAGCCCAGGAAGAAGTGGCCAAGGACAAGGAAGGTCTGGTCGAGCGACTGAAAGGTGCGCTGGGTGACAGCGTGGCCGAAGTGCGCGTCTCGCACCGCCTGACCGACTCGCCGGCGATCCTGGCCATCGGCGAGCAGGACCTGGGCCTGCAGATGCGCCAGATCCTGGAAGCCAGCGGGCAGAAAGTGCCGGAGTCCAAGCCGATCTTCGAGTTCAACCCGAGCCACCCGCTGATCGAGAAGCTGGACCACGAGCAGAGCGAAGACCGTTTCGCCGAGCTGTCGCACATCCTGTTCGATCAGGCGGCCCTGGCGGCCGGTGACAGCCTGAAGGACCCGGCGGCGTACGTTCGTCGCCTGAACAAGCTACTGGTCGAGCTGTCTGCTTGAGTTGATGCTTAGGAAAGCCCGCTTCGGCGGGCTTTTTTTATGACGAGTGCCAAAGGAGTGCCTGATGAGCAAAGTAATCGTCGAATCGCTGGTTTATCACCTGTCCGGCAAGGCCTACGAAAGCCGTCTGGTCTATGAGCCGGGTGCGCTGGGCCGCCCAGGGCTGGTGATGGCGCCGAACTGGATGGGCATTGGTGAAGGTGCCGAGCGCATTGCCAAGGAAGTGGCCGAGAAGGGCTATGTGGTGCTGATTGCCGACCTGTACGGGCAATCGGTGCGCCCTTCCAATGCCGAGGAGGCTGGCGCGGCGATGATGCCGTTGAAGAATGACCGAGGCGAACTGCGCAAGCGCATGCAGGAAGCCTTGGCGCAATTGCTGGGGCAGTCGAAGGCGCTGCTGGAGCCTGGCAAGGTGGCCACCTTCGGCTTCTGCTTCGGTGGCTGTTGTGCCCTGGAACTGGCCCGTAGCGGCGCTGACCTGCGTGCGGCAGTGTCGTTCCACGGCACCCTGGACACGCCGCGCCCCGAAGATGCCAAACACATCAAGGGCTCGGTGCTGGTGTTGCACGGTGCCGCCGACCCATTGGTGCCTAAGGAGCAGCTGCCGGCATTCGAGGACGAGATGAACGCGGCCAAGGTGGACTGGCAGTTGCTCAGTTACGGCGGCGCGGTGCACTCGTTTACCGACCCGAATGCCAATATGCCGGGCAAGATGCAGTACGACCGGCGCACTTCGGAGCGAGCGTTCCGTTCGATGCATAATCTGCTGAGTGAAGTGTTTCAGCGCTGAGGTTGCAGGGGGCTGCTTTGCAGCCCTTCGCGGGTGAACCCGCTCCTACACGTCGGCCTGTGCCCAATCACCCATGTGTGCCCCCCGACCCAGGTGTAGGAGCGGGTTTACCCGCGAATACGGTGGCGGCAGCAACGCTGAACGGCGGGTGGAAATTGGCCAGCAGGGCCGGCCTCTGCGCCCAACCACCGACCTGTGTCCACCCCGATCAGGTGGTGGGGCGGGTTTACCCGCTAAGCGGCCCCATCACCGAGGCAACTCGATCCTCGAATGTTCCCCCGGCACCCCCGGCCAATCCCCCGCAGCCCACTTGGCCCGGGCCCGCTCGATCAGATCCGGGTCGCTGGCGACGAAGTTCCAGTTCATCCGACGCGGCCCATCCAGCGGGGCACCGCCAATCAGCACCAGTTGGCATTCACCCTCGGCATACAATGTCACCTCTTCGCCCTCCGGCAACACCACCAGGGTGCACGGCTCCACGTCTTCATCGTTCATCATCAACTCACCATCGAGCACGTACAGCGCCCGCTGCACATGCTCGGTCGGAACCAGCAAGGTAGTCGCCGGTTGCATCCGTACATGCGCATAAAGGGTAGGGGACAGCACCGGCACTGGTGACGCCAGGCAGAACCCGCTGCCAGCAATCATGCAGATACGTACACCCAGGCTGTCACTGACAGGCAGGCTCGCGGCTGGATGATGGCTGTAGCTTGCCGGGCCTTGTTCAAACTCGCGTGGCGACGCCAGCCATACCTGCAGCCCATGCAGGCGCGAGCCATGGGCCAGGGCATCTTCGGGGGTGCGCTCGACGTGGGCCACGCCGCTGCCAGCGGTCATCCAGCTGACATCACCTGGCAGCACCCGCTGCGCCGAGCCAAGGCTGTCCTTGTGCAGAATTGCACCTTCGAACAGGTAGGTCAGGGTCGACAGGCCGATATGCGGATGCTGGCGGATGTCCATGCCATGCCCCGGGGCATAGTCTGTTTCGAGCATGTGGTCGAAGAACACGAACGGGCCGACGCTGCGGCACTGGGCTGACGGCAGCGGGCGCAGGATCGGCTGGCCCTCGACCGTCTCGGCTCGGGGGGGGATGACCAGTGGGCTGCTCATGGGAAGGCTCCAGGCACGGTGGAAGTGCCTCAAGCATAGCGGTTTGCCCGCCGTGGCTGAACCGTCTTGGCGGCCGCCTGGTCTACTGGGTTCGTACTTGCATGAGGAAGATGACCATGACCGCCAGAGCGCTGGCTTGTGTGCTGTTGTTCGGCTGGCTGTGCCAGGCGGCCCAGGCGCGCGAGTACCGCTACAGTGATGCCCACCTGCACTACGTGGACTTCTTCCAGGAAAGTGAAGGCATGCCGGCACTGATCAAGGCCATGGATGCCGCAGGGGTTGAGCAGTCGATGATTTCAGGCATACCCGTGGCCAAGAAATGGCACGAAGACGAGCCCAAGCGCCCGCGCTATTACGCCGGTGATGACGCCGATGCCTATTGGTACAGCGCCACCGATACTTACGTGGCGGCTGCCCTGCAGCAGTTGCCGACTGAGCAGCGCAAACGCTTCCACCCGTTCCTCAGCGGCTTCAACCCGGTGGACAAGAACGCTGTCAGCCATATCGAGCGCATGCTCGAAATGAACCCGGGCCTTTGGCAGGGCATTGGTGAGGTGTTTACCCGCCACGATGATCTGACAGCGCTGACCAGTGGTGACACGCCGCGCGCCAACAACGAGGCCATGACGCGCATTTATCATCTGGCGGCCGAGCGTGATCTGCCCGTGCTGCTGCATTCCAACATTACCTCCAAGCGCGAGCGCAACCCGCTTTACCTGGCGGAGATCGAAGAGCCGCTGCGCAATCATCCGCATACGCGCTTCATATGGGCGCATGCGGGCAGCAGCATGGAGATACACCGCCACCAGACGCAGATGGACTTTCTGCTGCCGGTGCTGACGCGATTGCTGGAGGACTACCCGAACCTGTATGTCGATTTGTCGTGGAGTGTGCTGCAGCCGTATCTGCTGGATGAACACGGCGTGCCGCGCAAGGAATGGCTGGCGCTGGTCGAGAAGTACCCGCAGCGGTTCATGCTGGGTTCGGATGTGGTGGGGCGGTTTGACAGCCTGGGGGAGCAGATGCACGGGTTCGTGCCGTTTCTGGATGCCTTGCCGGAGGCTGTGGCGCACAAGGTGGCCCGGGAGAACTTTCTGGCAGTGTTGCCCAAGGCGCGCCATTAGCCTGCACTGGCCATGAACACTGCAAATGACCTGTGTAGGAGCGGGTTTACCCGCGAAGAGGCCAGCCCAGGCAACCCAAACAAAAACGCCCCGAACCAGTCGGGGCGTTTTCATTCACAGCAGCAGCGTCTTACTTGCCTTCCCAGCGCTTGAGCACCAGGGTGGCGTTGGTGCCGCCGAAGCCGAAGCTGTTGCTCATGACCGTGTCGATCTTGGCGTTTTCTTCGGTTTTACGCAGGATTGGCAAGTCGGCGACTTCCGGGTCCAGCTCGTCGATGTTGGCAGAGCCGGCGATGAAGTTGTTTTCCATCATCAGCAGGCAGTAGATGGCCTCGTGCACGCCAGCAGCGCCCAGCGAGTGACCCGACAGGCTCTTGGTAGAGCTGATCTTCGGTGCCTTGTCGCCGAACACGGCACGCACGCCCTTGATCTCGGCCACGTCACCGACCGGGGTCGAGGTGCCGTGGGTGTTCAGGTAGTCGATCGGGGTGTCGACAGTGGAAAGCGCCTGCTGCATGCAGCGGATAGCGCCTTCGCCGCTTGGTGCAACCATATCGTAGCCGTCGGAAGTCGCACCGTAGCCAACGATTTCGGCGTAGATCTTGGCGCCGCGGGCCAGGGCGTGTTCCAGTTCCTCGACCACGACCATGCCGCCACCGCCAGCGATGACGAAACCATCACGGTCAGCGTCGTAGGCACGCGAGGCCAGTTCCGGGGTTTCGTTGCGCTTGGTCGACAGGGCGCCCATGGCATCGAACAGGAACGACTGGCTCCAGTGCTCTTCCTCACCGCCACCGGCGAAGACGATGTCCTGCTTGCCCCACTGGATCTGCTCCAGTGCGGTACCGATGCAGTGAGCCGAGGTGGCGCAGGCCGACGAGATCGAGTAGTTGATGCCCTTGATCTTGAACGGGGTGGCCAGGCATGCCGAAACGGTGCTGCCCATGGTGCGGGTAACGCGGTAGGGGCCGACGCGCTTGACGCCTTTCTCACGCAGGGTGTCCAGCGCTTCCATCTGGTTCAGGGTCGAGGCGCCGCCGGAACCCGCCACCAGGCCGGTACGCGGGTTGGAAACCTGCTCTTCGGTCAGGCCGGCGTCCTTGATGGCGTCCTGCATGGCCAGGTAGGCGTAGGCAGCCGCGTGGCCGACGAAGCGGTAAACCTTGCGGTCGATCAGTTCTTCGAGGTTGAGGTCGATGGACCCGGAAACCTGGCTACGCAGCCCCATTTCCTTGTATTCCGGGTTGAAACGGATACCCGGACGGCTGTTGCGCAGGTTTTCGGTGACGGTAGCTTTGTCATTGCCCAGGCACGATACGATGCCCAGACCAGTGATAACGACGCGGCGCATGCGAATAACCCTTAGAAATTGTCAGTGGAGGTGAACACGCCGACCCGCAGGCCTTCGGCAGTGTAGATCTCGCGGCCGTCGACGCTGACCGAGCCATCGGCGATGGCCATGTTCAGCTTGCCCTTCAGGACGCGCTTGATGTGAATGTTGTAGGTGACTTTCTTGGCTTCAGGCAGTACCTGGCCAAAGAATTTCACCTCGCCCGAACCCAGGGCACGGCCACGGCCTGGCAGGCCCTGCCAGCCGAGGAAGAAGCCAACCAGCTGCCACATGGCGTCGAGGCCCAGGCAGCCCGGCATTACCGGATCGCCTTCGAAATGGCAGGCGAAGAACCACAGGTCCGGGTTGATATCCAGCTCGGCGACCAACTCACCTTTGCCGTACTTGCCGCCTTCTTCACTGATGTGGGTGATGCGATCGACCATCAGCATGTTCGGCGCGGGCAGTTGCGCATTACCTGGGCCGAACAGCTCACCGCGACTGCAGCGCAGCAGGTCTTCCCGAGTAAAGGCGTGTTGTTTGGTCATGCGAGCTCCTCAATAACCCCCTGCGGCAGGGGATGAATCTTCCCGGCCGGCCCGAAAACCAAGCGCTTCGAGGCGGCAGCCTACAGGTAGACTATTGCGTTGTGGTGAAAGTCACAGCGCACCTGGTGAAAGAAGTACAGGTGTGCACTGAAACGCCTATTTTCAGGTCCGATGAAGGTCCTGTCCAGTGTTTAAGACTGCCGCACTTTAGCATTTATCGCCAGTCGCGGTTGTCTGACCGGGTAACCAGCGCTGCAGCACCTGCTGCAATTCGGTGCGGCGCAAGGGTTTGCTCAGGTAATCGTCCATGCCCGCGGCCATGCAACGTTCACGGTCGCCCTGCAAGGCGTTGGCGGTCAGGGCGATGATCGGTAGCCCGGCACCGTTGGGCAGCTGGCGGATGCGTCGGGTGGCTTCATAGCCGTCCAGGTGCGGCAGGCGGCAATCCATCAGCACGGCAGCAAAGCGCTGCCGGCCGACCAGCTCGACGGCTTCGAGGCCATCTTCTGCCGTGCACACTGCCATCCCCAGGCTGCGCAGCATGGCTTCCACGACACTCCGGTTGACCGGATTGTCCTCCACCAGCAGCACCTGATCATTGTCCGCCACCGTCGTTTGTGCAGCCGTTGGCGGCGTCAGCGCGGTGGGGGCAGGGTTGGCGAGGGCCAGCGGCATCTCCAGGGTGAAGGTCGAACCCAGCCCCTCACGGCTTTCACCGCGTAGCTTGCCGCCCATGCGCTCGGCCAGGGTACGCGCGATCGACAGCCCCAGCCCGGTACCGCCATAACGACGGGAAATCGAGCTGTCGGCCTGCTGGAAGGCGACGAACATCATTTCCAGGCGGTCGCTGTCGATGCCGATGCCGGTGTCGCGCACGCTGCAGGTCAGCCAGATCAGCTGCCGGTCGAGCACCTGCCAGCGTGCGTCGACTTGCACTTGGCCACGTTCGGTGAACTTCAGGGCGTTACCCACCAGGTTCAGCAGGATCTGACGGATGCGCGTGGGGTCGCCATTCACCTGCAACTGCTCGATGCCGGGCGGTAGTTGCAGGTGCAGGCCCAGGCCGCGTTGCTGGGCGCTGTGCTGGAACGACTGCACACTGCTGGTGATCAGCTCGCCGAGGTTGAAGTCGATGTGCTCCAGTTGCAGCGCGGCGCGTTCGATGCGCGAAAAGTCGAGGATGTCGTTGATGACCTTCAGCAAGTGCCCGGTGGATTCGCTGGCCACTGCCGTGTAATCGGCCTGTTCATTGCTCAGCGGTGTGGTTTCCAGCAGTTGCAGCATGCCCAGCACGCCATTCATCGGGGTGCGCAATTCATGGCTCATCATCGCCAGGAAATCCGATTTGGCGCGGTTGGCCTGTTCGGCCTCCTCGCGTGCCTGGATCAGTTCGGCCATGGCCTGCTTCTGTTCATCACTGGCCTGTTCCAGGGCGCTGGCCAGGTTGTTGATGTGGCGGGCCAAGTGGCCCAGTTCGCTGTCGTCGACGACCGGCAAGGGGGTGTTGTACTCGCCTTGCTGAATCGCCTTGACCGCATGGCCCATGTCGCTGATCGGCTTGGCCAGGCTCAGGGCCAGGCGGCGTGCCAGCAAGAAGGTGAACAGCAGGGCGAACAATGCCAGGATCCCGGCCTTGATCACGATTTCCTGCTGGCGCTGGCTGAAGGCGTCATCGGACATGCCGACGATCACGCGGCCCAGGTAGTCATCACCGATGGCCGGTGTGGTGGCTTTGCCCTGTTGCAGGAAGTCGTTGTCCAGGCGGATTTGCTGCAGGCGAATGGGCGCCTGGAACACCTCCACCTGTTGCGCGCGGTTGGCACTTTCGTCGGACTGCTCGACGTACACCAGGATGTGGTTGCGGCTGTCCTGCACTTCCAGAAAGCGCACGTGCGGGATGCTGAGGGTGGCACGCATCAGCCCTTCAAGTACTTCGTTGTTGCCCGAAATCACCCCGTACTCCGACGCCGGTGCCAACTGGTTGGCGATCAGTTGCCCGGTGTGGTTGAGTTCCTGGCGCAGGTCCTGGATGCGTACGAAGGTAAAGAAACTGATCAGGAGCAAGGTCAGTAGCAGGGCGGGGCCGAGACTGATGATCTGCGTGCGGGTATGAATGTCCCAGCTCAAGCGTTTGCTCATGGGGTGGGTTCTCCCTCGGCCAGGGCTTTGACGGCGGCGTTCTGATCGATCGGTTCAAGGCCCAGGGCACGGGCCACCTGCTGGTTGCCACTGACCCCATAGCGCACTGGGTACAGGCTGCGCGGCCAGCGTGTCGGCGGCTGGTCGAGCAACTGGTCGAGCACCCACAGCCAGTCGTCCTGGTCGCTGTAGGTACTGGCCAGGGCGCCGGCGCGAACGAAGCCGGCGTTCGGGCCGATCAGTGCCATCTGCCGGCCATAACTGCTCAACAGCAGGTTCTTTGCAGTCTTGGAGTTGTACAAGTCAGGGTCGTCCAGGCCCAGTAGCACATCGCTGTTGCCCAGCAGCTGCTGCAGGGGCCGGTTGTCACGCGGGTCGGACCAGTCCTGGGCAACGATCTCCAGGCCTAGCGGCCGTGCAGCATGGCGCAGTTCGTCCAGCAGAAAGCTGCTGTGCGCGCCGTACAGCACGCCAACGCGCCTGGCCTGCGGCAACAGGTAGCGTGCCAGGCGCAGTTGCCGTCCCAACGGCGCGTCGCTCCACAACAGTGTGAGGAACGCGGGGCGCGACTTTCCCAGGCGCTGTTCAGCCTGTACCCGGCTGACCCGCATGACCAGCGCCGGCGGGCCGGCGGTTTCCACCAGGCGCCATTCCAGTGCCGCGTTGTCGAGCAGGATCAGGCGTTGGTCGGCTTTGAGCTTGCCCGGGCGCGGCAGTTCGGCGGTGGTGCGAAACTGCATGTGATCGTGCGGCCGGCGGCTTTCCAGTGCGGCGATGAAGCTGCGTACACCGGACTGGTCCTCAGCCCCAACCAACAGGACTTCGCTGGCGGACAAAGGCCCCAACGGCCACAGGCAGAGCAGCAACAGGCGCAGCAGCAGGGCCATCAGAACTCCAGCTCCGCGCTCACACTCAGGCGGTGACGGCTGTCGTAGCGGTTCTGCAGGGCCGAGGTCGGTTCATCGTCCAGGCGCTGCTGCCACAGCGCCGCCAGCTCCAGGTTGCTGCCATGCACCCGAAAGCGCTTGGCCAGGCGCAGGTCCAGACGCTCGTAACGGTACTGGTTGAGGGCGTCGTCACCATAGTAGAACAGCGCGCTTGACCAGCCGGCACCCCATTCGCGCATCCACCCGGCCGAGCCGCTGTTGCGGGCGCTAAGGCGACGGTCGTCGGGGTTGCTGGCCCAGGCATCGACGTAGGCATAGGTCAGGCGCAGGCGGTCGCGCAGGGTGGGGCGCCAGTCCATTTGCGCCTCGCTGCCGCTGAAACGGGCCTTGTTGGCGTTGCTGGCGATGTACTGGTTGTTCCTCAGCGGCTCGCTGATCATGCCGGTGATCTCGTCGTAGAACAGCTTCACATCCAGGCTCAGGTCGATGTCGGTGAAGTAGCCGTTGTAGCCCAGCTCGCGCGAGCGCATGCGCTCCTGTTCAAGGTCGCCAGGGCCACGGGTCTTGACGAAGTACTCCCCGTTTTGCAGCCCGAATGAATTGGGGGTCAGGTTCTTGACCGTGTAACTCCAGTTGACGTTGTTCTCGAACATGTCGGGCGAGCGCACCGCTTCGGAGTACACCGCACGCAGGCCGTGGCGCGGGGTGATCAGGTAGTTGACCGCGACACGCGGGGTCAGCGAATTGCCAGACAGGCGCGAGTCTTCGAACATGGCCCCACCTTGCAGTATCCAGTGCTCGTCGGCCCGCCATTCCAGCTGGCCGAACAGGCGCCAGGTCTGGTCGTCGATGCTGCCGTTGAAGTAGGTCTGCGAGTCGGCGCGATCATAGCGGTAGTTCATGCCACTGAGCAGACGCAGGCTGTCGGTCAGGCTCAGGGTGTCCTGGATTTCCAGGTCATAGCGGGTTTCACGGGTGCTCTGGTCCACATCGCCGCAGACCTGTTGCCGTCCACCGTTTTCCCATTGCTGCTGCACTTTTTGCAGAAGCCCTTTCAGGGCAGGGTCGTCAGTGGCAAGGGGAGCACCAGTTGCAATGCCGCGCGCCACTTTTTCGGCAAAGTCGGGGTTCATCTGCCAGAGCTGGGTCAGTTCGGGGCTGAATGACTGCAAGGCATCACAGGCGCGCCACACTTGCTGGCGATCAAAATGCTGGGCTGAGCCCTGGATATAAAGGCTGTGTTCAGCGCTGAAATCCTTGGTCCAGCGGAACGAGCCCGCATAGTCCTTGGCGTTGACGTCGGCATTGTTTCCGGGCTCGTACCTCTGGAACACCGGCTGGTAGGTGTAGGGCCGCTGATTGCTGCCTTCCTTGGCTGCCAGTTGCCACTCCAGGCTCTGGTCGACTGCCAGGTTGTGGTTGGCGCTGAGGTTGAAGCGTGTCAGGCGGCGGCTGTCGCGGTAGTCCTGGCCGTACTGGTTCTCGTCGAAGCCGTCGTCCTGTTGGCCCGACAGCGACAGGCGCATGTCGCCACCGTCCCAACCGAAGCCGTGGCTGGCATAGAAGTCGTTGATGCCGTCCTGGCCGCGGGTCATCTTCAGCCGCGTGCCATGGCTGTCGGCAGGGTTGCGGGTAAGGATGTTGACCACTGCCATCAGCGCGTTGGCGCCATAGCTGACGGTGTTCGGGCCGCGGAACACCTCGATTCGCTCGATGTCCTCCATGGCCAAGGGGATGTCGCTCCAGTCCACCGTGGCCAGGCCTGCGCGGTACACCGAGCGGCCATCGATCAGTACCTGCATGCGCCGTGCGTCGCTGACGTTGCTGCCGTGGTAGTTGACCGTGGGTTGATTACCTGCACCGTAGCCGATCATCATGCCCGGTACCAGGCGCAGCAGTTCGGGGATGTCGCGGGCACCGCTGGCGCGAATCAGTTCGCTGTCGAGTACGGTCATGCTACCCGGGACAGCGGCAGGGGATTGTTTCAGGCGTGTGGCGGTCAGAACCTGTGGCAGGTCGGGGGTGTCGATGAACAGGTCGTCGGCCGCGGCCTGACCGCCGAGCAGGGCAGTCAATAACAGCAGGCGCGGGTACGGTGGCGTGCCAGGGAACACGGAGTGGCCTTTGTTTCAGGATTGAAACAGGCATGGTAACTGACCGTGGGGCTTTTGCCAGTGGGTGTCGGGCGTACGTCCTGAAATGTGCAGCGTGGCAGAAATCGCGCGCCGCGCGGGCGGCGCTCGATCTCGACGGTTCCGAACATGCCATGGCGACTACCGCAAACGCCCCGGACACTGGTTCTGTAGCAGGCGAGCCGTATAATGGCGGGGTCGCCACTTAACTTTTGGCTTTAATGGATTGGATATGACTGAACAGCAACCTGTTGCGGTTCTGGGCGGCGGCAGCTTCGGCACCGCCGTGGCGAACCTGCTGGCGGAGAACGGAGTGCCGGTGCGCCAATGGATGCGCGACCCGGCGCAGGCCGAGGCCATGCGTGTGAATCGCGAGAATCCGCGCTACCTCAAGGGTATCCGCCTGCACGATGGGGTTGAGCCGGTCAACGACCTGCTGGCCACCCTGCAGGCCAGCGAGCTGATCTTCGTTGCCCTGCCATCGAGTGCCTTGCGCAGCGTGCTGGCACCGCATGCCGAGCTGCTGCGCGGCAAAGGCCTGGTCAGCCTGACCAAGGGCATCGAAGCGCAAAGCTTCAAGCTGATGAGCCAGATCCTCGAAGAAATCGCCCCCGAGGCGCGCATCGGCGTGTTGTCGGGGCCCAACCTGGCGCGCGAAATCGCCGAACATGCACTGACGGCCACAGTGGTGGCCAGTGAGCACGAAGCACTGTGCCAGCAGGTACAGGCCGTGCTGCACGGGCGCACCTTCCGCGTCTACGCCAGTGCCGACCGTTTCGGCGTCGAACTGGGCGGTGCACTGAAGAACGTCTACGCGATCATCGCCGGCATGGCTGTGGCCTTGGGGATGGGCGAAAACACCAAGAGCATGCTGATTACCCGGGCCTTGGCCGAGATGACCCGTTTCGCCGTCAGCCAGGGCGCCAACCCCATGACCTTCCTCGGCCTGGCCGGTGTCGGTGACCTGATCGTCACCTGCTCCTCGCCCAAGAGCCGCAACTATCAGGTTGGCTACGCACTGGGGCAGGGCCAAAGCCTGGAAGAGGCGGTCAGCCGCCTGGGCGAAGTGGCCGAAGGTGTCAACACGCTCAAGGTGCTCAAGACCAAGGCCCAGCAAGTACAGGTGTACATGCCGCTGGTGGCCGGCCTGCACGCCATCCTGTTCGAAGGCCGCACGCTGAACCAGGTGATCGAGCACCTGATGCGCGCCGAGCCCAAGACCGATGTCGATTTCATTTCCATCAGCGGTTTCAACTGAGCCCTTGGCGGCTCTGACACGAGCAAGGAGCAACACATGAACGATACGCCCGAACGCGCCCAGCGCGAGTCGATCATCCTGCGGGTGCTGTGGATGCTGGTGTTCCTGGTGGTCTGGCAACTGGCCGAGTTGCTGCTGGGTGGCCTGGTGCTGGTACAGCTGATCTACCGACTGGTGTATGGCGCGCCCAGCGCCAGCCTGATGAACTTCGGCGACAGCCTGAGCCAGTACCTGGCACAGATCGGCCGCTTCGGCAGTTTCCACAGCGACCAGAAGCCATGGCCGTTCGCTGACTGGCCGGCCCCGCGTGCGCCGGAAGGTGAAGCAGCGCACGCCGTGGCACCGGCCGCGCATCCGGTGCGCGACGAGGAACCCAAGCTGTGAAACTGTGGGTGCTGCGCCACGGTGAAGCTGAGCCGCGGGCCAAGACAGATGCCGAGCGCCGGTTGACTGCCCATGGTCGCGAACAGGTGCTGCACAGTGCGGCTTACCTGATCGGGCAGCCATTGCAGGCAATTGTCGCCAGCCCTTACGTACGCGCCCAGCAGACTGCCGCGCTGGTGCATGACACCCTGGGCTTCGCCGAACCGGTGCGCACCGTGCCTTGGCTGACGCCCGAGGGTGATGTACAGCAGGTCATCGGCGAAATCGAGCGCCTGGGGCTTGAGCATGTGCTGCTGGTCAGCCACCAGCCGCTGGTAGGTGCTTTGGTCGGTGCGCTGGAGCACGGCCACAGGCAACAACCGGCAGCCATGAGCACTGCCAGCCTGGCGGAGCTGGAAGGGGAGTGGCCGTTGGCTGGGTTGATGACGCTTCGGGCCCTCCACTCACCCGCTTGAGCTTCCGATGGCTGGTGCAGGCCACTGTCTTGCTCGAGTCTGAGTGCTGGCATGGGTAAAGGTCGATAAGGCAACTGGCATTTTTGTCAGTTGCGGCACTTCACCCTCGCTTGCTAGCGTTGCCACACGGCAAACATCAGGGAACGGCGAATGAGGGGTGAAATGCTGGAGCTGTTGCGCTCCCTGGACCTGCAACCCACCTTGGAACAGGTTGACCAAGGTACTTCGCTGGATTTCGCCCAATACAGCCTGCTGCGCGAAGCGGCCGATGCCAAGCTTTACCACCTGATGCGCAAGGTGAACGACAACCCCGGGCTGGACCCCGCTGCAAGGCAACAATGCGAGCAGGGCTTGCGTACGCTGCAGGACGCCTGCCTGCGTGTCTCGCACCTGCTGCAAACCAGTTGTCTGGCCTTGCGCCGCCTGCAACTGGACTACCAGGACCAGGGTCTGGCCCGCGAGGCGCTGGAGACCCAAGTGGCCTACATGCAGGCCTGCCTGCGTCGGTCGCTGAGCAGTTTCGACCGCTCGGCATGACCTGATCCCCCTCGCCGATGACCTTTATGGACATTGCCGAACCGCCCCGCGATGCCGACAATGGGCCATCATTCCGGTCCGGACCAGCCGCCATGTCGCAGCAGATCTTCTTCGCCCATGCCAACGGTTTCCCATCGGCCACCTACGGCAAGCTGTTTGCAGCGCTGGCGCCGGACTATCAGGTGCAGCACCTGGCCCAGCACGCGCATGACCCGCGCTTTCCCGTGGACGAAAACTGGCAAAGCCTGGTCGATGAACTGTTGCATCACCTGGCACAGCAGGACCAGCCGGTCTGGGGCGTTGGCCATTCGCTGGGTGGCGTGTTGCACCTGCACGCGGCATTGCGCTGCCCCGCGTACTACCGGGGGCTGGTGATGCTTGACTCTCCGGTGCTCACCCGCGCTGATCAATGGCTGCTGCGTACAGCCAAGCGTTTTGGTTTCATCGACCGCATCACACCGGCCGGGCGCACCCTGGGGCGCCGCGAAACGTTCCATGACCGCGCCAGTGCCCGGGACTATTTCGCTGGCAAATCCCTGTTCCGCCATTTCGATCCCGATTGCCTCGACGCTTATGTCGAACATGGCCTGCAGGTGGTGGAGCAGGGGCTACAGTTGCGCTTCGACCCGGCTACTGAAATCAGCATCTACCGCAGCATCCCCCATACCAGCCCCGCCCCCGCGCGCCAGTTGCAGGTGCCACTGGCCATGGTGCGCGGCAACCGTAGCAGCGTCATTCGTCGCCACCACACCTTGGCTGTGCGCGGTATGCCCAAAGGTGAATACCACAGTGTCCCGGGGGGGCACATGTTCCCGCTGGAGCGCCCGGCCGACACGGCCAGCCTGATCAAGGGCCTGTTCGACCGCTGGAGCCAGGCATGAGCGCACACGTTGAGGAAATTCGTCTGAGCCTGGGCCATATCGAACTGGCTGCACACCTGTTCGGCCCCGAAGACGGGCTGCCGGTGATTGCCCTGCATGGCTGGCTGGACAACGCCAACAGCTTTGCCCGCCTGGCACCGCAACTGAAAGGTCTGCGCATCGTCGCCCTGGACCTGGCCGGCCATGGTTATTCGGAGCACCGCCCGCTCGGTGCCGGTTATGCCCTGGCCGACTATGCCCATGACGTGCTGCGTGTGGCCGAGCAACTGGGCTGGCCGCGTTTCGCCCTGCTGGGGCATTCGCTGGGCGCGATCATTTCGGTGCAACTGGCCGGTGCATTGCCCGATCGGGTCAGTCACCTGGCACTTATCGACGGCGTCATCCCGCCGACCGGCGCCGAGCAGGACGCAGGCGAGCGCTTGGGGATGGCACTGCAAGCCCAGTTGCGGCTGGATGGCAAGCGCAAGTCGGTGTATGCGACATTGGAAGCAGGGGTGCAAGCCCGGATGAAAGGCATGGTCGCGGTCAGCCGTGAAGCGGCCGAGCTTCTGGCCCAGCGAGGCCTGATGCCGGTGCCCGGTGGCTACAGCTGGCGCAGCGACAGCCGGCTGACCCTGCCCTCGCCGGTGCGCCTGAGCGAGGCCCAGGCCATGGCCCATGTGCGGCGGGTGAGTTGCCCGGCGCTGTTGGTGGTGGCTGCCGACGGCATGCTGGCGCGCCACACCGGGTTGCTGGAGCAGCTACCCTTTGAACAGGTGACACTACCCGGCGGCCATCACCTGCACCTGAACGATGCGCAGGGCGCGGCCCTTGTTGCAGACTGTATCAATCGCTTCTTTGGCTTTGCTTGACTTGCACCGGACAAGTGTCGAGGCTTGGCGGGTTGAACAGGGAGACAACCATGCAACTGCCAGACATCCTGGAGCTTCAATTCGGCGCTGAGCGCCGCCTGGTTCGCCAATGAGCGTGCCCGTTTCCATTCGCACTGCCTTGGCTACCTGTCTGGTGCTCGCCACCGCCGTGTCGTGGGCCGGCAGCCTGCCGATCCCGCAGGACGCCAAGGTGGTCGATCAACGCCCGGCCATGGTGCAGGAGCGGGTCTACCCGATGGGCCCGCTACGCAAGATCAGTGGCCGCCTGCGGGTCGATGACAAGGTCGAAAGCCGCGGTCAGGTCAGCTCGGTGACCTACGAATTGCCCGTCGAGCGTACTGCACGCGAGGCCTTCACCAGTGCCCGCGAAGCACTGGTGCGCGACGGTGGCTACCCGTTGTTCTGGTGCCAGGGGCGTGATTGCGGTGAGGCCAGCCTGTGGGCCAATGATGTATTCGCCAATGCCCGCCTCAACGGAGGCGACGAGCAGCAGGCGTTCATCCTGCTACGCCGCTCGGCAGACGAGGCCGATACCCTGGTCGCGCTGTACAGCGTCACCCGTGGCAACCGCCGTGCCTATCTGCATGTGGAAGAGTTCATCGCAGGCAGCCCGCTGGGCGACCTGCTGCCAACCGCCGCCACGGTGCTGCGCGAAATGCGTGACACCGGCAAGCTCGACTACCCTGACCTTGCTGCGCCGCAAGACGCCTGGGTAAGCCTGCTGGCCCGCAGCCTGAACCTTGACAGTACCTTGCGCGTCAGCCTCAGTGGCGCCCAGGCTGAGGCCTGGCGCGAGGCGCTGGTCAAGGCCGGGGTGCGCAGTCGCCGTCTTGAAGTCGGCAGTGCGCCCACAGACGGCCTGCACCTTGAACTGATCCCTTGAACGAGCGCCCTCATGGTTAACAATGATCGCCTGCTGGTCCAGATTCTGCTGGTGGCGTTGCTGGGTGCCGGCCTGTGGGTGATGGCACCGTTCATATCGGCACTGCTGTGGGGAGCCATCCTGGCCTTTGCCAGCTGGCCGTTGATGCGCTTCCTTACGCGCCTGCTGGGCGGTCGTGAGACGCTGGCAGCCGGCCTGCTGACCCTGGCCTGGATCCTGATTGTGGCACTGCCGCTGGTGTGGCTGGGATTCAACCTGGCCGATCACATTCGCGACGCTACGGCGTTTGTACGTGACGTGCAGGTCGACGGCCTGCCCGATGCGCCGGCCTGGCTGGGTGGCATTCCATTCGTGGGTGAGCGTCTGGTCAACGGTTGGCAATCGCTGGACCAGCAAGGCGCAGCCTTGCTTGCCTCGATCAAGCCTTACTTTGGGCAGGTGGGCAACTGGTTGCTGGCGCGCAGCGCGCAGATCGGCAGCGGCGTGCTGGAACTGACCCTGAGCCTGGTGTTCGTGTTCTTCTTCTACCGCGACGGGCCACGCTTGGCGGCATTCGTGCTGCGCTTGCTGCACCGGCTGGTGGGCGAACGCGCCGAGTATTACCTGGAACTGGTAGCCGCTACCGTGCAACGGGTGGTCAACGGGGTGATCGGCACGGCAGCCGCGCAGGCCCTGCTGGCGCTGATCGGCTTCCTGATCGCCGGGGTGCCTGGGGCGATCGTGCTGGGGTTGGTAACCTTCATGCTCAGCCTGATTCCCATGGGGCCGCCACTGGCCTGGATCCCGGCTACCGCTTGGCTGGTGTGGAAGGGCGAATACGGCATGGCGGTGTTCCTGGGGGTCTGGGGCACGTTCGTCATCAGCGGCGTGGACAACGTGCTCAAACCGTACCTGATCAGCCGTGGTGGCAACCTGCCGCTGGTGATCGTGCTGCTGGGCGTGTTCGGCGGCTTGCTTGCCTTCGGCTTCATTGGCCTGTTCATCGGGCCGACCTTGCTGGCGGTAGGCTACAGCCTCCTGCTGGACTGGAGCCGTAACGCGGTACCGCAGCCGCCACAACAGTAAGCCTGCGTAGGCCCTTTCGCGGGCACGCCCGCGAAAGAGGCCTTCACAGGCAAACCACAACGCTGATCTTTACGCATTCTTTATCCCCACCCCCACCCCCCGATCTCGCCCCTTTACGCCCCTCCCTCGGACAATTTCCCCAAAGCGGCCCAAGCCGTAACAGGGGAGAACCACACATGAACATGCTCGACGGGCTGTCACTGCTGCTGGCAGTGGCATTGGCGTTTTATCTATTGGTGGCGCTGCTGCGCACCGATCGCAGCTAGGGAGCGGCCATGCACAGTTACGATTTCGCCTTGCTCCTGGCATTCTTTGCCATCGTGCTGCTACCGGCACCCTGGCTCGGGCGGTTCTACTTCAAGGTCATGGAAGGCCAGCGTACCTGGCTGACGCCTGTGCTGGGGCCGGTCGAGCAGGGCTGTTACCGGCTGGCGGGTGTGAACGCCAGCCAGGAGCAGAACTGGCGGCAATACACCCTGGCGCTGCTGGCGTTCAACCTGGTCGGCTTCCTGCTGCTGTTCGCCGTGTTGCTGTTGCAGGGCTACCTGCCATTCAACCCGCAGCACCTGCCTGGCCAGGAATGGTCACTGGCGTTCAACACCGCCGTCAGTTTCGTTACCAACACCAACTGGCAGGCCTACAGCGGTGAGGCGTCGGTCAGCTACCTGAGCCAGATGCTTGGCCTGACCGTGCAGAACTTTGTCAGCCCTGCCACCGGTCTGGCCGTGCTGGTCGCCCTGTGCCGCGGTATCGCCCGGCGCAGCGCGACGACGCTGGGCAACTTCTGGGTCGACATGACCCGTGCCACCCTCTATGGCCTGTTGCCGCTGTGCTTGCTGCTGGCGCTGTTGCTGGTATGGCAGGGCGTACCGCAGACCTTTGCCGACTACGCCCACGCGCTGACCTTGCAAGGTGCCGACCAGACCATTCCGCTGGGGCCTGCCGCCAGCCAGATTGCCATCAAGCAACTGGGCACCAATGGCGGTGGCTTCTTCGGCGTCAATTCGGCACACCCGTTCGAAAACCCTACGGCCTGGAGCAACCTGTTCGAGGTGGCATCGATCATCCTCATTCCGGTGGCGTTGGTGTTCACCTTCGGTCACTACGTGAAGGACCTGCGTCAGAGCCGTGCCATCCTCGCCTGCATGCTTGCCCTGTTCCTGATCGGCGGCAGCACGGCGTTGTGGTCCGAGCATCAGCCAAACCCGGCGTTGGAAAGCACGCAGGTGCAGCAGACCGCCCCCCTGGAGGGCAAGGAAAGCCGCTTCGGCACCACCGGTTCGGTGCTGTGGGCGGTCACCACCACCGCCGCCTCCAACGGGTCGGTCAACGCCATGCACGACAGCCTGAACCCGCTGACCGGTATGGTGGCGATGGTCAACATGATGGTCGGCGAAGTGATATTCGGCGGTGTCGGCGCGGGCCTCTACGGCATGCTGCTGTTCGTCCTTATCGCGGTGTTCCTGGCCGGGCTGATGATTGGCCGTACCCCGGAATACCTGGGCAAGAAGCTGCAGGCCCGTGAGGTGCAGCTGCTGGTGGTAACCCTTTTGGTGATGCCGGTCGGCGTGCTGGTACTTGGTGCCATCGCCGCCAGCCTGCCCGGCCCGGCCGGGGCGGTCACCAACCCGGGGGCGCATGGTTTCAGCCAGCTGCTGTACGCCTATACCTCGGGTTCGGCCAACAACGGCTCGGCCTTTGCCGGGTTTGGCGCCAACACCGTGTATCACAACCTGATGATCGGCCTGGCCATGCTCATCGGCCGCTTCGGCTACATCCTGCCGATACTGGCGTTGGCCGGCAGCCTGGCGGTGAAAAAAAGCGCGCCGCTGGGGCAGAACAGCTTCCCGACTCACGGACCGCTGTTCACCGGCTTGCTGCTGGTGACCATTCTGCTGGTCGGTGGCCTGACTTTCCTGCCGACCCTGGCCCTTGGGCCAATCGCCGAACACCTTAGCCTGGGTTTTTGAGGACCGATCATGAACATGCCCATTCCCGAAGTGAATAGCCGGCGCAGCGCCAAGGACCAGACCCGCTTCGCCGCGCTGTGGCGCCCGGCGCTGGTGCAGGCGTTCGTCAAGCTCGACCCGCGTCAGCTCAAGCGCTCACCGGTCATGCTGGTGGTGGCCCTGACCGCGGTGCTGACCACCGTGCTGTGTTTTGCCCCCGGCGGCGTGAGCACCGGCGTTGCGGTGCAGATTGCCCTGTGGCTGTGGTTCACCGTGTTGTTCGCCAACTTCGCCGAGGCGCTGGCAGAAGGCCGTGGCAAGGCCCGCGCCGACAGCCTCAAGGCCGGCAGCCAGGGCCTGACCGCTGAGCGTCGTCAGCGTGATGGCAGCTACGAGACGGTGGCTGCCAGCGCGCTGCGCAAGGACGACGTGGTACGCGTGGTCGCCGGCGAAATGATCCCCGGCGACGGCGAGGTGATTGAAGGCATTGCCGCCGTCAACGAGGCCGCCATTACCGGTGAGTCCGCGCCGGTCATCCGCGAATCCGGTGGTGACCGCTCGGCAGTGACCGGCAATACGCGGCTGGTCTCCGACTGGCTGCTTGTCCGTATCACCAGCAACCCGGGCGAGTCGACCCTGGACCGCATGATCGCCTTGGTTGAAGGGGCCAAGCGGCAGAAAACCCCGAACGAAATAGCCCTCGACATTCTGCTGATCGGCCTGACCCTGATTTTCCTGATCGTGGTGGTGACGTTGCAGCCGTTCGCCCACTTCGTGGGTGGCAGCTTGCCGCTGATCTTCCTGGCCGCGCTGCTGGTGACGCTGATCCCAACTACCATCGGCGGGCTGCTGTCGGCCATCGGCATCGCCGGCATGGACAGGCTGGTACGGCTGAATGTCATAGCCCGCTCGGGCCGCGCCGTCGAGGCGGCCGGGGACGTGCATACGCTGATGCTCGACAAGACCGGCACCATCACCTTCGGTAACCGCCGCTGCAGCGCACTGCATGCTGCGCCGGGCATTACCGCCAAGGAACTGGGGGAGGGTGCCTTGCTGGCCTCGCTGGCTGACGACACCGCCGAAGGCAAGTCGATTGTCGAATACCTGCGCCAGTTGCACGACTTTGTCGAGCCGCCAGCCGGGCAGTTCGAAGCGGTGGCTTTCAGTGCCGAGACACGCCTGTCGGGCATCGATTTCCAGCAGCACCGGTACCGCAAGGGCGCCGTCGATGCGGTGCTGGCATTCGTCGGTATGCAACGCCTGGAAATGCCGGCGGCGCTGGCCCGCGAAGTCGAACGCATCGCGCAGAGTGGCGGCACACCGTTGCTGGTGTGCGTCGACAAGCGCTTGCTGGGTGTGATCCACCTCAAGGACGTGGTCAAGCCTGGCATCCGCGAGCGCTTCGCCGAGCTGCGCAAGCTGGGCATCCGCACGGTCATGGTGACCGGCGACAACCCGTTGACTGCGGCCGCCATCGCCGCCGAAGCGGGGGTAGATGACGTGCTGGCCGAGGCCACGCCCGAGAAAAAGCTGGCGCGCATTCGCCAGGAGCAGAATGACGGCCGCCTGGTTGCCATGTGTGGCGACGGTGCCAACGACGCCCCGGCACTGGCCCAGGCTGACGTGGGCATGGCCATGAACGATGGCACTCAGGCTGCGCGGGAGGCCGCCAACATGGTCGACCTGGACAGCGACCCTACCAAGCTGCTGGACGTAGTACAGGTCGGCAAGGAGCTGCTGGTCACCCGCGGTGCGTTGACCACGTTCTCCATTGCCAACGACGTGGCCAAATACTTCGCCATCCTGCCGGCGCTGTTCGCTGCCATCTACCCGCAACTGGGCGTGCTCAACCTGATGCAACTGGCCAGCCCGCAGAGCGCCATCCTGTCGGCGATTGTGTTCAACGCGCTGATCATCATTGTGCTGATCCCGCTGGCGCTGCGAGGGGTGCGCGTGCAGGCGGCCAGTGCGGCGCACCTGTTGCGGCGCAACCTGCTGATCTACGGGCTGGGTGGCATTGTGGTGCCGTTTGCCGGGATCAAGCTGATCGACCTGCTGCTCAATGCCCTGAACCTGGTCTGAGGAGGCCGCCATGACTGCTTATCTACGCCCGGCATTGAGCCTGGCTTTGTTGATGACCCTGGTGACGGGTGCCCTGTATCCGCTGGCGGTGACCGGTATAGCCCAGGTCGCTTTCCCGAACCAGGCCAACGGTAGCCTGGTACGCGATGCGCAAGGGCAGGTGCGGGGTTCGGCATTGATCGCCCAGAACTTCCAGGGCGATGGCTGGTTCCACTCGCGGCCCTCCGCAGGTGCCTACGCTACCGTGGCCAGCAGCGCCAGCAACCTGTCGCCGAGCAACCCGGCGCTGGCTGAGCGGGTAAGGGGCGATGCGGCTGCGTTGTATCAGGCGCAGCAAGGGCCGGTGCCACAGGCGTTGCTGACCACCTCGGGCAGCGGGCTGGACCCGCACCTGCCACCGGAGGCCTTGGCCTATCAGATTCCACGGGTGGCGGCGGCACGGCAGCTGCCGGTCGAGCGCTTGCAAGCCTTGCTGGAAGAGGCCACCCTCCACCCATTGATCGGCCCACCGGTGGTCAATGTGCTGGCGTTGAACCAAGCCTTGGAAAAGCTCGCCAGGTAACGCTGGCAGGAAGCCTGTAGGAGCGGGTTCACCCGCGAATGCGGTGGTGGTACCACTGACGTATTCGCGGGTGAACCCGCTTCTACAGTTAATGGGCTTTCCCTGAATGGGCCGACTGCTGGCAAAAGCAAAGGATGAAACATGAGTGACTCCGCCCGCGCCGATGCGCTGCTGGCCAACCTCCCACGAACCGGCCGGGGCCGGCTGAAGGTGTTTCTCGGCGCCGCCCCCGGCGTCGGCAAGACCTTCGCCATGCTCCAGGCAGCACACGCTCAGCAACGCCAGGGCGTGCAGGTGCTGGCCGGGGTGGTTGAAACCCATGGCCGCGCCGAAACCGAAGCGTTGCTCGGAGGGCTGCATCAGCAGCCCTTGCTGCGCAGCCAGTACCGTGGCGTCACCCTTGAGGAAATGGACCTCGACGGCCTGTTGCGTGCCGCGCCGGCGCTGGCCCTGGTGGACGAACTGGCCCACACGAACGCCCCCGGCAGCCGCCACGCAAAACGCTGGCAGGACGTACAAGAACTCTTGGCCGCGGGCATCGACGTGTACACCACGGTCAACGTCCAGCACCTGGAAAGCCTCAACGACAAGGTCCGCGACATTACCGGCGTGCACGTGCGCGAGACCCTGCCGGACTGGGTGCTGCAGGAAGCGTTCGAGCTGGTGCTGATCGACCTGCCACCGCGAGAGCTGCTTGAACGCCTGCGTGAAGGCAAGGTGTATGTCCCCGAGCAGGCTCGGGCGGCCATTGATGCGTACTTTTCGCAAACCAACCTCACCGCCCTGCGCGAGCTGGCCATGCAGACCGCCGCTGCCCAGGTCGATGCCGACCTGGCCCACGGCTATCGCCAGCGCGGCCAGGAGGCGCCGGCCTTGCGCGGCCGGTTGCTGGTGGGCATAGACGGTGACGACCAGGCCGAACGCCTGGTGCGCCATGCCAGTCGCGTGGCCCAGCGCCGCCACCTGCCCTGGAGCCTGGTGCATGTGGACAACGGCCGCCTGCGGGACGAAACCGCACGGCATCGTTTGCAAGCCGCGCAGCAACTGGCCGAGCGACTGGGCGGGGAAGTGGTGCTGCTGCGTGCTGGTGAAGTGGCCCGCACGTTGATCCAGCATGCGGTCGAGCGGCGCGCCAGCCTGGTGCTAGTCGGGCAGTCCCGCAACCGCTTGCATCGGCGTGTGTTCGGCGCTGGTGTGGCGGCGCGGCTGCTGCGCGAAAGCCATGGCCTGGAAATCAACGTGCTGGACCGCGACGTCCAGCCGCCAGCGCCGCGCTCTGCCGTGCGGCGGGTGTGGGTGTGGCGTCATTACCTGCTGGCGCTGCTGGCCACCGTGATGGCTGCGGGGCTGGCCTGGGCGGTGTCCAGTGTGCTGGCGCTGCCCAATATCTCGCTGGTGTTCCTGGCGGCGGTGTTGCTGGTCGCGGTGCGCAGTAGCCTGGGACCTGCGCTGGCTTGCGCCGTGCTGTCGTTTTTGGCCTATGACTTCCTGTTCATACCGCCCAACTTCTCGTTCACCATCCAGCGCGAAGAAGACGTGCTGACACTGGTGTTCTTTCTGTTGATGGCTGCGCTCACCGGCAACCTGGCCGCGCGCCAGCGTCGTCAGTTGCAGGCCCTGCGCGAGACCCAGGTGCAGACCAGCCAGTTGCTCGACCTGTCTCGCCGGTTGACGGTAGCCACCGACCGCCAAGCCATATTCCAGGCTGCCGGCCAGCACCTGGACGGCTGGCAGGACACCCAGGTGTGCTTGCTGGAGCGCAACGCCGAAGGCCAGTTGCAAGTGGCCAGCGGGGAAGCCCACACCTTCAGCGACACCGAACGGGCTGCTGCCGATTGGGCCTGGCAGCACGGGCAGGCCGCCGGCCACGGCAGCGATACCCTGCCTGATGGCCGCTGGTGGTGGTGGCCATTGGCGGTGGACGATCAGCCGCTGGCATTGCTGGGCGTGCGCCCGCGCACCGGGCAGCCGCTCAGCGACCCACGCCGGCGCCTGCTCACCGCCCTAGGCCAGCCCCTGGCCCAGGCCTTGGCCCGCGCACGCCTGGCCGAACAGCTGGAAGCCGCACGCCTGCACGGCGAAACCGAGCAACTGCGCAGCGCCCTGCTGGCTTCCGTATCCCATGACTTGCGCACGCCGTTGACCGCCATGCGTGGCAGCATCGACAGCCTGTTGGCGTTGGGTGATGCAATTGCGGCTGAAGACCGCCGCGAGCTGCTGGAGGGCACCCGCAACGAAGCCGAACGCCTCGATCGCTACATCCAGAACCTGCTGGACATGACCCGCCTGGGCCATGGCGGCCTCAAGCTGGCCCGCGACTGGGTGGCCCCGGCGGATATCGTCGGCAGTGCGCTCAACCGCCTGCGGGTGGTGCTGGCGCCACTGCGTGTGCACACGAACGTGCCGGCCGAGCTGCCATTGCTGTTCGTGCATGCGGCGTTGATCGAGCAGGCACTGGTCAACGTGCTGGAAAATGCTGCACGCTTTTCGCCGGCCAATGGTCGGCTTGAGCTGCAGGTGGCCGTGCATGACGACCAGCTACGCTTGACTGTCAGCGACCAGGGCCCCGGTATTCCTGTAGCCGACCGCGAGAAAATATTCGACATGTTCTATACCGCCGCCCGTGGCGACCGCGGCGGGCAGGGTACCGGGCTAGGCCTGGCTATCTGCCAGGGCATGATCGGTGCCCATGGCGGGCAGATTCTGGTGGGCGAAGGCATTGATGGCCAAGGCACCGGCATCACTCTATGCTTGCCGCTGCCTCCTCAACCTGAAGCCGAAAGCGAAACCCCATGAGCCAGTCCGCCACCCTGCTGGTCATCGACGATGAACCGCAGATCCGCAAGTTCCTGCGCATCAGCCTGGCCTCGCAAGGCTACAAGGTGCTGGAGGCCGCCACCGGTGCCGAAGGGTTGGCCCAGGCGGCACTGGGCAAGCCGGACCTGGTGGTGCTCGACCTGGGGCTGCCGGACATGGACGGCCAGCAGGTACTGCGTGAGTTGCGCGAATGGAGTGCAGTGCCGGTGATGGTGTTGTCGGTGCGTGCCAGTGAAGTGCAGAAGGTCGATGCGCTGGATGGTGGCGCCAATGACTATGTGACCAAGCCGTTCGGTATCCAGGAGTTTCTCGCGCGCGTGCGGGCGTTGCTGCGTCAGGTGCCACAGGCCGGCGGCTCGGAAGTGGCGGCCAGCTTTGGGCCGCTGACGGTGGATTTTGCCTTTCGCCGGGTAACGCTCGACGGTGTGGAGGTTTCATTGACACGCAAGGAGTATGCGTTGCTGGCGCTGTTGGCCGGGCACCCCGGGCGGGTGATTACCCAGCAGCAGCTGCTCAAGGATATCTGGGGGCCTACCCATGCCGAGGATACCCACTACCTGCGCATCGTCGTCGGGCATCTGCGACAGAAGCTGGGCGATGACCCCACGGCGCCGCGGTTCATCATTACCGAGGCGGGGGTTGGCTACAGGTTGGTAGCGCCGACAGCATGACCGCAGCCCCAGGGGCTGGGCGATCGCCTGCCGGGCCGGACGCGCGCAAGGGGGTCAGGCCCTGGGTGGCTCCTTCTCGAACAGCTGGCGCATGACTTCCAGGTAGCGTCGCGCGCCCAGGCCCAATGGGCGCGACTTGATCCAGATGATGTCTACCCACAGGCGCAGGCGGCTGGCCATGTTGTCGAAGCGCACCTCGGCCAGTGCGCCCGAGGCAATCAGCGGTTCAACCAATGGCTGCGGCAGGTAGGCCCAGCCCAGCCCGGACTGCACCAGGTCCAGCGTGGCCAGGTAGCTGTCGGTCAGCCAGATGCGCCGGGACAGCACCATGCGCGGGTCCGATCCGGTGGGCTTGCCCGACGCCACGATGATCTGCCGTTGTTCGGCAAAGGCTTCTTCAGGCAGTGGCGTACCGCTGTTCTGCCCGGCCGGGTGGCGCGGTGAGGCGACCGCCACCAGCAGTTGGCTGCCGGCTTCGAGGAAGGATTCGCGCTCATCGATGCCGGGCCGTTCGAACACCAGGGCCAATTGCACACTGCCGTCATGCAGCAGGCGAATGGCCTCGGTCTGGGTGGCCGAACGTACCTCGACTTCCAGGCTGGGAAATGCCTGGGCGAGGATTTCCAGCGGCTGGCTCCAGCGGCCGGTCTGCAACTCGGGCGCCATGGCGATGGTCAGGCGCTTTTCCAGGCCTTTGTGCAATTGCAGGGCCTGGGCATCCAGCAGGTTGAGTTGGCAGATGACCTGCCTGGCCTGCGGCTCCAGCGCCAGGGCGGCGTTGGTGGGCAAGGCTTTGCGCGTGGCCCGGTCGAACAGCGGCAAGTCCAGCTCCGCTTCCAGTTGGGCGATCGCCATGCTCACGGCTGAAGGCACGCGGCCCAGCTTGCGGGCGGCGGCGGAGAACGAGCCGGCATCGAGCACTGCGAGGAAAATCGCCAAGGAGTCGCTGGTAAAGGCCATTGTCAGTAAACCTGATGATGATCATCTTTTATTGCTAAAAATTATGAACATTAATGCACCTGCAGGACAGTCCCTCAATGGAGAAAAGCGTGCATAGACCAACCGCGTGGCATGTGACCCACTGGAGCTGCGACCCGTTCAGCCTCGGTGCCTACAGTGCCTTGCTGCCTGGCGGATCGCCATTGCATCGAAGCGCCTTGGGCCAAGTACTGCATGGGCGCTTGGTCATCGCTGGAGAAGCTTGTAATGCCAGCGCTCCGGCAATGACTCATGGTGCGTGGAGTGATGGGCTGCGTGCCGCCGAGGCAGCCGTGAGTGCCGGTGCGAGCAAGGTGATCGTGATCGGTGCGGGGTGTGCAGGCCTGGCTGCCGCTCAACGCTTGCGGGAAAGGGGTGTCGATTGCACTGTGCTGGAGGCGCGTGGGCGAACGGGTGGGCGCACACATACTGTCGAGTTGGGCGGCGTGAAAGCAGATGAGGGTGCGGCATGGCTTCAGCATTTTGCCGAGAACCCATTGGCCGCTGTTGCACTTCAACATGGCTTGGCTTGCGTCGAGACCGATTTCAGTTGCCCGCTTGCAGCGGCACGCGGTGGGGCGTTGCCGGATATCGACGCCGCCTGGGATGCCTTGACCAGGCGTCTCGATCGGCAACAACCTTTGTCTGACGCGATCGATGGCTACATGGCCACACTCGACCCCGCGCTCGCGCGTGCCACGCAGTTCGCCATCGACGCCAACCTTGTACTGGAAGCGTGTTTGCCCGTCGAACAACTGTCGGTCTGTGCCTTGGATGAAGCGGGGGTCGGGCATGGTGATCGTATGCTGCCAGGCGGCTACAGCGAGCTTGTCGACTTGCTGTCGAAGAACCTGGATATCCGCCTGAACAGTCCTGTCACCCACATCGACTGGTCGAGCACGCGCGTCATGGTGAATGGAGAGGTGTGCGACTTCTGCATTTGCACAGTCCCGGTGGGGGTTCTGAAAACGTTGCACTTTACCCCTGCGTTACCTGAAACACAGCAGGGAGCGCTGGCGCATCTGGGGATGGGCAAGCTGGAGAAAGTGATTCTGCAGTTCGATGAGCGATGGTGGCCGTGCTCACCCTCAGGCTACCTGCGCTGGTACGACGTGCCCGCCAGTTGGGGGGAGTGGCTGGACCTGACCGATGCTGTCGGCAAGCCCACCATTGCCGGGCTGATTGCCGCCGATGCGATCGAGCGGCAGTTCACCGGGCGCACCGATGAACAGGTAGTCATGGCCGCGTGTGAGGCATTACAGGCGTGGGCCGCAGCCGTCGGGCCCGCGCCTTGATACTTAGAGGCCTTCGCCCAGCACCCGGTCAATGCTGTCGACAAAGTAGTCCACGCTGGCACGGCTGGTGCACATCGGTGGCTTGATCTTGAGGATGTTCAGGTAGTCGCCGGTCGGCTGCATGAAGATGCCCAGGTCACGCAGGCGATTGCACAGCATCATGGTTTCTTCGGTAGCCGGCTCCAGGGTGGCGCGGTCGCGCACCAGTTCCAGCCCCAGGTAGAAGCCCGAGCCATGTGCCGCGCCCGCCAGCGGGTGCTTGTCGACCAGCGCCTGCAGGCGTGCCTTGAAGTAGCGCCCGGTGTCACGGGCGTTGTCCCACAGGCCTTCCTCTTGCATGACATCCAGCACCGCCATGCCGATGCGGCAACTGACCGGGCTGCCACCGGCCGAGGAGAAGAAGTAGCCCTCGGCCTCCAGCGCCTCGGCGATTTCGCGACGGGTGATGACCACGCCCAGTGGCTGGCCGTTACCCATGCCCTTGGCCATGGTGATGATGTCGGGCACCACACCCTGTTCCTCGAAGCCCCAGAAGTACTCGCCCAGGCGGCCATAACCCACCTGCACTTCGTCGGCGATGCACACCCCGCCGCGGGCGCGGACCTTGGCATAGGCTGAGCGCAGGTAGCCTGCGGGCAGCGAGATACCGCCGGCATTGCCGTACACCGGTTCGCAGATGATGCCCGCCAGCTGACGGCCACGGGCGTCGAGGTCAGCCAGCTTGGCGTCGACGTCTTGCAGGTAGTCGGCGGCGCTGTCTGCCCCGCGGAAACGACCGCGGAAGGTGTTCGGTGCTTCGACCGGGTGTACCCAGTCCGGGCGGGTTTCTAGGGCTTGCGGGTTGTCGGCGATCGACGTGGAGATGGCATCGGTGGCCACCGACCAGCCGTGGTAGGCCTCCAGCACACTGAGCAGATCGCGCCCGCCACTGTAGGCCCAGGCCAGGCGAATCGCCAGGTCGTTGGCCTCGGTGCCGCTGTTGACCATGAACACCCGGTCGAAACCTTCGGGGGCCAGGTCCAGCAGGCGCTCGGAGAATTCGGTGATTGCTGCGTAATGGAAGCGCGAGTTGGTGTTCAGCAGCGACCACTGCCGCGCCGATTCGGCAACCATGCGTGGATGGCCATGGCCCAGCACTGCAACGTTGTTGAGCATGTCCAGGTAGGAACGGCCCTGCATGTCGATCAGGTAGTTGCGCCAACCACGTTCAATGTGCGGCGGTTGTGCGTAGTAGTGCTTCTGCGAGCGGGCGAAGCTGGCGTCGCGGCGGGCCAGCAGGGCTTGCGGATCGGGTAGCGGCTCGGCATCGCAATCGAAGCCCAGCAGTGCGGCCGGTGAAGGGCACAGGGCCAGCCAGGCTTCGGCTTGGGATGGGGTGGCGAAGAAGGGCGGCTGCAGGGCAAGGTTCAGGCACAGCTGTACGCTGAGGAAACCACAACTATGGCCCAGCGACTGGCCTTTTTCCATCGCCTGCCCATCAGCGGGTGCGTCTTCCAGGCCCTGCAACCACAAGGCCCAGTGCGCGGTCTGCAGGCAACCGCGACCGTCGCCATGGCGCTGCCAGGTGCCGGCTCCGGGGGCTTGCACCAGGCTGCCGTTGGGTACATGCAGCTCAACGCCGAGTGCGCAGGTGGCGGGCTCTTCGGGCCGGTCGATATGGGTTTGCGACAGGCGATATTGCCCGTGCAGGGTGCAGGCCGGGGCTGCTTGCGAGGTCAGCAGTTGCTGGTCGAAACCGGGTTGCTCCCAGTTGCCCGCTTCACAATGACGGCTGAGCACACCCAGGTCGACCCGCGTTATATCCTGCCCGGCCAGCTCGGGGAGCAGGGGCGCGCAACCGTTCAAGTCTGGAGCGTCGATCTGCACGCCTGCCGCCTGCAGGATGGCCGCCTCCATCAGCGCGAAAGGGACGGCAGTGGCGGTGTCGAAGATTTCCCACTCATGGGCCACGTTGTCGCGGGTGTACTGGTTGCCGGGGTCCACGGCCAGTTGCTGGGCGCTGCTCAACACCAGTACCGCAGCGCGGTTGATCACCAGCGGCCACAGGGCGCGTAGCTCGGCCTCGGTCAGCGGGTTGAGCGCCTGGTAGGCCTGCACGGCGGGCAGGATGCGCAGTGGGTCGCCCTCGGCGTGGTGCAACAGCGCGGCGCAGGTCACCGACAGGTCGGCGATACGCCAGGTGCGCAGCAGGTCGCCGAAATCGATCACGCCTTGCAGTTGCCACTGGCGTTGGGCATCACGGGCCCACACGGTATTGTCGTCGGTGATGTCCAGGTGCACGGCCTGACTGGGCAGTTGATCGACAAGCGGCATCAGGCGCTCGTTGGCCTGTCGCGTGGCGTGTTCGAGGCGGGCGCGCTGCCCGCTGTCCTGCAGCACCGGAAGCAGGTGATCGATCAATGCCCCGGCATGCTGCGGGTCCCATTGCAAGGTGCGCGCAAGGCCTGGGTGATCGAAATGGGCAAGCGCCTTGTCCAGCTTCGCACAGAGCCCGCCCAGCTCAGCCATCAGGCGTGGCTCCATGTGCTTGAGGCGGGTCAGCGGTTGGCCTTCGATGTAATCGAGCAGGCGCAGGCGCAGTGGTTGCGCGTCGATGTCCAGTTCCAGCAGCCCCGTGCCGTTGTGGGCTGAGCGCACGGCCGGTACCGGCAAACCTTGGTCGCGCAGGAAGGCCAGGGCGGCGTGCTGGGCTTCAAGCTCCAGCTGGGCATAGCTGCCGTGGCAGGCCTTCAGCACATAGCCACCCTGCGGTGTGACCACGCGAAAGTTCAGGTCTTGCTGGCTGCCCAGTACCGAAAGGTTGCCGGCAAGGCCGTAGTGGGCCTGCAGCACGGCGTGTGCCTGGGCTTCGCTCAGCGTTGGGCTGGGCAGGCCGGAACGCTGGATCAGGGTGGCCAGGGCAGGGGAAGCGGGCTGGTATTGTGGGCTGGACATGAGCTCTACCGTGGGTGCTGGGAGGTGACGGTGGAGAATTTATGCCCGATTCGGCTGATGATGGAAGACGATTATTGTCAGAAAAATTGATTACCGCTGCTTGGTTCTAGTTGGTGTTCAATTCCTATAGGGAAGGGGTTGGATCTGACCTTCCAGGTGTTTTATGCACGATTGCGTCAGGGCGGCGAGGCGCCTGCCTTGGTTTTTGCGGTGTTGCGTACATCGAGCGCCGCCCGCGCGGCGCTCGATCTCAAAAACGGCGCAAAAACCAAGGCAAACGCCAGGGCAAACACACAGCCGTTCCCTACGAACCCCCAACCTCCAAAAACGCCGCCTCCAGCAACTGCCGGGTATACGGATGCTGCGGCGCCTGGAAGATCGCCTGCGCATCCCCTTGCTCCACCACCTGCCCATGCTTGATCACCATCAACTGGTGACTCAACGCCTTCACCACCGCCAGGTCATGGCTGATGAACAGGTAGGTCAGGTTGTACTTTTGCTGCAGGTTACGCAGCAATTCCACCACCTGCCGCTGTACGGTGCGGTCCAGTGCGGACGTGGGTTCATCCAGCAGAATCAGTGCTGGCTTCAACACCAGCGCCCGGGCAATGGCAATGCGCTGGCGCTGCCCGCCGGAAAACTCATGGGGGTAGCGATGGCGCGTGCGCGGGTCCAGGCCTACTTCCTCCAGGGCCGCGATAATCGCCGCTTCCTGTTCCTGCGCGGTGCCAATGCCGTGAATGCGCAGCCCTTCACCGACAATGTCCGCTACGCACATGCGCGGGCTCAGGCTGCCAAACGGGTCCTGGAACACCACCTGCATTTCCCGCCGCAGGGGGCGCACGGCTTTCTGGTTAAGCCCTTCGAGGTTCTGCCCATGAAAGCGAATGCCGCCCTGGCTGGAAATCAGCCGCAAGATCGCCAGGCCCAATGTGGACTTGCCCGACCCGGATTCGCCAACAATGCCCAGCGTCTGGCCCTGGGGCAAGCTGAAGTTGACCCCGTCCACCGCCTTCACATGGTCGACCGTGCGCTGCAGAAAGCCCTTCTTGATCGGGAACCACACCTTGAGGTCATCCACCTCCAGTAATGGCGCACCCACCGGGTTGTGTGCCGGCAGCCCGCTGGGCTCGGCATTGATCAGCATCTGCGTGTAGTGGTGCTGTGGCGAGCTGAACAGCGTGGCGCATTCGGCTTGCTCGACAATTTGCCCACGCTGCATCACGCACACACGGTGGGCGATGCGGCGCACCAGGTTCAGGTCATGGCTGATCAGCAACAGGGCCATGCCCATACGCGCCTGCAATTCCTTGAGCAGCTCAAGGATCTTCAGCTGCACGGTCACATCCAGCGCCGTGGTCGGCTCGTCGGCAATCAGCAGCTCGGGCTCGTTGGCAAGCGCCATGGCGATCATTACCCGCTGGCGCTGCCCGCCCGACAATTCGTGGGGCAGGGCCTTGAGGCGCTTGCGCGGCTCTGGAATGCCGACCATATCCAGCAACTCCAGGGTGCGTGCAGTCGCTTCCTTGCCGGTCAGGCCCTTGTGCAGCAGGAGGATTTCGTTGATCTGCTTCTCGATGCAATGCAGCGGGTTGAGCGAGGTCATTGGCTCCTGGAAGATCATCGCGATGCGGTTGCCGCGAATACGCTGCAGGGTCTTCTCATTCTGCTGCAACAGGTCCTTGCCTTCGTAGCGGATGCTGCCGCTGGGGTGCCGGGCCAGGGGATAGGGCAGCAGGCGCAGGATCGAGTGCGCGGTGACCGATTTGCCCGAGCCACTTTCGCCCACCAGGGCCAGTGTCTCGCCTTTGCGAATATCGAAGCTGATGCCGTCCACCACCCGGTTGACCTGGTCCCCGGTCACGAACTCGACGACCAGGTCCCGCACTTCGATCAGGTTCTGTTCATGCATGTCACTTCCTCGGGTCGAAGGCGTCGCGGGCGGATTCGCCGATGAACACCAGCAGGCTCAGCATCAGCGCCAGCACAGCAAAGGCGCTGATACCCAGCCATGGCGCTTGCAGGTTGGATTTGCCCTGCGCCACCAGTTCGCCCAGCGAGGGCGAACCGGCGGGCAGGCCGAAGCCTAGGAAGTCCAGGGCGGTGAGGGTGCCGATGGCACCGGTGAGAATGAACGGCATGAAGGTCATGGTCGAGATCATGGCGTTGGGCAGGATATGCCGGTACATGATTGCGCCGTTGCGCATGCCAAGGGCACGGGCGGCGCGCACGTATTCCAGGTTGCGCCCGCGCAGGAACTCGGCACGTACCACATCCACCAGGCTCATCCACGAGAACAGCAGCATGATGCCCAGCAGCCACCAGAAGTTGGGCTGCACAAAACTGGCCAGGATGATCAGCAGGTACAGCACAGGCAGACCGGACCAGATTTCCAGAAAGCGTTGCCCGGCGAGGTCGACCCAGCCACCGTAGAACCCCTGCAGGGCGCCTGCGATGACGCCGACAATGGAGCTGGCCACGGTCAGGGTGAGGGCAAACAGAACCGAAATGCGGAAGCCGTAGATCACCCGTGCCAGCACGTCGCGGCCCTGGTCGTCGGTGCCCAGCCAGTTGTCCGACGAAGGCGGGGCGGGGGCGGGGACACGCAGGTCATAGTTGATGCTCTGGTAGCTGAACGGAATCGGCGCCCACAGCACGAAGCTGTCTTTCTTCTTCAGCAGTTCGCGGATGTAGGGGCTTTTGTAGTTGGCTTCCAGCGGGAATTCCCCGCCGAAGGTGGTTTCCGGGTAGCGCTTGAAGGCCGGGAAGTACCATTGGCCGTCGTAACGGACGGCGATCGGTTTGTCGTTGGCGATCAGTTCGGCGCCCAGGCTCAGCCCGAACAGAATCAGGAACAGCCACAGCGACCACCAGCCACGGCGGTTGGCCTTGAAACGCTCGAAGCGCCGGCGGTTGAGGGGGGACAAGGCCATGTCAGTGCTCCCGGCTGGCAAAGTCGATGCGTGGATCGACCAAGGTGTAGGTCAGGTCGCCGATCAGTTTCACCACCAGCCCCAGCAGGGTGAAGATGAACAGGGTGCCGAAGACCACCGGGTAGTCGCGGTTGATGGCCGCTTCGAAACTCATCAGGCCCAGCCCGTCGAGGCTGAAGATCACCTCGATCAGCAAGGAGCCGGTGAAGAAGATGCCGATGAACGCCGAAGGGAAACCGGCGATCACCAGCAGCATGGCGTTGCGGAATACGTGGCCGTACAGCACCCGTGATCGGCTCAGGCCCTTGGCTTTGGCGGTGACCACGTACTGTTTGTTGATCTCGTCGAGGAAGCTGTTCTTGGTCAGTAGGGTCATGGTGGCGAAGTTGCCGATGACCAGCGCGGTGATCGGCAGCACCAGGTGCCAGAAGTAGTTCAGCACCTTGCCGGTGGTGCTCAGTTCGTCGAAGTTGTTGGAGGTGAGGCCACGCAGGGGGAACCAGTCGAAGTAGCTGCCACCGGCGAACAGCACGATCAGCAGGATGGCGAACAGAAACGCCGGGATGGCGTAGCCGACGATGATCGCCGAACTGGTCCACACGTCGAAGTGGCTGCCGTGGCGCACGGCCTTGGCGATCCCCAGCGGGATCGACACCAGGTACATGATCAGCGTGCTCCACAGCCCCAGCGAGATCGAAACCGGCATCTTCTCGGCGATCAGGTCGATCACCTTGGCATCGCGGAAGAAGCTGTCGCCGAAGTCCAGCCGGGCGTAGTTCTTGACCATGATCCACAGGCGCTCGGGCGGTGACTTGTCGAAGCCGTACATGCGCTCGATTTCGGCGATCAGCGCCGGGTCCAGGCCCTGGGCGCCGCGGTAGTTGGAGCCGGCCACGGAAACCTCGGCGCCGCCACCTGCAATGCGGCTGGTGGCGCCTTCGAAGCCTTCGAGCTTGGCGATCATCTGCTCGACCGGGCCACCGGGGGCGGCCTGGACGATGATGAAGTTGATGATGAGGATACCGAACAGGGTCGGGATGATCAGCAGCAGGCGGCGCAGGATGTAGGCCAGCATCTTAGTTGGCCTCGTCCGCAGGCGCTTCACTGACCGCCGGGGTGACATCGGGCTTGATCCACCAGGTGTCGATGCCGATGTCGTACTTGGGCGATACGCTTGGGTGGCCGATGTGGTTCCAGTAGGCCACACGCCAGGTCTTGATGTGCCAGTTGGGGATCACGTAGTAGCCCCACAGCAACACGCGGTCGAGCGCGCGGCAGTGGTCGACCAGGCTCTGGCGCGAGTCGGCGTTGATCAGCTGTTCCACCAACTGGTCGATGGCCGGGTCACGCAGGCCGATGAAGTTGCGGCTGCCAGGGTTGTCGGCGGCCGCACTGGACCAGAACTCGCGCTGTTCGTTACCCGGCGAGTTGGACTGCGGATAACCGCCGACGATCATGTCATAGTCCCGAGAACGCAGGCGGGTGATGTATTGCGAAACGTCGACCCGGCGAATGTTCAGCTCGATACCGAGGTCGGCAAGGTTGCGTTTGAACGGCAGCAGGATGCGCTCGAACTCGGTCTGCGCGAGCAGGAATTCGATGCTTACCGGTTTGCCCTGGGCGTCGACCATCTTGTCGTCGACGATTTTCCAGCCGGCTGCCTGCAACAACGTGTAAGCCTGGCGCTGTTGCTCGCGGATCATGCCGCTGCCGTCACTGACCGGGTTGCGGAAGACCTCGGTAAATACGTGCTCGGGCACTTTGCCGCGCAGTGGTTCGAGGATTTTCAGCTCGTTGGGGCTGGGCAGGCCGCGGGCGGCCATTTCCGAGTTCTCGAAGTAGCTGCCGGTACGGGTGTAGGCGCCGTTGAACAGTTGCTTGTTGGTCCACTCGTAGTCCAGCAGCAGGCTCAGTGCCTGGCGCACGCGCACATCCTGAAACACCGGGCGGCGGATGTTGAAGATGAACCCCTGCATACCGGTGGGGTTGCCATTGGGCAGCTCTTCCTTGACCAGGCGACCTTCGCGCACGGCGGGCACGTTGTAGGCGGTGGCCCAGTTTTTTGCACTGACTTCCAGGCCATAGTCGAATGCTCCGGCCTTGAGTGCCTCCAGGGCGACGGTGGTGTCGCGGTAGGCGTCGAAGGTCATGACATCGAAGTTGTAGAAGCCGCGGTTGATGGGCAGGTCCTTGGCCCAGTAGTCCTTGACCCGTTCGTAGCGCACCGAGCGCCCGGCCTTGACCTCGGCAACCTTGTATGGGCCGCTGCCCAACGGAATTTCAAGGTTACCGCGGTTGAACTCGCGGTTTTCGTACCAGTGCCTGGGCAGTACCGGCAGTTGGCCAAGAATCAGTGGCAGCTCGCGGTTGTTGCTGTGCTTGAACTTGAACAGCACCTTCAGCGGGTCTTCGGCGACCACTTCGGCTACGTCGGCGTAGTACTGGCGGTACAGCGGGGCGCCGTCCTTGATCAGGGCGTTGAACGTGAACACCACGTCGTCGGCACGCATCGGGTGACCATCATGGAAGCGCGCTTCGGGGCGCAGGTAGAAGCGTACCCAGCTGTTGTCCGGGGCCTTTTCGATCCTGCCGGCAACCAGGCCGTATTCGGTGAACGGTTCATCCTGGCTCTGGCGCATCAGGGTGTCGTAGATAATGCCGATATTCTCAGCCGCCACGCCTTTGTTGATGAACGGGTTGAGGCTGTCGAAGCCGCCGAAGCTGGACTGTCGGAAGGTACCGCCCTTGGGCGCATCCGGGTTGACGTAGTCGAAGTGCTTGAAGTCGGCGGGGTACTTGGGTGGCTCGTCGTAAAGGGTGAGCGCGTGCTGCGGTGCGGCCAGCGCGGGAAGGCTCAGGCAGGCGAGCAACAGGCTGCCTGCCAGCCGGCGCAGACGGTGCGTTGGCGTCATTGGGCTTTCTCCGAAGTCTTGATCCACCAGCTGTTCAGCCCAAGGGTGTAGGGCGGTGTGGTGACGAAGGCGAACCGGTTGCGGTAGGCCAGGCGATGGTTGTCGAGGTACCAGTTGGGGATCATGTAGTACTGCCATGAGAGCACGCGGTCCAGGGCACGGGCGGCAGCGACCTGGTCGTCGCGGGTACGTGCGGCCAGCAGGGTGTCGAGCAGGTGGTCGACGACCGGGTCCTTGACCCCAGCGTAGTTCTTGCTGCCCTTGGTCGCGGCCTGGCTGGAATGGAAGTACAGCCACTGCTCGAGGCCGGGGCTGAGGGTCTGGTTCAGGGTCATCAGTATCATGTCGAAATCGAACTGGTCCAGGCGTTGTTTGTACTGGGCACGGTCCACGGTGCGCAAGCGCGCATCGATGCCGATGCTGGACAGGTTTTCGACATAAGGTTGCAGGATGCGTTCAAGGTTGGGGTTTACCAACAGCAGCTCCATGCGCAGCTGCTGGCCCTTGCTGTCGACCAGGCGCTGGCCGTTCAGCTTCCACCCGGCTTCAGCGAGCAGGCCCAGGGCCTGGCGCAGGGTCTGGCGGCTGATGCCACGGCCATCGGTGTGGCTGACCTTGTACGGTTCGCTGAACAGCTTGGCGGGCAACTGGTCTCGGAACGGCGCCAGCAGCAGCCACTCCTTGCCGGTGGGCAGGCCGCTGGCGGCGAACTCGCTGTTGGGGTAGTAGCTGGTCGAGCGGCGGTAGGCGCTGCTGAACAGCGCGCGGTTGGTCCACTCGAAGTCAAGCATCAGCCCCAACGCCTGGCGTACCCGCGGGTCACTGAACGCGGCCCGGCGGCTGTTCATGAACAGGCCCTGTGTTTGCGTGGGGATGCTGTGCGGGATTTGTGCCTTGATCACTTCACCACGGCGCACGGCCGGGAAGTTGTAACCGTTGGCCCAGTTTTTTGCCTGGTGCTCGATATAGATATCGAACTCGCCGGCCTTGAATGCTTCGAAGGCAACCGTCGCGTCGCGATAGAACTCGTATTCCACCCGATTGAAATTGTACTTGCCACGGTTGACCGCCAGGTCTTTGCCCCAGTAGTTCTTCACCCGTTCGAACACCAAGCGTCGCCCGGGTTGTACCTGGGTGATGCGGTACGGGCCGCTGCCCAAGGGGGGCTCGAAGGTGGTGGCTTTGAAGTCGCGCTTCTGCCAGTAGTGTTTGGGCAGCACCGGCATTTCGCCCAGACGCAGGATCAGCAGCGGGTTGCCGGCGCGTTTGAACACGAAGCGGATGCGTAGCGGGCCGAGGATATCTACCCGCTTCACCTCCTGCAGGTTGGTGCGGTAGATCGGGTGGCCATCCTTGAGCAGCGTGCGGTAGGAGAAGGCCACGTCAGCCGAGGTGATGGGCAGGCCGTCGTGCCAGCGGGCTTCGGGGCGCAGGTTGAACACCACCCAGCTGCGGTCCTCGCTGTACTCCACCGAACGGGCGATCAGGCCATAGCTGGAGGTCGGCTCGTCACCGGACGGGTCGTACTGGCCAGTGCCGACCATCAGTGGCTCGTTCAGCTCGCTGATGCCGTACTGCTGGAAATTGGGCGTGGTAATCGGGCTCGACCCTTTGAAGGTGTAGGGGTTGAGCGTGTCGAAGGTACCAAAAGCCATGGCCCGCAACGTGCCGCCCTTGGGCGCTTGCGGGTTGACCCAGTCGAAGTGGGTGAAGGTGGCTGGGTACTTGAGCGTGCCGAACTGCGCGTATCCGTGGCTTTCGCTCACCATCGCGGCTACGGGAAAGCTCAAGGCCAGGCTGAGTGACAGCAGGAGGGGACGTATCAAGTCGGCATCCGATCCAGAGGCGTTGGGCTTTGATCGGGTACAGTAACAGCTTGGTGGGGTTGGAAAAAGAGGCGTCGAAGGCGCAGGCCCCAAGCTGGGGGCAACAGCTGTCACCGTACCTGTGGGAGCGGCCTTGGGTCGCGAAAGGGCTGCGCAGCAGCCCTGGCAGTTTATGCTGAAAAGTTGAAATCCTGGGGCCGCTTCGCGCCCTGGTTACGGGATCAGTGCCCGAGGTAGACGGTCAGGGTCTGGCCTGGCTTGAGGGCATGGCCGCTGCGTGGGTTCCAGCGCTTGAGGTGCTTCATTTCCACATTGAAACGCTTGGCCACCAGGTACAGGGAGTCGCCCTTGCGGACCTTGTATTGCGTGGAGCGCTTCCCGGAGGCGGCAACGCGGTTGCCGGCGGCGCTCGGTGCACTGCCACCGCGCAGGGCCAGCACCTGGCCAGCGCGCAGGCTGTTGCCGGACAAACGGTTCCAGCGCTTGATGTCCTTGACCGACACACGGTTGATCTTGGCGATGGCGCTCAGGTTATCGCCACGCTTGACCCGGTAGCTGCGCGCCGACACCGGTGCCTTGGCTTCGGCCACGGCCTGGGCAAACGCCGCTTTCGGTGGTTGCAGGCTGACCAGTTGCTCCGGGTTGAGGTTGGACAGGCTGGCACTGAGCAACTGCGCCTTGGCGGTGGGCACCAGCAGCTGTTTCGGGCCATCGACGGTCATGCGCTTCTTGAATGCCGGGTTGAGCTGGATCAGCTCGTCCTCGTCGATGTTGGCAAAGGCCGCGACCCGGGTAAGGTCCAGGCGGTCATTGATTGCCACCGCTTCGAAGTACGGTTCGTTGGCGATCGGGGTGAGATTGACACCGTAGGCTTCTGGCGTGGACACCACCTGCGACAGTGCCAGCAACTTGGGCACGTAGTCGCGGGTTTCCTGTGGCAGCGGCAGGTTCCAGTAGTCGGTTGGCAGGCCGAGCCTTTCGTTGCGCTCGATGGCTCGGCTGACGGTGCCTTCGCCGGCATTGTAGGCCGCCAGGGCCAGCAGCCAGTCGCCGTTGAACATGTCGTGCAGGCGGGTCAGGTAGTCCAGCGCGGCGTTTGTCGACGCGGTGACATCGCGGCGGCCGTCATAGAAGTTGGTCTGGCGCAGGTTGAAGTGGCGACCGGTAGCCGGCATGAACTGCCACATGCCGGCAGCGCTGGCGCGTGAGTAGGCCATGGGGTTGTAGGCACTTTCGATGGCCGGCAGCAGCGCCAGTTCCAGCGGCATGTCGCGTTCTTCAAGGCGCTCGACGATATAGTGCAGGTAGAGGCTGCCGCGTTCCCCGGCGCTTTCGATGAAGGTCGGGTTGCTGGCGAACCACAAGCGTTGCTGCTCGATGCGCGGGTTGACATCGATGCTGTCCTGCAGGGCGAAGCCCTGGCGCATGCGCTCCCAGACATCCTGCGGCGCCTGCTCGGCCGGCTTGACCAGCAGCGGCGAAGGCTTGTGCTTGATCCGCGCCTGATAGTTGTGCGCGCGAACGCTATCGGATTCGTCGAGCTGACGGGTGCTCTGGCAGCCCACCAAGGTGGCGGCCAGGGCCAGCGCACTGATTTGGGCCAGGCGCGTCAGGGCGACGGAATGAGAGGTTCTGCGGCTACGGGAAGACATCGGCTGATACAGGTATCCGGGCGAAAAAGTTCGGCGATTCTAGAAACCGCTCCGGGCCTGGTCAACCTTTGACCATCACTTGCGATATATCTTGCGGTTATCAGAAGGTGTCCTTCCAAGACCTCAAGGCAGCAAAAACAGCGACATGCGTGGTGTTTGAATGTCCCTTCCATTCGTCTGCTTTTTGTTTAACTAATGTTTCAGAGGTACGCAAAAAGGGGTTGGTCAGGCGCTCCAGGCCGATCGTTGATGGCAAACTGATGCGATTTTCGGCGCGCAAACGGCTAACGTCCTCGAACCGTTGCTGAACGTGCGGGTTGGACGGTTCCACCGCCCTGGCGAAACGCAGGTTGCCGAGGGTGTATTCATGGGCGCAGTACACTGCTGTCTGCTCTGGCAGGGCCGCCAGGCGGGCGAGGGCAGGCTGCATCTGTTCGGGTGTACCCTCGAACATGCGCCCGCAACCGGCGGCGAACAGGGTATCGCCGCTGAACAGGACGGGCGTTGCTGGCTGGTCGCTGAAGAAGGCGATATGCCCCAGGGTGTGGCCGGGTACCGCCAGCACCTGGAACGTCACACCCAGCACGTCCACCCTGTCGCCTTCGTCCAGTGCCAGGTCGCGGCCGGGAATGTGTTCGTTGGCGGGGCCACAGACCCGTGCGCCGGTCAATTGCCTGAGCCGCTCCACACCGCCGATATGGTCATGGTGGTGGTGGGTGACGAGGATGTCGCTCAGCACCCACTCGGGGTTGGCAGCCAGCCAGCGCTCCACCGGGCCGGCATCGCCCGGGTCGACCACCGCACAACGGCGTTTGGCAGTATCCTGTAACAACCAGATGTAGTTGTCGGAGAAAGCGGGGAGAGCATCGATCTGTATCATGGTGCGGATCCGATTCGCCTAGCGTGGCACATGAGGGCATCTTAGCCGCGATGGCGCGGTGGGAGAACCTTCGAGGGAGAGCGCAATGACCGACCAAGCCTTTGCCCAGGCCGACCCGGACTGGGTCGAGCTGATCAGCCTGGCCCGTGAGTGGTTCAACGGCCCACTCGGGCAACTGATGCTCAAGGAGGAAGACAAACTGCTGGAAGAAGAGCTCGGGCGCTTCTTTGGCGGCTATCTCGTGCATTACGGGCCCTGCGCCGAGCCACCGCCCAGAGCCCCCCAGGTGCAGCGTAACGTGCGCCTTGGTGCGCCCTTGCCGGGCGTGGAGATAGTCTGCGAAGAACAGGCCTGGCCGTTGAGCGAGCACGCTGCCGACGTGGTAGTGCTGCAGCATGGCCTGGACTTCTGCCTGTCGCCCCATGGCCTGCTGCGCGAGGCCGCCAGTGCCGTCCGCCCGGGCGGGCACTTGCTGATCGTGGGGATCAACCCCTGGAGCAGCTGGGGCATGCGCCATTTCTTCAGCCACGGTGCGCTGCGCAAGGCGCGCTGCATCTCGCCGTCCCGGGTGGGCGACTGGCTCAACCTGCTGGGCTTCGCGCTGGAGAAACGCCGCTTCGGGTGCTATCGTCCGCCGCTTGCCTCACCTGCCTGGCAGCAACGCCTGGAGGGCTGGGAACGACTGGCCGGCGGCTGGCAGGGCTCCGGTGGCGGGGTGTACCTGCTGGTGGCGCGCAAGATGGTGGTAGGCCTGCGGCCTTTGCAGCCGCAGCGTCGTGAGCCAATGGGCAAGCTGCTGCCGCTGCCACTGGCGAAGGTCAACCGCACCGCAGCCAATCCCGAAACTGACAAGCACTGAATTCAAGAGTGGTACATGAGCGATAGCGTCGAGATGTTTACTGATGGTGCCTGCAAGGGCAACCCTGGCCCAGGTGGCTGGGGCGTGCTGATGATCTACAAGGGCGTCGAGAAGGAACTGTGGGGCGGCGAACGTGAGACCACCAACAACCGCATGGAGCTGATGGCCGCGATCCAGGGCCTGATGTCGCTCAAGCGTGAATGCGAGGTAGTGCTGACCACCGACTCGCAATACGTGATGAAAGGCATCAACGAATGGATGGTCAACTGGAAGAGGCGCGGCTGGAAGACCGCCGCCAAGGAACCGGTGAAGAACGCCGACCTGTGGCAGCAGCTCGATGAGCAGGTCAACCGCCACAAGGTGACCTGGAAGTGGGTGCGCGGCCATATCGGCCACCCCGGCAACGAACGCGCCGACCAGTTGGCCAACCGTGGGGTCGATGAGGTGCGCGCCCAGCGTTGAGCTGGGGTACAATCGCGGCCTTTGTAATTGATGCAAGTTGGAGCGCCCGCGTGGAGCAGCAGCAAGATAAACGGTTCGTCATTCTCGATACCGAAACCACGGGTATGCCGGTTGGCGAAGGCCACCGGATCATCGAGATCGGCTGTGTCGAGGTTATCGGCCGGCGCCTGACCGGGCGGCACTTCCACGTCTATCTGCAGCCTGACCGCGAAAGTGACGAGGGCGCGATCAACGTTCACGGCATCACGGATGCCTTCCTGGTCGGCAAGCCACGCTTTGGCGATGTCGCCGAGGAGTTTTTCGACTTTATCCAGGGCGCCACGCTGGTCATCCACAACGCGGCGTTCGACGTTGGTTTCATCAACAACGAATTCGCCTTGCTGGGCCAGCAGGACCGCGCTGACATTTCGCAGCACTGCACCATTCTCGACACTCTGCTGCTGGCACGTTCGCGACACCCTGGGCAACGCAACAGCCTGGACGCGCTGTGCAAACGCTACGACATCGACAACTCGGGCCGTGAGCTGCACGGCGCACTGCTCGACTCGGAACTGCTGGCCGACGTTTACCTGGCAATGACTGGTGGCCAGACCAGCCTGTCGTTGGCTGGGAATGGGGCAGATGCCGAAGAGGACGGGCAGGGCGCTGGCGGTAGTGAGATCCGCCGGATTGTCGGGCGTGCGCCCGGGCGGGTGATCATGGCCAGTGCTGAAGAGCTGGAGGCCCATGCCGAGCGGCTGGCAGCCATTGCCAAGTCGGCGGGTGGGCCGTCGCTGTGGCAGACCCTGACTGAGACACCGGCCGGCTGATCTTTCGCCCTGCAACAGAAGTGGAGGTCGTTGAATGGCGGGGGCAGATTGGTCAGCAGGCCCGGCCCTTTCGCGGGTAAACCCGCTCCTACGACGGCCTGTGTCCAATCACCGACCGGTGTCCACCACCAATCAGGTGTAGGAGCGGGTTCACCCGCGAAAGGGCCAGTACAGGCAATACAAGGCTCAACTACCCTGAAATGGACGTTATGTCCTTCGGAGGTAGCCACCTGATGTACAAGGACCTCAAGTTCCCGATCCTCATTGTCCACCGCGCCATCAAGGCCGACAGCGTTGCCGGCGAGCGCGTGCGGGGCATCGCCGAGGAACTGCGCCAGGATGGCTTTGCCATTCTCGCCGCAGCCGACCACGCTGAAGCACGCCTGGTCGCCGCCACCCACCACGGCCTGGCCTGCATGCTCATCGCGGCCGAGGGCGCTGGCGAGAACACCCATCTGCTGCAGAACATGGCCGAGCTGATTGGCCTGGCCCGCCTGCGTGCACCCAACCTGCCGATCTTCGCCCTGGGCGAGCAGGTGACCTTGGAAAATGCCCCTGCCGAAGCCATGAGCGAGCTCAACCAGCTGCGTGGCATCCTTTACCTGTTCGAAGACACCGTGCCGTTTCTGGCCCGCCAGGTGGCGCGTGCTGCACACACCTACCTCGATGGCCTGCTGCCGCCGTTCTTCAAGGCGCTGGTGCAGCACACCGCGCAGTCCAACTATTCCTGGCACACCCCGGGCCATGGTGGCGGTGTGGCCTATCATAAGAGCCCGGTAGGGCAAGCCTTTCACCAGTTCTTCGGGGAAAATACCCTGCGCTCGGACCTGTCCGTTTCCGTGCCGGAGCTGGGTTCGCTGCTCGACCACACAGGTCCGCTGGCAGAGGCCGAGGCCAGGGCGGCGCGCAACTTCGGTGCCGACCACACCTTCTTCGTCATCAATGGTACCTCCACGGCCAACAAGATCGTCTGGCATGCCATGGTCGGTCGTGACGACCTGGTGCTGGTGGACCGCAACTGCCACAAGTCGGTGGTGCATGCGATCATCATGACGGGGGCCATCCCGCTGTACCTGTGCCCGGAGCGCAACGAACTGGGCATCATCGGCCCGATCCCGCTCAGCGAGTTCAGCCCCGAGGCGATCGCCGCGAAGATTCAGGCCAACCCCCTTGCCCGTGATCGTGGGCAGCGTATCAAGCTGGCGGTAGTGACCAACTCCACCTACGACGGGCTGTGCTACCACGCCGGGCTGATCAAGCAGGCTCTGGGTACCAGTGTCGAGGTGTTGCACTTCGACGAGGCCTGGTTTGCCTATGCCGCGTTCCACGACTTTTTCACCGGGCGCTACGCCATGGGCACCGCCTGCGCGGCAGACAGCCCGCTGGTGTTCAGTACCCATTCCACCCACAAGCTGCTGGCGGCGTTCAGCCAGGCCTCGATGATTCATGTGCAGGACGGCGCCAGGCGGCAGCTGGACCGGGACCGTTTCAACGAAGCGTTCATGATGCACATCTCTACCTCGCCGCAGTACAGCATTCTCGCCTCGCTGGATGTGGCTTCGACCATGATGGAAGGGCCGGCCGGGTGCTCGCTGCTGCAGGAGATGTTCGACGAGGCGTTGAGTTTTCGTCGTGCCCTGGCCAACCTGCGTGAGCACATTGCCGCAGAGGACTGGTGGTTCAGCATCTGGCAGCCGCCCAGTGCCGAGGGCATCCCCCGTCTGGCCGCGCAGGACTGGTTGCTGCAGCCGGGGGCGCAATGGCATGGTTTCGGTGAAGTGGCGGCCGATTATGTGCTGCTCGACCCGCTGAAGGTGACCTTGGTGATGCCGGGCCTGAGCGCAGACGGTGTGCTGGGCGCGCGCGGCATTCCGGCGGCGGTGGTCAGCAAGTTTCTCTGGGAGCGCGGGCTGGTGGTGGAAAAAACCGGGCTCTACAGCTTTCTGGTGCTGTTTTCCATGGGCATCACCAAGGGCAAGTGGAGCACCCTGCTCACCGAATTGCTGGAGTTCAAGCGCCACTATGACGGCAATACCCCGCTCAGCAATTGCCTGCCGAGTGTAGGGGCCGCCAACGCCCTGCGCTACCAGGGCATAGGCCTGCGCGACCTGTGCGACCAGTTACATGACTGCTACCGCGCCAATGCCACGGCCAAGCAGCTGAAGCGGCTGTTCACCCGTTTGCCGGAGGTGGCCGTAAGCCCGGCCCAGGCCTATGACAAGATGGTGCGTGGCGAGGTGGAGGCGGTGCCGATCGAGGCGCTGCTGGGGCGTGTGGCGGCGGTGATGCTGGTGCCGTACCCGCCCGGCATCCCGTTGATCATGCCGGGTGAGCGGTTCACCGAGGCGACCCGCTCGATCCTTGACTACCTGGCATTCGCCCGAGCATTCAACCAGGGCTTTCCCGGGTTCGTCGCCGATGTGCACGGCCTGCAGCACGAGGGGGGGCGCTACACCGTGGATTGCATCACGGAATGCGCGTGATCTCGACGCCGGAGCGTGCCAGTTCGAAACGGTTCTCACCCAGGTGGTTGACCTTGTCGCCGATGGCCAGGCGGTAGGTGGTGATGGGGGCGCCCAGCGTGCTGCCGTCGAGTTGCAGGGTGGATTCCTGGAACTCGTGCACGGGGTAGATGCGGCCTTCGGCGTCACGGGCGTGGAATTGGCCGACCATTACTGCTGCCATTTGGGTGGAAACCTCTGAATTACGTAGGAAATGTATGAAGGCATAGACCGTGAAACAGACTCGGAAGTTTTCGCCCTGCGGAAAAAAAACTCAGCCACCGGAGAACGGTCATCTATAACTACAACGTCTATTTAACCCGCAAAGGTTGGAATTGCCATGAGCCAGGTGTATTCGGTAGCAGTCGTCGTGGGCAGCTTGCGCAAGGAGTCCTACAACCGCAAGGTCGCCCGCGCACTTTCAGAGCTGGCGCCGTCCAGCCTTGCGCTGAAGATCGTCGAGATTGGCGACCTGCCGCTGTACAACGAAGATATCGAAGCCGAGGCACCGCCGGAAACCTGGAAGCGTTTTCGCGATGAGATCCGCCGCAGTGATGCGGTGCTGTTCGTCACCCCGGAATACAACCGCTCGGTGCCGGGCTGCCTGAAAAATGCCATCGATGTGGGGTCGCGTCCTTACGGGCAAAGTGCCTGGAGCGGCAAACCGACAGCGGTGGTGAGTGTATCGCCGGGGGCGATTGGTGGCTTTGGCGCCAACCATGCGGTGCGCCAGTCGCTGGTGTTTCTCGACATGCCCTGCATGCAGATGCCCGAGGCTTACCTTGGCGGTGCGGCGAGCTTGTTCGAGGATACGGGCAAGCTCAACGACAAGACTCGACCGTTCTTGCAGGCGTTTATCGACAAGTTTGCTTCATGGGTGAAGTTGAACAGGGCGGTCTGAACCCGAATTATGCTGTGCAGCGCCCCCGTAGGAGCGGGTTTACCCGCGAATGCGTCATTGAATTTGCCGACGCATTCGCGGGTAAACCCGCTCCTACCCGTCAGCGGAAGCTGTAGGAAACCCCCGCATATACGGCAAACCCTTCGCCCGGTGTCGAACGGGCACTGTCCTTGCCGGCGTCGTCGTAGGCCGGCGTCACGGTCGCTGCATAGCGCTGGTTGGTCAGGTTGCGCAGGTCCAGCCAGGTCTGCCAGTCCTGTTTCGGTGAGTCCCAGCCAACGCGCGCGCCGAGCAAGGCATATTCATCGGCGTGGTAGCTGTTGGCGTAGTCCACCTGCACCTTCGAGGCCATCTGTGTATTGATCCCGGCATAGAAGCCGCTCGGCCAGTCATAGCGCAGCTCGGCCTGGTAGTAGTGCATGGGGATGCCGGGCAGACGGTTGTCGCCAAACCTGTCGTCATCGCGGTAGTGGAAGTCGCTGAAGGTGTAGGCCTGGCGCAAGCTCAGCTTGCCAGTGCCCGCGCGTTCCCACAGGGTGCTGTCGAGGCCGGCTTCCACGCCTTGGTGCACGGTGGCGCTGGCGTTGAATTCCTTGGCCGGGGCGCCTTGCACGATTTCCACCGCCAGCAATTCATGGCGAACCTGCGAGTAGTACCACGCCAGGTCCCAATGCCCCAATGCCGATTCGCCGCGTGTGCCCAATTCCAGTGTGGTGGCGGTCTGGTTTTGCATTTCGATCGGTTGGTTCGCTGTGGGCGCGCTCCAGATCAGCGACCATGGGTGTGGCGGCTCTACCGAGCGGCTCAGGTTGCCGTACACCTGCAAGTCCGGGCGGATGTCGTAGCGCAGCCCCAGGCGTGGTGCATAGTCCCAGTCATGCATGCTCACCTTGTCGCCTTCAGCAGGGTAGGTCACGTCACTTTCGCGACGTGTGTAGATCATGGCCAGGCCGGTGCTCAGCCACAGGTTGGGGACCAGCTCCAGGTCGTTGCCAACATGCAGCACGGTGTCCGAGCCCTGGTAGGTGAAGTCACGGGTGCGCTCGCCAAATACATCACCATTGCGGGTAAATTGCGAAGCGCCGCTGTTGGGCAGGTGCTTGGTGGTACGCCAACCGACGGTGGTCTTGCTCTCGCGGTCGAACAGTGTGTCGCGGCGGAAATAGTTCAGCGTGCCGCTGACATCGGTGTAGGCGACCTTCAGGCGCATGGGGCCTTCGCGCAGGTCCATCGGGTAGTCGTGATAGACCAGGCCGGCTTCCAGGCGCGCCTCGTCGTCGAGATAGAAAGTCGTCTTGTTGCCCACCCAGGTGCTGCCTGGCTGCGGGCGGCTGTCGTCGCGTGCCAGATAGTTGGGGTTGGCCGCGCGCGGGTGGTGCTTGATCTGCTCTTTGGTCAGGCGCCCAGGCAGTTCGTTTTCAGTTTCCCGGTAGCGCAGGTAGAAGCGGGTTTCCAGGTTGGGGTTGAAGCGGTAACCGACATTGGCGGCAATGCCCTTGGCGCTGCCGCTGCTGTGCGCCTGGTAGCCGTCATATTCCGAATCGGTCAGGGCCACGTAATAGTCGAGATTGCCCAGCACCTGGCCCGAACTGATGTGCCGGTGCTGGTAGCCGCGGCTGCCGACCTCGTAGCGTACTTGCAGCGCAGGCGCGTCGTAGCCGGTGTGGGTGACGTAGTTGATCGCACCGCCCAGGGCCAGGGAGCCTTGGTCAAAGCCATTGGCGCCACGCAGCACTTCGGCACGGCTCAGCCACAGGGGTTCGAACAATTCGTAGGGCGTGCCGCCCGGGCCGGTCAGCGGCAGGCCGTCGAACATCGTGTATACGCCGGAACCGTGCGCCCCCGGCGCACGGTTGAGGCCCGAGCCGCGTATCGACAGCTTGATGCCGTCGTTGCCTGCCGATTGGGCGAACACCCCAGGCTGGTAGGCCAGCACGTCCTGGTTGCTGGCCACTCGGCCTTGCCCCACGCGCTGCATATCCACCAGGTTGCTGGCGCCCGGTATTTCACGCAGGCGCTCGCTGGCGGCCGTCAGCGCGTTCTGCTCCTCATCGGTGATCAGCACCCGGCCCAATTCGACCGAGGCAGCCCCCAGCGCGGGCTGAGTAGCCGCCAAGGCCGCCAGCAGACCGAGGCAGGACGAAAGGGGTAAATCGGAACGCATTGTACGACTCCAGGCGAAAGGCGAATGGACAACGGCGTTGAGACGAGCGAAATGCGGCTTGGAGCACGCAGAAAGTCAGCAAATCGTGCGTGACCTTCGTCATACGGTCTTGTACGAAAGTTCTTTACAAACCACGGCGGTGGAGGCGGGTGGCCTGTGCTTCGTAAGGTGATTGCAGGTAGGCAGTAATGCCTTGCTCAATCACCCGTGGAGTTCAAACATGACTGACAACGCTCGACACTCGCAGCAACCCTTGGCGGACGCCCCGGTTCGCCTGACGCCACGTGAACAGCAAGTGCTGTTGTGGTGTGCTTATGGCAAAAGCTCGTGGGAGATCGGCCAGATCCTTGAATGCAAGGAGTCGACGGTGAACTTTCACGTGTCCAACATCCTGCGCAAATTTGAAGTGCCTACCCGCGTGGCCGCTGTGATCAAGGCCATTCGCTACGGCATGCTGGCCGAGCAGTAAGGGGGTAGAGCATGAGCAATGATCCTCGGCTACCGCGCTTTGCCGATTGCCATGATCCGTTCTGGCCGCGGGTGGATTTCGGCAGTTTGCGTGAGCACCTGCAACTGCCGCGATCTGTCAGTGACGCTGCTTTGGAAGTGGCTGCGCGCTGCGCTGCTATCGAGGCCGCACGCGAATTCGCCCGCTGGCGTTCAGTACTGCGAGAGCGGGGCTACAAGCGCCTCGAGGATGTGGCCGGGCATGATCATGGGCGTGCCTTGCGGGTGTGCTACATCCGTTTTGTCGAAGCGGCGGTCATGTATAGCCTGGGGTCAAGCGCGTGCCTGCCTGTTCCGCTCGGAGTGCAAGTCCATGCCTGAACGACCTGTTCTAGACAACCTGGCTTCGACCTTGGTGGCGCTCCTGGGAGGGGATGGCGATGTGTTGTTCGCCGCATTGCTGGGGGCATTGCTGGTGAGTGCGGCACGCGACCGATTGATCACCAATCAGACCAGGCGCCTGACAATGGCCAAGAAACTCCTGCTGGTATTCGTGACCGTGGGCGTGGGCCATTTGTTCGAGCCACTGGTTTCGTCATTGGTGCCTTTGCTGACCCGGGGCATGGCGGCGTTCGTGGCCGCTGTGGTGGTGATCCCCATTAGCCTCAAGGTCATGGTATGGCTGGATACACTCGACCCACGCGAACTCATCCAGCGCTGGCGCCGTCGGGGTTAGCCATTGGCTGCGCCGCTGAGCTCACTCAATTGCTGTTCCAACTGCTGGATGCGCTGTTTGTCCTTGATGAACAGCAGGATGGCCTGGCGATCGCTGTGCGAGAGCGTGCGCAAACGTTCGAGCATGTCGCACTCCCAACCCGCATTACCTGGGCCGGTGGCGTTGTGCTCGGTTTGGCCGAGCAACAGCCAGTCCAGTGAGCATGCATGCTTTTTGGCAATTTCTATGCAAAGTGAGTAAGGAATGCTTTCGCGAACCTTCCAACTGCTCAGCGTTTGCGGGCTGACAGACAGTGCACGTGACAGCTCGGCATCAGTGTTTGCGCCCGTGAGAAGCTTAAGGCGCGTGAGCACCTCAGCAAGTATGTGAGTACTCATAACAAATATCCATGACTGGTTTAATGATATTCCATGGGCTTAAACTACTCGTTATGAATACAGCCCTGCGTTTTAAGGAGCACTTCTGCAATGAGAACCATCAAATTGAAGAATACACCCACAGTTGCAGCCAATACTGACACACAGACTAGCCTGGGCAATGCTAGCAGGTACTTGCCGTGAGTACTTACAAGCTGGTTTGCCCGCATTGCCACAGCCGGATGCGCATACGTACTAGCGAAGGGCGCCATATTTTCCTGCGGATCGCTTATTTGCAATGCACCACCGAGGCGTGTGGCTGGTCAGTACGCGCCGAATTCGAAATGACCCATGAACTTTCCCCCAGCGGCATGCCCAACCCGGAAGTGTACTTGCCTTCGGCCCATGGTGATTTGCGCAAGGCCGCCTTGCCGGGTGCAGGCCAGGGCAGCCCGAGTGAGTGAGGCACCATTGGGCGCAGGTAACAAAACGTGCAGATAAAAAAACACCCCGCCTAGGCGGGGTGTTTTCTGTTACGGGGGCTGCCAGGGTGATCAACCGATCAGTTGCAGGCCCGCTTGTTGAACCAGTTCCAGCAGTGGCTGCGGGTACACACCCAGTACGAAAGCGAGAATGGCGATAGCCAGCAGCATGACACCGCCGGTGCGCTGTTCCCACTTCAGCGGGGCGTCGTGACGACGCAGGTTTGGCTCGACCAGGTACAGCGTAACCATGACGCGCAGGTAGTAGTACACGCCGATGGCGCTACCGATCACCAGCGCACCGACCAACCACCACAGGTGCGATTCGACGCCGGTAGCGATGATGTAGAACTTGCCGATGAAGCCGGCGGTCAGCGGGATACCCGCCAGCGACAGCATCATCACGGTCAGTACCGCTGTCAGGTACGGGCGGCGCCAGAACAGGCCGCGGTACTCGTACAGTGCATCGGCGTCACGGCCGCCGTATGGCGAGGACATCAGGGTGATGACGCCGAAGGCGCCCAGGCTGGTGATCACGTAGGTGACCAGGTAAACGCCCATGGCTTCCAGGGCCAGGCCCTTGCTGGCGACCAACGCGATGACCAGGTAACCGAAGTGGGCGATGGACGAGTAACCCAGCAGGCGCTTGAGGTTGCTCTGGGTCAGCGCCAGCAGGTTGCCAATCAGTATCGAGGCTACGGCAATCACCGCCAGTACGGTACTGAGCACGCCGCTGCTGGCAGCAGGGGAGAGCATGAACAGGCGTACGACAACGGCGAATACTGCCACCTTGCTGGCGGTTGCCAGGAACGCGGCGACCGGCGCCGGAGCGCCTTCGTACACGTCCGGGGTCCACAGATGGAACGGTACCAGCGACAGCTTGAAGGCCAGGCCCACCAGCATCATGCCCAGGCCCAACTGGGCCACCAGGCTTGGCATGCTGGTGGTCGCCAGGGCTTTGCCGATCTGGTCGAAGCTCAGGCTGCCGGCGTCGGCGTACAGCAGGGCCATGCCGAACAGCAGGAAAGCCGAGCCTGCGGCCGACAGCACCATGTACTTGATGCCGGCTTCCAGCGATCGCTTGTTGAAGAAGGCATACGCCACCAGGCCGTAGACCGGTACCGACAGCAGCTCCAGGCCGATGAACAGGCCGGCCAGGTGGTTGGCGCTGACCAGCACCAGGCCACCGAGGGCCGACATCAGCAGCAACAGGTACAGTTCTTCACGGTTGCCCGGGAAACCCTTGGAGCCCTCGCCGAGGTAGGCGTGGGCGAGGGTGACGCAGGCCAGCGTCGCGATGAGGATGATCGCCATGTACAGGCAGGCGAACTTGTCGATGGTGATCAGCGAGGTGACCGCCAGCGGCGCGACCTTCAGCGCCGGCAGAAGCGACAGCAGGGCCAGGTTCAGGCCCACGGTGGACAGCAGGAAGGTCTGCGAGTGGTTGCGCTTCCAGGCGATCGCCAGCATCACCACCACCGTGGTGATGGTGGTGATCAGCATCGGCGCCAATGCGATGAAGTGTTGAGTGGTGAATTCCATAGCGCTCTTACCGGGCCGAAGCGAGTTGAGTGAAAGCGGATCCGAGCCACTGCTGCACACCACTCATGGTGGCGGCAGAGGTGTCGAGGAACGGCTGCGGATACACGCCCAGCAGGATCAGCAATACCGCCAGACCCAGAACCATGATCAGTTCGCGTCCGTCCATGCCGGCCAGCACGGTGTCGGCCTTGGCCGGGCCGAAGTAGGCGCGGTGGATCATGATCAGCGAGTACACCGAACCGAACACCAGGCCGGTGGTGGCAATCACGGTAATCCACGGTACATGCGCGAAGCTGCCGATCAGGATCAGGAATTCGCCGACGAAGTTGCCGGTGCCTGGCAGGCCCAGCGATGCCGCTGCGAAGAACAGGCTGATGGCCGGCAGGTAGGCGATGCGGTGCCACAGGCCACCCATCTGACGCATGTCACGGGTGTGCAGGCGCTCGTACAGCTGGCCTGACAGGATGAACAGCGCCGCAGCCGACAGGCCGTGGGCCAGCATCTGGATCACCGCACCTTGCAGGGCCTGCTGGCTGCCGGAGTAGATACCGATCAGCACGAAGCCCATGTGCGAGACGCTGGAGAAGGCGATCAGGCGCTTGATGTCGGTTTGTGCGAAGGCCAGGAAGGCACCGTAGAAGATACCGATCAGGCCCAGGGTCATGGCGATCGGCGCGAACTCGGCCGAGGCGTTCGGGAACAGCGGCAGGGCGAAGCGCAGCAAGCCGTAGGCCGCGGTCTTCAGCAAGATACCCGCCAGGTCGACCGAGCCAGCAGTTGGTGCCTGGGCGTGAGCGTCAGGCAGCCAGGAGTGGAACGGCACCACCGGCAGCTTCACCGCGAAGGCGATGAAGAAGCCCAGCATCAGCACGTACTCGATACCGGCTGGCAACTCGGCCTTGAGCAGGTCGCTGTAGTTGAAGGTGAGCACGCCAGTGGTGTTGTAGTTGACCAGCACCAGGCCCAGGATCGCCACCAGCATGATCAGGCCGCTGGCCTGGGTGAAGATGAAGAACTTGGTCGCCGCGTAGATCCGGGTCTTCTTGCCGTCTGCCGAGCTGTGACCCCAGAGCGCGATGAGGAAGTACATCGGCACCAGCATCATTTCCCAGAAGAAGAAGAACAGGAACAGGTCCAGGGCCAGGAACACACCGACCACGCCGCCGAGGATCCACATCAGGTTGAGGTGGAAGAAGCCGACGTGGCGCTGGATCTCTTTCCAGGAACACAGTACCGACAGCACACCGAGCAGGCCGGTGAGCAGGATCATCAGCAGCGACAGGCCGTCAAGGGCCAGATGGATGCTGATGCCGAAGCGCTGGATCCACTGGACTTTGTATTCCAGGGCCCAGGCCGGTTCGGCGCCCGGGGCAGGGGCAAGGGTGTAGTCGCCGGTACCCCACAGCCACAGGCCGATGCCAAGCAGCAGGGACATGGTAAGCAGCGCGATCCAGCGCGGCAGGGTGGCGCCGAAGCGCTCACCCAGCCAGCACAGGAAGCCGCCGATGAAGGGGATCAGGATCAGCCAAGGCAAAATCATGACGGGTTGGTTTCCTTTGGCAAAGTCGCAAGATTCATAGTCATACCGCAGCCACTACCACGGCACCGAGCACCAGCACGGCACCCACGGCGATAGAGGCGGTGTACCAGCGCAGTTGGCCAGTCTCGGTCTTGCTCATGGCAACGTGGCCACCACGCGCCATCCGAGGAATCAGGCCGATGGTGCGGTCAACCGGGTCCTTGCGCAGGATGTGGCTGATTAGCAGGTACGGTTTGACGAAAAGCTTGTCGTAGATCCAGTCGAAGCCCCAGGCAGCGAACCACCAGGCCGACAGGATGCGACCGATGCCACTGTTGGCGACGGCGCTGACGAAGCGGCGCTTGCCCAGGAACAGCAGGGCGGCCAGCAGGATACCGGCGATGGCGATGGCACCCGAGGTGATCTCCAGCGCGTGCTTGGCTTCGCCACCGGCATGGCCGGCGCTTTCTGGCAGCACACCGGCCAGCGGCGGGGTGATCCAGGCGCCGACGAAGGTCGACAGCACGATCAGCACGCCCAGCGGCAGCCAGTGGCTGATGCCGTGGCCCGCGTGGGCTTCGGTCTTGGCTTCGCCGTGGAAGGCGATGAAGATCAGGCGGAAGGTGTACAGCGAGGTCATGAACGCGCCTGCTAGGCCGGCATACAGCAGGCCGGTGTTGCCGCTGGCGAAGGCTTCCCAGAGGATCTCGTCCTTGGAGTAGAAGCCTACGGTCACGATCGGCAGGGCCGCCAGTGCCGCGCCACCGACCACGAAGCTGGCGTAGGCCAGCGGCAGTTTCTTCCACAGGCCGCCCATCTTGAAGATGTTCTGCTCGTGGTGGCAGGCAACGATCACCGCACCGGAGGCAAGGAACAGCAGGGCCTTGAAGAAGGCGTGGGTCATCAGGTGGAAGATCGCCGCGTCCCAGGCACCCACGCCCAGGGCCAGGAACATGTAGCCGATCTGGCTCATGGTCGAGTAGGCGAGGATACGCTTGATGTCGGTCTGTACCAGCGCCGCGAAGCCTGCCAGTACCAGGGTCACGCCACCGACCACGCCTACCAGGTGCAGAATGTCCGGCGCCAGCAGGAACAGGCCGTTGGTACGGGCGATGAGGTACACGCCCGCGGTCACCATGGTTGCGGCGTGGATCAGTGCCGAAACCGGAGTCGGGCCCGCCATTGCATCGGCCAGCCAGGTCTGCAGTGGCAGCTGTGCCGATTTACCGACCGCACCCCCCAGCAGCATCAGCGTAGCCAGCACCATCCAGGTGTCGCCAGCCTGGAACTTCTGCGGTGCCAGCACCAGCAGTTCCTGCACGTTCAGGGTACCCAGCTGGGCAAACAGGATGAACAGGCCGATGGCCATGAACACGTCGCCGATACGGGTGACGATGAATGCCTTGAGTGCCGCGTTACCGTTGTTGCGGTTGCTGTAGTAGAAACCGATCAACAGGTACGAGCACAGGCCCACGCCTTCCCAGCCGAAGTAGATGAACAGCAGGTTATCGCCAAGGATCAGGAACAGCATGCTGGCGATGAACAGGTTGGTGTACGAGAAGAAGCGCGAGTAGCCGGCTTCGCCACGCATGTACCAGGATGCGAACAGGTGGATCAGGAAGCCGACACCGGTGACCACACCGAGCATGGTGACCGACAGGCCATCCAGGTACAGGGTGAAGTTCGGCGCGAAGCCGTCCACCGACATCCACTGCCACAGCAGCTGGCTGTACGCACCGCCCTCGGGCGGAGCGACATTGAACTGCCAGATGACGTAAGCGGCCGTGGCGGCCGACAGGCCTACCGAGCCGACGCCGATCAGGGCGGACAGGTTCTCCGAGAACCGTCCGCGCGAGAACGACAGCAGCAGGAAGCCGATGAGGGGAAAGACGAAAGTCAGGAAGAGAAGGTTCATCCGCGCATCTCACTGGCAGCATCGATGTCGAGAGTGTGGAAGCGGCGATACAGCTGCAGCAGGATGGCCAGGCCAATGCTGGCCTCGGCGGCTGCCAGGCTGATCACCAAAATGAACATCACCTGGCCGTCGGGCTGGACCCAACGGGCACCGGCGACGACGAACGCCAGGGCAGAGGCGTTCATCATGACTTCCAGGCTCATGAGCACGAAGAGGATGTTGCGGCGGACCATCAGGCCAACCAGACCTAAGCAGAACAGGATGCCGGCGACCGCCAGACCATGCTCGAGAGGGATAGCACCCATGATTTACTCCTTCGCCTCGTTGCGGCCCAGGTGGAAGGCGGTGACGGCTGCAGCCAGCAGCAGCATCGACGCCAGTTCGACCACCAGCAGGTACGGGCCGAACAGGCTGATGCCCACGGCTTTCGGGCCCACGGTGGTACCACTGATGCCGGCGCCGCTCGGGGCGACGAACAGGACGTACAGCAGCTCCGCCAGCAGCAAGGTGCCGAGCATCACCGGCCCGGCCCAGATGCCGGGCTTGAGCCAGCCCCTTTCCTGGGCGACCGAAGCCGGCCCGAGGTTGAGCATCATCACCACGAACACGAACAGCACCATGATGGCGCCGGCGTAGGCGATCACTTCCAGGGCGCCGGCAAACGGCGCACCCAGGGCGAAGAAGATCATGGCCACGGAAATCAGCGAAATGATCAGGTAAAGCAAGGCGTGCACGGGGTTGGTGCCGGTTACCACCCGAAGGGTGGAGACCACGGCAATCCCGGATGCGAAGTAGAAAGCGAATTCCATCTTTCTGTCCTTATGGGAGCAAGCTCTTCACGTTGATCGGCTCGGCTTCGTTCTGTGCAGAGCCCTTCGGCTTGCCAGCGATTGCCATACCCGCAACACGGTAGAAGTTGTAGTCAGGGTTCTTGCCGGGGCCGGAGATCAGCAGATCTTCTTTCTCGTACACCAGGTCCTGACGCTTGAACTCGGCCATTTCGAAATCCGGAGTCAGCTGGATCGCGGTGGTCGGGCACGCTTCTTCGCACAGGCCGCAGAAAATGCAACGCGAGAAGTTGATGCGGAAGAACTCCGGGTACCAGCGGCCGTCCTCTGTCTCGGCCTTCTGCAGCGAGATGCAGCCAACCGGGCAAGCCACCGCGCAGAGGTTGCACGCTACGCAGCGCTCCTCGCCATCGGGGTCGCGGGTGAGGACGATGCGGCCGCGGTAGCGCGGCGGCAGGTACACGGGTTCTTCGGGGTACTGCAGGGTGTCGCGCTTGCGGAACCCGTGGGAGAACACCATTGCCAGGCTGCGCAGCTGGGTGCCGGTGCCCTTAACGATGTCGCCGATATACTTGAACATGGGTCAAATCCTCACTGGGCCGCGACGGCTGGCGTGTTGTAGAGCACGATCGCAGCGGTCACCAGCAAATTGATCAGGGTCAGCGGCAGGCAGAACTTCCAGCTGAAGTCCATCACCTGGTCATAGCGTGGGCGCGGGATCGAGGCGCGCAGCAGGATGAACAGCATGATGAAGAACGCGGTCTTCAGGGCGAACCACAGGAACGACAGTTGCGGCAGGATGCCGAACGGGCCGTACCAGCCGCCGAAGAACAGGGTTACCAGCAGCGCCGAGATGAGGATGATGCCGATGTACTCACCGACGAAGAACATGCCCCACTTCATGCCGGCATATTCGATGTGGTAGCCGTCGGCCAGTTCCTGTTCTGCTTCCGGCTGGTCGAACGGGTGACGGTGAGTCACGGCGACGCCAGCGATGAAGAAGGTGCAGAAGCCGAAGAACTGCGGAATGATGAACCACAGGTTCTGCGCCTGGTACTCAACGATGTCGCGCATGTTGAACGAGCCCACCTGCACCACCACGCCCATCAGCGCCAGGCCCAGGAACACTTCGTACGACACGGTCTGTGCCGAAGCACGCAAGCTGCCCAGCAGGGCGTACTTGTTGTTCGACGACCAGCCGGCGAACAGTACCGCGTAGACCGACAGACCGGCCATGGCGAAGAAGAACAGCAGGCCGATGTTCAGGTCGGCAACGCCCCAGGTCGGGGTGATCGGGATGACCACAAAGGCGATCAGCAGGGCGCTCATGGCCACTACCGGTGCCAGGGTGAAGATCACGCGGTCGACGAAGGGTGGGTTCCAGTCTTCCTTGAAGAACATCTTCAGCATGTCGGCAGCGATCTGGAACATGCCGAACGGGCCGACGCGGTTCGGACCGTAACGGTCCTGCCACCAGCCCAGCAGGCGGCGCTCGACGAAGCTGAGCAGCGCACCGCAGACCACCACGGCCAGCAGGACCACGATGGCCCGCAGCACGGTGAGGATCACATCGATCACTTCGGGGGTGAACCAGCTCATTGTGCTGCCTCCTGCAGACCTTCGACGGATGCACCGAAGATGGCAGGCGGAATGCCAGCCAGGCCTTTCGGCAGCGCGACCAGGCCAGCGCCCAGCTCTTCATTGATGCGCAGCGGCAGGCGCAGGGCCACACCGGCGACGTTCAGGCTCAGCAGGGCACCCTCGTTGACGCCCAGGCGGTCGGCTTCGGACTTGGCCAGGGCCACGTAGGCAGCCGGGATGCGTTCTTGAACCGGGGCGGCGCGCGAGGAGCTTTCTTCGCTGCCGAACAGGTGGAAGAACGGCACGGCAGTCCAGGTACCACGGGCCGGGTTGAAGGCCCCCGGAATGGCGTTGAACCAGTTCAGGCGGTCGCCTTGCGATTCGATCAGGCGCACGCCGGGGTCACCGGCACGCAGGTGGCCACCGACCTCATCCTGAAACTTGTTCCAGGCTTGCGGGGAGTTCCAGCCCGGCGACCAGGCGAACGGCACCTGCTGGCGCGGTTCGGCCGAGCCCGAGTAGCCTTCCATGGAGAAGGCGAACGCGGTGTCCTTGTCTTGCGGGGTGCGCGGCTCGTGCACGCTGATGTTGGCGCGCATGGCGGTACGGCCGGAGTAGCGCAGCGGCTCGCGAGCCAGCTTCATGCCCTTGATGCGGAACGCAGCGCTTGGCGCGGCGTTGACGATGCCGGCCAGTTGCGGCGCGGCTTCGGCGCAGGCGCTGGTGACGTGGTCCAGCTGGGTCCAGTCGACCGGCTTGTTCAGCAGGGTGGCACGCAGGGCGTGCATCCAGCGCCAGCCTTCGTGAATCTGGATGCTGCTGTCCAGGTATTGCGGGTCGAACACCTGGAAGAAGCGCTGGGCACGGCCTTCCTGGCTGACCAGGGTACCGTCACCCTCGGCAAACGAGGCGGCCGGCAGCACCAGGTGGGCGCGGTCGACGGTGGCGGTTTTGGAATGGTCGGCAACGATCACCACCTTGGCTGCAGCCAGGGCTGCATCGACTTTGGCGGCCGGTACGCGGGCGTACAGGTCGTTTTCCAGCACGACGATGGCGTCGGCTTTGCCGCTGATGACTGCGTCCAGGGCCGCATCGACCGACTCGCCACCGAGCATGGCCATGCCAAGGCTGTTGGCCTCAGGTACCACCAGGCTCAGCGAGCCGTTTTTCTCGCGCAGCTTCAGGGCCTTGGCGATGTTGGCAGCCGCTTCGATCAGCGCCGGATCGGCCAGCGAAGTACCGGAAACGACCAGTGGGCGCTTGGCGGCGACCAGGGCGTCGGCGATGCGCTGGGCCAGGGCCTTGGCTTCGTCGTCCAGGCCGGCGACGGCAGGGGCGCTCGGGTCGATGGCGTGGGCCACGGCGAAACCGATGCGGGCCAGGTCGGCCGGGGCAGCGTGTACGCACTCTTCGGCGACGTCGTCCAGCTTGGTTTCAGCCAGGGACGCGATGAACAGCGGGTACAGCGCGTGCTGGCCAATGTTCTTCACGGCAGCGTCGAGCCACGGCTGCACTTTCATGGCTTCGGCCATGGCCTCAGCCTTGCCTTTGGTGGCCTGGCGCACGGCCAGGGCAACGCGGGCAGCGGTCTGGGTCAGGTCTTCACCGAGCACGAAGACGGCGTCGTGGTCTTCGATGTCGCGCAGGGTCGGCACCGGCAGCGGGCTGTTGTTCAGCACGTTCAGGACCAGGCGTACGCGGGCCAGTTCGCCGGCTTCCATGCCCGAGTAGAAGTACTCGGCGCCGACAAGTTCACGCAGGCCGTAGTTGCTTTCGAGGCTGGCGCGTGGCGAGCCGATACCGACGATGGTACGGCCGCGCAGCAGGTCGGCGGCCTTGTCCAGGGCAGCGTCCAGGCCCAGCTTGGTGCCGTCGGCCAGCTGTGGCTGGCGCGGGCGGTCCTTGCGGTTGACGTAGCCATAGCCGAAGCGGCCGCGGTCGCACAGGAAGTACTGGTTGACCGAACCGTTGAAGCGGTTTTCGATGCGGCGCAGCTCGCCGTAGCGCTCACCCGGGCTGATGTTGCAGCCGCTGGAGCAGCCATGGCAGATGCTTGGGGCGAACTGCATGTCCCACTTGCGGTTGTAGCGCTCGGAGTGGGTCTTGTCAGTGAATACCCCGGTCGGGCAGACCTCGGTCAGGTTGCCGGAGAACTCGCTTTCCAGCACGCCGTCTTCGACGCGGCCGAAGTACACGTTGTCGTGGGCGCCGTATACGCCCAGGTCGGTACCACCGGCGTAGTCCTTGTAATAGCGCACGCAGCGGTAGCAGGCGATGCAGCGGTTCATCTCATGGGCGATGAACGGGCCTAGGTCCTGGTTCTGGTGGGTACGTTTGGTGAAACGGTAGCGGCGCTCGTTGTGGCCGGTCATTACCGTCATGTCCTGCAGGTGGCAGTGACCGCCTTCCTCGCACACCGGGCAGTCGTGCGGGTGGTTGGTCATCAGCCATTCGACGACGCTGGCGCGGAACGCCTTCGACTCTTCGTCGTCGATGGAGATCCAGGTGCCGTCGGAAGCAGGGGTCATGCAGGACATGACGATACGACCACGGGTGTCGTTCTCGTCGGTGTACTGCTTGACTGCGCATTGCCGGCAGGCGCCAACGCTACCAAGCGCCGGGTGCCAGCAGAAATAAGGGATGTCGAGGCCGAGCGACAGACATGCCTGTAACAGGTTGTCTGCACCGTTGACTTCGAGCGCTTTGCCGTCTACGTGGATAGTGGCCATTGTTCAAAGTTCTTCGTTGGCCCGCGTGAGCGGGCGTGGCTAATGGAAATCGGTGAGCTTGCGACACGCCTCGATTGCTCGGGCCTGCCGGCAAGCTGGCGAGTGGCACGGACCACCCGCCTAATCATCTTGTTATGCGCCGACCACGATCGGCTTCGCCAGGTCGGGGCGCAGGGTGGCAGCGCTTTCTGGCGCCACACCGGCCTCGAACTCCGAGCGGAAGTATTTGATGGCACTGCCCAGCGGCTCGACGGCACCCGGTGCGTGAGCACAGAAGGTACGGCCTGGGCCGAGGAAGTTGACCAGCCCCAGCAGCGTCTCGATGTCTTCGGCGCGGCCCTGGCCTTTTTCCAGTGCGCGCAGCATCTTCACGCTCCACGGCAGGCCGTCACGGCATGGGGTGCACCAGCCGCACGACTCGCGGGCGAAGAACTCTTCCATGTTGCGCAGCAGCGACACCATGTTGATGCTGTCGTCGACCGCCATGGCCAGGCCAGTACCCATACGGGTGCCGACCTTGGCAATGCCACCGGCGTACATTTGCGCATCGAGGTGCTCGGGCAGCAGGAAGCCGGTACCGGCGCCGCCTGGCTGCCAGCACTTGAGCTTGAAGCCATCGCGCATGCCACCGGCGTAGTCTTCGAACAGCTCGCGCGCGGTAACGCCGAATGGCAGTTCCCACAGGCCGGGGTTCTTTACCTTGCCGGAGAAGCCCATCAGCTTGGTGCCATGGTCTTCGCTGCCTTCGCGGGCCAGCGACTTGTACCAGTCGTTGCCGTTGGCGACGATGGCCGGGACGTTGCACAGGGTTTCGACGTTGTTCACGCAGGTCGGCTTGCCCCACACGCCAACGGCTGCAGGGAAGGGCGGCTTGGAGCGCGGGTTGGCGCGGCGGCCTTCCAGCGAGTTGATCAGCGCGGTTTCCTCACCGCAGATGTAGCGGCCGGCACCGGTGTGCACGAACAGCTCGAAATCGAAACCGCTGCCCAGGATATTCTTGCCCAGCAGGCCGGCGGCCTTGGCTTCGTCGATGGCGCGGTTGAGGTTCTTCGCTGCGGTGGTGTATTCGCCACGCAGGAAGATGTAGCCGCGGTAGGCCTTGAGGGCGCGGGCGCTGATCAGCATGCCCTCGACCAGCAGATGGGGCTGTTGCTCCATCAGCATGCGGTCCTTCCAGGTGTTCGGTTCCATTTCGTCCGCGTTGCACAGCAGGTAGCGGATGTTCATGGATTCGTCTTTGGGCATCAGGCCCCACTTCACGCCCGTGGGGAAGCCTGCACCGCCGCGGCCCTTGAGGCCGGAGTCCTTGACGCTTTGCACGATGTCGTCGGCGGACATCTGCGCCAGCGCCTTGCGGGCTGCGGCGTAGCCGTTTTTCGATTCGTACTCACCCAGCCAGACCGGCTCGCCGTCGTCACGCAGGCGCCAGGTCAGCGGGTGGGTTTCGGCCGAGCGCGCAATGCGGTTGGCCGGGCCGAAGGAAGTAATGGTCATACGTAACCCTCCAGCAGTTTGGAAACGCCAGCCGGCTGCACGTCACCGAAGGTGTCGTCGTCGATCATCAGCGCCGGGGCCTTGTCGCAGTTGCCCAGGCAGCACACGGGCAGCAGGGTGAAACGGCCGTCGGCGGTGGTCTGGCCGAGGCCGATGCCCAGCTCGCTCTGGATCTGGCTGACGACCGACTCATGGCCGCCGATGTAGCAGACCATGCTGTCGCACACGCGGATGATGTGGCGGCCGACCGGTTGGCGGAAGATCTGGCTGTAGAAGGTGGCGACACCCTCGACGTCGCTGGCCGGAATGCCCAGCACTTCGCCGATGGCGTGAATGGCGCCGTCCGGCACCCAGCCACGCGCCTTCTGGACGATCTTCAGGGCTTCGATGGACGCCGCGCGCGGGTCCTCGTAGTGATGCATTTCGTGCTCGATGGCCGAGCGCTCGGTTTCGCTCAGGGCGAAACGGTCTGTCTGGATAAGCGTGCTGTTCATGCTTAGCGGTCCACGTCAGCCATAACGAAGTCGATACTGCCCAGGTACGCAATGAGGTCGGCAACCATGCTGCCTTTGATCACCGAAGGGATCTGCTGCAGGTGCGGGTAGCTCGGGGTGCGGATCCGGGTGCGGTAGCTCATGGTGCCGCCATCGCTCGTCAGGTAGTAACTGTTGATGCCCTTGGTCGCTTCGATCATCTGGAGCGACTCGTTGGCCGGCATGACCGGGCCCCACGAAACTTGCAGGAAGTGCGTGATCAGGGTTTCGATGTGCTGCAGGGTGCGCTCTTTCGGCGGCGGCGTGGTCAGCGGGTGATCCGCCTTGTACGGGCCTTCCGGCATGTTGCGCAGACACTGGTCGATGATGCGGATACTCTGACGCATCTCCTCGACACGGACCATGCAGCGATCGTAGGCATCGCCGTTGTGGGCCAGCGGCACTTCGAACTCGAAGTTTTCGTAGCCGGAGTAAGGACGGGCCTTACGCAGGTCGAAGTTGCAACCGGTGGCACGCAAGCCGGCACCGGTGGTGCCCCATTCCAGCGCTTCCTTGGTGTTGTACGCGGCAACGCCGATGGTACGGCCCTTGAGGATGCTGTTTTGCAGGGCGGCCTTGGTGTATTCGTCGAGGCGCTTGGGCAGCCATTCGACGAAGTCCTTGACCAGCTTGTCCCAGCCGCGTGGCAGGTCGTGGGCGACGCCACCGATGCGGTACCAGGCCGGGTGCAGGCGGAAACCGGTGATCGCTTCGATCACGGTGTAGGCGCGCTGGCGGTCGGTGAAGGTGAAGAACACCGGGGTCATGGCGCCAACGTCCTGGATGTAGGTACCCAGGAACAGCAGGTGGCTGGTGATGCGGAAGAACTCGGCCAGCATGATGCGAATCACGTCGACCTTCTGCGGCACCTTGATGCCGGCCAGCTTTTCTACCGCGAGCACGTACGGCAGGTTGTTCATCACCCCGCCGAGGTAATCGATACGGTCGGTATAGGGGATGAAGCTGTGCCAGGACTGGCGCTCGGCCATTTTTTCGGCACCACGGTGGTGGTAGCCGATGTCCGGTACGCAGTCGACGATTTCTTCACCGTCCAGCTGCAGGACGATACGGAACGCACCGTGCGCCGAAGGGTGGTTGGGGCCGAGGTTGAGGAACATGTAGTCCTCGTTGGCGCCCTGACGCTTCATACCCCAGGCTTCCGGGTTGAAGCGTGCCGATTCCTCTTCAAGCTGCTGCTTGGCCAGGGTCAGGCTGTAAGGGTCGAACTCGGTCGCACGGGCAGGGTAGTCCTTGCGCAGCGGGTGACCTTCCCAGGTCGGCGGCATCATGATGCGGCTGAGGTGCGGGTGGCCGGCAAAGTCGATGCCGAACATGTCCCAGACTTCGCGCTCGTACCAGTTGGCGTTCGGCCAGATGCCCGTCACGGTTGGAAGGTTCAGGTCGCCTTCGCTGAGCGACACCTTGATCATCACGTCGCTGTTACGCTCGATCGACAGCAGGTGGTAGAACACGCTGAAATCGGCGGCTGGCAGGCCACGGCGCTGGGTGCGCAGGCGCTCGTCGACGCCATGCAGGTCGTACAGCATGCTGTAAGGCTTGGCGACGCCGCGCAGGAAGCTGAGCACCTCTTTGAGCTGGGCGCGTTTTACCCACAACACGGGCATGCCGGTGCGGGTTTCCTGGGCGACGAATGCTTCGGCGCCAAAACGGTTGTTCAGTTCGACGACCACATCCTGGTCGTCAGCCTTGTAGGGCGGAATGAAAATAGCGTTGTCCGCTGTCATGGTCTCGGTCGCTTTGGGTCAACGTTAAGAATGAAGCCAGGCCGCCGGCTCCTTCGGGAGCGGGCGGCAGGTCGCTGGATCAGACTTCGTCGGGGCTGCGCAGGTTGGTTACTGCAATGCGCTGCTCACGACGCAGGTCTTTCTGGGCTGGCATCTCGGCACGGTAAATACCTTGATCACCAACAACCCAGGAAAGCGGGCGTCGTTCTTGGCCGATCGACTCCTGCAGCAGCATCAAGCCTTGCAGGAAAGCCTCAGGGCGTGGCGGGCAGCCAGGCACATAGACGTCCACGGGGAGGAACTTGTCGACCCCCTGAACGACCGAGTAGATGTCGTACATGCCACCGGAGTTGGCGCACGAACCCATGGAAATGACCCATTTCGGCTCGAGCATCTGCTCGTACAGGCGCTGGATGATCGGCGCCATCTTCACGAAGCAGGTACCGGCAATGACCATGAAGTCGGCCTGCCGCGGCGAGGCCCGGATGACTTCGGCGCCGAAGCGGGCGATGTCGTGGGGTGCCGTGAAGGCCGTGGTCATTTCCACGTAGCAGCAGGACAGGCCGAAGTTGTACGGCCAGAGGGAGTTCTTGCGGCCCCAATTGACCGCGCCACGCAGCACATCTTCAAGTTTGCCCATGAAGATGTTCTTGTGGACCTGGTCCTCTAGCAGTTGATCGGTGACGGTTTCCCGTTCACCGACCGGGTACTGCTCGTTGGGCGCATCCGGATCGATTCTGGTGAGATTGTATTGCATGCCAAAGCCTCATTGTTTCAGCTTCGCTTGCCGCTTGCGGCGACCTTCGGGAGCCCAATCAAGTGCCCCGACGCGCCATAGGTAGACAAGACCTGCCAACAGAATTGCTATGAAAACGAGTGCTTCGACGAATCCGGTCCAGCCGCTTTCGCGGACGGACACAGACCATGCAAAGAGAAAGAGGGCTTCGATATCGAAGATCACGAACAGCATCGCGACCAGATAGAATTTGGCGGACAGGCGCAGGCGAGCGCTGCCGACGGGCAGCATGCCGGATTCGAAGGGTTCGTTCTTGGCGCGGCCCCAGGCCTTGCTACCGAGCAGGCTGGACAGGCCGAGCATGAAGGCGCACAGGCCGACGACACCCAGGAGGAAGATGGCAAAGCCCCAGTTGTGGGCGATGAGTCCTGCCGAATCGGACATGCTAGAAATCCTTATACAGAGACCCAGCTCTGCAGTCTGAAATAAGTGTAGAGCGGCGACTTGGCGTCGCACATGCAGTGACCAAATGTCGCAGCCGAATCAATCGCGCTGATTTTATGGGTAAACCTGGTGCAAGTAAAATTTCTGTAGCAAATTTATTCGTAGGATTAAGTACAAAAACCCTCGTAACTGGCTGAGAGCCTTGGAATTCGGGCATTACGCGCGGTTTTGTCAATTATGTTTCTTGCGATGGGTAACGAAGTGTAAGCTCTGTAATGATAATTAATAGCATTTGAGCTGCTGCCTTTGAATTTGGCTGTTCTGAGCCTTGTAAAGTTCATCTGGCGATTCCCCCTACTTGCAAATGCAAAAAACCCTTGTTCTAACAGCTCTCGGTCCTGCGCGCACCGCTCTGGGTCAATACTTTATCGGTTGAGCAATGACCGACTGATGAAGCGATGGCCCATTGGTCAGTGCATATAAATAGAGGGTCGCGGCGGCAACGGCGAAAAATGGTCAGGTGGCTGGGGCGAAGCATGGGCGGTCCTTGCTGCTGGGCTGCCACAAGCATAGACCTGATTGTGGAGATTGTTGGTGACGCCATTGGATTGGGTGGGCTGCCATGGGTAGGGCGAAAGGAATGCAGCGCCTTTGAGATCGAGCGCCGCCCGCGCGGCGCTCGATCTGCGCGGTACCGCAAAAACCAAGGCAGGCACCTTGCCGGGGCGCCGGACCGGTCGGAGAAGGGGGATCTGTGAATCACCGCAGAATTCCCGGCGCCGCTTTGCGGCCCTATCGCGACGCAAGGGCTTCCGCATGTTCGGCGCTGCCCTGTTGCTCGGGGAGGTTAGTGCACGCACAAACAAAGGCCCGGAGCTTTCGCAAGCCCCGGGCCCTTTGTTCAACAGCAACCCACTGTCAGTGGAACTGCTCTTCCTCGGTCGAGCCGGTCAGGGCAGTTACCGACGATGCGCCACCCTGGATCACGGTGGTCATGTCGTCGAAGTAGCCAGTGCCCACTTCCTGCTGGTGCGCCACGAAGGTGTAGCCCTTGCTGGCATCAGCGAATTCCTGCTCCTGCAGCTTCACGTAGGCGGTCATGTCGTTGCGGGCGTAGTCGTGCGCCAGGTTGAACATGCCGTGCCACATGTTGTGGATGCCGGCCAGGGTGATGAACTGATGCTTGTAACCCATGGCCGACAGTTCGCGCTGGAACTTGGCGATGGTGGCGTCGTCCAGGTTCTTTTTCCAGTTGAAGGAAGGCGAGCAGTTGTACGACAGGATCTGGTCCGGGTACTCCTTCTTGATTGCCTCGGCGAAGCGGCGGGCTTCGTCCAGGTCTGGCTTGGCAGTTTCGCACCAGATCAGGTCGGCGTACGGGGCGTAGGCCAGGCCGCGGGCAATGGCCTGGTCAAGGCCGGCGCGTACCTTGTAGAAGCCTTCACGGGTGCGCTCGCCAACCACGAACGGTTGATCGTATGGGTCGCAGTCGCTGGTCAGCAGGTCGGCGGCGTTGGCGTCGGTACGGGCCAGGATGATGGTCGGTACACCCGATACGTCAGCGGCCAGGCGAGCAGCCACCAGCTTCTGTACGGCTTCCTGGGTGGGTACCAGTACCTTGCCACCCATGTGGCCGCATTTTTTTACCGAGGCCAGCTGGTCTTCGAAGTGCACGCCGGCGGCGCCTGCTTCGATCATGTTCTTCATCAGCTCGTAGGCGTTCAGTACGCCGCCGAAACCGGCTTCGGCGTCGGCCACGATGGGCGCGAAGTAGTCGATGTAGCCTTCGTCGCCCGGGTTCTTGCCGGCTTTCCACTGGATTTGGTCAGCGCGGCGGAACGCGTTGTTGATGCGTTTGACCACGGTCGGTACCGAGTCGACCGGGTACAGCGACTGGTCAGGGTACATCGACTCGGCCGAGTTGTTGTCGGCGGCAACCTGCCAGCCGGACAGGTAGATGGCCTGGATGCCGGCCTTGACCTGTTGTACAGCCTGGCCGCCAGTCAGGGCGCCCATGCAGTTGACGAAATCTTTTTCGGGGCGGAAGGATGGGTGGGCACCTTCGGTGACCAGCTTCCACAGTTTTTCTGCGCCCTGACGAGCAAAGGTGTGCTCAGGTTGCACGGAGCCACGCAGGCGAACGACATCAGCGGCGGTGTAGGTACGGGTCACGCCTTTCCAGCGCGGGTTCTCGGCCCAGTCTTTCTCGAGGGCTGCAATTTGCTGTTCGCGTGTCAGTGCCATGGAAATAAACCTCGTCGCATCGATCTTGGGTTAATTGTGCTGATGCTCTGGGCAGATCAGGTGCCTGACGGCTGTCCTGTTCGCAGGTATGCGGCGGCGAACGCGAAGGCTCGAAGGGGAAGGGTGGGCAGTTCAGGCGAAGGTGTGCTCCGGCAGGTCGGCTCGTGGTTGCCTTGCTGCGGTGCGACGCGATTGCCAGTACTGCGATGATGCGCTTCCGTCCCTCGGGACAACTTCTTCGTTGCAGTCGCAATCCCGTCGAACCGCCTTGTGGGCCGTATAGACACGAGGCGCCTCCAGGGGTGGGAGGAGCACGCCTCGAAGGCCCTTGCCAGGGCCCCTGATTAGCGGGAGCGAGGCCATCATGCCCTTGGGAAAAAGACCCTGTCAAATGTTTTGTAGTGCTTTTTTGTCCTTACTACATCTTTGGTCTAATGCGACTTGGCAGTCAGTTTCAAGGCCTTTGGTCGAAGCCTTGAATTGCCTGGGATCAGTCAACAAGGTCGACTTTGACACGCACTGTCATGTTTTCACCCCGTTGGGTGCTGTACGTATGGCTTGACGCGCTGCGGTCGGCTTGGCTCTGCTGGTTGAACCCCGCCAGGGTGATCCATTCGCCGAGCTTGCCGGTGACTGTCGTGTCGGTACTTTGTACTTTCACTACATCTGCACGTTCATGGCTGATGCGGTCATTATTGCTGCTTATTTGCAGACGAACCGTTTCGCCGCTCAGGCTCGGGGTGACGTAGAAGCCTTGGGTCACGTTGCGGTATTCGGTGTTGCTCTGAATGCGCCCATAGCCGTCTGTGCTGGTGCTGGTAATAGGGATGCTCTGGCCCACCTGGATCAGTGCCGGTTGCCCTTCGCTGGCTTGTATCTGCTGCATGCCGCCGTCGCGGTTGCTGGTGCCGTAGTGAATGACGCGTGCGCTGCCGCGGTTGTCCTGGAAATTGCTGTCGTTGTTGTCGACGCTGATCAGCAGGCGCTTGGGCGCGGTATCGAGCTGTTGCAGCAGGGCGCGCAGGTCGTCGATGCGCTCAGGGCTGGCGTTGACGATCAGTTTGTTCTCGAAGGCGCTGACCGTGCCGTCCTTGCCGATGAATGCCTGCAGGGCGGGCAGCAGTTCGGCGCTGCTGCGATGCTGAAGTGGCACCACCTCGGTGGCGGCATGGGCGGTGAGGCTGGCGACCAGCAACAGGGAGGCGAAAAGGGGGCGTAGCGGCATGTCCATGATCTCCGCAGGGTGAACCAACATGATGGCAAATTTGCTGACTTCCTGCCGGATCTGGATCACGCCGGCACTGTCGCAGAGGGTCGTGTTATCCTGATTTATCTTGTAGGCTATAAATTATAGTAGGCAGGATAATTGAGGGTAATTGCATGTCTCCCGTTCGTCCGCTCCTACGCCGTAATCAGTTGGCCAGCGCGCTGGCTCAAGACTTGGCCGGCGAGTCGTTGGTCGATTACAGCTCGGGCATGTTCCTGGCCGCACCCCGGCGTACGGGCAAGAGCACCTTCCTCAACAACGACTTCATACCGGAATGCGTACAGCGCGGCTGGCTACCGGTTTACGTCGACCTGTGGTCGGACCGCGACGCCGCCCCCGCGCAGCTCATCAGTGGCGCCATCGGCACTGCGCTGGCCGGTTTCGAAGGTGCGCTGGCCAGGACTGCAAAAAAGGCCGGTATCGACAAGATCAACCTGCTGCGCACCCTGAGCTGGGATTTCACCCGCCCGCAACTGCCTGCAGGTACTACCCTGGCCCAGGCGCTTGCTGTGTTGCATCAAGTGTCAGGGCAGCTGGTAGTGCTGATCATCGACGAGGCTCAGCACGCCCTTAACAGCGAAGATGGCCTCAATGCGATGTTCGCGCTGAAAGCCGCGCGTGACCACCTTAACCGTGGCGACCGTCCGGACGGCTTGCGCCTGGTGTTCACGGGCTCCAGTCGTGACAAGCTGGCCAACCTGGTACTCAAGAGCAAGCAGCCATTCTTTGGTGCCAGCATCACGCCATTTCCGTTGCTGGGGCGTGAATATGTCGAATTCATCACCGCCTTGTGGAACCGTCGCCTGGCCGACAGTAACCAGTTCAAGGTGGAGGACCTGGCCTACGCGTTCGAATTGGTCGGCCGGCGCCCGGAAATGCTCAACAAACTGTTGGCCGAAGTTAGCGTCGGCCTGGGTGAGGCGGGCAATCTGGGTGAACTGCTGCGCAATGGGGCGCTGAATCATCAGGCCGGGGTGTGGAGTGACTACGAAAGCGCTTGGAACGAACTGACGCCGTTGCAGCAGGCAGTGCTGGAGGTCATGGCCGAGCGCACGCTGGGCCGGCAGCCGTTTTCCCCGTTTACCGAGCAAACCCTGGTTGAGGTCAGCCGCAAGCTGGAGCAGGCCCAGGCGGTAGCCAACGTCAACACGGCAAACGTACAGAAGGCCCTCGATGCCCTGCGCGACAAGGAGCTGGTATGGAAGGCCAATCGTGGCGAGTACGCGTTGGAGGATACTTCCATGGCCGAATGGCTCGCCCGCGACCAGGCAGTTGCCAGCCACAGGTGAACCTTTGAGGTGCCCCGTAAGTCGCACTCACAGGGAGCGCGCGGGGTGATTGCATGAACGGTGTCCTGATCTTGCTGTTATGGCTTTGCAGTCTTGGTGCACAGGCTGCAGCGGACACGCTGCGCATCAAGCAGCTGCAGCGTTGCGGCGACTTGTTCAGCGATAGCCAGCAGCGATGGTGCCTGCGTGCCGAAGGGCTCGGGGCAAACCTGCCAGCGGTATGGCTCGGCGATACGCGGCTGTCGGAAACCGATATCGAGCGACAAGGTGACCGGCTCACGCTGAGACTGGGCAGAGAAGCCCAGCGCAGCGCCCCGCTCTGGCTGGCCTATGGCGGCCGCGCCAGCAACCCGGTATGGCTGACCCGCCAACGCAGTCACGTGATCGCCGCAGGGCCCGATGAAGTGGCGAAGAACATGGACGGCCTGACCACCTATGTCGATCTGGTCAGCCTGTTGATCGAAGAAAAACACGACGGCCTCGACGAGGCCCGGCGCATCGCCGGTAAATACGGCGCCCAGGTTGTCGGTGCCATACCGCCGCTGAATGTATACCAGCTGCGCTTGCCGGTAGATGACCTGGTGCAGCGCGATGCGATGGTCCTGCGCATGGGCACTGAAGTCAGCGTGGATGCCGTGATTGTCGAAGAGTCCGGCCCCGAGCGCGGGGAGGAGGGCAATGGGCGCGGCACCCGGGCCCTCAATCAGGCGGACGAATGGGCCGCCAACCGCTTCATGGACGCGCTGTATTTCTACCAGCGCCGGATTGCCGCTTCTCGCTTGCCAGTAAAGCCCGTGCGGGTCGGGGTAATCGAGCGCGAAGTGGACTTTGACGCCCCAGGGTTCAGTCCTTATCAAGGGGGCTGCGAAAAAGGCCAGACATGCCTCTACGCGCGCGACGGTGATCGCCCGACAAGCCACGGCAGCCATGTCGCAGGCATTCTCGCTGCGCAGGGTGAGGGCTTTTTGCCAGGGCTGGGTAAGCACAGCCCTGGCTTCGAGGTGATGGTCGAGCGCAACTCGGATGCCGGTATCACCGCCAACATCGCGGCCTCGGTGAATCTGGTCGAAGATGGCGTGCGGGTGCTGAACTGGAGCTGGGGCATTCACCGGGTCGGGGCCCGCAATGTGAAGGGGGATGAGGTCGATTCGCTGGTGCGCTCCGGGTTGGCAATGAGTGGCTACGAGGAGTTACTTGAGGAGTTCTTCCTCTGGCTGCGCAAGGAGCACCCTGATGTGGTGGTGGTGAATTCGGCGGGCAATGGTGCGTCCTGGTCGGGGACCGATGAATATCGCCTGCCTTCGTCGTTCATCACCGAACAACTGCTGGTGGTGGGCGGGCATCAGCGCAGTGGCAAGGCTACGGCAGTTGAAGCCCACGATCATGTGCGCAAGCGTCACAGTTCCAATATCGACATGCGCGTGGATGTCAGTGCGGCTGCCTGCATACGCCCAGTGTCTGCCGAGGCTGCGCATTGCGGCACGTCGTACGCAACACCCTTGGTGACTGCCACTGTGGCGACGATGCTGTCGATCAACCCGTCACTTACCCCGGAACAGGTGCGCATGCTGTTGCGGCGCAGTGCCTTGACCCTGGGCGCCGAGCAGGATTTCGAAGCGATGGATGCCGAAGACCTCACGGCGCCGATCCTGCCCTCAGAGCGTGGTGGCCGCCTGAACGACCCGGACCTGGGGCGTTCGGCACGGCTGGACATGCAGCGTGCGCTGGACCTGGCCGTGCAGAGCCTGGACCGTGTGCGTTGAGCGGTGGCCGCTGTCAGACAAATTCCGTAACATCGCGCCCCTCGTTTTACTAACGTCCGTCAGGACTGCACCACAGGAAGCCCATGAAGCCCGCCCGACTACGCGCCGACCTGCTCGCCGGTCTCACCACCTCGTTCGCCTTGGTCCCCGAGTGCATCGCCTTTGCCCTGGTGGCCCACCTCAACCCGCTGATGGGCCTGTATGGCGCGTTCATCATCTGTACCCTGACGGCGCTGTTCGGCGGGCGGCCGGGGATGATTTCAGGCGCGGCCGGCTCGATGGCGGTGGTGATCGTCGCCCTGGTGGTGCAGCACGGCGTGCAGTACCTGTTGGCCACGGTGCTGCTGGGAGGGGTGGTCATGATCCTGTTCGGCCTGCTGCGTCTGGGCAAACTGGTGCGCCTGGTGCCATACCCGGTCATGCTCGGCTTCGTAAACGGCCTGGCCATCGTCATCGCCATGGCTCAGCTGGAGCATTTCAAGGACGGCGAACACTGGCTCAGCGGCACGCCGCTGTACCTGATGATCGGCCTGGTGGCGCTGACGATGGCGGTGGTGTATGTGGTGCCGAAGCTGACGCGCGCAGTGCCGCCGGCTCTGGTGGCGATCCTCGGTGTTGGCCTGTTGGTGTACGTGCTCGGGCTGCCTACCCGCACTTTGGGCGACATGGCGCACATCGCCGGTGGCCTGCCGGGGCTGGCACTGCCGGATGTGCCCTGGAATCTGGAAACCCTGAAGATCATCGCCCCCTACGCGGTGCTGATGGCCATGGTCGGCCTGCTGGAAACCCTGCTCACCCTCAACCTGACCGACGAAATCACCGAGAGCCGTGGCTTTCCGGACCGCGAGTGTGTGGCATTGGGCGCTGCGAACATGGTGTCGGGCCTGTGCGGCGGCATGGGCGGCTGCGCGATGATCGGGCAGACGGTGATCAACCTCAGCTCCAATGGCCGGGGCCGGTTGTCGGGGGTAGTGGCCGGGGTGATGATTCTGCTGTTCGTGCTGTTCCTGTCGCCGCTGATCGAGCGTATTCCCCTGGCGGCGCTGGTTGGGGTGATGTTCGTGGTGGCCCAGCAGACCTTTGCCTGGGCGTCGTTGCGGGTATTGCACAAGGTGCCGGTGAATGATGTGCTGGCGATCATTGCAGTGACCGTGGTCACGGTGCTCACCGACCTGGCCATGGCAGTGTTGTTCGGCATCATCATCGCGGCGCTCAACTTTGCCTGGCAGCATGCGCGGGAGCTGTACGCCGACATCCATGAGGACGCGGAGGGCGGTAAGCGCTATCAACTGCATGGCACGCTGTTCTTTGCCTCGACCACCTCGTTCCTCAACCAGTTCGACACGGCCGGGGACCCGGCCCAGGTCACGCTGGATTGCCAGCATTTGAGCTTTGTCGATTATTCGGCGGTTGCGGCGCTGAAAACCCTGCGCGAGCGCTATGCCAGGGCGGGCAAGCATTTGCGCGTGGTGCATTTGTCGGAGCGGTGCAAGAAGCTGCTGAAGCGGGCGGGTGAGCAGCACTGAAAACAGTTGGTGTCTGTGTCGGTTTCTTCGCGGGTAAACCCGCTCCTACGGGGGGGCGCATACCCCTGTAGGAGCGGGTTTACCCGCGAAGAGGCCGGCACAGGAGAACCGCTTACTCCCCGCGGCTCTTCTTGACGATGACATCGGCAATGCTCGCCGGCGCCTCGGCATAGCGGGTGAACTCCATCGAGAAGCTGGCCCGGCCCTGTGTCATCGAGCGCATCGAGGTGGCGTAGCCGAACATCTCGCCCAAGGGCACCTCCGCACGGATCACCTTGCCGGCGGGCGTTTCGTCACCGTCCTGGATCATCCCGCGGCGCCGGCTGAGGTCGCCCAGAATGTCACCCTGATATTCCTCCGGCGTCACCACCTCTACCTTCATCACCGGCTCCAGCAACACGGCGCCGCCTTTCTGCGACAACTGCTTGGTGGCCATCGAGGCAGCGATCTTGTAGGCCATCTCGTTGGAGTCGACATCGTGGTACGAGCCATCGAACACGGCAGCCTTGAGGTTGATGAGTGGGTAGCCGGCCAGCACGCCGTTCTTCATCTGTTCCTCGATACCCTTCTGGATCGCCGGGATGTACTCGCGCGGCACCACGCCGCCGACAATCTCGTTGATGAACTCCAGGCCTTCTTTGCCTTCATCACCGGGTGCGAAACGGATCCAGCAATGGCCGTACTGGCCGCGGCCGCCGGATTGGCGAACGAAGCGGCCCTCGATCTCGCAGGTGTTGCGGATCTTCTCGCGGTAGGCCACCTGCGGCTTGCCGATGTTGGCCTCGACATTGAACTCGCGGCGCATACGATCGACGATGATGTCCAGGTGCAGCTCGCCCATGCCCGAGATGATGGTCTGGCCCGTCTCTTCATCGGTGCGCACGCGGAATGAGGGGTCTTCCTGGGCCAGCTTGCCCAGCGCGATGCCCATTTTTTCCTGGTCGGCCTTGGTCTTTGGCTCCACGGCCACGGAAATTACCGGGTCAGGGAAGTCCATGCGTTCGAGGATGATCGGTTTGTCCATGTCGCACAGGGTATCGCCGGTGGTCACGTCCTTCATGCCGATCAGCGCGGCGATATCGCCTGCGCACACGTCCTTGATTTCGGCACGCTGGTTGGCATGCATCTGCACCATGCGGCCGATGCGTTCCTTCTTGCCTTTGACCGAGTTGAGTACCGCATTGCCTGAACTGAGCACGCCGGAATAAACGCGGGCGAAGGTGAGGGTGCCGACGAACGGGTCGGTGGCGATCTTGAAGGCCAGTGCCGAGAATGGCTCTTTGTCGTCGGCGTGCCGTTCCAGGTGCTTTTCTTCATCGTCCGGGTCGGTGCCGCGGATGGCTGGAATTTCCGAGGGGGCGGGCAGGTAATCGATTACCGCATCGAGCATCAGCGGCACGCCCTTGTTCTTGAAAGAGGAGCCGAGGATGGTCGGCACGATTTCGTTAGCGATGGTGCGTTTGCGCAATCCGGCCTTGATCTCTTCGACGCTCAGCTCTTCGCCTTCGAGAAACTTGTTGAGCAGTTCGTCATTGGCCTCGGCGGCGGCTTCTATCATGTGCGCACGCCATTCGTCGGCCAGTGCCATCAGTTCGGCGGGTATGTCTTCTTCGCGGTAACTGGTGCCCTGGTCGGCATCGTTCCAGTAGATGGCCTTCATCTTCACCAGGTCGATCTGGCCAATGAAGTTCTCTTCGCTGCCAATGGCCAGCTGGATGGGGACCGGGTGGTGCCCTAGGCGCTGATCGATCTGCTTGACCACGCGCAGGAAGTCGGCCCCCTGGCGGTCCATCTTGTTGATGTAGGCCAGGCGTGGCACATGGTACTTGTTGGCCTGGCGCCAGACCGTTTCGGACTGCGGCTCGACGCCGTCAGCGCCGCTGAACACCACGACCGCGCCATCGAGCACGCGTAATGAGCGCTCCACCTCGATAGTGAAATCGACGTGGCCGGGGGTGTCGATGATATTGAAACGGTACTTGTGGGCGAACTGCTTGGTCGAGCCTTGCCAGAACGCAGTGGTCGCCGCCGAGGTGATGGTGATGCCGCGTTCCTGCTCCTGGGCCATCCAGTCCATGGTCGCCGCGCCATCGTGCACTTCGCCCATCTTGTGGTTGACCCCGGTGTAGAAGAGGATCCGCTCGGTGGTCGTGGTCTTGCCGGCATCCACGTGGGCGACGATGCCGATATTGCGGTACAGCTCGATGGGCGTTGTGCGGGCCATGGCAGACTACCTGTGGATGGGCGGATTCCACCAAGTTAGCAGACCGGTGGAATCCTGCGCTGCCACCGGGCTGTCAGTCGGTCTGGGCTTGCAGCATCCACTGGCCATCCACTTCGCGGGCCAGGCCACTGGCCGGCAGCAAGGCCAGCAGGCGCGTGTGCAGGGCGGCCTCGGTGAAGATCTTGAGGGTGGTCAGGTCCAGCGCGCCGACCAGGTTCAGATCAGTCTTGGTGTACGACAGCCAGGCTTTTTTCAGCACCTGGGCGACGTCGCTGCCGGCGGTACTGGCGAACCGGCGGTGCCACTGGCGGCCTTCGAAGGTGAAATTGTGCGCGTGGCTGTAGGTGCTTTGGTCGGCGCCTTCTACGCAGCGGTGGCAGCGGCATGGGCCCTCGCCGAAGGCGTTGCGCAGGTAGTTGTTGAAGTCCACGACGGGCTTGAGGGACAGGCGTTTGTCGACTTCGAACAGGTCGGCGATCAGGGGTTCTTCGGCGCTCACTCGGGATCCTCGTGTGGTGTGGCGTGCATCGGCGGGCACCCTAACAGATCGGGGCATCCAGATCACCTGTTGCAGGTGCCCTGTATACCCCAAGCAACATGTGATCCCTGTGGGGCGGGCGTGCCCGCGAAAAGGCCAGTAGAGACAACAGAGACCGCCTGCCGTACTCTACGCGCCCGTACGTCCATACACCCACCGAGGTAACCCCGTTTGAGCACCAAGTACCCGTACATCGCCACCGTGACCATCAGCGCTGAAGACCGTGGTGGAGATACCGAGGCTTCGGAAAACCCCAAAATGCGCGTGGGTCTGGAAGCGGTGACCGAAACCCTGAAGAAGGTGCATTTCGTCGGTACGCTCGCGGCCCCTGAGAAACCAGCGACGCACATTTGCGTAACCCTGGAGAACGGCCTGACCTATTACGGCCCGATCGTCAACGGCCATGCCGAACTGGAAGGCGGCTGGATCGCCTTCGAGTCCGACATGCTGACTCCGGAAGAACTCGGCCTGTAAGCCTCAGTTCAGTTCTGCCAGGCACTGCTCGAGGATATCCAGCCCTTCCTCGAGCACCTCGGCCTCGATGGTCAGCGGTGCCAGCAGGCGAATGATGTGCCGCGCCTTGCCGCTGGGCATCAGCAGCAGGCCCTTGGCTCGGGCCGCTTCCATCACCTTGGCCAGTTGTGCCGGTGCCGGGCTGCCATCGGCATTGACGAACTCGATCCCTCGCATGGCGCCCACGCCGGTCAGGCGGCCGATGGACAGGCCTAGGCCCGAGGCCTTCCAGCGCTCATAGCGGCTGACGATGGCCTGTTCCTGCCGTTCACCCCAGGTTGCAACGTTTTCGTCGGTCATCTGCGCCAGGCTGGCCAAGGCCGCCGCACAGGCAATCGGGTTGCCCGAATAGGTGCCACCCAGGCCGCCCTTGGGCAGCGCTGCCATCAATTCCTTGCGCCCGACCACTGCACCCAGCGGCATACCGCCAGCGATGCTCTTGGCCAGCAGCAGCAGGTCCGGCTCGATACCCAGGCGCGGAAACGCGAAGCGCTGGCCGGTGCGGCCGAAGCCCGACTGGATCTCGTCGATGATGATCAGGATGCCACGCTCGTCGCAGAAGCGGCGCAGGGCCTGGGCGAAGGCCGGGTCCAGGGCAAGGAAGCCGCCTTCACCCTGCACCGGCTCGAAGATGAACGCCGCGACGTCCTCCACGGCCAGCTCGACGCTGAACAGGCGGTCCATGGCCTTGAGTGCCTGCTCGCAGGTAACCCCGGTATCGGCGCTGGGGTAGGGCAGGTGGTACACCGGCCCGGGCAGTTCGCCGACCCGCTGCTTGTAGGGGGCGACCTTGCCATTGAGGTTCAGGGTGGCCAGGGTGCGTCCATGGAAGCCGCCGTCGAACGCGATGATGGCGCGTTTACCGGTGGCGCCGCGGGCCACCTTCAGGGCGTTTTCCGCCGCTTCCGCGCCGCTGTTGGTGAGCATGCCGGCCAGTGGGTAGCTGACGGGCACGAACTGGCTCAGTTGCTCCATCAGGGCCAGGTACGGGCCGTGAGGGGCGGCGTTGAAAGCGTAATGGGTCAGGCGGGTGGCCTGAGCCTGGATGGCCTCGACTACAGCGGGGTTGCAGTGGCCCAGGTTGAGCACGCCGATACCGCCGACGAAGTCGATGTAACGTTTGCCGTCGGTGTCCCAGACTTCGGCATTACGGCCATGGGAAAGTGTGATCGGGTGAACGATGGCAATGGATTGGCTGATACTTTCCTGGTTCATGGGGCACGCGGACCTTGTTCGAGTTTCTTATTATCCAAGCGTGTCGGCGGGTTATTCCGCAAACGAATTATTCGATTGCGATCATTCCATGGATTCGTGATCTTGGCTGTTTTTTGGGTTGGTTGTACCGGCCTCTTCGCGGGCAAGCTGCGAAGAGGCTGGAGTAGGTTAATCAATCCCCCTCAGCCACCCGTTCCCGGATCCACTGCACAAAGGCCCTGATCTTGGGCACTTCGGCCGCATGCTCGGCATGCGCAATGAAGTGCCTCCCGTTGCTTGGCACTGGGTGGTCCCAGGCCACCACCAGTTTGCCCTCGCTCAGCTCCTCGGCCACCAGATAGCGGGGAATCAGGGCTATGCCGCAGCCAGAGATGGCGGCGCGGATGCACAGGTAGAACGTGTCGAAGCGCGGCCCGTGGTAGCTGTTCTGGCTATGCAGCCCAAGCCCCAGAAACCACTCATGCCAGGCCTCCGGCCGCGACACGCATTGCAACAGGCGGTGCTCTGTCAACGCCTGGGCGCTGTCGAAACGGTGGCTGGCCAGCAGCTGCGGGCTGCACACCGGCACCACTTCTTCGCTGAACAACTCGATGCAGGTCGCCCCGGGCCAGGTGCCCTGGCCGAAGAAGAAGGCGACGTCAGCCTTGGCCTGTACCAGATCGAACGGCTCCAGCTCGTTGCGCACATCCAGGTGAATGCGCGGGTAGCGGTCACCAAAACCCTTGAGCCTGGGCACCAGCCAGCGGGCGCCGAAAGTCGGCTGGGTGGCGATGCGCAGCACTTCGGTTTCGTCGCCGTAGCTGAGGATGTAGCGGCTGGAGATGTCGATCTGGGTGAGGATCTTGTTCACTTCGGTGAGGTACAGCGCGCCGGCCGGGGTGAGGTGCAGGCGCCGGCGAATGCGCTGGAACAGCGAGTGCGAGAGCATGTCCTCCAGTTGCGCGACCTGCTTGCTGACGGCGCTTTGGGTCAGGTGCAGTTCCTGGGCCGCGCGGGTGAAGCTGAGGTGGCGAGCGGCCGCTTCGAAGCACTGAAGGGCGGTGGTCGAAGGCATCAGGCGTTTGGACATGACGGGCGAATACCGAGCAAAAAAGGAAGGAGTTCATTCCATTAAGGAATTATGTGGTTCGAAAAGGTCGTTTGTTGACCCCGGCCTATAGATTAATACTGACCTGGATCAACGATTACAACCGGTCATGCGAAGAGGAGGTCAATACCCGCTTCCGTCATCTGCAAAACAACAACAACACACATCAGAAATTTATAAGAATTCTGCTCAGACCTTCAGCCGCTTTGCTGCGGCCGACCCATTCGAGGGTTCTTCATGGCTTCGCAAGACAACAAGAAACAGCGCTCACTGCAGCACGGCCTGACATCCCGTCAGGTTTCCATGATCTCCATTGCCGGCATCATCGGCGCCGGGCTGTTCATCGGGTCCTCCAACGCCATTGCCACCGCCGGTCCGGCCATCCTCATTTCCTATGCCATGACGGGCCTGCTGGTCTTGCTGGTCATGCGCATGCTGGGTGAAATGGCCATCGCAAACCCCAACAGCGGCTCTTTTTCCACTTACGCTTCGGAAGCCATCGGGCCTTGGGCGGGCTTTACCATTGGCTGGCTGTACTGGTGGTTCTGGGTGTTGATCATTCCGGTGGAAGCCATTGCCGGTGCTGACATCCTGCATGCCTACTTCCCTGGCGTGCCGTCCTGGCTGTTCGCCTTCCTGATCATGCTGGTGCTGTCGGGCACCAACCTGGTCAGCGTGAAGAACTTCGGTGCCTTCGAGTACTGGTTCGCGCTGGTCAAGGTGGTCGCGATCATTGGCTTCATCGGGGTCTGCACCTTGGCTGTGTCCGGCTTCTGGCCACTGGCGGAGGTATCCGGGGTCAGCCGGCTGTGGGACAGCGGCGGCTTCATGCCCAATGGCTTCGGGACGGTGCTTGGGGGCGTGCTGATCACCATCTTCTCGTTCTTCGGTGCCGAAATCGTCACCATCGCGGCTGACGAAACCGCCAACCCGAAAGACAAGATTCGCCGCGCCACCAACCTGGTGGTGTACCGCATCGCCATCTTCTACCTGGCGTCGATCTTCCTGGTGGTGTCGCTGGTGGCCTGGAACGACCCCGGGCTGAAAGCGGTAGGGTCGTTCCAGCGTGTACTGGAAGTGCTGAACGTACCGGGCGCCAAGTTGCTGGTTGACCTGGTGGTGCTGGTGGCGGTGACAAGTTGCATGAACTCGGGGCTCTATACGGCGTCGCGCATGCTCTATTCGCTTGGCGCCCGTGGTCAGGCGCTGAGCGTGACCAAGCGCATTTCCGGTTCCGGCGTGCCGACCGTGGCGGTGATCTTCTCCACCTTGGCGGGCTTTGCTGGTTGCTTCGTGAACTATGTGTTCCCGGGCAAGGTGTTTGGCTTTCTGCTGTCGACCACCGGCGCCATCGCCTTGCTGGTGTACCTGGTCATTGCCGTGTCGCAGCTGCGCATGCGTGCCCGTGCCGAGCGTGAAGGGCGCCCGTTGGAGCTGAAGATGTGGCTGTTCCCATGGCTGACCTGGCTGGTGATCGGCACCATCGTCATGGTGCTGGGCTACATGCTGTTCAGCGATGCCTACCGCTATGAAACGCTGATGACTGCCGGGGTAACCGCGTTCATCCTGCTGGTTTCGCTGACCCAGCGGCGTGCCAAGATGGTTGCCCAGACGGCCTGATGTTTCTGCTTTAATGGGGGCGTTGCGCGCCCCCATTCCAACAAGCACAGGAAGCGTATGACTGATCACACACTTTCCCTTCAAGCCCTCGCGGCCCCTGAGGGTACTTGCTACGGCTGCGGCTGTTCCCACCCCAGCGGCCTGCACCTGCAAAGCCATTGGGACGCCGACGGTGTTCACCTGGTGTGCCGACACTCGCCCGACAGCACCTTCATCGGCTGGCCTGGCCTGGTTTACGGTGGCCTGCTGGCGATGCTGGTCGACTGCCACTCCAACTGGACGGCGATGGCCTACCACTACCGTAACGAAGGCCGCGAACCGGGCAGCCTACCGCGTATCGACTGCGTTACCGGCACGCTCAACCTGACGTACCTGAAACCTACGCCGATGGGTGTCGAGCTGTTGCTCAAGGCGCGTGTCGAAGGCGAAGTGGGGCGCAAGAGCCGGGTCATCTGCGAAGTCTGGGCAGACGATGTACTGACGGTGACCGCCGACTCCGTGTTTGTCCGCGTCGATACCGAAAAGCTCAAGCTCAAGGCCCACGGTCAGGCCTGAGCTGCCAACGCTGATGAGTGGTCGGTGATGGTCAGCGGCTGGGGATGTCTCTAAAGTGACAGGTTCATTCCCTTGGCAAGGTTGATCATGACTGAACTCAGTGCTTTCCCCATCACCCGCAAATGGCCCGCCAAACACCCCGAACGCCTGCAGTTGTATTCGCTACCGACGCCCAACGGGGTGAAGGTTTCGATCATGCTCGAAGAGATTGGCTTGGCTTACGAGGCGCACAAGGTCAGCTTCGACAACGATGACCAATTGAGCCCCGAGTTCATCTCGCTCAGCGCGAACAACAAGATCCCCGCCATCCTCGACCCGAACGGGCCGAGCGGTCAGCCGCTGCCGCTGTTCGAATCGGGGGCGATCTTGCAGTACCTGGCAGAGAAGAGCGGCCAGCTGCTCAGCCAGGACCCTGCTCAGCGCTACCAGACCCTGCAGTGGCTGATGTTCCAGATGGGCGGCATCGGGCCGATGTTTGGCCAGGTCGGGTTCTTCCATTTCTTTGCTGGCAAGGAATACGAGGACAAGCGCCCGCGCGACCGCTATGTCAACGAGTCCAAGCGGCTGCTGGGCGTGCTGGATCGGCATTTGAAAGGTCGGCAGTGGATGGTTGAGGAGTACAGCATCGCCGACATCGCCATCTTCCCTTGGGTGCGTAACCTGGTGGAGCGCTATAACGCCCGTGACCTGGTGGGCTTCGACCAGTTCAAGGAAGTGCAGCGCGTGCTGGCGAGTTTTCTCGAACGGCCAGCCGTGCAGCGTGGCCTGAAAATCCCGGGCTGATCAACCCGAGTAGGGACAACTGCCTTGCGCAAAATCTGATAGCGAAAGGGCCGGCCCTGCAGGCCAATTTCACCTGCCGTTCACCGTGGCAGCCGCCACCGTATTCGCGGGTAAACCCGCTCCTACACAGATCGGTGGTGGACACACATTGGGTGTTGGGCACAGGGTCGTAGGAGCGGGTTCACCCGCGAAAGGGCCGGCCCTGCAGGCCAATTTTCACCTGCCGTTCACTGTTGCCGCCGCTACCGTATTCGCGGGTAAACCCGCTCCTACACAGATTGGTGGTGGACACACCTCGGGTGTTGGACACAGGCCGTCGTAGGAGCGGGTTCACCCGCGAAAGGGCCGGGCCTGCTGGCCAATTTTCACCTGCCGTTCACTGTTGCCGCCGCTACCGTATTCGCGGGTAAACCCGTCCTACACCTGTCCGGTGGTGGACACACATTGGGTGTTGGGCACAGGTCGTCGTAGGAGCGGGTTCACCCGCGAAAGGGCCGGGCCTGCAGGCCAATTTTTACCCGACGTTCACTGTTGCCGCCGCTACCGTATTCGCGGGTAAACCCGCTCCTACACCTGTCCGGTGGTGGACACACATTGGGTGTTGGGCACAGGTCGTCGTAGGAGCGGGTTCACTCGCGAAAGGGCCGGGCCTGCAGGCCAATTTTTACCCGACGTTCACCGTCGCAGCCGCTACCGTATTCGCGGGTAAACCTGCTCCTACACCTGGTGGATACACATCGGTGATTGGGCACAGGCGCACGGGTTCAGAAGAGGTGGTTCAGCAACCAGTACAGGCTGCCCGCCAACAGCATTGCCGCTGGCAGGGTCAGTACCCAGGCCATCAGCAGATTGAACAAAGTGCGCTTCTGAATCCCCGACCCATTGGCGACCATGGCGCCGGCCACCCCCGAACTCAGCACGTGCGTGGTCGACACCGGCAGCCCGAACATATCCGCGGCGCCAATGGTGCACATCGCCACCACTTCGGCCGATGCGCCTTGGGCATAGCTGAGGTGGGTCTTGCCGATCTTCTCGCCAACGGTGACCACAATACGCCGCCAGCCAACCATGGTCCCCAGCCCGAGCGCGATGGCTACAGCCACCTTCACCCACAGCGGAATATAGCGGGTGGCGTCGTCCAACTGGGCCTTGAACAGCTGCACATGGCTGCGGGTGTCGGCATCGAATGTCACCAGGTGGTTTTTCTCCATGAGGCGGATGGCTTCACTGGTCAGGTACATGTCGTTACGCACGTTGGCCATGGCTTCAGCCGGTACGCGCTTGAGCGAGCCATAGCCTTTTACCTCTTCGCCAATCATCCCGGTCAGCGCCGCCAATGCCGGGACCAGGTGCGGGCTGGCCTTGGGCTCGGCAATGAACAGGGTAAGTACCTGGCGCGGGTCCGCCGGGGCCGCCTGCGGGTCGCTGCGTACCAGTGCCTGGCGGGTCACCTCGGCGACAGCGGAAAACTGCAGGGCCTGTCCGTTGGGCATGGTCTTGTTCAGCGCGTAGGCCATCGGCAGGGTGCCGACCAGAATCAGCATGATCAGCCCCATGCCTTTCTGGCCATCGTTGGAGCCGTGGGCAAAAGATACCCCGGTGCAGGTCAGGATCAGTATGCTGCGGATCCACCACGGCGGCGGTGTCTGGCCTTCCGGTGCCTGGTACAGCGCCTTGCGTTTGACCAGCGCACGCAGGGCCAGCAGCAACAGGGCGGCGCACACAAAACCGATCAGCGGTGAGAACAGCAGGGCATAACCCACCTTGCTGGCCTGGGCCCAGTCCACACCGCTGGTGCCCTCACGCCCATGCATCAGCGCATTGGCCACGCCCACGCCGATGATCGAGCCAATCAGGGTGTGCGAGGACGATGCCGGCAGGCCCAGCCACCAGGTGCCCAGGTTCCAGATGATCGCCGCCAGCAGCAGGGCGAAGACCATGGCGAAGCCGGCCGAAGAGCCGACCTGTAGAATCAGTTCTACGGGTAGCAGGGCGATGATGCCGAACGCCACCGCGCCACTGGAAAAAAGCACGCCCAAGAAGTTGCACAGCCCGGACCACACCACCGCGACCGGCGCCGGCAACGAATGGGTGTATATCACTGTGGCTACCGCGTTGGCGGTGTCGTGGAAGCCGTTGACGAACTCGAAGCCCAGGGCAATCAGCAGCGCCAGGCCCAGCAGAAGGAACGGTGTGACCGTGGTGATTGCCGTACCACTGGCGGCTACATCCTGCTTGAGGCTCCAGGCAGTGTAGGCGATGCCTGCCAGCAGCAGGCTGAAGAACAGCACCAGGGTGGCACGCCCAGGCTTGTGGGCGAGCTGCGGGCGGGCGTCGTGTTGGGCCAGTTGTGGGCTGCTGGCCACTGACGGGGTTGCCATGGGCGCTCCGGTTGGCGTTGGGCGAAAATGCCGAAGGCCTTGAGCATAGAAACAATTCGTAACCTGGCCGTGACCTCGATCAATGAATTATCTAGGCTCAAGACGGACGGTAATGGCAGGAGACGCCCATGATTCGCTGCAAGCGTGTCTATGATGCGGTTGAGGATGAAGATGGCCAGCGTGTACTGGTCGACCGCCTGTGGCCGCGCAACAAGCGCAAGGAAGACCTCCATGGGCAGTGGTTGCGCGAAGTGGCACCTTCGAATGAATTGCGAAAGGCGTTTCATCAGGGGGAAGTGGATTTCGCCGGTTTTACCCAGCGGTACCAGCAAGAGCTGGCGGCCCACCCCGAGCACTGGTACCCGCTACTGGACATGGCCAGAAAGGGGACACTGACATTGCTTTATGCCGGCAAGGACACCGGGCACAACAATGCCCAGGTGCTGGCCGATTGGTTGGAAAACGAACTGGACAGGCATGGCCCTGGCAGTTCGCCAGTGTGCTATGCCCAATGAGTGCGATGCGATGCCTTTACAGTTGATGCCCGCCAAAGACGTCCACTGCACCTTCGCCCGCGACCTCACGCGCCGCGCCATGCTGCCCTACTACCGTGAATACGACCTGCTGTGGATCGAGGAAGCCTTCGACGCCGCCTGGGGCTGGCGCGAGCAGTGGCTGGTGATCGATGGCGACGCCCTGTTGGGTTTTTGCAGCCTCAGCCAGGACCGCCAGGCGCTGTTCATCCGCGAGTTGCACCTGTTGCCTGAGCACCGTGGGCGGGGCGTCGGTAGCTGGGTGCTGGAAGAGCTGGCGCTGTGGGCCAGGCAGCGGCGCCTTCCCCTGTTGCGGCTGATGGTGTTCCGCAGCAACCCGGCCCGCCTGCTGTACCAGCGTCATGGCTTCGTCGAAATGGGTGAAGACGAATGCTTTGTGCGGATGCAGCGGGATATCAATTTAATAGCTAAATGATGGCTTGTCGCGACCGCAGCGCATGGGCATAGTGAATCCATACGTTAACGGCTGCCTGCAGGCGGGCAGACCGTGCTTGAGGATATAAGGGAAAAGGAGAACCCCTATGAACGGAATCGGCCCACGGCTGCGGGAAGAGCGTGAGCGGCTGGGTATGACCCAGCGTGTATTTGGCGATATCGGTGGCGTCGAGCCCAACGCTCAGGGCAAGTACGAAAGCGGTGAGCGCACGCCGCGGCTAGACTACCTGGCGGCATTGGCGGCCCGTGGCGTGGATGCGTTGTATGTACTCAGCGGCCTGCGCACCCCGGCAGCGCGCGAAGGTTTGAACACGGATGAGTCCGCTTTGCTGGCGGCTTTTCGGCAATTGCGCTCGGATGATCAGGCGGCGCTCTTGCACCTTTTGGGGCGGTTGACCCACGACGCCAAGCCCCGGCAAATAGTGAGGCCTCTCACGGTCCAACGTCAGTCGTTTCTGACGGAAGCAATGCGTTAGGCCCACCGTGAAAAATTTTGTTAAGGTGGCGGGATCCAATCGCCCTGCTGACGAGGTGTGTGCTTGATTAGGGTCTTAGTGGTCGATGATCACGATCTGGTACGAACCGGTATTACACGCATGTTGGCCGACATCGACGGCCTGCAGGTGGTGGGTGAGGGAGATTCAGGCGAAGCGGCACTGAAACTGGCCCGGGAGCTGAAACCGGACGTTGTCCTGATGGATGTGAAAATGCCCGGCATCGGCGGCCTGGAGGCCACCCGCAAGCTGCTGCGCAGCCATCCTGACATCAAGGTAGTGGCGGTGACGGTGTGCGAGGAAGACCCGTTCCCCACACGCTTGTTGCAGGCCGGCGCTGCCGGCTACCTGACCAAGGGGGCAGGCCTTGACGAAATGGTCCAGGCCATTCGTCTGGCCTTTGCCGGCCAGCGCTATATCAGCCCGCAGATCGCCCAGCAGCTGGCGCTGAAACCGTTCCAGCCGCAGGGGTCTCCGTTCGACGCGTTGTCCGAACGGGAAATCCAGATTGCCCTGATGATCGTCGGCTGCCAGAAAGTGCAGATCATCTCTGACAAGTTGTGCCTCTCGCCCAAGACCGTCAATACTTACCGTTATCGGATCTTTGAAAAACTCTCTGTCACCAGCGACGTCGAACTGACCTTGCTGGCCGTTCGCCACGGTATGGTTGACGCAAGCCTGTAAAACCTCATGTCCCAAGTCTTTGATGCCAGCGCATTCCTGGCGACCTGCAGTGGTCGCCCGGGCGTATACCGGATGTTCGACGGCGAGGCCCGCCTGCTGTATGTGGGCAAGGCCAAGAACCTGAAGAAGCGCCTGGCCAGCTATTTCCGCAAGACTGGCCTTGCGCCCAAGACGGCCGCCCTGGTTGCGCGCATCGCCCAGGTTGAAACCACCATCACCGCCAACGAAACCGAGGCGTTGCTGCTGGAGCAGAACCTGATCAAGGAGTGGCGGCCGCCTTACAACATCCTGCTGCGCGACGATAAGTCTTACCCCTACGTGTTTCTGTCCGATGGCGAGTTCCCGCGCCTGGGCATTCACCGAGGGGCGAAAAAGGCCAAGGGCCGTTATTTTGGCCCGTACCCCAGTGCCGGGGCCATTCGCGAAAGCCTCAGCCTGCTGCAAAAGGCTTTTTCTGTGCGTCAGTGCGAAGACAGCTACTACGCCAACCGCACCCGGCCATGCCTGCAGTATCAGATAAAGCGCTGCAAAGGGCCCTGCACCGACCTGGTGACTGCCGAGGAATACGCAGAAGACGTGCGCCATTCGGTGATGTTTCTGGAAGGGCGTAGCCAGCAACTGGGCAATGAGTTGAATGCCGAGATGGAAAAGGCCGCCATGGCCCTCGATTTCGAAAAAGCCGCCGAGCTGCGTGACCAGATCGCCTTGTTGCGCCGCGTGCAGGACCAGCAGTACATCGAGGGCGGCAGTGGCGATGTCGACGTCATCGCCGCCTTCGTCAACCCGGGTGGTGCCTGTGTGCACCTGATCAGCGTGCGCGGCGGGCGGGTACTGGGCAGCAAGAACTTCTTCCCGCAGGTGGGCATCGAGGAGGAGGTGGCCGAGGTCATGGCCGCATTCCTTTCCCAGTACTACCTGGGTAACGCAGAACGCGAACTGCCCGGCGAGTTGATCGTCAACGTCGTTCACGAAGATTTTGCTGCCATCACCGAAGCGCTGCACACGCTGCGTGGCCGCGAACTGACCATCAGCCACCGGGTGCGTGGCACCCGCGCCCGCTGGCAGCAACTGGCCGTGACCAATGCCGAGCAGGCGCTGAATGCCCGCCTGGCCAACCGTCAGCACATGGCCGCTCGCTTCGAAGCCCTGGCCGAAGTGCTGGGCCTGGATGAAGTGCCGCAACGCCTGGAATGCTACGACATCAGCCACTCTAGTGGTGAAGCTACCGTGGCCAGTTGCGTGGTGTTCGGCCCAGAAGGGCCGATCAAGTCCGACTACCGCCGCTTCAACATCGAAGGCGTCACCGCAGGTGACGATTATGCGGCCATGCATCAGGCACTGACCCGCCGCTATGGGCGCATCAAGGACGGCGAGGGCAAGCTGCCCGACGTGCTGCTGGTGGACGGCGGCAAGGGCCAGCTGAACATGGCCCGCGATGTGATGCAGGAGCTGGGCTTCACCGACCTGACCCTGCTGGGTGTGGCCAAGGGCGTCACACGCAAGGCGGGTTTCGAAACCCTGTACCTGAACGATGTGCATCACGAATTCACCCTCAAGGGCGATTCATCGGCGTTGCACCTGATCCAGCAGATCCGCGACGAAGCCCACCGCTTCGCTATCACCGGCCACCGGGCCCGTCGTGGCAAGGCTCGTCGAGTCTCCAGCCTTGAAGATGTGGCCGGGGTAGGGCCCAAGCGCCGCCGCGACCTGCTGAAACATTTCGGCGGCCTGCAGGAGCTCAACCGCGCCAGTATCGATGAAATCGCCAAAGCCCCCGGCATCAGTAAAAAGCTTGCCGAGTCGATTTATGCCAGCCTGCATAGCGAGTAGAATGCCGGGCTCAACTTGCAGCCAGTCGTACCGATGAATATTCCAAACCTGCTCACCGTTCTACGCGTCCTGCTCATTCCGTGCTTCATTCTGCTGTTCTATATGCCCTATGAGTGGAGCTACATGGCCGCCAGCAGCGTATTCGCGGTTGCCGCCGCCACCGATTGGCTGGACGGATACCTGGCGCGTCGCTTGCAGCAGAGCACGCCGTTCGGCGCCTTCCTGGACCCGGTAGCCGACAAGCTGATGGTGGCAGTGGCCCTGGTGCTGCTGGTGCAGACCCACGCCAACTTCTGGCTGACCCTGCCAGCCGCGGTGATCATCGGCCGCGAGATCGTGGTGTCTGCGCTGCGCGAGTGGATGGCTGAGCTAGGGGCGCGGGCGCATGTGGCGGTGTCCAACCTCGGCAAGTGGAAGACTGCGGCGCAGATGCTGGCGCTGGTGATTCTGCTGGGCAACCCGCCGGCGGTGACCTTCTGGGTGATCCTGGGCTACGGGCTGCTGCTGGTGGCAGCGGGGCTGACGCTGTGGTCGATGGTGCACTACCTGTTGGCCGCCTGGCCGCACCTGCGCGAAGGCTCGGAAAAAAAATAAAAGTTTTTTGAATCAAGGGGTTGACGCTGTTTTAGAAATCGCTAGAATGGCACCCATCACGACGCGGGAATAGCTCAGTTGGTAGAGCACGACCTTGCCAAGGTCGGGGTCGCGAGTTCGAGTCTCGTTTCCCGCTCCAAATAAAGATCTACAGGTTTCAGTTGAAGTCTGTAAGTCGTTGAAAAAAGGCCCTTCGGGGCCTTTTTTCGTTCGAATGCATTCTGCCTCAATCCCCTCCCTCCACGAAACTCAAGTACAAACACCACAACGCGGCGCCCTGGCCGTGACGCCGTGGGCTACCTCGACATATTGCTGATCACGTCAGCGGGCATTTCAAAGATCTCGGGTGCGCTCAACAGGTCCACTGCGGACAGCAAGACATCGGGATCGATTGGGTCTTCCAGGATCAGCGTGTGCTGGGTGTGATTGTCGGTCAGGCGCAGCGTGGGTGTAGCGTTGAATCCATTCTCCAAGGCTTGCGCTTTTTGCGTGTCCACGACTTGGGCAGCCCGTTCGCCGGCCAGGCAGCGTTGCAGGGGCGGGCTGATGTCCGGATAGTCGTGTCCAGCAGCCAACCCACGGCCGTTGCCTTGGGTATTCAGGTAGACCCGGAGCACTGGCCCCCAAACGCCTTCGTGACCCTCACGCTGGCCCATGCATTCGATCAGTCGCGCTTCCCGACTGGCGGCCGGTTCATGCTGGGGGAGAGGCAGGTGACGCCAGGCCAGGTTGACGTGATCGTTGGTGACGATCCAGCGTTGCAGTTGCGGCAGATAGCCCTGGCAGCGCGGGCATTCGAGGTCGGCGTAGAGGGTGATGGTGAAGCGCGCTTCGGGGTTGCCATAAATCCGCTGCGGGCCATCATCGGCGGTGGAACGAAAAGGTAACGGCAGCCACCAGCACAGTGCCAAAACCGCGGCTGCGAGCCAGCCGCAGGCCCACTTTAGGTTGGTTGCACTCATCCGTTTGCGCATGTTGTTGCTCCTGGCAATTCCAGATCGAACGGCTAGAAACCGGTGCGCCGTCTCCATCCTGAGTCATGCGGATGGCGGCATCGAGTCCACTGATGCCGAGTTGCTGCATGAGGCTATGACGCTGGCTTCCTCTTCAGGTTCCGTCCTTGCCAGTGCCAGATATGAACGGGTGGCACGGTGCGGAACAACGGCTACTCCTTTGTTTCAACGATGTTTCGCTGAGCAGCTGCCCGTTGGCGTCGTTGCCGTATTCAGAGGGTGCCATCTTCAGTGCGCTTGCTGACAAGCCGGCCGATTGCGTCGCGCTCGAAGTCATGACGGATGGCAGCCGTCCGTGTCGGCGGGGCGTTGTCGGACAGGGGCGGCTGCTCGTCAGGCGAGGGCACATGGGTAAGACGAACGACCTCATCCAGCACGTTGTAGGCAGAGAGGCGGCCACTGCCATCCAGGTCCTTTTGTGCCACCAGCCGGTCCAGCTCGTCCCAGCCGAAGCGGTATGACTCGTCATTCTCGTTGGTCAGTTGAAGTAGCCGACCATAGGCGTCGTAGCGGAACTTCACGCTGTAGCCCATGGCGTCGGTGCGTTCGACCAACCGGCCGCTGGGGTCGTAGCGAAATTGCAGGGTTTTCTGGGCAGGGTCGATATAGCGCGTCAGCTGGCCGGCCACATCAATTTCGTAGCGGTCAATGCGACCGTCCGGTCGTTCGCTTTCGACCAGATAGCCACGTGCGTCGTAGCGA
>NZ_JAJSAW010000016.1:0-101236 GCF_021378985.1 Pseudomonas sp. JR33AA
GCGGGTTCACCCGCGAACACCGGCAGAGCCGGTGCCATAACGCGGCCCCTTGCGCTATCAGCCCAGACAGCGGGTTACATGCTTGACCGACTGATAGGCTGACAACCCCCAAGGCCCCAGCTCACGGCCGATCCCGCTGCCCTTGGTGCCCCCCCATGACGTTTCGACGAACACCGCCTGCACCGAGTTGATCCACACATGGCCAACCTCCAGCGCATCAGCCACGCGCTCGGCGCGTTCCAGGTCGGCGGAGCACACCGTGGCCACCAGCCCGAAGCGGCTGTCATTGGCTTCGGCAATGGCCTGCTCCTCGGTGGCAAAGCGTCGTGCGCAGAGCACCGGGCCAAAGATTTCCTCGGTCCACAGGCGGCTGTCTTTCGGCACATCGGTATACAGCGTCGGGCTGACGAACCAGCCTTCACGGTCCAGTGCATGGCCGCCAGCCAGGCACTGCAAACCTTCTTCCCGCGCCGTGGCAAAGTAGCTGGCCACCTTCAGCCACTGTGCCTGGCTGGTCAGCGGGCCCATATCGACCTCTTCGGTCAACGGATTACCCACCCGCAGGTTTTCCAGTGCCGCCTGCAAGCGCGGCAGCAGTGCATCGGCAATGCCGTCCTGCACCAGCAGCCGCGATGTGGCCGAACACATCTGGCCGGCGTTCCAGCTGATGCCGGCAACAATCCATTCCACCGCCTGATCGACATCGCAATCATCGAACACCACGATGGCCGACTTGCCGCCCAGTTCCAGCGTCACCGGCCGGCACTGCGCCGAAGCGCTGCGCATCACCTGGCTGCCGACACTGTTGCTACCGGTGAAGGACAACTTGTCCAGGCCGTTGTGGTTGCTCAGTGCGGCGCCGGTTTCGGCCTTGCCGTTGACGATGTTCAGCACCCCGGCGGGCAGGCCCAGGGCGTCGGCGATCTTGCCGTAGGTCTGCTCGATCAGCGGGGTGACCTCTGAAGGCTTGAGCACCACGGTGCAACCGGCGGCCAGGGCCGGAGCAAGTTTCCAGGCGCTGGTCACCAACGGGAAGTTCCACGGCACGATCAAGCCGACCACGCCCACCGGTTCAAGGCGGGTGCGGGCGGTGAAGCCCGGCGCAGCCAGCGGCACGGTGCGGTTTTTCGCTGGCAGTTGCTCGGCCAGCTCGGCGTAATAGCAAAAGGTGGCGATGGCGTCATCCAGGTCGATTTCCGCTTCGTGACGCGGTTTGCCGTTATTGCGCATCTGCAAGGTGATCAGCGCTTCACGGCGATGCCCGAGCTGTTCGGCAAAACCACGCAGGAAGGCGGCACGTTCGCTGGCGCTGGTGCTTTTCCAGGCGGGCAGGGCGCTGCGGGCAGCGGCTACGGCCTGGTCGACCTGGCTCACGCTGGCGGCCGTCAGCTCGGCGAACGGTTGCCCCAGCGCAGGGTCGTTGACGCTGATGCAGTCGCTGCCTTGGCCTTCGACCCAATGGCCGGCGATATAGTGGGAAGTGGTCATGGTCGGTTTCCAGTCAGGCCATTTCGGCAGTGGTCACAGGCGTATGCGCGGTGCTTTTGCAGCGCACCCATCGCGGGCCCAGGGGGCCATACACGCCAGCAGGTTCAGGGAACAGGTTGAGCAATAGCAGGTACAGCACGCCAGCCAGCCCCAGCGTGACCGGCAGGCTCAGGTCGATGCCGCCAGCCAGGTCACCCAGAGGGCCGACGAACTGCCCCGGCAGGTTGACGAAGCACAGGCCGACTGCCGCGCTGGGGATCCATGCCCCCATGCCGCGCCAGTTCCAGCCGTGCAGGAACCAGTAGTGGCCACCACGCTGGCCGCGGGTGAATACCTGCAGGTCGTCGGCATGGTAGAAGCCGCGGCGGGTAATCAGGCCGAGGATCATGATCACCATCCACGGGCTGGTGCAGGTAATGATCAGCACGGCAAAGGTCGATACGCTCTGCACCAGGTTGAAGGTGAAGCGGCCAATGAAGATGAAGCCGATCGCCAGCACGCCGATCAGCAGGGTGGCGCCGGCACGGCTGAGCAAGCGTGGGAACACGCTGGACATGTCCAGGCCGGTGCCATACAGCGCGGTGGTGCCGGTAGACATGCCGCCGATCACCGCAATCAGGCACACCGGCAGGAAGAACCAGCTTGGCGCTACCGCCAGCAGGCCGCCCACATAATTGTTGGCGGCGATGTAGTCCGGCGCCTGGGTGGCTACCAGGGTGGCCGTACACAGGCCGAACAGGAACGGAATCAGCGTCGCCCCCTGTGCCGCGATCACGGCCAGCATGATGCGGGCCTTGGGGGTTTCGCGCGGGATGTAGCGCGACCAGTCACCCAGGAAGGCGCCAAACGACACAGGGTTGCTCATGGCCAGGATCGCCGCGCCGACGAACGCCGCCCAGAAGCCTGCCTGGCCAAGGTTGACGCTGCCTGCGAAGCCGGCATCGAAGGGCCCGGCAAAGGCGACGATACCCAGCAGGAACAGCAGGCTCGAAGCCCAGACGGCAATCTTGTTGACCCACAGCATGAAGCGGAAGCCAAAGATGCATACCACCAGGACCAGCACCGCGAACAAACCGTAGGCCAGGCCCAGGGTCAGGTCGGTCTCTGGCAGGCCGGCCAGGCGCTTGGCACCACCGACCAAGGCATCGCCCGAGCTCCACACCGAGAGCGAGAAAAACGCCACTGCCGTGAGCAGTGACAGGAACGAGCCGACGATACGCCCGTGTACGCCAAAGTGCGCACCCGATGAAACGGCGTTGTTGGTGCCGTTAAGCGCGCCGAACAGCCCCATCGGGGCAAGGATCAGCGCGCCGATGCCAACGCCGAGCAGAATCGCCCACACCCCCGCCTGGAATGACAACCCGAAAAGCACCGGGAAGCTGCCCAGTACGGCGGTAGCGAAGGTGTTGGCACCGCCGAAGATCAGGCGGAACAGGTCCAGCGGGGAGGCGTCGCGTTGATCGGCGGGGATCTGTTCGACGCCGTTGGTCTCGATACCGGTCGAGTGGCTCATGGTGGTGCTCCAGCGCGGTTGTTGTAGCCAGCGCAGTGCGCGGGCCTTCTTGTGGGTGCGATGGCAGGGCGGCAGCGCCGCGTAAAGGATGATCAGGCCGGCGTTACGACCGACAGGCGCTCGTGGCAGGCCAGCCACTGGTCACCATGGCGGCGGAAGACGATGGTCTCGCGCTCGCTCAACGGGTGCTCTTGACCGCCGATGCGGATACGCGTGGCCACATCGTGCATGAAAACAGCCACGTCGCCTTGCAGGCTTACATGGGCGTTGCCCGATTCGCAGGCAAGCACGGTAAAGCCCTCGGCTTGCCACTGGGCCCAGAGCTCTTCATAGGCGCGCCGCGACAGCAGCGGATACGGCAAGGTGTGGAACACAAAGGTGGCGTCTTCGCTGAAGCAGGCGAAATAGCGGGCGGTGTCGTTGCTGGCGAACGCCGCGACAAGGTCGGCGGCGGCTTGCCGCACTTGGAGTGTCTGGTCCACGGGAGTGGCCTCACGGTTTTTTGTGATTGTGGTGAAGCGATTCTGGTGGCGGTTGGCGAGGGGAAAAATCGCTGGCTGCAAATAATCAGTTCAGGAATCTGTGAAGTGATGGGGGGGCATGCCAGTACCGGCAAGCCGACTGACGGTCTCTCCCACCTTCCATCCTTGCCTACGCTGATACTCCCAACCCGCTGAAGCAAGGAGATCCACCGTGGCCTTCCAATACAAGCGTCTGGACAAGAACAATGCAGCTGTTCTGCTGGTCGACCACCAGACCGGCTTGCTCTCGCTGGTAAGGGACATCGACCCCGACCGCTTCAAGAACAACGTCCTGGCCCTGTCTGACCTGGCCAAGTACTTCAAGCTGCCGACCATCCTTACCACCAGTTTCGAGACGGGGCCCAACGGCCCGCTGGTGCCGGAGCTGAAAGAGCAGTTCCCTGATGCCCCCTACATTGCACGCCCGGGCAACATCAACGCCTGGGACAACGAAGATTTCGTCAAGGCGGTAAAAGCCACCGGCAAGAAACAGCTGCTGATTGCTGGCGTGGTCACTGAAGTGTGCGTGGCTTTCCCGGCCTTGTCGGCATTGGAGGAGGGCTTCGAGGTATTCGTCGTCACCGACGCCTCTGGCACCTTCAACGAACTGACCCGTGATTCGGCCTGGCGACGCATGGAGGCTGCCGGGGCGCAGCTGATGACCTGGTTCGGCGTGGCCTGCGAACTGCACCGTGACTGGCGCAACGACATCGAAGGGCTGGGGACCCTGTTTTCCAACCATATTCCGGACTACCGCAACCTGATGACCAGTTACAACAAGCTGGCCAAATAGTGCCTCCCGGGGGCTGCACGACAGCCCCCACATCAATCTGCAAGCGAAGCGGCAAACTGGCATTAATCGACCATACTGACTCTTCATTCGCCTTCAGGAGTGCGTCATGTCGAAGCCGTCCAGAAAGCCCCTCCAGAAACAGCCAGAAAAGCTGGGCGGCAAGGCCTACGAAAAAGCGCTGAAGAACCTGCATGTTGAGCTGGTGAAGCTACAGGAGTGGGTGGTCGCCAAAGGCCTGAAGGTATGCATTGTCTTCGAGGGCCGCGATGGCGCCGGCAAGGGCGGCACCATCAAGGCCCTTACCGAGCGTGTCAGCCCGCGGGTGTTTCGTGTAGTGGCGCTGCCCGCACCGACCGAGCGGGAAAAGACCCAGATGTACCTGCAGCGCTACCTGGGCCATCTGCCTGCGGCGGGTGAAGTGGTGATCTTCGATCGCAGTTGGTACAACCGTGCGGGCGTTGAGCGGGTAATGGGTTTCTGCTCTGGCGAGCAAGTGGACAAGTTTCTGACCGGTGTACCTGTGTTCGAACGGGTCATGGTCGATTCGGGGATCATCCTCATCAAGTACTGGCTTGAAGTCAGCGCCGATGAGCAGACCCGGCGCCTGCAGGATCGCATCAACGACGGCCGCAAGCTGTGGAAGTTATCGCCGATGGACCTCAAGTCGTATACCCGCTGGGATGACTACACCCAAGCGCGTGACGACATGTTCCAGGCGTCGGATACCGCTTGGGCGCCGTGGTTCATGGCCAACTCCAACGACAAACGTCGCGCCCGGCTGAATATCATCAGCCATCTGCTCAGCCGTATTCCCTACAAGGACATAACCCGCGACCAGCAGGTGAAGCTGCCCAAACGCGGCAAGATCGGCAAGTACAAGGCTGTCGCCTACCCGTTCAAATTCGTCGAAGAACGCTTCTGAACCCCTCCCTGCAGGGAGCTGCAAAGGTACGAGTTCATGCCACATGACGGCAGCCTGTTGCAGGCGACGGTGGTATTCCTTTTGGCTGTGGTGCTTCTGGTACCGCTGGCGCAGCGTCTGAAAATGGGCGCAGTACCGGGATACCTGTTGGCGGGTATCCTGATTGGTCCGTCGGTGTTTGGCCTGCTCGGCAACCCGGACAACGTGGCGCGGCTGTCGGAAATGGGCGTGGTCATGCTGTTGTTCGTGATTGGCCTGGAGTTGTCCCCAAGGCGCTTGTGGAGCATGCGCCGTGCGCTATTTGGCGTCGGTAGTTTGCAAGTGGGGCTGACCGCTGTGCTGCTTGGGCTACTGGCATTCTGGCTGTTCGACCAATCGAAACCTGCCGCCATCGTGCTGGGCCTAGGCTTGGCGCTGTCGTCCACCGCCTTTGGCTTGCAGGTACTGGCCGAGCGCAAGGACCTTGGCAAACCTCATGGCCGCCTGGCCGTGGCCATCCTGCTGTTCCAGGACATTGCCGCCATTCCCTTGATTGCCGTGGTGCCGCTGCTCGGTGGCAATGTCAGCACTGCTGACGAAGGTGCCTGGCCTTTGCTGGCTGTGGTTGTCGGCATTGGTGTGCTGATTGTTTTTGGCCGTTATCTGCTGACCCCGATATTCAAGTGGACGGTGGGTTCGGGCCTGCCTGAACTGTCGACCGCCACCGCCTTGCTGGTCGTGCTGGGCACCGCTTGGTTGATGGAGCATGTGGGGGTGTCGATGGCACTGGGGGCGTTTCTGGCCGGTGTGCTGATGGCCGAATCGCCGTTTCGCCACGAACTGGAAACCCAGATCGAGCCGATCAAAGGCCTGCTGCTCGGATTGTTCTTCGTGGGCGTGGGTATGAGTGCCGATCTGCGCCTGCTGTTCGGCATGCCGCTGGTGGTGTTGGGCCTGACGTTGCTGCTGGTCGCCATCAAGCTGCCCTTGCTGTGGGGCCTGGGGCATACGGTCGGTGGGCTCAGCCATGCCCAGGCGCTATGCCTGGGTGTGGTGCTGGCTTCGGGGGGCGAGTTTGCCTTCGTGGTGTTCAAGCTGGCGCTGGAACACCAGGTACTCACCCAGCAGGTTCACGACCTGTTGGTGCTGGCCATCACGTTATCTATGGCGGTGGTACCCCTGGTAATGATGGCCTTGGCGCGGCAACTGCGAGACGACAGCCTTACGCAGGCAAGCTCTGAGACGGATCAGTGAACTGCGCCTTGTTGGCGTATTGAATGTTCGGAGGTGAAGCATGCAGCCGGGTATCAAGCTGGATAGCGCCCTGTCGCGGGGCCTGCTCGATGTGCTTATCAAGGCAGGGCTGGTGGCAGTCTTGGTGAGCTTCGCCTTTCAGGTGTTCCAGCCGTTCCTGGAGTTGATGCTGTGGGCGGTGATTCTGGCGGTCACCCTGTACCCGTTGCATTGCCGCATCCAGCGCCGCACCGGGCTCAAGCAAGGTTATGCGGCGACGCTGGTGGTGCTGTTGATACTGGTGGTGCTGCTGGTGCCGATTTACCTGGTGGTAATGTCCATCGGCGAATCGGTAGACAGCCTGGTAACGTTGCTCAAGAGCGGGGCCTGGAGCGTGCCGGCACCCCCTGACTCCGTGGCGGCCTGGCCACTGATCGGGCCGAAGGTACATGCGCTATGGTTGGCGGCTTCCGAGAACATGGCCAGTGTGCTGAACCAGTGGATGCCCCAGATCAAGAGCGCCGGGCGCACGGCGTTAGGCGCCGCGGCCAGCGCTGGCGGAGCCTTCCTGCTGTTCATCGGGGCGGTCATCATTTGCGGGGTCATCATGGCCTTCGGTGATCGCGGTGAAATCGCCGCCCAGCGTATCGCCCTGCGGGTGTCAGGCGAAGAACGCGGTAAACCCTTGGCCAAGCTGTGTACCGCCACCATTCGCGCGGTGGCGCAAGGGGTGATCGGCATTGCCTTCATCCAGATGTTGCTGATCGGTGTCGGCTTTGTCGTCAAAGGGGTTCCCGGTGCCGGGATGCTGGCCATCGTCATCCTCATGCTGGGCATTGCACAGGCCCCGGCGACGCTGGTGACCTTGCCGGTGATCATTTATGTGTTCAACGCCGAAGGCTTCACGGTGGCGACCATCATTTTTGCCATCTACACCTTCGTCGCCGGCCTTGCCGACAACGTGCTCAAGCCGCTGCTGCTGGGGCGCGGGGTCGATGTACCGATGCCGGTGGTACTGATCGGTGCGTTGGGTGGCATGGTGGTCAAAGGCATCATCGGCTTGTTCATCGGCCCGGTCATCCTTGGCGTGACCTACGTGCTGTTCTGGCAATGGGTTGCGCTGCAGGTGCCGGAGCAACTGGCACCACCTGCCGCCTGAGCCATGCCCAACCGCTGCTATGGCCTGGGGCTGCTGATGGTGCTGGCCGGTTGCACCCAGGTCGGCCCGGATTATGAAAAGCCCCAAGCACCGTGGCTGGACGGCTGGAGCACGTCAACGCTGGAGCAGGCCGGGCGCAGCGCGGCGGCGCCCGACCTGCGGCAGTGGTGGGCGGTGTTTGCCGACCCGACGCTGGATACGCTGATAGCTGAGGCCGATGCCAACAACACCAACCTGCGCGTGGCTGGCCTGCGTATCGCTGAAGCCCGTGCCCAGTTGGCCATCGTGCAAACCGGGCGTTATCCACAGCTGCAGCAACTGAGTGCGCAGAGCCTGTACCTGAAGCAGGATCAGTCCGGTACGCCCTCTGCCCGTGATTCGGTGTTCTGGCAATCCAGCGTTGGCTTCGACATCGGCTGGGAAATTGACTTCTGGGGCCGCTTCAGTCGCGCCATCGAAAGCGCCGATGCCGTCTATTTCGCCTCCCAGGCCAACTACGCCGATGCCATGCTGCTGCTGCGTGCGCAGGTGGCCGACACCTACTTTGCCCTGCGCACTGCTGAGGCGCGGTTGGCTATCGCGCAAGAGAACGCCAAACGCCAGGCGCGTAGCCTGGAGATTACCGAGCGGTTGTTCCGCCACGGCGAAAATGACGAGCTCGACTGGCAGCAGGCGCGTACTCAATACCTGGCGACCCTGGCCACCATCCCCGAGTTCGAGAACCAGCTCAATGCCCTGCGCAATGTGCTGTGCTCGCTGCTCGGCCGCCCGCCCGGGCCGCTGCCGCAGCTGGCGGCCGGCCATGGCCAACTGCCCTTGCCAGACCGGGCAGTGTTGCAGGATGTACCTGCCGGCCTGCTGCAGCGCCGCCCGGACATCCGCGCCGCCGAGCAGGCAGTGGCGGCGCAGTCGGCGCTGGTCGGTGTGGCCGAGGCCGATCTTTATCCACAGCTGAGCTTGCTCGGCAGCATCGGCTGGTCCTTTTTATCGGCCAATCATCTGCCCGACACCTTCGACCTGGCAGCTGGCCCAAGCCTGATCTGGAGCCCGTTCGACTATGGCCGGCGCAAGAACGCCGTACGCGTGGAGGATGCCCGCTTGCAGCAACTGATCGAGTTGTACCAGCAGGGCGTGCGCGAAGCCGCCCGTGAGGCCGACGACGCTGCCAGCGGGCTGGTGCGCTCGCTGCAGAGTGCAACCATTCGCGAGCAGGCCTCTCAGGCTGCGCAGCGCTCGCTGAATCTGGCCAGTTCGCAATACCGCGAAGGCTTCGCCGATTTTCAACGGGTGCTCGATGCTCAGCAACTGCTGTTGCAGCAACAGGACGGTTACCTGGTCAGCCGTGGCAACGCGGTCAGCAGCCTGGTGACTTTGTACAAGGCCCTGGGTGGTGGTTGGGACGCCAGCCGCGCGCCGGTCGACCCGGCCACCCGCCAGCAGATGCAGCAACGCACCGACTGGGGCGAGTTGCTTGACGAGCCAGCCCCCACCGCGCATGCACAAGGTGAAACCGAATGAGCGATGCCACGCCAACGCCGCCCCCGTCAGCCCCGGATCGCGGCATGCGCTGGGTGCTGCTGCTGATTGCCGTCAGCCTGCTCTGGTACTTGCTGGCTGACCGCTTTACGCCATACACCCAGCAAGCCCGGCTGCAGGCTTACGTGGTCCCGGTGGCCGCCGAAGTGGCGGGGCAGATCAAGCGTGTGGCAGTAGGCAACAACCAGGAGGTGCGCCAGGGCGATGTGCTGTTCGAACTCGATCAGGCACAGTACCGCATTGCCTTGGCCCGTGCCGAAGCCGACCTCGATACCGTGCGCCGGCAGATCGGCGCCAGTACCGCCGGCATCGATTCGGCGCAGGCAGCGCTGGTGGCCGCTCAGGCCAACGAACGCAAGGCGCGGCAGGACGCCGAGCGCCTCAAACGGCTGATTGACGAAGACCCCGGAACGGTGTCGGTGCGCCGCCTGGAGGGCGCCCAGGCCACCCGCGACCAGGCCATCAGCCAAGTGGCGGCAGCCCGCGCAGAGGTGGAGCGCGCCCGTGAGCAGCAGGGCGGGGCACAGGAAGACAACGCCCAGCTGCGCAGTGCTGCGGCCAATGTGGAAAAGGCCCGCCTGGACCTTGCCCGTACCGTGGTGCGTGCCGACGCCAACGGGTTGATCACCGACCTGCGCACAGACGTTGGCCACTATGTCGGGGCGGGCAGCCCGATGATGACCCTGATCAGTATCCATGATGTGTGGATAAGTGCCGACATGACTGAGAACAACCTCGGTCGCTTGCGCCCTGACAGCCCGGTGCTGGTGGTGCTCGATGCGTTGCCGGGCACCGTGTTGCAAGGGCGAATACGCAGCATTGGCTATGGCGTGAGCGTGGGCCAGAGTACGCCGCCGGGAGCGCTGCCGACCGTGCAGAACAGCCGCGAGTGGCTGCGTTCGGCGCAGCGCTTCCCGGTGATTGTCGAGCTGGAGCGCGACCAGCTTCAGGACAAGACCGTGCTGCGAGTCGGTGGTCAGGCCGAGGTCATGGCCCTGCCCAGCGAAGGCAACCCACTGAACCTGCTGGGCCGGTTGTTCATGTGGCTGATGAGCTGGCTGTCGTATGCCTATTGAATTGCGCCGCCTGCGGGCGCTGCGCCTGGCCTGGGGCGTGTCGCTGTGCCTGGCGGTGAGCTTTGGTATCGGCTTGCCGGTGCCGATCCTGGCGCCGGTGTTTGCGGTGCTGTTGCTGGCCATGCGCAGTCAGCCATTGCCCCTGCGTGCGGCACCGGCCCTGGCGCTCCTGGTGCTGCTCGCTTGCGGCAGCGGGTTGCTGCTGATTCCGCTGTTGCGCCATGCGCCGTTGGCCGGGGTGTTACTGGTCGGGGTGGGTGTTTTCCTGACCTTGCGCTATGCACTGAAGGGCGGCAACGGCCTGCTGGCCAACCTGCTGGTGATCGGCCTGACCATGATCGCCGCTGCCGGCACCAGTGACTTCACCCTGGCACTGTCGGTGGTCGAAGCGCTGGCCAAAGGCATGCTGTTGGCAGTGCTGGGCACTTCAGTGGCGCACAGGTTGTTCCCCGAACCTGCCAATGCGCCAGCACAGCCGGGGCCGCCGCTGCTGGGCAGCGAGCATGTCAGCTGGGTGGCGCTACGTGCCACGCTGATCGTGATGCCGGCCTTTCTGCTGGCATTGATCGCCCCTGACCAGTACATGCCATTGATCATGAAGGCCGTGAGCGTGGGACAACAAGCAGGTGAAACCCGCGCGCGGCACGCCAGCCGGGAGCTGATCGGTTCAACCTTGCTTGCCGGTGTGTTGGCGATAGTGCTGTGGGCAGCGCTGAGCCTGTTCGTTCACCTGTGGATGTTCTTTTTGTGGGTACTGCTGTTCGCCCTCTGGCAGGCACGGCGCCTGTACCAGGCGGTAGTGAGCCGGCAGAGCCCGGCGTACTGGGTCAGTTGCCTGACGACCATGCTGATCCTGCTGGGGCAGTCGGTGCAGGACAGTGCGGGTGGGCAGGATGTGTACAAGGCGTTTGCGGTGCGTATGGCGCTGTTTCTGGCAGTGTCGGTGTATGCCAGCGCCATGTTGATCTGGATTGACCGGGTTCGGAGTCGGCGCGGGCTTATTCGCGGTTAAGCCCGCTCCCCCAGGCCATTCAGGCCTGCCAATCAACCCCGCTCTCTTCCAGATAGGCATCCACTGCTGCGCCCACCGTCGGATGAAAGGCTTTCTCCCCCATATGCTCGAACAACTCGAACTGCCGCATTTTGTCCTTCACCGGGTCCTTCATTTCGGCGAACTGCAACTCTATTCCTCGCGCCTCCAGTGCCCGGTCCAGCTCGGCCAGCATGTCCGCCGACGTGATATCGATGCTGGTCACCGGCTCAGCGGCAATCACCACCCGCTGTACCGGCGTTGGCGACGCGTCCACCGCCGCCATCACTGTGTTCTGGAACTGCTCGGCGTTGGCAAAGAACAACGGCGCGTCCCAGCGCAGCAGCACCAGCCCTGGAATACGCCGGGCCTGTGGATAACGCTGCATGTCATGGTAACCGCGCAGCCCATCGGCACGGCCGAGCACCGCGTAGTGCGGCCGCCAGCCGTCCCACAGGAACTCGATCACCGACACCGCCACGGCAACGCAGATACCGGGAATGGCGCCGAACACTGCCACGCCGACAAAGCAGGTGAACGACAGCCAGAACTCCCACTGCTGCATACGGAAGATACGCTTGAGCTCGGCAAATTCGAACAGCCCCAGTGCAGCGGCAATCACTACCGCAGCCAAAGCGCTGTTGGGCAGGTTCTGCATCAGATTGGGCGCTACCAGCAGCAACAGGGTCACCGCCAGGGCGCCGATGATGCCGGTGAGCTGGGTCTGCGAGCCGGCAGCTTCGGCCACTGGGGTGCGTGACGAACTGCTGCTGATCGGGATGCCCTGGAACATCCCCGAGGCCAGGTTGGCCACGCCCAGGCCGAACATTTCCTGGTTGGGGTTTACCCGCATCTTGAGGCGTGCGGCATAGGAGCGCGACAGCACACTGGTGTCGGCGAACGACACCAGCGCCACTGCAATCCCGCCCAGTAGCACCTCGACCAGGTCAATGTCGCTGACCCAGGGGAAGACGAAGCCGGGCAGGCCCTGGGGCAATTGCCCGAGTACCTTGACGCCCATCTGATCGAGGTTGAACACGCTCACGGCCAGCGTCGCCAAAACCACGGCGATCAGGATGCCCGGCAGGCGCTTGAACGGTTTGAGCAGCAGGATCAGCGCCAGGCTACCGGCACCTACGACAAAGCTTGGCCAGTGCCCTTGGCCGGAATATAGCGCCTGGCCCAAGTGCCAAAGGTCGCGCAAGGGCCCTTCGCTGTCGACCTTGATGCCGAACAGCTTGGGCAACTGGCTGATCAGTACGGTCAGGGCGATGCCGTTCATGTATCCATAGCGGATGGGCTTGGACAGCAACTCGGTGATAAAGCCCAGGCGCAGCAGCCCGGCAATCACACAGAACGCCCCGGCGACCAGCGCCATCATGCTGGCGATGGCGATCGCCCGCTGCGGGTCGCTGGCCGCGTATTGCACCACCACAGCCAGGATAGGCGCGGCCAACGCCGAGTCCGGCCCCAGCACCAGGATGCGGCTGGGACCGAACAGGGCATAGGCCAGCAGGGGGATGATGGTGGCGTACAGGCCATAGATGCCAGGGACGCCGGAAGCCTCGGCGTAGGCGATGCCCACAGGCACCAGCAGGGTGGTGAGTACCAGGCCGGCGCCGATGTCCTTGGGTAGCCAGGCCGCCTTGTAGTGGAGCAGGGTGACCAGGCCGGGTAACCAGCGTTGCCAGTCGAAACGAGTGGGTGGGGGCATGGTGTCGGCTCTGGGCGAGAAGGGCGCTGAACCTCAGCTTAGATGCTGGGATCGGGTGCCGCTTTGTGGCCCATTGCGACACAAGGGCGCCCATGCACAGGGCGCGCCTGTCTGGGCAAAACAAAACCCCTTGAAGCGCAGGCCTCAAGGGGTTTGTGTGTGCTGCAGGCTAACGTTTAGACGTTGAAGCGGAAGTGCATCACGTCGCCGTCTTTGACGATGTAATCCTTGCCTTCCAGACGCCACTTACCGGCTTCCTTGGCACCGGCTTCACCCTTGAACTGGATGAAGTCGTCATAGGCCACCACTTCAGCGCGGATGAAGCCTTTTTCGAAGTCGGTGTGGATAACACCGGCTGCCTGCGGGGCAGTGGCGCCGACGCGAACGGTCCAGGCGCGTACTTCCTGCACGCCGGCAGTGAAGTAGGTCTGCAGGTTCAGCAGCTCGTAACCGGCGCGGATCACGCGGTTCAGGCCAGGCTCTTCCAGGCCCAGGGCCTCGAGGAACATGTCCTTCTCTTCACCGTCTTCCAGCTCGGCGATCTCTGCTTCGATCTTGTTGCACACCGGCACCACTACCGCGCCTTCTTCCTCGGCAATGGCCTTGACCACGTCCAGGTGCGGGTTGTTGTCGAAGCCGTCTTCGGCCACGTTGGCGATGTACATCACCGGTTTGCTGGTCAGCAAGTGGAAGCCACGGATGACGGCCTTTTCGTCGTCAGCCATGTGCTTCATCAGGCTGCGCGCAGGCTTGCCTTCGGTGAAGTGCGGGATCAGCTTTTCCAGAATGGCCTTTTGCGCCAAGGCATCCTTGTCGCCGCCCTTGGCGTTGCGGGCTACCTTCTGCAGTTGCTTTTCGCAGCTGTCGAGGTCGGCGAAGATCAGTTCGAGGTCGATGATCTCGATGTCACGCTTGGGGTCGACGCTGTTGGAAACGTGGATCACGTTCTCGTCTTCGAAGCAGCGCACCACGTGGGCAATGGCGTCGGTCTCGCGGATGTTGGCGAGGAACTTGTTGCCCAGGCCTTCGCCTTTCGAGGCACCGGCAACCAGGCCGGCGATGTCGACGAACTCCATGGTGGTCGGCAGGATGCGGTTTGGCTTGACGATTTCAGCCAGCGCAGCCAGGCGAGCGTCGGGCATAGGCACAATGCCGCTGTTCGGCTCGATGGTGCAGAAAGGGAAATTCTCCGCCGCGATGCCAGACTTGGTCAGGGCGTTGAACAGGGTGGACTTGCCGACGTTGGGCAGGCCGACGATGCCGCAATTGAAACCCATGGGTATTCCCCTCTCTAAAGGAAATCAGGCCTTCTGGCTGTGCAGCTCGCGCATCGCCTTGGCGAAATCGCCGGCAAGCACGTCCGGCAGCACGCCGAGGGCAAAATCGATGCTGGCGTCGAGCTTCTCCTGCTCGGCGCGCGGCGCGCGGCCCAGGACGAAGTTGGATACCAGTTTGGCGTCACCCGGGTGGCCGATGCCAAGCCGCAGGCGGTGGAAGTCGTTCTGGTTGCCGAGCTGCGCGATGATGTCGCGCAGGCCGTTGTGCCCACCATGGCCGCCGCCGCGCTTGAGCTTGGCAACGCCCGGGGGCAGATCGAGTTCGTCGTGTGCCACCAGTATCGCTTCCGGCTTGATGCGGAAGAAATTGGCCAAGGCCGCTACGGACTGGCCGCTGCGGTTCATGTAGGTGGTGGGGATCAACAAACGAACGTCGTTGCCCTGATGGCTGAATTTAGCCGTCAGGCCGAAATACTTTTTGTCAGCGGTCAGCGAAACACGCTGGGCGCTGGCAAGGCGTTCAACGAAAAGAGCCCCTGCGTTATGCCGGGTCTGTTCGTATTCGGGGCCGGGGTTACCCAGGCCAACGATCAACTGGATGGCGGTCACGTCAGGGGCTCTTCCTTGGAGTTGGTGGGTTACAGTGCGCGCGGCACTGTAACCCGATCAACGCCGGCGTGCGAGTGGATTACTCGGCAGCGCCTTCTGCTTCTGGAGCAACGCGTGGAGCGTGAACGTTGGCAACAGCTTTGTCATCACCGTGGGCCAGAGCGACGAACTCTACGCCTTTCGGAGCTTTCAGGTCCGACAGGTGGATGATGGTGCCGATTTCGGCGTTGGCCAGGTCAACTTCGATGAACTCAGGCAGGTCCTTGGCTTCGCAGGAAACTTCGATCTCGGATTCAACGTGGGAGATCTCGCCGCCTTTCTTGACCGGGGCTTCTTCGTTGATGAAGTGAACCGGAACCTTGGCGGTCAGTTTCTGGCCAGCAACGACGCGAACGAAGTCGGCGTGCATGATGAACTGCTTGGCTGGGTGGCGCTGCATGGCCTTGATGATGACGTTCTGCTTAACACCGTCAACGTTCAGTTCGATAACGTGGCTGAAGGCCGCTTCGTTTTCGAACAGCTTGGTGATTTCCTTGGCCAGGATGGTCAGGGATTGAGCTTCTTTATCACCACCGTAGACAACGGCTGGGATGCTCAGCGAATGACGCAGGCGGCGGCTCGCACCTTTCCCCAGGTCAGTACGCGCTTGGGCGTTCAGAATAAAATCAGTCATTTTGTTTCTCCAAAGTAGCCCCCCGAGGGCGTTTGCGACCAGCGCCAACGGGGATGGCAAAAAAGCCCCGCCCCAACACAGGTTGGGGCGGGGCGCTTCACATCAACACGTGTCCCGCTTAGCGGAACATCGCGCTGATCGATTCTTCGTTGCTGATGCGGCGTACCGCTTCAGCCACAACCGGTGCGATATCCAGCTGGCGGATACGATCACAGGCTTGAGCAGCGGCGGACAGCGGAACGGTGTTGGTCACCACCAGCTCGTCCAGTACCGACTTCTCGATGTTCTCTATGGCGCGGCCCGACAGGACAGGGTGCGTGCAGTAGGCGTAAACCTTGGCAGCGCCGTGCTCTTTCAGGGCTTTGGCCGCGTGGCACAGGGTGCCGGCGGTGTCGACCATGTCGTCTACCAGGATGCAGGTGCGCCCTTCGACGTCGCCGATGATGTGCATAACCTCGGAGTGGTTAGCCTTTTCGCGGCGTTTGTCGATGATACCCAGATCGACGCCCAGGGACTTGGCGACAGCGCGTGCGCGCACGACACCACCGATGTCCGGGGAGACGATCATCAGGTTCTCGAAACGCTGGTCTTCGATGTCGTCAACCAGTACGGGCGAGCCGTAGATGTTGTCGACGGGGATATCGAAGAAGCCTTGGATCTGGTCAGCGTGCAGGTCGACGGTGAGTACACGGTCGATACCTACGACAGTGAGCATGTCAGCAACGACTTTGGCGCTGATGGCTACACGTGCCGAACGCGGACGGCGGTCCTGGCGGGCATATCCGAAGTAGGGAATCACGGCGGTGATTCGGGATGCTGAGGAGCGGCGGAAGGCGTCGGCCATCACTACCAGTTCCATCAGGTTATCGTTGGTCGGGGCGCAGGTCGGCTGAATAATGAAAACGTCTTTACCGCGAACATTTTCATTGATCTCAGTACTGATCTCACCGTCGGAGAATTTACCGACAGAGACGTCACCGAGAGGGATATGCAGCTGACGTACGACACGCCGAGCCAGATCGGGGTTAGCGTTCCCCGTAAAGACCATCATCTTGGACACGCGCAGTACCTGAAGGCTGAGGGTATACCTGGATGAGTATAAGGAAAATGGCAGGGGCGGCTGGATTCGAACCAACGCATGGCAGGATCAAAACCTGCTGCCTTACCGCTTGGCGACGCCCCTGTATCTGTTGCTGCGAACGCTCATGCGCTCGGCTTCTTGACCAGACTTTGCAGCTTGCGATGCAACATCGAAATATTGCTTCCTTTCGCCACAAACCCTGTTTGGGTCGCTGAAAGAAGGGCCAGAACTTTATCAGCTTCGGCTTTGCTTGGGAAGGCCCCAAACACACAACTTCCAGTGCCGGTTAGTCGAGCCTCAGTGAATTTTCCCAGTGAATTCAACGCATTGCGAACTTCTGGGTAATTCTGCTCTACCACCGGTTGGCAGTCATTTCGACTGTTTCCCTCGGGAACGGGGCGCATCTTAAGGGGGAGAGAATCACGTGTCAACTGTGGATGTGAAAAAATTTCTACTGTGCTGACAGACACTTGCGGCACCAGCACGACATACCAGGGTTCGATCGGGTCGACCGGGGTCAGTTGTTCGCCTACACCTTGCGCGAACGCTGCGTGACCGCGCACGAACACCGGCACATCGGCGCCCAGGCTCAGGCCCAGCGCGGCCAGGCGGTCTTCGTCCCAGTCCAGTTGCCACAGGTGGGCCAGCGCCAGCAGGGTGGTCGCGGCGTCCGAGCTGCCGCCGCCGATACCGCCGCCCATGGGCAGTACCTTGGTCAGCCAGATATCGGCGCCAAGCCTGGTGCCCGATTGGGCTTGCAGCATGCGCGCGGCCCGTACGATCAGGTTGCTGTCGTGGGGGACGGCCTCGATTTCGGTGTGCAAGCGGATCACGCCATCGTCACGCAGGGCGAAACTCAGCTCGTCGCCATGGTCGAGAAACTGAAACACCGTTTCCAGTTCGTGGTAGCCGTCTGCGCGGCGGCCGATGATGTGCAGCCACAGGTTGAGCTTGGCCGGGGCGGGCAGGGTGAGCTTTTGCATGCGATCAATGCCCCAGCTGGCGCGGCTGCCAGTCCTTGACCACCAGGGTCACGTCCAGGTCCTTGCCGTGCAGTTTCAGGCGCTCGGGCAACCAGTAGCCGTTCTGTTCGGTGTAGCTCAGGTACTGCACCTGCCAGCCATCCTGGTCGAGGCTGGCCAGGCGGCTGTCGCCATCCAGGGTCAGCTTGCTCTTGCTGTCGGGGGCGGGCAGGCCGCGCACCCACCAGACCAGGTGCGAAACCGGCAGTTGCCAGCCCAGTTGCTCTTCCAGCAGGGCTTCCGGGCTGGTGGCTTCGTAGCGGCCCTGGTTGGCCACTTCCAGCACCACGCCACCCGGGCGGCCGGTAAGGCGTGCGGCGCCACGGCCCAGCGGGCCGGCCAGGCGAATGTCGTAATAGTCCTGGCGTTGTAGCCAGAACAGCGTACCGCTGCCGGAATCGCGCGGGGCGCGGATGCCGACCTTGCCGTTGATCTGCCAGCCATCGAGGCTGCTCAGCTGCGCTTTGTGGGCGCGCCACTGCTGCGGGTCGCCGTGGCCCTGCAGGGCCTCGCGGCTACCGAAGCCGGCGCAGCCGGCCAGCAGGGCGATCAGGGTGAAGGTGATGCAATGGCGCAGGAACATGGCGTTAAAGAGTCTCGGATCCGGTCAGGCGCAAGAGAGTCTTGCGCAGGATTGGGCTGTCGGCCTGGGCTTCGAAGCCCTTGGCCCATACATGGCGGGCTTCGCGGCGCTTGCCGTTGGCCCACAGCACTTCGCCCAGGTGGGCAGCCACTTCATGGTCGGGGAAGTTGGCAAAGGCCTGGCGCAGGTAGGTTTCGGCGGCGTCGAGGTTGCCCAGGCGATAGTTGACCCAGCCCAGGCTGTCGAGCACTGCCGGGTCATCGGGGGTCAGCAGGTGGGCCTTGTCGATCAGCGCCTTGGCTTCGGCGTAGCGGGTGGTGCGGTCGGCCAGGGTGTAGCCCAGGGCGTTCAGGGCCATGGCGTTTTCTGGTTCGCGGGCGATGATGGCGCGCAGGTCTTTTTCCATCTGCGTCAAATCGTCGCGCTTCTCGGCCAGCATGGCGCGGGTGTAAAGCAGGTTGAGGTCGTCCGGGTAGCGCTGGATGGCTTGCTGCAGCACCTGGTTGGCCTGGGCGTCCTTGTTGTTGTTGCTGTAGCTTTCCGATTCGATCAGGAATAGCTGGATGGCGTAGTCTGGCTGGGCTTCGCGCGCTTCGGCGAGCATGCGCGAGGCATCGCTGCCGCGGCCATTGGCGATCAGGATGTCGGCCTGGCGCAGCTGTGCCGGCAGGTAGTCTGGGCCTGGGCCGACCAGGGCGTATTCACGCAGAGCGCCAGCAGGGTCGTGGCGCTCCTCGTGGATGCGGCCCAGGTTCAGGTGCGCGGCGTCAACATAGCTGTCGCGCTCGACCAGCTCCTGCAAGTAGCCTTCGGCTTCATCCCAGTCTTTGTTCTCCAGGCACACCAGCGCCAGCGAGTAGCGCAATTCGTCATCATCGGGGTATTGCTGGACCAGGCTGATGAACTCGCCCTTGGCATCGGCGATACGGTCCTGTTCGACCAGGGTGCGAGCGTAGGTCAGGCGCAGGCGCTTGTCGTCCGGGTTGTCGCGAATCGCTGCGCGCAGCAGTGGCAAGGCCTCCGGACCACGGTCCAGGGCTTGCAGCAGACGGGCGCGCAGCAGGATCGGGGCAACTTCGCCGTTTTGTGCCGGGTGCGACTCAAGCAGTTCCAAGGCTTCTTCGGTCTTGCCGTCCTGGTTCAGCAGCAGGGCCTTGCCGAATATCAGCTGGCCATTGTCGGGGTATTTCACCAGCAGGCGTTCGAAACTTTGTAGCAGGCCGTCGCGGGTGCTCTGGTCGGTTTCGGCTGCGGACAGGGCGAGGAAGTCGAAGTGGGTGTCGCCCTGGCCCTGCAGTACCTTTTCCATGTAGGCCATGGACTCGTCATAGCGACCGGCGCGGGCCAGCTGGATGGCGGCGGCGCGCTGGGCGTCGAGGTTCTGCGGGTCGTTGCGCGCCCAGACCAGCGCATTTTCCAGTGACGGCTCGTCGGCGCCGAGGTACTCGGCAATGCGGTAGGCGCGCTCGGAAACCCCAGGGTCCTGGGTTTTTGCCGCCTGATCGGTGTAGTTGGCCAGGGCGATGTCGAAACGGTTGCGCTGGCCGGCCAGCTCTGCCACCAACAGGCTATAGAGTGTGTCCTGCTTGAACGAGCCATACACCACGGGCTTTTCCGCCTCGCCCTTGCCGGCTTCGGCAACGGGAGGCTCGGCCTTTTGCGGGGCCAGGCTTTGGCAGCCCTGGAGCAGGGCGAAGGCAAGCAGCAATGCGTATGGTTTGTTCATAGAAAGGCTTAATAGGAGGACTCACCGGCGGTCGGAGCATGATGACACAAGCGCGGAGGCAAACCCACCTGTGCCTGGTTAACTGCGACCTTGGCGGGGGGGAAGGGTTCCGGAGGCTACAGGTGCCTGGCTTGGCAGGTGTGGCGCTCGATTTTACAGGCGCAATCACTTCATCGGCATACACTAGCGAACGGTGGTTGTTCTAAAACCTGCGAAAGAGGACAATTATCGGCTTCCCGTCACAACCAGCGACCTTGCATGGCCTTTCTTGCACTTGGTATCAACCATAAGACTGCCTCGGTAGACGTACGCGAGCGCGTGGCGTTTACCCCAGAGCAGCTGGTAGACGCCCTGCAGCAGCTCTGCCGACTGACGTCCAGCCGCGAGGCGGCGATCCTGTCGACGTGCAACCGCAGTGAGCTCTATATAGAGCAGGACCACCTGTCCGCCGACGCGGTGCTGCAGTGGCTGGCCGACTATCACCGCCTCAGCGTCGACGAGCTGCGTGCCAGCGCCTACGTGCATGAAGAGCACGACGCCGTGAAGCACATGATGCGCGTGGCCTCGGGCCTGGACTCGCTGGTTCTCGGCGAGCCTCAAATCCTGGGCCAGATGAAGTCCGCCTACGCCGTTGCCCGCGAAGCCGGTACCGTCGGGCCGTTGCTTGGGCGCCTGTTCCAGGCCACCTTCAGCGCCGCCAAGCAGGTGCGTACCGATACGGCCATCGGTGAAAACCCGGTTTCGGTGGCGTTCGCCGCAGTCAGCCTGGCCAAGCAGATCTTCGCCGACCTGGGCCGCAGCCAGGCCCTGCTGATCGGAGCCGGCGAAACCATCACCCTGGTCGCCCGCCACCTGCACGAGCAGGGCGTACGCCGTATCGTGGTGGCCAACCGCACCCTGGAGCGCGCCAGCCTCCTGGCCGAGCAGTTCGGGGCGCATGCCGTGCTGCTGGCAGACATCCCCCAGGAACTGGCCAACAGCGACATCGTGATCAGTTCCACCGCCAGTCAGTTGCCGATCCTGGGCAAGGGCGCGGTCGAGAGTGCACTGAAACAGCGCCGGCACAAACCGATCTTCATGGTCGACATCGCTGTACCTCGCGATATCGAAACCGAAGTAGGCGAGCTGGACGATGTCTACCTGTACACCGTCGACGACCTGCACGATGTAGTGGCAGAAAACCTCAAGAGCCGCCAGGGCGCGGCTCAGGCGGCCGAAGAGCTGGTATCCGTGGGCGCCGAAGACTTCATGCTGCGCCTGCGCGAACTGGCGGCGGTGGACGTGCTCAGGGCCTATCGCCAGCAAAGTGAGCGCCTTCGCGACGAAGAACTGCAAAAGGCCCTGCGCCTGCTGGCCAATGGCGGCAACCCCGAGGACGTGCTGGCCCAGCTGGCCCGGGGCCTGACCAACAAACTCCTGCATGCGCCCAGCGTGCAGCTGAAAAAGCTCTCGGCCGAGGGTCGCCTCGATGCGCTGGCCATGGCCCAGGAACTCTTTGCCCTCAATGAGGGCTCCACGGACAAATCCCCGCAATGAAAGCGTCGCTGCTGAACAAACTGGAAATCCTCCAGGACCGTTTCGAAGAACTCACCGCCCTGCTCGGTGACGCCGAGGTTATTTCCGACCAGACGCGTTTTCGCGCCTACTCCCGTGAGTATGCCGAGGTCGAGCCGGTCTACGCTGCTTATAAAGAGTGGCGCAAAGTCCAGGACGACCTCGAGGGCGCCCAGGCGCTGCTCAAGGACAGTGACCCGGACCTGCGTGAAATGGCCGTGGAAGAGGTGCGTGAAGCCAAGGAGCAACTGCTGACGCTGGAGGCGCAACTGCAGCGCATGCTGCTGCCCAAAGACCCTAACGACGGTCGCAACGTGTTTCTCGAGATCCGCGCCGGTACGGGTGGCGACGAGGCAGCCATCTTCTCTGGTGACCTGTTCCGCATGTATTCGCGCTACGCCGAAAAGCGCGGCTGGCGTCTGGAGATCTTGTCCGAGAACGAAGGCGAGCACGGCGGCTACAAGGAAATCATTGCCCGCGTCGAGGGCGAGAATGTCTACGGCAAGCTCAAGTTCGAGTCCGGTGCACACCGGGTTCAGCGTGTGCCCGAAACCGAATCCCAAGGCCGCGTCCACACGTCCGCGTGCACGGTGGCGGTGCTCCCCGAGCCGGACGAGCAGGCCGCCATCGAAATCAACCCGGCCGACTTGCGCGTGGATACCTACCGTGCCTCCGGTGCCGGCGGCCAGCACGTCAACAAGACCGACTCGGCGATCCGCATCACCCACTTGCCCACCGGGATCGTGGTCGAATGCCAGGAGGAGCGCTCGCAGCACAAGAACCGTGCCCGCGCCATGTCCTGGCTGTCGGCCAAGCTGAACGACATGCAGACCAGCGCCGCGCAGAACGCCATTGCCAGTGAGCGCAAGCTGCTGGTGGGTTCCGGTGATCGCTCCGAGCGCATCCGCACCTACAATTATCCACAGGGGCGGGTGACCGATCACCGCATCAACCTGACCTTGTATTCGCTGGACGACGTCCTCAGCGGGGGGGTAGACGCGGTGATCGAACCGCTGCTGGCCGAATACCAGGCCGATCAACTGGCCGCCTTGGGGGACTGATGACTGTCATCGCCAGCCTGTTGCGCAACGCGCAGTTGCCTGAATCGCCCACTGAGCGACTGGATGCCGAACTGCTGCTGGCTGCGGCCATCGGTAAGTCGCGCAGCTACCTGCATACCTGGCCCGAGCGTATCGTCAGCAGCGAAGATGCCCAGACCTATGCCGGCTACCTGCAGCGCCGCCGTGGCGGCGAGCCAGTGGCTTATATCCTTGGGCTGCAGGGCTTCTGGAAGATCGACCTGGAGGTTGCGCCGCATACCCTGATCCCGCGGCCGGATACCGAACTGCTGGTCGAGACGGCGCTTGAACTGCAACCCGCTTCGCCAGCCAAGGTTCTTGACCTGGGTACGGGTACGGGGGCCATCGCGCTGGCCCTTGCCAGCGAGCGCCCGGCCTGGCAGGTGACAGCGGTTGACCGGGTGGAGGAGGCGGCTGCCCTCGCCGAGCGCAACCGCCAGCGGCTAGGCCTGGCCAACGCTCGGGTACGGCTAAGCCACTGGTTCGACAGCCTGGCCGGGGAGCGTTTCGACCTCATTGTCAGCAACCCACCCTACATCGCCGCTGAAGACCCGCACCTGGTGGCCGGCGACGTGCGCTTCGAACCCAGCAGTGCCCTGGTGGCCGGTGCCGATGGCCTGGACGACCTTCGCGTGATCGCAGCCCAGGCCCCGGCGCACTTGTTGCCAGGTGGTTGGCTGCTGCTGGAACATGGCTACGATCAGGCGGCAGCGGTACGTGGTCTGCTGGCTGAACAAGGCTTTATCGAGGTGGCCAGCCGCACGGATTTGGGCGGCCATGAACGCATTACCCTGGGGCGACTGCCATGCTGAGTGATCAGGAACTGCTGCGTTACAGCCGCCAGGTGCTGCTGTCCCAGATCGACATCGATGGCCAGCTTCGGCTCAAGCAGAGCAAAGCGCTGATCATCGGGCTGGGTGGCCTGGGCTCGCCAGTCGCCCTGTACCTGGCCGCCGCTGGCGTGGGTGAACTGCACCTGGCCGACTTCGACACCGTCGACCTCACCAACCTGCAACGCCAGGTCATCCACGACAGTGCCAGCGTCGGCATGAGCAAGGTCGACTCTGCCTTGCAGCGCTTGCAGGCAATCAACCCGGAAGTCAGCCTGGTTGCTCACCGCCAGGCACTGGACGAGGACTCGCTGGCGGCTGCGGTGTCGGCGGTCGACCTGGTACTGGACTGCTCCGACAATTTCTCTACCCGCGAGGCGGTCAACGCTGCCTGTGTCGCTGCCGGCAAGCCGCTGGTCAGCGGAGCGGCAATCCGTCTGGAAGGTCAACTGTCGGTGTTCGACCCACGGCGCGACTACAGCCCGTGCTACCACTGCCTGTACGGGCATGGTAGCGAAGCTGAACTGACCTGCAGCGAAGCAGGTGTCATTGGCCCGCTGGTGGGGCTGGTGGGTAGCCTGCAGGCGCTGGAGGCGATGAAGCTGCTGGCTGGTTTTGGTGAGCCGTTGGTTGGCCGCTTGCTGTTGATCGATGCCCTCGGCACCCGTATCCGCGAGCTTCGTGTCAAGCGCGACCCGGCTTGCACGGTCTGTGGTAAGCGCGATGGCTGAGCGCTCGGCGCCGATCGGCGTCATGGACTCGGGGGTTGGCGGTTTGTCGGTGCTGGCCGAGATCCAGCGCCTGCTGCCCAACGAAACGTTGTTGTATGTGGGCGATTGCGGGCATATACCCTACGGTGAGAAGTCGCCGGACTATATCCGTGAGCGCTGCCGGCACATTGCCGGGTTCTTCCATGAACAAGGCGCAAAGGCCATGGTGTTGGCCTGCAACACAGCCACGGTGGCGGCAGTGGCCGACCTGCGTGAGTTGTATCCGACTTGGCCGTTGGTGGGCATGGAACCGGCCGTCAAGCCTGCAGCGGCAGCCACCCGCTCGGGCGTGGTCGGTGTGCTGGCCACCACCGGTACCTTGCAGAGTGCCAAGTTCGCAGCCTTGCTCGACCGCTTCGCCAACGACGTACAGGTTATTACCCAGCCTTGCCCGGGGCTGGTCGAGCTGATCGAAGCCGGAGACCTTGCAAGTCCGGCGGTGCGCCAGCTGCTGCAAGGTTATGTGCAACCGCTGCTGGCTGCAGGTTGCGATACGCTGATCCTCGGCTGCACCCATTACCCTTTCCTTCGGCCATTGCTGGCCGGCATGGTGCCGGATGACGTCGCCATCATCGACACCGGCGCGGCCGTGGCGCGTCAGTTGCGACGGCTGCTGGTTGCCAATGATCTGCTGGCCGAAGGCCCGGCCGGCGCTGCACGCTTCTGGACAAGCGCTGACCCAGAAACCTTAAGAAAAATCCTACCTGTGCTGTGGCATAAGTCTGACGATGTGCAAAGCTTTGCGTTGTGAAAAAAACGTGAAAAAAGGCTGAACTATCGTTCCACTTCTGCTTTCTACCGCTTTGCCTGAGATGAGGCGGACACTAACAACAGCATCAGAAAGAAGGATGTTTCTCATGAGGAAACTGCTCGGCTTGGTAGCGGCTGCTGCCGTTGTATTGGGGCAAGCGATGTCGGCACAAGCTGCCGATGTTTCGTTTTCGGTGGGGCAGACCGGCGATTCGACAATGGTTTACCGGTTAGGGCTGCAATCGAATTGGGATGCGAGTTGGTGGCAGACCAGCGTCGGTCGGCTGACCGGCTATTGGGATGGGGCCTACACCTACTGGGATGGCGACGAAACCGCGAGCAATCACAGCCTGTCCTTCGCGCCAGTGTTCGTCTATGAGTTTGCCGGGGAGTCGGTGAAGCCTTATATCGAAGCGGGGATTGGTGTGGCGGCGTTCTCCAGCACCGAGCTGGAAAGCAACGAGCTGGGTTCGGCTTTCCAGTTCGAGGACCGCATCGGCTTTGGTTTGCGCTTCGCCGGCGGGCATGAAATTGGGGTGCGGGCGATTCACTATTCCAACGCCGGCATCAAAGAGCCCAATGATGGTGTTGAAAGCTACAGCCTGCATTATCGAATGGCGCTCTGAGTTCACCAGCATTCCCTCTTCGCGGGCAATGCCCGCGAAGAGGGAATGCTGATATCAGGCGTTAGCGTGTCAGTGGCCACAAGCTACTGAGGTCCAGCGCCTCCAGGACCAGTTCGGGTTCTCGCTGAGGCCACCGCCGCAGCAACTCCTCTGCGGCACTGCCGGGCGTCCACGCCTCCGGTATCGCCTGTGCCGACGTTACCGTAACCTTCAACGATTGTGGCCCGACAATGGTCAGTGCTACCCCTTGGCCCTCAAGAGCCTTGCGTTGCTCACGCATCCATTGCGGCAAATTGTTCCAGCCCGCCGTCACCTGCGTCGGTGCAAACAGCTGCAACGCCGAATAGCGGTTGAAAAGCGCCATCACCTGCGGCGACTGTCCTTGTGCCAGCAACGGCAGCGCTTTGCTCAGACAATGCTCTGCGGCCAACTGGTTGGTAGTGATGATCGCTTCGATCAGCTCACTGTCACTGACATTGTCTGGCAGGTAATCGGTACTGCCGGTGTTGAGGATCAGCCCGTCCAGCGAGCACCAGGCATGGCAAATCTGTTGGCACGCATGGGTGACTTGCTGTTCTTCATGCAACTGCCACGGCAAACGCAACAATTGGCTGCCGTAGCGTGCCCCCAAAGCATCCAGTGCATCGCTATCCTTGCCACTCGCGGCAATGCGATGTCCTTCCTCGAGCATCCGCTCCACCAAAGCCAAGCCAAGTCCGTTGCTTGCGCCCGTAACCCAGAAACTGCGTGAGTTAATCAAGACGTTATCCCCTGATTCTGCCGGCGTGGCAGCCCTTTGAACGCTTCCAGGGCCCGCTGGCGACTGCTGCTGAGATCTACGATTGGACTTAGGTAAGAAGTATTACCGAAAAGGTCCGCCGATTTAATGGGCTGATGGATGGCTTTTTCATCGAGCGCTTGAAGTTCTGGTACCCAGTGGCGAATGAACTGCCCCTGAGGATCGAAGCGCTGCGACTGCGAAACCGGGTTGAAGATACGGAAATAGGGCACCGCATCGGTGCCGGTGGACGCACTCCATTGCCAACCCCCATTGTTGGCGGCCAGGTCGCCGTCTATCAGGTGTCGCATGAAGTGTCGCTCGCCCTTGCGCCAGTCAATCAGCAGGTTCTTGCTGAGGAACATGGCCACGATCATGCGCAAGCGGTTGTGCATCCACCCTGTGTGCAGCAACTGGCGCATGGCGGCATCGATGATCGGGAAGCCGGTTCGGCCCTGCTCCCATGCCTCCAGGTCTGCCGGGGCGTCACGCCAGGGCAAGGCTTCGGTCTGAGCGCGGAAGGCGCGGTGGCGCGAGACCTGTGGATAACCGCACAGGATGTGCTTGTAGAACTCGCGCCAGAGTAGCTCGTTTATCCAGGTCTGCACGCCCAGGCTGCCACTGTCGAACTCGCCCCGGTTGCCGGCCAGTGCGCCGTGCAAGCATTGGCGGGGCGAAATCACGCCAGCGGCCAGGTAGGGGGAAAGCTGGCTGGTACCGGGTTTGGCGGGTAAATCACGCAAGTGCTGGTAGTCGTCTATGGTTTCGTCCAGAAAGCGTGACAGACGGGACTGTGCCTGCGCCTCACCTGCTGGCCAGTGGTCGCGCAGTGCGTGCGTGGTTTTTCCGAAACCCTCTACGTGTTGCGGGATCGGGTCGCTGCCGATGTTCAGCGGGGCCTGGCGCTTCACCCGCCGTGCCAGGGCCGGCAGGCTGCGGTGCAGATGCTCAAGGCAGGTTTTCTTGAACTGGCTGAACACCTGGAAGTAATCGCCACTGCGAGTAAGCAGGGTGCCCGGACGAAAGAACAGCTGGTCGAGGTAGCTGTGCGCCTGGATGGCCGACTTTTCCAGCAGTGCCCGGGTGGCATCATCCCGGCGCTGCTCATTGATGCCGTATTCCTCGTTCCAGTGCACGCTTTGCACCTGATGTTGGCGACAGACATCGAGCACCGCCTGGGGCGCCTGGTCCCAGGTATCGATTGTGCGGATCAACAGGGGGATGTTCAGCTTTTCCAGTGATTGGCGCAGGTCATGCAGGTTACGCAGCCAGAAGTCGACTTTGCAGTCGGCCTCGTCATGGGCTTGCCATTGTCCGGGGCTGACCAGCCACAGGGCGATGGTCGGGCCGCGCTCGGTGGTGGCGCTGAGTGCAGTGTTGTCATCGATACGCAGGTCGCTGCGCAGCCAGGTCAGGTGCATGGGGCATTTATCTCTACAGGCTGTCGATCATGGGCTTGAAGCACGCGCAATGCCGCCTGCGGGGTGTCGAACAGGAAAAGGTCGGGCAGCCCGAAAGCCTTCAAGCGGGCTTCATGCAGCGCCAGCGTGGCACCGCCCAGCAGCTTGGGGATCGGCAAGCCTTGCAGGGTGCGCAGCAACGCTTTGTCGTCGGTGCGTGGCCCCAGGTGCAGGAGTAAGGCGCGTGGTTTGAGCGCGTTGACGGCGCTTAGCAATTGCGGGCCTGCAACGGGCTGCTCGAGCACCTCGACCGGGAAGCCATTGCTGGTCAGCAGCCAGGCGCACAACCATAAGTCTGGGCTGAAGGTGCGTTCGCTGTCTTCGGCCAGCAACACGGCAGGCCCTTGCAGCAGCTGGTTGTCGTGGTACACGCGGGCACCGAGCTTGCTGCGCAGCCAGCTGTGGAAAAACACCTGCTCCAGCCGAGCGTTGAAGTAGGTGCGCCAGCGCTGGTCGAGCATGTCGAGCAGCGGCAGCAGCAGTTGTTCGCACAGGGTGACTGCCGGGTACAGCGCCATGGCCTGGTTAAGTTGTTGGTCGAGGGCGCGTCTTGAAAGGCCAGCGATCGCTTCGATCAGCTGGAATTGCCTGGCTTGCCAGTCCCCCTTCGGTGGGGTACTGGCGGGTTTGTCGAGCAACTCGCGGACTTGGCCGACCGACGCGCCACGCTGCAGCCAGGCCAGAACCGCTTCGACGCGTTCGACCTGCTCCAGTGGGTACAGGCGATGCCCCTTGGCGGTGCGCTGTGGCTTGAGCAACCCATACCGGCGCTCCCAGGCGCGCAGGGTAACCGGGTTGACGCCCGTGCGACGGGCGAGTTCGCCGATGGGCAGCAAGTCCTCAGACCGCATTGCGCAAGCCCAGGCTCTCGGGGTGCGGCTGCAGGTAGGCTTGTTGCTGCAGGTAGGGGTCTGGGTGCTTGCGCAAATGGTGTTTGAGCAGGGTCAGTGGCACTACCAGGGGTACCACGCCTTGTTGGTATTGGCCGATGACTGCCTGCAACTCGGCCTTGTCCTGCTGCGTCAGGGCGTCCTTGAAGTAACCGCTCAGATGCTGCAGCACATTACTGTGGGTGCCGCGGCTGGCGCAGCGGCGTAGGGCCTGCATCAGCTGGCTGAAATAGCGCGGGCCGATGCTCTGTGGTTCATCAGCCTTGCTCATGCTGCCAAGCAGGCGGCCGAGGGTGCGATAGGCCTGGGGGTTATTGGCCATCAGCAAATACTTGTAGCGCGAATGAAAGCGCACCAGAGCGCCACGGTTCAGGCCCTCGGCCAGCAGGCGCTGCCAGTCGGCGTAGGCGTAAACGCGGCTAATGAAGTTCTCGCGCAGCACGGGGTCATGCAGGCGGCCTTCTTCTTCGACTGGCAGGTCTGGGCGCAACGCGCAAAAAGCCTGGGCATAGACGCCGCGGCCGGCATGCACGGCCGGGTGGCCATTGTCCTGATAAACCTTTACCCGTTCCAGGCCGCAAGAAGGTGACTTCTGCATGAAGATGTAGCCGCAGATATCGTCAAGTTCTTTGGCCATCTGCTCGCCATAGGTGCGCAGCGGGTCGGTGAGGTCCTTGCCGGGGTCGCGGGTGCCGACCACTTCGGGTTGCTCGGGATTGCCGACCAGGCGAATCGGGTCGCGCGGAATACCCAGGCCGATCGCCACTTCAGGACACACGGGTAGCCAATCGAAGTGATGTTCCAGCTGTTTACGGCACAGGTCGGAGGCCTTGTGGCCGCCGTTGTAGCGCACGCTGTGCCCGGTCAGGCAGGCGCTGATGGCGATACGCGGCTTGCGGTGAGCGGAAGGGTCGTGCATGGCTGCCTCCGAAATTAAACCTGTACGTGACTCAAAACTTGTACAGGTTTATTTCAGCACAGCGCTGAAGTTATGCAAACTAGTATTTTTGTATAGTTCGGCCTCACTCCAGGTGTTCGAGCAAGCGCCGCGCTGCTTCCTGGCCACTGAGCCAGGCGCCCTCGACGCGGCCGGACAGGCACCAGTCCCCGCAGGCGTACAAGCCCTGGTCAGCATCGGCCAGTGCGCCCCACTCGTGGTTGCTACTGGGGCGGGCATAGAGCCAGCGGTGGGCCAACGCGAAGGTGGGCGGCGGTACCACGCAGCCGACCAGTTCGGCGAATTCGCCCCACAGCTGTTCGATCACTTCTTCCTTGGGCAGGTCGATGTGTTGCCGGCTCCAGTCTGACGTCGCGTGCAGTACCCAGGTGTCCAGGTGCTCGTCGCGGCCGGGCTTGCTGCGATTGCGGGCCAGCCAGTCCAGCGGGTTGTCCTGCACGAAGCAGCCTTGCATTGGCGTATCCAGCGGTGTCTGGAAGGCGAGGGCGACGGCCCAGGTAGGTTCCATTTGCACGCCAGCGGCCACGGCAGCCAGCTTCGGTGTGGCCGCCAGAAGTGGCGTAGCCTGCGGTGCCGGCACGGCGATGACCACACGGCTGTAGGGTCCATGGCTGCAACCCTCGGTGTCCTGCAGGTGCCAGTACTGCTTGCCGCGAAACACTTCCGCGATGCGGCAGCCGAAGTTGACGGTGACGTCCTTGAGCAAGCCGCGGGTAATGGCGCTCATGCGTGGCACGCCCACCCAGCGCGTCTGCTCGTCGGGGGACGGGGTAAGTTCGCCATCACGATAGTTGTACAGTTGAGGCTTCCACTGCTCGGCCCAGCCGGCGGCCACCCATTGTTGTACTTGATCGACAAAGCGTCGGTCACGGGCAGTGAAGTACTGTGCGCCCAGGTCGAGCGCGCCGGCCTCGCTGCGCTTGCTGGCCATGCGCCCGCCACTGCCGTGGCCTTTGTCGAACAAATGCACGGATTGCCCGGCCTTTTGCAATGCCTGGGCGGCTGACAAACCGGCGATGCCGGCCCCGATGATGGCGATAGGTACTGTCATGATGGCCTCTTCAAACCTTGCTGTGAGCAGACTACGCTGTCAGGCAAACCTGTACAATGCAAAAATTCTGTATAAGGTTATTCCGTGGTGGCGGGCAGGTTGGCCTATGTTTATCCGAGAGCGTCGGGTCAAAAAAGTGCCTTGCTGTTAAAAATAGACCACCGATGCATTCTGCGAGGACACAGCCATGCATATATTGCTGACAGGTGGCACCGGTTTGATTGGCAAGCATCTGTGCCAGTACTGGCTGGGCCAAGGGCATCGGCTTACGGTTTGGAGCAGGCGTCCTGAACAGGTAGCGAAAATCTGTGGTAACGGGGTGCGTGGTATCGCGCGCCTGGAGCAGCTGGATGCGGACGATCATCTGGATGCGGTGGTCAACCTTGCCGGTGCGCCGATTGCCGACAGGCCCTGGACGGCGGCCCGGCGCAACGTGCTGTGGGCCAGTCGTGTCACCCTTACCGAGCAATTGCTGGGTTGGTTGGGCACCCGTGAGCAGCGCCCGCGCGTGTTGATCTCCGGCTCTGCGGTAGGTTGGTACGGAGACGGTGGCGAACGCGAACTGACCGAGGCTTTACCCCCGGTGCGTGAAGATTTCGCCAGCCAGTTGTGTATTGCCTGGGAAGAGACCGCCCAACGTTCGCAAGCACAGGGGATACGTGTGGTACTGGTACGTACCGGCCTGGTGCTGGCCAGCGATGGCGGCTTTTTGTCGCGCCTGCGCCTGCCCTTCAAGCTGGGGCTTGGCGGGCCTTTGGGCGACGGGCGGCAATGGATGCCCTGGGTTCATATAGACGACCAGGTCGCCCTGATTGATTTTCTATTGCAGCACAAGGATGCCAGCGGTCCTTATAATGCGTGTGCGCCGGAGCCGGTGCGCAACCGTGAGTTTGCCCGGCGACTGGGCCGCGCCCTGCATCGGCCGGCGCTGCTGCCAGTGCCGGCATTGCTGCTCAAGGTGGGCCTCGGCGAGATGTCGACCTTGCTGCTGGGCGGCCAGCGGGCGCGCCCGGTCCGCTTGCTGGAAGCAGGCTTCACCTTCCGTTTCAACGATCTGCAATCGGCGCTGGACAACCTGTCCAGTGGCCTCTGACATAGGACGCTGCATGACCGATCACGCCCTGCTGCTGGTCAACCTGGGTTCCCCGGCCTCCACCTCGGTGGCCGATGTGCGCCGTTACCTCAACCAGTTCCTCATGGACCCGTACGTGGTCGACCTGCCGTGGCCGGTGCGGCGCTTGCTGGTGTCGCTGGTCCTGATCAAGCGCCCTGAGCAGTCGGCACATGCCTACGCTTCGATCTGGTGGGAGGAGGGCTCGCCTCTGGTTGTGCTGACCCGTCGCCTGCAGGCAGCGATGGTCGAGCACTGGCCCCATGGCCCGGTGGAAATTGCCATGCGCTACGGCCAGCCAGCCTTGCCTGGTGTGTTGGAGCGGCTGGCCGCCCAAGGTGTGCGCAAGGTGACGTTGGCGCCGCTTTATCCACAGTTCGCCGACAGCACGGTGACCACTGTGATCGAGCTGGCAAAACAGACCGTCAGCGAGCGCCAGTTGCCCTTGCAGATGCGCGTGTTGCAGCCGTTCTACGAGCATCCGGCGTACATCGAGGCACTGACTGCCAGTGCCCGGCCGTACCTGGAGCAGGGTTACGACCACCTCCTGCTGAGCTTCCATGGCTTGCCGGAACGGCACCTGAAAAAGCTGTTTCCGAAGGGGGGCAAGCACGACCTGCGTGCTGCCGATTGCTGCCACGGTGCAACCGACGAAGTACGTTCGGTTTGCTATCGCGGGCAATGCCTGGCGACGGCCAAAGCCTTTGCGCAGAGCATGGGCATACCTGATGGCAAATGGTCGGTATCGTTCCAGTCGCGGCTGGGCCGTGACAAGTGGATCGAACCCTACACCGAGACGCGGTTGGATCAGCTGGCCAAGGCCGGTGTGAAGAAGCTGCTGGTGATGTGCCCGGCGTTTGTGGCGGATTGCATCGAGACGCTGGAAGAGATAGGCATGCGTGGCAGCGAGCAGTTTGTCGAGGCGGGTGGCCGGGAACTGGTGCTGGTGCCGTGCCTGAATGATCACCCGAAGTGGGTCAGGGTGTTGGCTGATCTGTGTGAAAAGGCTTGAATCGAAGGGGCCGCCTTGCGGCCCCTTCCGACCGTTTATACATCCAGCTTCTTGTGCTTCCAGCCATCATTGCCCGGCAGAATCAGGTTCAGCGCAATAGCCACGATGGCGCACAGGGCGATGCCCTTCAGGCCCCAGTCATCCGGGCCGTCACCGCTGCCGATCAGCACGCCGCCGATACCGAACACCAGTGTCACCGAGACGATCACCAGGTTGCGTGCTTCGCCCAGGTCAATCTTGTGGCGGATCATGGTGTTCATGCCCACCGCTGCAATCGAGCCGAACAGCAGGCACAGGATGCCACCCATCACCGGCACGGGGATGCTCTGCAACAACGCGCCGAACTTGCCGATAAACGCCAGGGTAATGGCGAAGACCGCCGCCCAGGTCATGATCTTCGGGTTGTAGTTCTTGGTCAGCATCACCGCGCCGGTCACTTCGGCGTAGGTGGTGTTGGGCGGGCCGCCGAACAGGCCGGCTGCAGTAGTCGCCAGGCCGTCGCCCAGCAGAGTCCGGTGCAGGCCAGGCTTCTTCAGGTAGTCACGGCCGGTCACGCTGCCCACTGCGATCACCCCGCCGATATGCTCGATCGCCGGTGCCAGCGCAACCGGGACGATGAACAGAATGGCCTGCCAGTTGAACGCAGGGGCGGTGAAATTGGGCATTTCCAGCCACGGTGCGGCAGCGATCCTGGCGGTGTCGACCACGCCAAAGGTGAACGACAGGGCAAAGCCCACCAGCACGCCGGAGATGATGGGCACCAGGCGGAAAATGCCCTTGCCGAATACGGCAACGATCAAGGTCGTCAGCAGTGCTGGCATCGAGATCAGCATGGCGGTCTTGTACGGCATCAATGCTGTACCGTCCCCACCTTTGCCCATCGCCATGTTGGCGGCGATCGGTGCCATGGCCAGGCCGATGGAGATGATCACCGGGCCGATCACCACCGGCGGTAGCATGCGGTCGATGAAGCCGGTGCCTTTGATTTTTACCATCAGCCCCATGAAGGTGTACACGAAGCCGGCAGCCATTACGCCACCCATGGTCTCGGCAAGGCCGAACTGGCCTTTGGCGAGGATGATCGGCGTGATGAAGGCAAAGCTCGAGGCCAGGAACACCGGTACCTGACGACCGGTGACCAGCTGGAATAGCAGCGTGCCGATGCCGGCGGTGAACAGCGCGACGTTCGGGTCGAGGCCGGTGATCAGGGGCATCAGCACCAGCGCGCCGAATGCTACGAAGAGCATCTGCGCGCCCGAAACGACCTGGCGCCAGAGCGGGTCGTTGAAGCCGTCCTGCATGGTCAGGCATCCTTTTGCTTGGTGCCGAAGATCTTGTCACCGGCATCACCCAGGCCTGGCACGATGTAGCCGTGCTCGTTCAGGCGCTGGTCGATCGAGGCGGTGTAGATCTTCACGTCCGGGTGGGCTTTTTCTACCACCTCGATGCCTTCTGGCGCGGCGACCAGGACCATGGCGCGAATCTCTTTGCAGCCGGCCTTTTTCAGCAGGTCGATGGTGGCAACCATCGAGCCGCCGGTGGCCAGCATCGGATCGATGATCAGGGCCAGGCGCTGGTTGATGTCCGGCGCGAGCTTTTCCAGGTAGGTGTGGGCTTCGAGGGTTTCTTCGTTTCGGGCAACGCCGACGGCGCTGACCTTGGCACCCGGGATCAGGCTGAGCACGCCGTCGAGCATGCCGATGCCGGCGCGCAGGATCGGTACTACGGTGATCTTCTTGCCGGCGATTTTTTCAACCGAGACCTTGCCACACCAGCCGTCGATCTCGTAGGTTTCGAGGGGCAGGTCCTGGGTGGCTTCATACGTCAGGAGCGCGCCGACTTCCTGGGCGAGTTCGCGAAAATTTTTGGTGCTGATATCAGCACGGCGCATCAGGCCGAGCTTGTGGCGGATCAGCGGATGGCGGATCTCACGAGTGGGCATAGGGGGGGCTCCGAAAGGCGGGCAAAAAAACCGCGCTAGATTAATCTATTCAGCCTGTGCTGTCGTCTGGTCATTCTGGACGTTAGTCCATAAATGCTTGATCTGTGACGAGCGGATGCGTACCTTTGCCCGCTTTTCCAAAATGCCCCCCGGAGAGCGCCATGTCCGCCGATCTCGAGCATATCCGTCAAGTCATGCGTGAAGCTGACTGCCTGTACACCGAAGCCGAAGTCGAAGCGGCCATCGCCAACGTCGGCGAGCAGATCTGCAAGGACCTGCACGACAAGAACCCGGTTGTGTTCTGCGTGATGAACGGCGGCCTGATCTTCTCCGGCAAACTGCTGACTCACCTGCAGTTCCCGCTGGAAGCCTCGTACCTGCACGCTACCCGCTACCGCAACCAGACCAGTGGCGGCGAGCTTTTCTGGAAGGCCAAGCCGGAAGTGTCGTTCATCGACCGTGACGTGTTGATCGTCGACGATATCCTCGATGAAGGCCACACCCTTAGCGCCATCATCGAGTTTTGCAAGCATGCCGGCGCCCGTTCGGTGTACACCGCTGTGCTGATCGACAAGCACCACGACCGCAAGGCAAGCCCTGACCTCAAGGCCAACTATGTGGGCCTGCCTTGTGTCGATCGCTATATCTTCGGTTACGGCATGGACTACAAAGGCTACTGGCGCAATGCTAACGGCATCTTCGCCGTAAAGGGGTTGTGACCGTGCGCCAGCCTGCATTCATCGACCAATCGCTGTTCGCCGGGCTGGCCGAAAAGGCTGCTGCCAACCCGCGTGGGCGGCAGCATCACACCTTCCACGAAATGGAAGAGCCGTGCCATCGCATGGCGGTCGGGCTGCAACCGAGTACTTACATTCCGCCGCATCGCCATTTGAGCGCCGACAAGGCTGAAACCTTGATAGCGCTCAAAGGGTGCTTTGGGCTGCTGATCTTCGATGAACAGGGTGCGGTGGCAGACAAGCGGGTGCTGCAGGCCGGTGGCGATTGCCTGGGTGTGGATCTGGCGCCGGGTACTTACCATGGCCTGGTGGTGCTGGAGCCGGACAGTATCCTGTTCGAGTGCAAGGCTGGGCCTTACCGACCCGTGGGGGAGGGCGAGCACGCCCACTGGGCGCCGCGCGAAGGTGAAACCGGTGTGGCCGATTACCAGGCCTGGATGCGCGCGCAGTTCGATTGATATCAGCTGTACCCGGCGTGCTAGAGTGATCCTTCATACAAGGAGCCTCACATGCGTGCGATTCTTCCCCTCCTGCTGGCGGTCAGCCTGCCGCTCGCTGCCGCACCGCTGCACAGTCAGTTCCTGCCACCTGATGACCAGTCTTTGCGCCAGGAAGCGCCGACCAGCCAGCAATTGCTGCAAGTGACTGACTATTCGGTGGTCGTAGGGGCCCAGCGCCAGTCCGATCAGCAGCCGATTCCGATCACATCGTCGTTGCAGGTGCGCCTGAAGGGCAAGCCGCTGAGCAAGGGCGCGACCATTGCCCAGGTGCTGCTGACGTTTGAGGGTGAAGCGGCCAAAAGCCTGAAAAAGCCTGTGTATGACGCTAAAACTCGCACCTTGAGCCTGAATTACCCGGTCAGCAACTACCGGGTGGTCATGGACCTGCTGCGTAACGAAACCCTCTACGTGCAGTTTCTGACTTACGGCAACGGCCATATCTGGGCCGACCTGCATACCGGGACGGTACGTACGCGTTGAGGCGCGAAGCCTGCGGGGGGTAAACTGCCGGCCTTCGAAATTCCGTGATGGTCCAGTTGGAGTCGGCAATGCGTAAAGACAAGAAACAGGTAATCGGTGACGAAATCAGCGACGACTACATCAAGTCGTTCCTTCAGTTCGAGCCGGCCGATGGTGTGACTTCGCCTTCGCTGCACAAGCTGGTCAAGGCCTACCGTGGCCTGCGCGTGGACGACTTCGAGCGCTTTGTAGGCTTTTTCGTCGAAGCTGGCCTGGACCTGGATGGCAAGGACGAGCACGGCAAGACTTTCGTCGAGCAGATTGCCGACCAGCGCAATGCCGCTGAGTACATCGAGATCATCGATAAAGCCCGCGGCTGATTGGTAACCTGTTCCGGCCCTTTCGCGGGTAAACCCGCTCCTACAATTGATATACGCTCCTTGTAGGAGCGGCTTTAGCCGCGAAAGGACCGGCACAGGCTGACAAACACCCAGGCACAAAAAAACGCCCAGATGGGCGTTTTTTCGTTAGCGGGCGATTCAGGCGTAATGCTTGGCCGCCGGGCTGCTTTCTGCCAGGTCCAGGGCCGCGTCGTTATCGGCACTGATCTTGTGGTACAGCGCAGCATCGGTTGCCAGGGTCTTCTCGCGAGCCGGGAAGATTTCCTTGAGCTTGGCAGCCCAGGCACCCTTGGCCTGCTCGGGGAAGCAGCGCTCGATCAGTTCCAGCATGATCGACACGGTCACCGAGGCACCCGGGGATGCGCCGAGCAGTGCCGCCAGGCTGCCGTCCTGGGCCGAGACCAGCTCGGTACCGAACTGCAGCACGCCGCCTTTTTTCGGGTCTTTCTTGATGATCTGCACGCGCTGACCGGCCACTTCCAGGCGCCAGTCTTCGGCCTTGGCCTGCGGATAGAAACGACGCAGGGCTTCCAGACGCTGCTCCATCGACTGCATCACTTCGCTGACCAGGTACTTGGTCAGGTCCATGTTGTCGCGAGCCACGGCCAGCATCGGGCCGATGTTGCCCATGCGCACCGACAGCGGCAGGTCCATCAGCGAGCCGTGCTTGAGGAACTTGGTAGTGAAGCCGGCATACGGGCCGAACAGCAGCGAAGTCTTGCCGTCCACGACGCGGGTGTCCAGGTGCGGTACCGACATTGGCGGCGCGCCGACAGCGGCCTGGCTGTAGACCTTGGCCTGGTGCTGCTTGACGATTTCCGGGTTGTCGCAACGCAGCCACTGGCCGCTGACGGGGAAGCCGCCGAAACCTTTGCTTTCCGGGATGCCGGACAACTGCAGCAGCGGCAGTGCCGCGCCGCCAGCGCCGAGGAAGACGAAGCGAGCGTCGACTTCACGGCTGCCGCCGCTGTTGACGTCCTTGATGCTTACGGTCCAGCCGCTGCCGTTACGGCGCAGGCCGACAACCTTCTTGCTGTACTTGACCTGCGCGTCCGGCGAGTCGCCCAGCAACTTGAGCAGCTTGTTGGTCAGTGCGCCGAAGTTCACGTCGGTGCCTTTGACCACGCGGGTAGCGGCGATGCGCTGGTCGGCCGGGCGGCCAGGCATCATCAGCGGCATCCAGTCGTTCATCACGGCCTTGTCTTCGGTGTATTCCATCTCGGCGAAGGCGTGGTGCTGCTTGAGCAGCTCGAAGCGCTTCTTGAGGAAGGAAACACCCTTGTCACCCTCGACATAACTCAGGTGCGGGACAGGGTTGATGAAGGCACGCGCCGAGCCGAAGTTGCCCTTCTTGCTCAGGTAGGCCCAGAACTGGCGCGAAACCTCGAACTGGGTGTTGATGTGCACGGCCTTCTTGATGTCGATGCTGCCATCGGCGGCCTGCGGCGTGTAGTTCAACTCGCACAGGCCGGCGTGGCCGGTGCCTGCGTTGTTCCAGGGGTTGGAGCTTTCCGCGGCCCCGGAGTCCATCGCCTCGACGACCTCAAGCTTCAGGGTCGGGTCAAGCTCCTTGAGCAGTACGGCCAGGGTGGCACTCATGATGCCTGCGCCTACCAGTACCACATCAACCGATTCGTTCTGCGCCATTTAACGCGTCTCCACAATCTACAGCTACCTAATTGACAGCATAGGACCTGGGGTTGCCAAGGTCGCCATGTCCGACTTTTCGCAGTTCTTGCAACTTCCGCGGACACCGCCAATCAGTCTTCGGGTTCGTGTATTGAACGCCGTTTGCCACAGGTGCGGCAATGCGACTTATGGTCAAGGTGTCGTGCGTGCGTTTTGGAACGGTTCAGACACTCATACGGGATGAGCGCATCTGCCGCCTGTTCAGGGCTGTTCGGGACACATCTGCCGCTTTTGCACATGCCAGACTGTTCATTTGCTCGCCACACTCTTGTGAAGTTGTGAAAACCGTTTTTTCACGCTCTTTTGGAGACGTGAACCTCAAAAGGGGACTGCGCGATGGCAACCCGCAGGTTCATGCAGTGTGAAGGGCCGGAAAAAGCAGGCACGACAGCCGTTGCAAGACCTGAGTGGAAGGCTCTCTGTGGGCGAAGCGGTGAAGTTGCCGGGGTCAATCGGCGAATGCGGGGCCCGATCAGGAGACGTCCTTATAATCGGGGGGAGATTATAGCGATGTCGCGGGCAGAAATGTCGCCATTCGTGGTTTTTATTGCAGCGTTTGTCAGGCAGCGAGGAGGCGTTGGTGCCAACGGCGCTTTGCACGGGCGCAAACCCGGGCTTCGGCGGGCAGTTCGCGCCCCAGCCAGGCCAGCTGAAATTCGCTGATCTGCACCCAGTCAATGCCCCTTGGTGCCTGACTGCATTGCTTGAAGGCCAGGCATTTGCCATCAGCGTCAAGGCGGGCATAAGCGTTGTGACGCGGCCGTTGGAAGAGCTGAGTCCAGAGCGAGGTCATGGTGGCGAGTCCTTTGCGTTAGGGCCTGGCGCAAGGATAAGGGTGTGGCGATGAAACGATTGTGACAAGCGGGCCGGGCCGATGACTGGTCTGTGCCTGGCTAGGTATACTGTGGGCCTTTGCCGCATTTTCTGGAGAAACGCGCATGTTGCAACGTCTGTTGTTCGGTTTGATCGCCGTGGCCAGCCTTAGCCTTGTCGGTTGTGCCCACAGCCCGCAACAACTCAACCCGCAACCCACGCTCAAGGCCCAGCTGGCCCCGGTCGGCCATGGCCAGCCGGTGGTGGTGCGGGTAGTTGATGGCCGGCCTTCGCAGTCCCTGGGTACCCGCGGTGGCATGTACCCCGAGACCAGCACCATCAGCGTCAGCGGTAATGACGTGGTGCCCAAGCTGCAGGCTCAGGCCGAAGCCGCTGTGCGCCTGCTCGGCTTCACCCCGACCCCGAACGCCGGCAATGCACCGCAGCTGACCGTGACCCTGGCCGAGCTGAAGTACCAGTCGCCGAAAGACAACCTTTACGTGACCGAAGCCACCATCGGAGCCACCTTCCGCGCGGATGTAACCAATGGCGGCCGCCGTTACAGCGGCCGTTATGGCGCTTCGCTGGACCAGCGTTTCGGCATGGCGCCGAATCAGGACACCAACACCCAGCTGGTGGGTGATGTGCTGAGCGATGCCCTGACCCGCCTGTTCAAAGACCCGAGCATTGGGCAGGTGCTGGGTCAGTAAGCTTCAGGTTGTGCAAGGAAACCCGCTGCCTGGGTGACAGGCAGCGGGTTTTTTGTTGTCTGGCCGGCACAGGTTTACGCCGCTTCTATGTGGAAATCCAGCAGGCTGAACCCTGTGCCTGCATCCACTTCCGGCAAGTCCTCATGCACATGTCCGCCAAGCGCACAGTAGACCAGCCACTGGCGGTCTTGCACATTGATGGCAAAACCATCGATCAGCGCCTGTTGTTCATCGCTCTGCGCAACGAAGTAGAGGCGGTCCTGGTTTTCGGCGTGCAACATGAACTAGCTCCGGGTCATCGAAAGGTCGACAGGGTCGCCTGTATTGATGACGAGCGGATGACAGATGAAATTTAACGACAGTTTGTCGCCAAGGCCGGGCGCCACGGTGCGACTTGGGTAGAATGCTGGCCTTTGCTGCTCACACCGAGGTTGCGTGATGTCCTTGCAAGTGCTCTGGGGGTTCCTGGCCGCCCATCCCACCAAGCTGATCAACCTGCTGGCGCTGCTGCTGACCTGCCCGGGCGGTTTGCTGCTGCACAGTGCGCGGCGGCGCGAGGCCGAAACCCGCGAGTACATGGCAGTAGACGAGGGGGTAGTGGACGCATTCGACCTGCGTGTGCCGAAGTACTTCTACATTCTGGGCTTTTCGTGCCTGGCGATGGCGTTGCTGTTGTCCTGGTTCAGTACCTGGGTCTGAGCACCATTGGGGCTGCAACGCAGCCCCGGGATTGATCAGGCGACCGGCGTCTGCTGGCGGACCTGGTACTGGTTACGCACCGGCGTCGCATACTGCAGCACCAGGTAAGGCCGCTGCTCTTCCGGGCAGGCATCCAGCCGGCGCTGCCATTCTTCCTTGGCCTTGGCCAGCTCGTCCGCCGGGAACACCTTTTCGGCACTCGGCACCTGCAGCGCCTCATCCTTGCCGTCCCACATCGCATACGCCAGGTAATGCACCGGGAACAGTCGGTAGCCCCCCAGAATCTGCCGGTCGATCTCTGCAGCCAGCTGTTTCGTGTCTTCGTGGTACTCGGTTACCGGCGGCGCGAAGTTGATGTGGACTCGGCCCTTGTAGCCGGTAATGCCTTTGGCAATGCTGTTGTCATCTTCGCCCGGCGCCTTCTTGTAGGTGCCGGTTGTGGCGCGGATGTAAAGCTCACGGGCCTTGGCCTGGTCGCACGGGTCGTATTCGTAGCTGATCGACACCGGGGTCAGGTTCAGGCTCTGGATAACCGCACCGAACGGCTCGTCCTTGCGGCTCATGTGGAACATCTTGAGAATCGCCGAGTCGGTACGGTCGTCACCGTCCTTGGCCCGGCCTTCGGCCTGGGCGATCCAGATCGAGGTGGCATCGTTGCGGATCGAGTGGTTGATGTAGGCCGATAGCAGTTGGTAAGCAGCCAGTTTTTCGCGCCGCCCGCTGATTGAACGGTGCACGATGAAGCTCTTGTTCAGGCGCATCATGTCGCTGACAAAGGGCTTTTGCAGCAGGTTGTCGCCGATGGCGATGCGCGGCGTGGGCAGGCCGGCGTGGTACACCGCATAGTTGACGAAGGCCGGGTCCATGACGATGTCACGGTGGTTGGCCAGGAACAGGTAGGCGGTGCCGGCCTTTAGCTGTTCCACACCCGAATAGGTGACGCCGTCGGTGGCACGATCGATGGTCTGGTCGACGTAGTATTCGACTTTGTCCTGCAGGGTCGAGACACAGGTAACGCCGGCGAATTCCTTGCGCAGGCGGCGTGCGATCAAGGGCTTGAGCAACCAGCCGAGAGCACCGGCCGCACGCGGAAAGCGGAAGTGGGTGAGGATATCGAGGAATGCCGGGTCGCTGAGCAGGCGTGCCAGAACGGCAGGGACCTCAGCGTCGTCGTACGGTCGGATGGCATCGAATTCGCCCATCATGCTCTCTTGTTGGAAACGGCTAGGGTAATAAGGTAGGGACGGGCTCCGAAAAACGGCTCGGACGCACACAGGCCCTGTAAATAGACCGGCAATTATACGCATAAGTCACTGCGGAGGCCGCGATGCTCGAAACCGACTTCTATGATTGCCCTTATTGTGGCGAACGTGTGGAAACTACCGTCGATCTGTCTGCGGGCGACCAGGTTTATACCGAGGATTGTCAGGTGTGCTGCCAGCCTGTGGTGTGCATTCTGCAGGTGCATGGTGACGAATGGATGCTTGAAGTCCGACGCGAGGACGACGCCTGATGCAGCGCATCTACGAACCGGAAAGCCTGCTCGAGGCGCAAATGCTGGCAGGCATGCTTGCCAGCGAGGGGATCGATGTCCACGTGGTCGGCCGTGACCTGCTCGGTGCCGCTGGCGAGCTGCCCTTGCAGGGCCTGCTGGGGCTTATCGTGGCTGATGAGCAGGCCGAATACGCACGGCAGCTGATCGATGCGTACAATGATGCCCAGCCACTGGTTGGCGACGAACCGGAGAATGTCCCCGGTACCTTGATCTGCTAGGTTCTGAATTCGCCCATGTGTGGACGTTATGCCCTGTTTCGCTGGCCCCAGGCGCTTGCCAGTCTGCCGGGTTTTCCCGTCGGCCAGCCGGCCCAATGGAATATATCGCCTGGGGCGTCGGTGCTGATCCAGCGCCAGCTTGACGGCCAGCAGCAACTGGCAAAGGCGCGCTGGGGGTTGACCCCGGCCTGGCTCACCGACCTGTCCCGTACCCCCGCCCATGCCCGGGCCGAAACGCTGGCCGAGCAGCCGATGTTTCGCGATGCATTTCGCCAGCGTCGCTGCCTGATGCCGGCCAACGGTTTTTACGAATGGCGTGGCAGCGTGCGCAAGCGCCCGTTCTGGTTGACCCCGGGGGAGGGTGCGTCGCTGTATTTTGCGGCGGTTTGGGAGGCCTACCCGGTGCAGGACCAGGTATGGCTGAGTTGCGCGGTGGTGACTCAGGCGGCCATGAACCAGCGTCGGCCGCTAATCCTGGACGACGCCGGGCAGGCGGCCTGGCTCGACCCGGACACGCCGGTTACCCGCTTGCATGAGCTGCTGGCCAGCCCACCAGCGACCTTGCGTGAGCGGGCCTTGGCAAATTTCGTCAATGACCCGAAGCTGGATGCGCCGGAATGCCTGACCCCGGCTTGATGGTGTGCCTGTGCCGGCCCTTTCGCGGGCAAGCCCGCTCCTACCCACGGTTATGTCACCCCTGTAGGAGCGGGCTTGCCCGCGAAGAGGCCGGTACAGGCGACGAAAATCTTCCCTGCGGCTATGGCAGCCACTGTCGACTCGGCCTAGGATACGCCGCATGTGGATAGGGAGTGTTTTCATGCGTAAGTCTTTTGTCGTCAGCCTGCTGAGTGCTGGCATCCTGCTGGCCGGCTGCCAGGCGGTGAATACCACCAGCGGCGGTGCCGTTGGCGTCGAGCGCCAGCAGTACATGTTCAGCATGCTCTCGACCGATGAGGTCAACCAGATGTACGCCCAGTCGTATCAGCAGACCCTGGGTGAAGCATCGAGCAAGGGTGTGCTCGACAAGTCCAGCGCCGATGCCAGGCGTGTGCAGGCCATTGCCAACCGCCTGATCGCCCAGACGCCAAAATTCCGCCCGGATGCCGCGCAGTGGGACTGGCAAGTCAACGTGATCAAGAGTGACGAACTGAACGCCAACTGCGGCCCGGGTGGCAAAATCATCGTCTACACCGGGCTGATCGATCAGCTCAAGCTCACCGATGCAGAAATTGCCGCCGTGGTGGGGCACGAGATTGCCCACGCCTTGCGCGAGCATAGCCGCGAGGCCATGTCCAAGGCATACGGTGTAGAAATGGCTCGCCAGGGTGCCGGTGCCATCTTCGGCCTCGGCCAGAGCAGCATGGCCATGGCCGACACCGTGGTGAACTACGCCATGACCTTGCCCAACAGCCGGGCCAACGAGAACGAGGCCGACCTGATTGGCCTGGAGCTGTCGGCCCGTGCCGGCTATGACCCGAATGCCGCGATCACCTTGTGGAACAAGATGAGCAAGGCTTCCGAAGGTGCACCGCCTGAGTTCATGAGTACTCACCCGGCGTCCGCGAGCCGCATTGCTTCGCTGCAGGCAGCGATTCCGAAGGTGATGCCGCTGTATCAGGCTGCAGCCAAGCAATAATGGCCTGAATCCTGGGGCTGCATGGCAGCCCCGATTTTCCCGTTAGCCAATCCAGCCACTGGCCTTCATTGCCGAATAGACGGCCACGATCGCCAGCACGAAGAACGCCGTGGCCGCCAGACGGCGAATCAGCGTCAACGGCAGTTTGTCAGCCGCGAAGTTACCCGCCAGTACCACCGGCACGTTGGCAATCAGCATACCCAGGGTAGTGCCAATAATGACCATGATCAGGTGCGGATACTGCGCAGCCAGCATCACGGTGGCAACCTGGGTCTTGTCACCGATTTCGGCCAGGAAGAACGCAATCAGTGTCGTCAGGAACGGCCCGAAACGGCGAGCCGGGTTCTCGTCGTCATCCATCTTGTCCGGTACCAGGGTCCACAGTGCGGTGGCGGTAAAGCTCGCGGCCAGGATCCAGTGCAGTGCCGAATCGCTGAAGAAGCTGCCGACCCACGCCCCCACGGCACCGGCTGCAGCATGGTTGGCCAGGGTGGCGGCGATGATGCCGGCGATGATCGGCCAGGGTTTGCGGAAGCGGGCAGCGAGAATGAGTGCGAGCAGTTGCGTCTTGTCGCCGATCTCGGCCAGGGCAACGATAGCGGTGGGGACCAACAGAGATTCCAGCATCAGGATTCCTACGGGGGCGGGTCGACACGGCTATGACACGTACAGCCTCCCCGCCCCGGGTAAGGTGTGCGTGTCATAGGTCTTGTCAAACCCTGGATCCGTCTATGCGGATCTCTCCATGCAGGCTTGCATGGTGGGTCGCACGCGCCATGGTCTGTGGACCAAGTATGTTGACGCGTACCGGGCGAGCTGGGTGCTCGCGGGAGACTACTCCCCTAGGACGGTGCGGATTCTGCCTAGGCAAAACGCTTTCGGCAAGCGCTGTTTTTATCCGTGAGTGGCCTGGTAGATGCGGAAACCGTCGGCCTCGTCACGTACCTGGCAGTTGCCCAATGCCCCTTCGATCAGTGGCTGGTAGCGCAGGAAACTGTTGGCCACCAAGCGCATTTCGCCACCTTTTCGCAGATGAACGGCAGACTTTTTCAGCAGGTTTTCCGACGCTTGATAGTTGGTGTGTACGCCGGTGTGGAACGGCGGGTTGCTCAGGATAAGGCTCAGTTCAGTAGGGGCGGCGTCGATGCCATCGCCACTGATCACTTCGCCTTCCAGGCCGTTGGCAGCCAGCGTCAGGCGGCTGGCTGCCACGGCGAAGGCATCCACGTCCAGCAAGGTCACACGGCTTTGTGGGTAACGGCGTTTGAGCGTGGCCCCCAGTACCCCGGCACCGCAGCCAAAGTCCAGCATGTGACCACCGGGCAGGCCGTCAAGGTGCTTCAGTAGCAGGGCGGTGCCTCGGTCGAGTCGGCCATGGCTGAATACCCCAGGCAGGCTGACCACCTGCAACGGGCCGTCTTCCAGGGCCAGCTCGAAGCGCTCGGCCAGGCTTTCCAGCGGTTTTGCCTGCGGCGCCTGGTCGATGGTCACCTGCCACAGCTGGCAGTGCCGGGCGCTGTCGAGTTTGCGTGGCTTGCCAAAGGCCTGCAACTGCTTGGCCGCGCCCTCGATGCCACCGCGCTTCTCGCCGACCAGGTACAGCTCGCGGCCAGCCAGGCGCGACGCCAGGGCGTTGAGCAGATAGGCGGCCAGCTCGCGGGATTTGGGCAGGAACAGCACGGCGCTGTCGAATGCTGCTTCAGGGGCCGCGACGCCGAAATGGCTGCGGCCTGCGAAGCGGCTTTCGAGCATGGCCTGATCGCCGGCATGCCAAGTCCAGGCCTGGGCCTGAGGCAATTGGCCGAGCAGGTCGTCGGCGGGGGCGCCGGCGATCAGCAGCGGCCCCTGAAACAGCTCTGCCTGGCGGAGCAACACTTCACTGCGCGGGTCCATGGACGACGTCTCCTGGAAAAAAGTGGCGCAGTGTAGCAGAGGCAGGCGCCTGGCTCAGCTGACCACGCGGCGTGGCTGCCCGGCGAAGAAGGCCTGGGCGTTCTCGCTGAGCTGGCCGACGATGCGCTGGCGCGATTCTACGGCACCCCAGGCGCTGTGCGGGGTGATGATCAGGCGCGGGATACCGGGCTCCAGCAGCGGGTTACCGTTGACCGGCGGCTCCACGCTCAGCACGTCGGTGGCCGCGCCGCCCAAGTGACCACCGCGCAGGGCATTGGCCAACGCCTGTTCGTCGATCAGGCCGCCACGGGCGGTGTTGACAACCAGCGCGTTGGGCTTGAGCAGAGCCAATTCGCGGGCGCCGATCATATGCCGGGTGTGTTCGTTCAGCGGGCAGTGCAGGGTCAGGGCGTCCACTTGCGGCAGCAACTTGTCCAGCGGCAGCCGGTCTGCGCGCTCCGGGCGGCCAGGGATCTGCCCGCTCAGTACGCGCATACCGAAGGCTTCGGCCAGCCTCGCCACTGCGCCGCCCAATTCGCCGTGGCCGAGCAGGCCGAGGGTTTTGCCCTCCAGTTCGACGATGGGAAAGTCCAGCAGGCAAAACTGGCTGGCCTTGGCCCACTGGCCGTCCGCCACCGCCTGGTTGTAGTCGCACAGCCGGGTGGCCAGGGCCAGCAGCAGGGCCAGGGTATGCTGGGCGACAGACGGCGTGCCGTAGCCCTGGCAGTTGCACACGGTGATGCCCAGGGCGCGGGCGGCGGCCAGGTCGACATTATTGGTGCCGGTGGCGGCCACCAGGATCAGCTTCAGTTGCGGGTTGGCGGCCAGGGTAGCGGCGTCGAGCATGACCTTGTTGCTGACCACCGCCACGGCGCCCTGCAGGCGTTCCGCAACCTGTTCCGGGCGGGTGGCGGCGAACAGTTCGAACTGGTCGAATTGCTGCTTCAGGGGCGAAAGGTCGAGGTCGCCAAGGTCCAGGGATTGGTGATCGAGAAACACGGCGCGACGCGGGCTGGGCATGAAGATCTCCGGTGGCAGGGAGGGATAGGGGTGTTGTGGCCATTCGCGGGCGCGCCCGCGCCCACAGGGTCACCACAACCCTTGCAGGAGCAGGCTTGCCCACGAAAGGGCCCTCAGCTTCAATGCGAACCTGAAGCCGCCGCCGCAGTGTCTAGCTCAACCTTGCTGCCCGTCAACGCCCGCCACTCATACCTCTGCCGCGCAAATCATTCCTTCGGCTGATTTAGCCGTCACATTGGCGAACTACAGTAATCCGCAGACTTGTCCGGCCCGCTTTTCAGAAAAGGGATACCCATGTTGCAGACACGCATCATCAAGCCCGCCGAGGGCGCCTACGCCTATCCATTGCTGATCAAGCGCCTGCTGATGTCCGGTAGCCGCTATGAAAAGACCCGCGAAATTGTCTACCGCGACCAGATGCGGCTGACCTATCCACAGCTTAACGAGCGCATTGCCCGCTTGGCCAATGTGCTGACCGAGGCCGGGGTCAAGGCCGGTGACACCGTGGCGGTGATGGACTGGGACAGCCATCGCTACCTGGAGTGCATGTTCGCCATCCCGATGATCGGCGCCGTGGTGCACACCATCAACGTGCGCCTGTCGCCTGAGCAGATCCTCTACACCATGAACCACGCCGAAGACCGCGTGGTGCTGGTCAACAGCGACTTCGTGGGCCTGTACCAGGCCATCGCCGGGCAGCTGACCACAGTCGACAAGACCTTGCTGCTGACCGATGGCCCGGACAAGACTGCCGAACTGCCCGACCTGGTCGGTGAGTATGAGCAGCTGCTGGCAGCCGCCAGCCCGCGCTACGACTTCCCGGACTTCGACGAGAACTCGGTGGCCACTACCTTCTACACCACTGGCACCACCGGTAACCCCAAGGGCGTGTATTTCAGCCACCGCCAGCTGGTGCTGCACACGCTGGCCGAAGCCTCGGTCACCGGCAGTATCGACAGCGTGCGCCTGCTGGGCAGCAACGACGTGTACATGCCCATCACCCCGATGTTCCACGTGCATGCCTGGGGCATCCCCTACGCTGCTACCATGCTCGGCATGAAGCAGGTATACCCGGGGCGCTACGAGCCGGACATGCTGGTCAAGCTTTGGCGCGAAGAGAAGGTCACCTTCTCGCACTGTGTACCGACCATCCTGCAGATGCTGCTCAACTGCCCGAACGCCCAGGGGCAGGACTTCGGCGGCTGGAAGATCATCATCGGCGGCAGCTCGCTCAACCGTTCGCTGTACCAGGCCGCCCTCGCGCGCGGCATTCAGCTGACCGCTGCGTATGGCATGTCGGAAACCTGCCCGCTGATCTCCGCGGCACACCTGAACGATGAACTGCAGGCCGGCAGCGAGGATGAGCGCGTCACCTACCGTATCAAGGCCGGTGTGCCGGTGCCGTTGGTCGAAGCGGCCATCGTCGACGGCGAAGGCAACTTCCTGCCCGCCGATGGTGAAACCCAGGGTGAGCTGGTGCTGCGTGCGCCGTGGCTGACCATGGGCTATTTCAAGGAGCCGCAGAAGAGCGAGGAGCTGTGGCAGGGCGGCTGGCTGCACACCGGTGACGTCGCCACCCTCGACGGCATGGGCTACATCGACATCCGCGACCGCATCAAGGATGTGATCAAGACCGGCGGCGAGTGGGTGTCCTCGCTCGACCTGGAAGACCTGATCAGCCGTCACCCGGCCGTGCGCGAAGTGGCGGTCGTGGGGGTGGCGGACCCGCAGTGGGGTGAGCGCCCGTTTGCCCTGCTGGTGGTACGTGACGGCCACGATATCGACGCCAAGGCGCTGAAGGAACACCTCAAGCCGTTCGTCGAGCAAGGTCATATCAATAAGTGGGCCATTCCAAGCCAGATCGCCGTTGTTACTGAAATTCCCAAGACCAGTGTCGGCAAGCTCGACAAGAAACGCATCCGCCAGGACATCGTCCAGTGGCAGGCCAGCAACAGCGCGTTCCTTTCCACGTTGTAACCGTTGTGCGGGTCGCGCGCGTCAGAGCGTGACCCGCATGCTAGAGAGCCCGCCGCCTTGCCAAACGACAGAAATGCGCCATCCTTGAGCACTGCCAGCCCGCAACCGGAACAAAACTGCAGCGAGTGGGTGGCATGGAGCGCAAATCACACTTTAGAGGGATCAAGCGCCTGTGCCTGCTGGCTATAGTCGGGGCCAGGGGATTTTCAGGAATGGGGGAGGGCGACGCGCGCAAGCGGTGTCGCCGCGGGTGCAAGCCTGCAATCCGGTCGCTCGGGCCGTTCTTGAAAGGACTCACTGCCATAACAAAAAAGTACATGGAGTAGCGTCGATGAAATCTGCAAACCTGTTCTGGCGCCGGGCCAAGCTGCCCTTGGCCGTCAGCCTTGCTTCCACGCTCGCAAGTCCTGCTTTCGCTGTCAGTTTCAATATTGGTGAAATCGAAGGCCAGTTCGACTCGTCGCTCTCCATCGGCGCCAGCTGGTCGACGGCCAACCCCAACAAGAACCTGATAGGGGTGAACAACGGCGGCAAGGGCCTGTCGCAGACATCCGACGATGGCCACCTGAACTTCAAGAAGGGCGAAACGTTCTCCAAGATCTTCAAAGGTATTCATGACCTGGAGCTCAAGTACGGCGACACCGGTGTGTTCGTGCGCGGCAAGTACTGGTACGACTTCGAGCTGAAGGACGAACACCGCCAGTTCAAGGACATCAGCGATTCCAACCGCAAGGAAGGCGCCAAGTCGTCCGGCGCCGAACTGCTCGACGCCTTTGTCTACCACAACTACTCCATCGGCGATCAGCCTGGCTCGGTGCGTTTTGGCAAGCAGGTAGTGAGCTGGGGCGAAAGTACCTTCATCGGCGGCGGCATCAACTCGATCAACCCCATCGACGTGTCGGCGTTCCGCCGCCCCGGGGCCGAGATCAAGGAAGGCCTGATTCCCGTCAACATGTTCTACGTCTCGCAGAGCCTGACCGACAACCTGTCGGCCGAGGCCTTCTACCAGCTTGAATGGGACCAGACGGTCGTCGACAACTGCGGCACCTTCTTCTCCCAGCCGGACATCATTGCCGACGGGTGTACCGACAACTTGCGCGTGCTCAATAGCAGCCGCACAGTGCCGGGCGCTGCGCAGCAGTTCCTCGCCACGCGCGGCGTGAACATCAACGAAGAGGGTGTGATGGTACGCCGCGGTGCCGACCGCGATGCGCGTGACAGCGGCCAGTTCGGTGTGGCCATGCGCTATATGTTCGAGCCGTTGGACACGGAGTTCGGCGCCTACTTCATGAATTACCACAGCCGTGCACCCATCTTCAGTGCCACAGGGGCCCCGCCGTCCGTGTTCGCCGGGCTGAGCGCCCTGCCGGCACAACTGCGCGCATTGGCGCCTCTGATCGTCGCGGGTAATTCCGAGTACTTTGTGGAATACCCCGAGGATATCCGCCTTTATGGCTTGAGTTTCTCCACCACGTTACCCACTGGCACCGCCTGGAGCGGCGAAGTCAGCTACCGCCCCAATGCGCCAGTGCAGCTCAATACCACGGATATCCTGTTCGCCGGTGTCCGTCCCATTGGCGGCGCATTGAGCAACGCATCGTTGCTGGCCGGTACGCCGGGGCAAGACCTGCACGGGTACCGCCGTAAGGAGATCACTCAGTTCCAGACCACCCTGACTCACTTCTTCGACCAGGTGATGGGTGCCAGCCGGATGACTGTAGTCGGTGAATTGGGTGTCACCCATGTCGGCGGCCTGGAGAATGCCCACGATACCCGCTACGGTCGCGACCCGGTGTTCGGCCCAGGTCCGTTGCCCTCCACCGGTGGCGCCGATACCTGCCAGGCGCTCAATGGCAGCACCATCGCTGGCGCTGGTGCAGGGGCATCCACCACCAACCTGAACCGAAAGTGCGAGAATGACGGCTACACCACCAGTACTTCCTGGGGTTACCGCGGCCGCGTCATCTGGGACTACAACGACGTTTTCGCGGGTATCAACCTGAAGCCGAGCGTGGCCTGGTCGCATGACGTGTCCGGCTACTCGCCTGGCCCTGGCGCCAACTTCGAGGAAGGCCGCAAGGCTGTCAGCCTGGGCCTGGACGCCGAGTACCAGAACACCTATACGGCGAGCCTGTCGTACACCAACTTCTTCGATGGCAAGTACAGCACCGTGGATGACCGCGACTTCGTCGCCCTCAGCTTCGGCGTGAACTTCTAAGCATACAGATCCAGGACGACACGACATGAACAAGACCAGAAGTCTGCTGCAAGCCGGTGTACTGGGCCTGTCCCTGCTGGCGACCAGCGTCATGGCAGCCGTATCCGCCGACGAGGCAGCCAAGCTGGGCAGCACCCTGACCCCGATGGGCGCCGAGAAGGCCGGCAACGCCGACGGTTCCATCGGCCCATGGGAGCCGCTGTCGAAGACCGCAGGCAGCGTCGATGGCAAGGGCTTCCTGTCCGACCCGTACGGCAGTGAAAAACCGTTGTTCACCATCACTGCGCAGAATGCCGACCAGTACAAGGACAAGCTTGCGCCAGGCCAGTTGGCCATGCTCAAACGCTACCCGGATACCTACAAGATCCCGGTGTTCAAAACCCATCGCGGCGCAACCATCCCGGCGGATGTGTTCGCGGCCATCAAGGAAAACGCCACCAAAACCACCCTGGTGGAAGGCGGCAACGGCCTGAGCAATTTCCGCACGGCGGTACCGTTCCCTATTCCGAAAAGCGGCCTGGAGGTGATCTGGAACCACATCACCCGCTACCGCGGCGGCAGTGTCAGCCGCCTGGTGACCCAGGCCACGCCGCAGCAGAACGGCTCGTTCAACCCGGTGTACTTCTCTGACCAGTTCGTCTTCCGCGACAAGATGAAGGACTACGACCCGAACAACCCAGGCAACATCCTGTTCTACTTCAAGCAGGAAGTGACCGCGCCTGCGCGCCTGGCCGGGACCGTGCTGCTGGTGCACGAAACCCTCGACCAGGTGAAGGAGCCGCGCAAGGCGTGGATCTACAACGCCGGCCAACGCCGTGTGCGCCAGGCACCGCAAGTGTCGTATGACGGCCCGGGTACCGCCGCCGACGGCCTGCGTACGTCGGACAACCTGGACATGTTCAACGGTGCACCCGATCGTTATGACTGGAAGCTCGAAGGCAAGAAGGAACTGTATATCGCATCGAACGCCTTCAAACTGGATGATCCGAAACTCAAGTACGCCGACATCATCAAGGCCGGGCACATCAACCAGGACCTGACCCGTTACGAGCTGCGCCGCGTCTGGCACGTGATTGCTACCCTCAAGCCAGGCCAGCGGCACATCTACGCCAAGCGTGATTTCTACATCGATGAGGACACCTGGCAGGCCGCAGTGATCGACCAGTACGACGGCCGTGGACAACTGTGGCGCGTGTCCGAGGCCCATGCTCAGCCTTACTACAACGTGGAAGTACCTTGGTACACCCTGGAAGCCATCTACGACCTGCAGTCCGGTCGTTACCTGGCCCTTGGGATGAAGAACGAAGAGAAACGTGCCTACGACTTCGGCTTCAGTGCCAGCAAGGCCGATTTCCAGCCGGCAGCGTTGCGTCAGTCGGGTATTCGCTAAGCTGAAATCACTGAACGCCCTGTGATCCCCAGAACGCCCCGGCTCGCCGGGGCGTTTCTATTTCCGGGGGACCTGTGCGGTCCACCCTGGAGCGGGTTCACCCGCGAAGAGGCCGGACAAGGCAATCAACCTCCTGAATACCTCTCCAAACCCCCGCCCCAGCCCCTGTCCATCAGCCATGTTGCTTTTTGTCGCAGTCTTTTCCGCGCCAATTGCGCCCATCATCTTCAAATGCGCTGCGTTAACGGCTAGTCTCGCAAACATCCATACCGCCGTTGTCTTCCAACCAGAACGAGCCGGCCATGACAGATATGTCCCGTACCCATGGATTCGCAAGTCAGGCCCTTGGCCTGCGGGACGGGCGTTTCTTCCGGCCGCCGCTGCCGGACGGCCATGTGCCGCGCCTTCGTTTGTGCCAGCGGCTGGAAGCCGGTTTGGGCGGGCGGCTGCTGCTGGTCAATGCCCCGGCGGGTTTCGGCAAAAGCTCCCTGGCCATCGAGTTTTGCGAAACACTGCCCGAGCACTGGCGCAGCCTGTGGCTTGGCCTGAGCCAACGGGATGCTGACCCTGGCCGCTTCCTTGAGCGCTTGCTGGAAGGCCTGCAGCAATACTGCCCGGCACTGGGCGGCCAGGCCATGGGCCTGCTGAAAATGCGCCAGCGCCACCAGCCGTTTGCCTTTGAAGAGTGGCTCGATGGCCTGCTCGACGAGCTGGCGCTGTACCTGCAAGCTGACACGCCGCTGCTGCTGGTGCTGGACGACTATCACCTGGCCCAAGGGCCGGTGCTGGACCGTTGCCTGCAGTTCTTCCTCAATCATCTGCCCCCTGGCCTGGTATTGCTGGTGACCAGCCGCCAGCGGCCAGACTGGCACCTGGCGCGCCTGCGCCTGTCCCGGCAGTTGGTCGAGCTTAACGAACAGGACCTGCGCCTCACTGCGGATGAGTCGCTGGCAGTGATCGGTCGCCAACCTACCGGCCTGCGCGGCCAGGCACTGGACAATCTGATCCAGCGCAGCGACGGCTGGGTGGCCGGGCTGCGTTTCTGGCAGCTGGCGGCCAGCGACAGCGCTGACGAGCAAGCCTTGCCCCAGGCGCTGCATGGTGGCGAGGGCCTGATCCGCGACTATCTGCTTGAGGAAGTCATCGACAGGCTACCTGCAGATGTGCAGGCTTTCTTGGACGAAACCGCCAGCCAGGAGCGTTTCTGCGCTCCGCTTTGCGATGCGATGCGTGGCCGCCACGACAGTGCCGCCGTCCTGAGCTTCCTGCAGGCGCATCAGGTGTTCCTTGTGCCGCTGGACGAGCATGGGCACTGGTTCCGTTATCACCATTTGTTCTCCGACCTGCTGCGCAGCCGCCAGGCGAGCGATTCTCAGGTCGCTCTGCATTTACGGGCCTGCCGCTGGTTTGAAGCACAAGACCTGCTGGACGAGGCGGTGGAGCAGGCTTTGCGTGCCGGCCACCTCGATGTTGCTGCTGACCTGGTGCAAAGTCTGTCCGAGGAGCAACTGCTGGCCGAACAGAACGTCGGCATGTTGCTGCGCTGGAAGATGGACCTGCCCGACAGTCTGTTGATCAGCACGCCGCGGCTGATCGTGCTGTACAGCTGGGCGTTGGGCCTGGCTTGCCAACTGGATGCTGCCGAGGAACTGGCCGGCTACCTCAGTCGCTTTCTGCCCGCACCTTCGGCGACCGCGCAAAAGTCGATGCTGGCGCAATGGCTGGCGCTCAGTGGGGTCATTGCCCGTGGCCGTGGCGACCGCGAGCGCACCCTGGCCTACTGCGGCGAAGCGCTACAGAGCCTGCCGAGCAAGCGCTACGGCCAACGCCTGGTGTGTTTGTCGACGCTGTCCAACCTGGCCATCGCCGATGGTGACTTCTGGCGCGCCCGAGGCTGGAACCGCGAGGCCCTGGAGCTGGCCCAGCGGGTCGGTAACCCGTTGTTCGAGGCGCTGGCTCACTACGACCGGGCGCGAGTGCTGCATGCCCGTGGCGAGGCGCTGCGTGCATTGGACGAAGTGCGCCAGGGACTGCAACGTCTGCAAGGGCTTTCGGCGCAGCGGCTGTATGCTGTGCGTGCGCGGCTGACGCTTTACGAAGGTTACCTGCTGGTCTCGCGTCTGCAGCCGGCTCAGGGCCGCGCGCGTTTGCGCGCAGGGCTGGGCGAGGCGCGATCGTGCCGGGACATCAGTGTGCTTATCGGTCATTGTGTGATTGCCACGCTCGATGGCCGGGAAGGTCACTTCGCCGAGGCCTTTGCCGAACTGGCCGAGGCCGAGCGCCTGATGCACATCTGGGATGTGCCCCCGGTCTACTACCTGGCCATGATTACCCTGGTCAAATGCGAACTGTGGCTGGCCCAGGGGCGTACCGATCTGGCGGAGTCCTGGCTGCAGCGCCTGGGCCAGACCTATGGCGGCGAGCAGCCGGCGGCGGCACCGGAATTCCATCCGCTGCTGCCGCTGCACATTGCGTTGCAGCAGGCATTGCTTGATCGCATCCAGTTGCGTAGCGACGATGCCGAGCAACGCCTGGCACGCCTGGTAAAGCGCGGCCAGGCCAGTGGCGGCATGATGCTCGCCGTCAGCGCCCTGTGCCAATGGCTTTCCCTGCTGTTGGACGAAGGCAAGGAAGGGCAGGCCGCGCAGTTGCTGCCCAGTTTGCTGGAAGCGGCGCATGGCGGCGTGATTCAGCCGATGCAGCCACTGCTGGAAAAACACCCGCAGTGGCTCTATGAACAACTGCAGGCAGGTGCCGCTTGCCCGGTTCAGGCGGAACTGCTCAAGCACCTGCCGCCAGTGCCAATCGCCAGTACGGGCAACGGCGAAGCGCTGAGTGGCCGCGAAATGGCGGTGCTCGAACTGATCGCCCAAGGCTGTTCCAATCAGCAAATCAGCGAGCGGCTGTTCATTTCCCTGCACACGGTGAAGACCCACGCCAGCCACATCAACAGCAAGTTGGGCGTGGAGCGGCGCACCCAGGCAGTGGCCAAGGCCAAATCCCTGGGGTTGCTGGCGTGATACTGGCCCTGTAGGTCATTGCTCGTTAAAGTGATGGCCTGACGCCATAGGTTCTGGCCGACAATACGCTACCCTCATCTTTCCCGACCAGCTGCCGATACAGCTATCGGTGGCATCGCCTCGCGCGATTTTTCAATCATTCCAAGGCAGGTCGTGTTGATGCTGCAGTACGGGCAAAAGAGCTTTCTGATCGTCGACGACTTTACCGACTTTCGTACGTCGACCCGTTCCATGTTGCGCGAGTTGGGCGTGCGCGACGTGGACACCGCTGACAGCGGCGAGCAGGCGCTGCGCATGTGCGCGCAGAAGCGCTATGACTTCATCCTGCAGGACTTCCATCTGGGCGATGGCAAGAAGAACGGGCAACAGGTGCTTGAAGACCTGATCATCGACAAGCACATCAGCCATGAGTGCGTGTTCATCATGGTCACAGCCGAGAGCAGCCAGGCGATTGTCCTCAGCGCCATCGAGCACGAGCCCGATGCCTACCTGACCAAACCGTTCAACCGGGTTGGCCTTGCCCAGCGCGTCGAGAAACTGTTCCAGCGCAAGACGTTGCTAAAACCGATCCTGCAGGCGCTGGACCGCAACCGTCCGGCCGAAGTACTGGCGGCCTGCGCCGAGCTGTGCAAGAAGGATCCACGCCTGGCCCCCTTGTGCTTGCGCTACCGGGCCGATGCCCTGCGCAACCTCAACCGTTTCGAGGAACTGGAAAAATTCCTCAAGGCCATCCTGGCCAGCCGTCCGCAGCCGTGGGTATACGCCGCGTTGGGCGCACTGATGCACAAGCGTGGTCAGAATGCCCAGGCCCAGGGTGTATACGAGCAGGCGCTCAAGGCGTTCCCGATCATGCCAGGGCTTTACGATGGCATGGCCGAGGTACTGGTGGCTCAGGGTGATACCCGGCGCGCGCAGAACCTGCTTGAAGAAGCCGTGCGCCTGTCGCCTTTGTCGGTGCGGCGGCAATCGACGCTGGGCAAGCTGGCGCTGGAGAACGAAGACTTCGAGAGCGCATCAAAGGCGTTCCGCCATGCGGTGAACCAGGGGCAGAGTTCGCGCTACAAGGATGCCGAAAACAACCTTGGCCTGGTGCAGGCGTTGATGAGCAAGAATGCAGGCTTCGGTCTGGACGCCCGTACCCGGGTCGAGATCAACACCACGCTCAGCGAAGTGGCCAAGGAAAACCCCGAAGACCAAGGCCTGCAGGTGCGTGCGCGGATGATGAAGGCTGCCAGCCTGCAGCAGGCAGGCGACCCGGAAACGGCCGGCAAGCTGACAGAACAGGCGATTCAGCGCCTGGACAAGATGAACCAGTTCTTCTCTGTCGATTCGGCCCTGACTGTCGCTGCGCAATTGCAGGCGATGGGGCAGGAAGCCGCCGCCATCGGCGTGCTGAAGAACTGTGTGGAAAGTTATGGCGATGACCCCAAGGTCATGGAGAAAGTGGGCAAGCTGACGGATGACCCCAGCGTGCTCAACGCCATTACCGAAGCGGTCACCCTCAATAGGCAGGGTGTGCGCAGTTACCAGGGAGGGCAGCTTGGCGAGGCGTTGCAACTGTTCCGCAAGGCATTGGGTTTACAGCCGAAGAACATCAGCATCGCCCTCAACACCGCCCAGGCGCTGCTGCGCATCGGCGGTGACAACCCTCAGCCTGCGATCATGCAGGAGTGCCGCGACGCCTTGACCAGCGTGGCCGGTATCCCTGCCAGCGACAATCGCTATGACCGTTACCGCAAACTGCACATCCGAGTGTTCGGCGCATGAATCAAGACAATCAGGGGCTGGATTTTTCCACGGTGATCGCCTCCACCGTGCACGACCTCAAAAGTTCGTTGTCGGCGCTGATCCAGTCCCACAGCCAGTGGGTGGAACGTTTGCCCGAGGAACTGCGCGGCGGTGCCGAACAGGGGATCATGGAGCATGAATTTCGTCACCTCAACGGCATGTTGGTGCAATTGCTGGGCTTGTACAAACTGGGTGTGAACCAGTTGCCGGTATGCCCGGACTACCATGAGCTGGATGATTTCATCGAAGCCCAGCTGGCGGCGCACGAGGAAGTCCTCAAGCACAACGACATTCTCGCCACCTGGCGCATCGACACCGACAACCCGCTGGGTTTCTTCGACCGCGAACTGGTGGCCTCGGTGATCGCCAACGTCATCACCAACGCCACCCGCTTTGCCGGGCACGCCTTGCTGATCACCATCGAAGAAGCCGACAACCAGTTGGCCATTTGCGTCAACGATGACGGCCCGGGTTATCCAAAGCACATGCTCGAGCGCCAGGAGGATTACATTCAGGGCATCGACTCGACCAGCGGCAGTACCGGCCTTGGGCTGTATTTTGCGGCGCGGATCGCAGCGTTGCATGAAAGCGGCGGGGTGCGCGGGCGGATCGAGATCTCCAACGGCGGGGCGCTTGGGGGCGGGTTGTTCAGGTTGTTTTTGCCTTAAGGTATTTAGCGCCTGGGAGATCGAGCGCCGCCCGCGCGGCGCATCGCGAGCAAGCTCGCTCCTACATTTGTTTCGGGCCAGTATTGCCTGCACCCTAGCGCGCGACCGCCTTGTTTGTTCCACACAATATCGAGGTGGACACCAAGGGGCCGCGCACCTCTGCCTCAGGAATAACTGGCCCAAAACAAATGTAGGAGCGAGCTTGCTCGCGATGCGCCGCGCGGGCGGCGCTCGGTCTCACAGGCGCCACTTCGCTCAAGACATGAACCTCGTGCACCCACGCCATTTTCCTGTCAGGCTCTCAGCAGAACCCAGCTTCACCTGCGAGAACACCATGACCCAAGCCCCGCCTGCTCTCATCCGCGAAACCTTCCCCGTCGGCCCCTTGCAGTGCAACTGCACGCTGATCGGCGACCCCCTGACCAAGAAAGCCATGGTCGTCGACCCGGGTGGTGATGTGGACAAGATCCTTGCCCGCCTGCAGGTGCACGGCCTGACGCTGGTGAGCATCATCCACACCCATGCGCACTTCGACCACTTCCTCGCATCAGGCAAGCTCAAGGAGCTGACCGGCGCCACGCTGCACCTGCACAAGGACGACCAGATGCTGTGGGACAACCTTGAGATGCAGTGCCAGATGTTCGGCGTACCTTACACCCCGGTACCGGCACCGGACCGCTGGCTGGGCGATGACGAAGAACTGGCCTGCGGCTGCGGTGTGGCGTTGCACACGCCAGGCCATACCCCAGGCTCGATGAGCTTTTGGTTCGCCGACGCCAAATTGTTGATTGCCGGTGACACCTTGTTCCGCCGAGGTATTGGCCGCACCGACTTGTGGGGGGGCGACCAGCGGGCAATCGTGCGTTCCATCAAGGAGCGGCTGTACCGCCTGGACGAAGAGACCATCGTGGTGACCGGCCACGGGCCCGACACCCGTTTGGGCGACGAGATGCGCGAAAACCCATTCGTGCGTGCCTGATGGCACATGAAGGCACTTTCATGGAATTTTTCGTTGCCGATGCGATCCAAGGCTGGCATAGAACCCCTTGGGATCTGCCGCATTTATGAATTTCAGTAGGAGCTTGTCCATGTTCACCATGCGTCGTCTGATTATCGTCGCAACCGCCGCTGCACTGATGACCGGCTGTGCCGGCCAGAACCCTTACGACAACCAGGGGCAGGCGCAGGGTTCCACAGGGATGAGCAAGACCGCCAAGTACGGCGGCCTGGGGGCGCTGGCCGGCGCCATCGCCGGCGCAGCCATCGACCACAACAACCGTGGCAAGGGTGCACTGATCGGTGCTGCCGCAGTGGGTGCCGCTGCAGCCGGATATGGCTATTACGCCGACAAGCAGGAAGCCGAACTGCGCGCGCAGATGGCCAACACGGGTGTTGAAGTGCAGCGTCAGGGTGACCAGATCAAGCTGATCATGCCGGGCAACATCACCTTCGCCACCGACTCGGCCAACATCGCGCCAAGCTTCTACTCGCCGCTGAACAACCTGGCGGGCTCGTTCAAGCAATTCAACCAGAACACCATCGAAGTGGTCGGCTTCACCGACAGCACTGGCAGCCGCCAGCACAACATGGACCTGTCCCAGCGCCGTGCGCAGGCGGTCAGTACCTACCTGACTTCGCAGGGGGTGGATGCCTCGCGTATCACTGTGCGTGGCATGGGCCCGGACCAGCCGATCGCCAGCAACGCTGATGCCAATGGTCGTGCGCAGAACCGCCGTGTGGAAGTGAACCTGAAGCCGATTCCGGGTCAGCAGTATGAGCAGCAAGGCCAGGTTCAGCAGTATCCCTGATTGACCTTCAGGGCCGCGTTGCGGCGCTGTGGGAGCGGGCAGTCCCGCTCCCACAAGGCGTTCAAAGAAGCCTCTGCTTTTAGCGCGTCACGCTGGCCTGAATCGCCGTCAGGGCAATGGTATGCACGATATCGTCAACCTGCGCCCCACGCGGCAAGTCGTTCACCGGCTTGCGCAAACCCTGCAGCATAGGCCCCAGGCTGACCCCGTCGGCACTGCGCTGTACCGCCTTGTGCGTGGTATTGCCAGTATTCAGGTCGGGGAATACGAACACCGTGGCGCGCCCGGCCACCGGGCTACCCGGCGCCAGCTCTCGGGCAATCGCCGGGTTGGCCGCCGCGTCATACTGCAACGGCCCATCGATCAATAGCTCCTGCGCCGCGCCCTGTGCCAGGCGTGTCGCTTCGCGCACCTTCTCGACTTCTTCATCGCTGACCGAATCGCTTGAATAACTGATCATCGCCACCCGTGGCGCGATGCCGAAGGCCTGCGCCGATTCGGCACTCTGTTGGGCAATTTCCGCCAGCTCGGCGGCGCTTGGGTGCGGGTTCATCACGCAGTCGCCATACACCAGCACCTGCTCGGGGAACAGCATGAAGAACACCGACGAGACCAGGCTCGAGCCGGGTGCGGTCTTGATCAGCTGCAGGGCCGGGCGGATGGTGTTGGCCGTGGAGTGCACCAGGCCCGAGACCAGGCCGTCCACTTCGTCCAGGGCCAGCATCATGGTGCCGATCACCACGGGGTCTTCCAACTGCTGCTCGGCCATCGGTGCGTTGAGGTTCTTGCTTTTGCGCAGCTTGACCATGGGCTCCACGTAGCGCCCGCGAATCAGTTCGGGGTCGAGAATCTCCAGCCCTGGCGGCAACGTGATGCCCTGGGCGCGGGCCACGGCGTCGACATCTTCGGGTTTGGCCAGCAGTACACAGCGGGCAATGCCGCGGGCCTGGCAGATGGCAGCGGCCTGCACCAACAGTGGCTCGGCGCCTTCCGGCAGGACAATGCGTTTGTTGGCCTGCTGCGCACGCTGGATCAGTTGGTAGCGGAACACTGCCGGTGACAGGCGCAGTTCGCGCGGCGTGCCGCAGCGCTGGTGCAGCCAGGCCGCGTCGAGGTGGCTGGCGACGAAGTCGGTGATGAACTCGGCACGCTCGCGGTCGTCCACCGGGATTTCGCGGTTCAGCGAGTTGAGCTGGTTGGCAGTGTCGTACGAGCCGGTGCTGACCGAAAGGATCGGCAGGCCGGCCTGCAGTGCACCGCGGCACAGGCCAAGGATACGCACGTCAGGCTTGCTGTCGCTGGTCAGCAGCAAGCCGGCCAGGGGTACGCCATTGATCGCTGCCAGGCTGACAGCGAGGATGATGTCGTCGCGGTCCCCCGGGGTTACCACCAGGGTACCCGAGGTCAATAGCGGGACCGTGTTGGCCACCGTGCGTGCACAGATGATGATCTTGCTCATGCGCCGCTGCTCGTAGTCGCCGGCATTGAGCACCTGGGCGCCGAGCAGCTCGGCCACATCGCGTGTCCGCGGTGCGTTCAGCTCGGGCTGATAGGGGATGCAGCCAAGCAGGCGGAAGTCGTTACCACGCAGCAAGGGCGAGTGCTCGCGCAGGCGGGTGGCGAAGTCCGCCATGCTCTCGTCGGTGCGCACCTTGTTGAGGATCACCCCGAGCACTTTCGGGTCGCGTGGGCCGCCAAACAATTGGGCTTGCAGTTCGACCCGCCCAGACAGCTCGCTGAGCACTTCGTTTTCCGGGGCCGACACCAGAATTACCTCGGCATCTAGGCTCTTGGCCAGGTGCAGGTTGACGCGCGCTGCGTAGCTGGCGTGGCGCGTGGGCACCATGCCCTCGACCACCACCACGTCATTGCCGACGCAGGCTTGCTGGTAGAGGCGGATGATTTCTTCAAGCAACTCGTCCAGTTGGCCATCGCCCAGCATGCGCTCGACGTGGGCCAGGCTCAGGGGGACCGGTGGTTTGATGCCGTGGGTGCGGGCGACCAGTTCGGTGGAGCGCTCAGGGCCGGTGTCACCCGGGTGGGGCTGGGCGATAGGCTTGAAGAAGCCGACCTTCAGGCCGGCACGCTCCAAGGTGCGCACCAAGCCTAGGCTGATCGAAGTCAGGCCGACACCGAAGTCGGTCGGCGCAATGAAAAATGTCTGCATGCGTGCTTCTCGAAATAAGCGGTGCAAGAAATTAACGGTCAAGGGTAGCGCTATCGGCCCCTTGTGCGCACCAGCCGCAAGCGAAAGGCTGGCCGATGTGTTGCGCACGTTGTGCCGGGTCGAGCACCCAGGGGCGCGCCTGCCACGGCGGCTGGTGGCGCAGGTGCTGGGTATGGCCGCACGAAAGTTCCGCCACCCAGTGGCCTTCTTCGTCCTGATGAAAGCCGTTGATCCGACTGATGGGCCGTTGCTCGTCTGCACCGCGTTCGCAATCGGACGATGGCAAGGTTACACTTGTCCGCTCTACATTCTTTTGCAAAAGGTCTTGCCCCATGCTGATCGCCGCCAACAAGGCTGTCTCCATCGACTATACCCTGACCAACGACGCCGGGGAGACCATCGACAGCTCCGCCGGTGGCGCGCCGCTGGTTTACCTGCACGGTGCCGGCAACATCATCCCGGGCCTGGAAAAAGCCCTGGAAGGCAAGCAGGCTGGTGACGAGCTGAACGTTTCCATTGAACCTGAAGAGGCCTACGGCGAGTACCTGGCCGAACTGGTCAGCACCCTGAACCGTAGCCTGTTCGAAGGTGTCGACGAGCTGGAAGTGGGCATGCAGTTCCACGCTTCGGCGCCGGACGGCCAGATGCAGATCGTGACCATCCGCGACATCGACGGCGACGACGTCACCGTTGATGGCAACCACCCGCTGGCTGGTCAGCGCCTGACCTTCCAGGTCAAGGTTGTGAACGTGCGTGATGCCAGCGACGAAGAAATCGCTCACCGTCACATCCATGGTGAAGGTGGCCATCACCACTGATTTTCTGCGCTAAGCTCAGAAAGTCGCCAGGCGCTCGGGCAAGCCGATTTGCCTTCCTACGGGAGGTGAACGGTTTGGACGAGCGCCTTTTTAGTGGGCGAAATTCGCCTGCACGGCAACCGGGAACCTGAGAGGGGATTTCATCATGAGTGCATTTCACGACCTGAAACTGGAAGCGCTGAACGGCGGAGAGCTGCCCCTCGCACCCTTCAAGGGCCAAGTGGTGCTGGTGGTCAACGTTGCCTCCAAATGTGGCCTGACGCCGCAATACAAGGCCCTGGAAAACCTCTACCAGATCTACAAGGACAAGGGCTTCAATGTGCTTGGCCTGCCGTGCAACCAGTTTGCCGGGCAGGAGCCGGATAGCGAAAAGGAAATCCAAGAATTCTGCAGCCTTAACTATGGTGTGAGCTTCCCGCTAGGCGGCAAGCTGGAAGTCAACGGGCCGCAACGTCATTCGTTGTACCGCCTGCTGGCGGGCGAGGGGGCTGAATTTCCTGGTGACATTACCTGGAACTTCGAGAAGTTTCTGGTAGGCAAGGACGGGCGGGTGCTGGCGCGCTTCTCGCCGCGCACGGCGCCGGATGACCCGGCGGTGGTGCAGGCGATCGAGAAGGCGTTGGCCTGATTCAGGGGCCGCGTGAAAGCGGCCCTGATAATTTTGTCAGTTGCGATAATCTCCTCTGCATTGCTTAATCCCATTCAAGACGCTGCCCTTTGATGGCAGTGAATTGATTGGCGCCGGGGGTGTGTATGTTCTTCTATCAAGACTCGCGACTAGCGCTTATTAACTCTGGGGCGGTACAGCGGCGTATTGTCGAGGCAAGTACCCATCCTTTGGCTGTGATACAGGAAGGAATACAGGCTTTTTTACTGGCAACGGATGTCAACACATCGGTGCTGTCGGAACAACGGCATTCGATAGCACTACGGTGCTACACGCCTTATGGACTTCACGCTATCGAGCCCTGGGGGCCAGGGTTTACCGGGCAGGTGCAAGACGTGATAACCGAGGGATATTTGCTGGGTAATGGTTATCGGTTGTATAGCCCGAAGCTCATGCGATTCTACTCAGCCGACAGCTGGAGCCCTTTCGGCAAGGGAGGGATAAATGCCTATGGCTATGGTGCTGGAGATCCAGTCAATGGCACTGACCCTACAGGACATATGTTCAACCGTCTGCGCCTATTCTGGAAAATGATCAAGTATCATGATGCCGTTGCTGCTGGGAATGCTGAAAAAATATTTCTCAGAGAGGGTAAGCATCTTATTCCCCCTAGCGAGATTAACCTAAGACAAGAGCTGGATCGTCGAGTTGTCAGCGCTCAGAACAACCTGATAGAACACCGCCGCACGCTCAACACACTTCCTGATGTGCCACAAAATGCGGCCCAAAGGGATTTCGCACAAGAACGAATTGTAATAAATCAGGCGCTGCTTAACGACGCGGTTCGCAGGGATCTGACAGTCCAGGAAAAATTTATTGTAGAGCCTTCAACCCGATATACCTTTACGGTAGGTAAGAACGGCGATATAGCGGTGGAAATCCGCGAACCTCGCTAGTTGCGGGGGTATAGAAGAATCGACTGCCGTGCGTTCGCGCGGTCCAGATAGCCTTCAAACTGCTCGACAATCGCCGGCCAACCTTGGCGACTGGCATGTTGGCGAGCATTCAGGCGTACCCGCCGCAACGTTTCCTCTTCTTCCATCAGCCAGCAGGCTGCATCCATGAACGCCGCCTGGTCCCCAGGCATGGCCAATGCGCCGCTGTGGCCGTGGCGTATGTGGTGCGCCGCGGCTGCCTCGTCATATGCAACCACCGCCAATCCGGAGGCCATGGCTTCGAGCACCACGTTGCCGAAGGTTTCGGTCAGGCTCGGGAACAGGAACAGGTCGCCGCTGGCATAGTGCTCGGCTAGCACCTCACCACGCTGGGCACCACAGAACACTGCATCCGGCACTTGCTCTTGGAGGGCTGAACGCTGTGGGCCGTCGCCCACCAGGATCAGGCGTACGCACTTCTGTGGATACGCCTTCTGCAATGCCTCAAGGCTGGGACGGAGCAGTCCCAGGTTTTTTTCTGCAGCCAGCCGCCCGACATGCAACACCGCGATATCGTCCGGGCCGAGGCCCCAGCTTTCGCGCAACGTCTGGCTGCGCCGGGCCGGGTTAAACAGGCGAGCATCGACACCCCGTGCTAGCAGCTCCAGGCGCTCGAAACCACGGCGCTCTAGCTCCAGGCGCTGGCTGACACTGGGCACAAGGGTGATTGCCGTGCGCCGATGGAACCAGCGCAGGTAGTGGGTGAGCAGGCGTGCCAGCAAACCCAGGCCGTACTGGCCGGAGTACTGCGGGAAATTGGTGTGGAAGCCGCTGACGACCGCGATTCCCAGGCGTCGGGCCGCGCGCAGGGCGCTGAGCCCCAGCGGCCCCTCGGTGGCGATGTACAGTACGTCCGGGCGCTGTCGGCGCCAGCGGCGCAACAGCTTGTGCATCGACACCTCGCCCCACTGCAAACCAGGGTAGCCAGGCAGCGCCCAGCCACGGCACAGCATCAGGTGCGGGTCGTTGTGCGCGTACCCTTCGCCGGCCTGGCGCGGGCGCACCACCTCGACCTCATGGCCACGTTGGCGCAACCCTTCACTGAGGCGGCCAAGGGTGTTGGCCACGCCATTGATCTCGGGTGGGAAGGTTTCGCTGACCAGGGTAATGCGTAGGGCAGGTGTATTCATGACAAAAAGTTTCCGCCTGCCGGGTTGCGCTGATGTGACCGCTTTGTGACGTAAAGATGACGCCTGACTGCCGGCACTTTCGCCTTCATGATTATTTCCTCGCACAGCACTCAAGAAGGTGTGGCGGGCAGCCGATGAAGATGCATTCGACTACGTGATGCGCTCCAGGAGAGCGGTGATGTTCAACAACAAGCTCAAGCAAGAAATCCGGCAACTGCGCGAAGACCTGATGTCCATCGAACAGGTCAAGAGTAGTCTCGACAGCGAGATGCTGGTGCTGCAGCTCGACCCTCAGGGACGGATCGAGATGGTCAACGGCAACTTCGAGAGCGAGATGCTCTACCGTGCCGAACAATTGCTTGGACGCAATATCGAGGACATAGTCCCTGCCCATGTAAAGTCGCTGGACTTCTACCAGCGCATGAAAAGCGCGATCAGCCGTGGCGAACACCTGAACGGTGCGTTTCGTCTTCTGCGTGGCGATGGTCAGGAAGCCTGGCTGCGCTCGATCCTGCAGCCGGTGAAGAACAGCGAGGGGCGCATCAAGTACTTCACCCTGCATTCCAGCGACCTCACCCGAACCATCGAAACCTCACGCGAGCACGAAAGCCTGATCAAGGCACTGATGCGCTCTACTGCGGTGATCGAGTTCGACCTCGACGGCAACATTCTCACTGCCAACGAGCGTTTCCTGTCCACCGTCGGCTATCGCCTGGAGCAGATTCGCGGTAAGCACCACCGCATGTTCTGCGAACCGCAGGAGGTCAACTCGGCCGGCTACCAAGCGTTCTGGGATCGGCTGCGCCGTGGCGAATATGTTGCCGAGCGCTTCAAGCGCATCGATGCCCATGGCCGGGTGATCTGGCTGGAGGCCTCGTACAACCCGATCTTCGATGCCCACGATGTGCTGTACAAGGTGGTCAAGTTCGCCACCGTGATCACCGATCAGGTCAACCAGGAGCTGGCAGTGGCCGAGGCGGCAGATGTCGCCTACAACACCTCGCTGGGTACCGATGTCAGTGCTCGCAAGGCCACCGAAGTGGTCACTCAGACGGTCACTGTGATGCGTGGACTGGAGGCTTCGATGCAAGAGGCGGCCGACGGCATCCAGGCGCTGGATACCCAGTCGCGGGTGATCGGCTCGATCATCAAGACCATCAGCGACATTGCCGGGCAGACCAACCTGCTGGCCCTTAACGCGGCCATCGAAGCCGCCCGTGCGGGCGAGCAAGGGCGGGGCTTTGCCGTCGTTGCCGACGAAGTGCGCCAATTGGCCTCTCGCACCAGCACCGCCACCGAAGAAATCGCCCGGGTGGTACAGCAGAACGAACAACTGGCGCAGGCGGCAGTGGCGATCATCGACACCAGCAAGCGCCAGGCCGAACAGGGGCTGGCCCTGGCGGATGAGACGGGCAGCGTGATTGTCGAGATCCAGGACGGGGCCAAGCGGGTAGTGGACGTAGTGGGGCAGTTTTCCAGCCGGCTGGGGCAGTGAAACCCAGGCCAGGCACGCTCTGCTTTTTTGTGGGAGCGGCCTTGTGTCGCGATAGGGCCGCAGAGCGGCCCCAGATTTCAGCGCCGATGCACAGATTGCTGGGGCCGCTTTGCGGCCCTATCGCGACACAAGGCCGCTCCCACAGGGGCCCGCGCAATCGCACACGGCCCGGGTGTCAGTTGCGCTCCCGCACCCAGAACAATGTAGCCCCGGCCACTGCCGCCGGCATCATCAGCACGTTCACCACTGGAATCATCAACGCCAGGTAGGTAATGCCGCCAAAGCCCAGCGACTGCCAGCGCTTGCTGCGCAGCCATGCCAGCATGTCCTGCCAGCTCATCTTGTTGTTATCCGCCGGGTAGTCGATGTACTGGATGGCCATCATCCACACGCCAAAGATCAGCCACAGCGGCGCAGCCACCACGTTCACCACCGGGATCAGCGACAGGATGAACAGGCCGATGGCGCGTGGCAGGAAGTAGCCCAGCTTGCGCATTTCGCGACTGAAGGTGCGCGGTACCATGGCTGCCAGCTCGCCCCAGCTGAAGGCTGGGAAGGTGTCTTCGCCACGCACCACCACCTCGACCTTTTCTGCCAGAAAACCGTTGAACGGCGCGGCAATGATATTGGCCACCAGGGTGAAGGTGAAGAACACCATCAGCACCAGCAAGGCAACGAACAGCGGCCAGAGGATGTAGCTGAGGAAGCTCAGCCAGTCAGGCAGCGTTGGCATCAGGGCGTCGAGCCACAGGCCGAACTGGTGGCCGGCGAAGTAGATCAGGCCGCCGAACAGCAACAGGTTGACCGCCAGTGGCAGCAGCACGAACAACCGCAGGTTGGGGCTCAGCACCAGTTTCAGGCCTTCGCGCAGGTATTGGGGGCCAGAGAGGACAGGGGCTTGCATCTAGATACTCCGCAGAGAAGGAAAACGCGCTGACCTTACCGAGTTTGCCGCGCTGACGAAAGGCACGCCGGGGGCGGGAAACGGGATGTAACAAAAGCGCCCGGGGCTTGTTATCGATCAAATCGCAGCATAGGCGATGCCTATGAGGTGGATTGTCTAAGGATATTTCCTTAATCTTTGCGACCTCGCTACAGTGCGCTCAACTTTTCGCTTTGCGGGCCTGCGCGTTGTAGCCTTCCCCAAGTGCTGCGTGGGTCCTTTTTAATTACATGGCTGGCGCAGCCGGCACACCGATGCCGGCCCTGCGGCCCGCTCGACAGGAGTTCGACATGTCTGAAGTACGTCATTCGCGCGTCATCATTCTCGGTTCCGGCCCTGCCGGTTACAGCGCTGCGGTGTATGCCGCCCGTGCCAACCTCAAGCCGCTGCTGATCACCGGCATGCAGGCGGGTGGCCAGCTGACCACCACCACCGAAGTCGACAACTGGCCGGGCGACCCCCACGGCCTGACCGGCCCGGCTCTGATGCAGCGTATGCAAGAGCACGCCGAGCGTTTTGAAACCGAAATCGTCTTCGACCACATCAACGCGGTCGACCTGGCCAACAAGCCGTTCACCCTGCAGGGTGACAGCGGCAAGTACACCTGCGATGCGCTGATCATCGCCACCGGCGCCAGCGCTCGCTACCTGGGCCTGCCGTCGGAAGAGGCCTTCATGGGCAAGGGTGTTTCGGCCTGTGCCACCTGTGACGGTTTCTTCTACCGCAACAAGCCGGTCGCCGTGGTCGGCGGTGGTAACACTGCCGTGGAAGAGGCACTGTACCTGGCCAACATCGCCAGCAAAGTGACCCTGGTACACCGTCGCGAAACCTTCCGCGCCGAGAAGATCCTGGTCGACAAGCTGAACGCCCGTGTGGCCGAAGGCAAGATCGAGCTCAAACTCAATGCCACCCTGGACGAAGTGCTGGGTGACAACATGGGCGTAACCGGTGCGCGCCTGAAGAACAACGACGGCAGCAGCGACGAAATCAAGGTCGACGGCGTGTTCATCGCCATTGGCCACATCCCGAACACTTCGCTGTTCGAAGGCCAACTGACCCTGAAGGACGGCTACCTGGTGGTCAACGGCGGCCGCGAAGGCAACGCCACCGCTACCAACGTAGAAGGTGTGTTTGCAGCTGGCGACGTGGCTGACCACGTTTACCGCCAGGCCATCACCTCGGCCGGTGCGGGCTGCATGGCGGCGCTGGATGTCGAGCGCTACCTGGACGGTTTGGCCAACGCCGCGTTCTGATCTGAGAAAGCCGGGGCTGCTTTGCGGCCCTGATAAAAAACCGGCCAAGCGCCGGTTTTTTATTGTCTGCAATCAGCTCACAGGCTCAGTCGCATCGACAGGTCCACCGCTTTAACATCCTTGGTCATGGCGCCAATCGAGATGTAGTCCACCCCTGTCTCGGCAATCACCCGCAGGGTCGTTTCGTTGACCCCGCCGCTGGCTTCAAGTTTGGCTTTGCCAGCGGTAATGCGTACTGCTTCGCGCATCTCATCCAGGTTCAGCTCGTCGAGCATGATGATGTCCGCGCCAGCGGCCAGCGCCTGACGCAGTTCGTCCAGGCTTTCGACCTCGATTTCCACCGGCTTGCCCGGCGCAATGCGGTGCGCTGCGGCCACAGCCTCGGCTACGCCACCGCTGGCGGCGATGTGGTTTTCCTTGATCAGGAAGGCGTCGTACAGGCCTATTCTGTGGTTGTCGCACCCACCGCAGGTCACGGCGTATTTTTGCGCCAGGCGAAGGCCCGGCAGGGTTTTGCGAGTGTCCAGCAGGCGCACCTGGGTGCCGGCTACCAGGTCGGCGAAGAAGCGCGCACGGGTGGCGACCCCCGACAGCATCTGCAGGAAGTTCAGTGCGCTGCGCTCCCCACTGAGCAGCGAACGGGCCGGCCCTTCCAGGTGGAACAGCGGCTGATTGGCAGTGGCCTGCTCACCGTCGGCTACCTGCCAGTGCACTGCAACGCGCGGGTCGAGCTGGCGGAATACGGCGTCGACCCAAGCGGTACCGGCGACCACACAGTTTTCACGGGTGATGATTGTCGCTTTGGCCAGGCGCTCGGCCGGGATCAGTTGCGCGGTGATATCGCCACTGCCGATGTCCTCCAACAGCGCGCGGCGCACGTTGGCTTCAATTTCAGCGGTCAGGTCGGCAAGGCGTAGGTTCGGCATGGTCGGCTCCACAAGCTAGTTGCCCGCGATTATAGGGCAGGGGGCCGGTGTGTACAGCCGCCATGGCGCTGACCTTTGGTCGGGCGTCGTGAGTAATCGGAGCAGATCAGGGTCTTTACCAAGCAGCGAAACGGCGCTGGTAGCTATACGATTTTTTACCGATAATAACGACCAGTATTTGGCGTCATAGCTTTGACGATTTCCAGCCCTTTCGGGCAAGACACCCTGCAAGGAGTCCAGGATGCAAAAAGAAGGCAAGGTGGTGCCCTTGGCGGCAGCCATCGACCGAGGGGGGCGCACGCCTCATCCTTGCCTTCCTGTCTTGTTGCTGCAGGTGCGCGACAGGGCCGCGTTGCAGTTGCGTCAGGGCCTGCAGGACTTGTTCGACAATGCCGATGACGTGCTCTTCGAAATGGCCGACAAGGCCTTGGACCGCGGTGACCAGAACCTGTACTTCGAGGCCATGCGTGACCTGCGCCTGAAGCGCAAGAGCATCGAGCGTGGTTTTCTGGATACGTTCCATGATGCTGTCCTGCGAACCGGCAAGGTCGACTTGCTGGCAAACCTGGTCGAGCCGGGCAATCCGCGCAGCAAGGCTCAAGTGGAGCGGGCCGCCGCCGTTGAGGGTATGGTGGCGCGGGTGCGGTCACGCGATGGCATTGCCCTGCAGCAACTGGGGCTGCGCCTGCAGGCATTGCTCGACCGTCCCCTGTACGAGCAGCACAACCCATTTGGGCCAGCCGCGCTGTGCCGTTACTTCCTCGACGCTGGGCGTAATCTGGGCGTGGGCCTGCGGGTCAAGCTGGTGCTGCTGAAGCTGTTCGAGCGTTATGTGCTGCGTGATGTCGATGTGATCTATGGCGAAGCCAACCAGTTGCTGGCTGCTGCCGGCGTACTGCCCGAACTGCAACCGGCGCCGCGCCGGCGTGCCGAAGACCGGCGCATGCGCGTGCGTCCTGGGCCGGCCAACCTTGGCCAGGAGGTGGGGGCGGACGCCGCAGGGCAGGCGTTGTTCGCCTCGTTGCAGGCGCTGCTGGCACCGGCGCGCGGGCAGTTCGCTCCGCGCTTGCATGCGGTGGCTGCCGCCCAGCCGATCAGCACAGCCGACCTGCTCCGGCTACTTTCGCATTTGCAGCGCTACGTGCCCGCCACGCACGAGACCGATGACTTCGAGCTCGGCCAGCAGCTTGAACAGCTGCTGTTGCGGGTGAGTGTGCGCAGCGGCACGCGTCGGCGCCTTCATGTGGCTGACGAAGACATGATCAACCTGGTTGGCCTGCTGTTCGCGTTCATTCAAAACGACGACAACCTGCCGGCCAGCCTGCGGGCGCTGATTACGCGCCTCCATATTCCCCTGCTCAAGGTGGCATTACTGGACAAGGGGCTGTTCAGCCGGGGGAGCCACCCGGCTCGCCGGTTGCTCAACGAAATCGCCGGCGCCGCGATTGGCTGGGAGTGCGGCAGCGAAGGCCGGCGTGACAGCTTGCACGTGCGGGTAGAGCGTATCGTCCAGCGCCTGCTCAATGATTTTGCCGATGATGCAAGCCTGTTCGCCGAGTTGCTCGACGACTTCCTGGCATTCAATCAGGACGAACGGCGACGTAACGAATTGCTGGAGCAACGCACTCGCGACGCCGAAGAAGGCCGTGCCCGGGCAATGCAGGCCAGGCAGCAGGTGCAGCACGTGCTCAACCAGCGCCTGCGTGGCCGGGTACTGCCGCAGGTGGTGGTGCACATGCTGGTGCAGACCTGGAGCCAGGTACTGCTGCTGGCTTGGCTGAAGCAGGGCGAGGCATCACAGGCCTGGCGCGACGCAGTGCACACCATGGACATGCTGCTGGAAAGCATCACGCCGCCGCATGAGCCGCAAGCCTTGCTGCAGCAGGTACCAGCCTTGCTCAAGGCGCTGCGCGATGGCCTGGTCAGCGTAGCCCTGGACGCGGTGGCGACCCGCGAGTTCTTCCTGCAACTGGAACAGTTGCACCTGCGGGCCTGCGCAGGTAAAGAGGCGCCGCCTGGCGGGGCAGGCCAATCGTTGGGCGATGTGCGGGTGGCCGAAGAGATTGTGCTGGCGATTGCCGAAGAGCCCGCCTGCGTGCCTCTGCACGCTACCGACGGGCAGGCTGCAGCGCTGCGCCAGGCTCAACGCCTGCGCATCGGCACCTGGGTCGAGGTGCTCGACGAGGAGGAACCCCTGCGCTGCAAGCTGGTCGCGCGCATTGACCGCAGTGACAGGCTGGTGTTTGCCAACCGCACCGGCATGAAAGTGCGCGAGTGGAGCAGCGCCAGCCTGGCCCAGGCACTGCAGCGGCACGAGGTGCGCGTGCTGGATGACCGCCAGTTATTCGAACGGGCGTTGGAGTCGGTACTTGAGAGTTTGCGGCAAGGGCAGGCGCAGTAGGCAGACGCATTACAATCATTCACATGCACACGGCGTTGGCCGCAGGGCATACTGTGGGCATGTTCACGGCGTTTTTCAGGATCTGCCCATGCAATTGGACCGTGCCACTGGCTGGTTCCACGGAATCGGAATCACCCACTGCCCCTCGCCGAACTTCAATGCGCGCCCCGAAGGCGAATCGATTTCCCTGCTGGTGATCCACAACATCAGCCTCCCCCCGGCCTGCTTCGGCACGGGCAAGGTGCAGCAATTCTTCCAGAACCGCCTGGCCCCTGATGAACACCCGTATTTTGCCAGCATCAACCACCTGACCGTGTCGGCGCACCTGTTCGTCGAGCGTGACGGCGCGGTGACCCAGTTCGTGTCGTTGCATGACCGTGCCTGGCATGCGGGTGTGTCGAGCTTTGACGGGCGCGAAGGCTGTAACGACTTTTCCATCGGCATCGAACTGGAAGGCACCGACGACCTGCCCTATACCGATGCCCAGTATGCGGTGCTGGAGCAACTCACCCGGCACATTCGCAGTGCCTGGCCGGCCATCGACCTTAACCGCATTCAGGGCCACAGCGACATTGCCCCGCAGCGCAAGACCGACCCCGGCCCGGCCTTCGACTGGCCGCGCTATCGCCAGGCGCTGCAGCACAACGAGGACAAGGCATGAGTTTTCTGGTGTTGTTGCTGGCGCTGTGGGTCGAGAAGTTTTCGGCCCTGCGCCATCAGGTGCAGCGCGACGGGTTCTTTCTTGGTGAACTGGTGCGTCTGGAGCGCAGCGGCAGGGTGCACCCGTGGTGGACGTTGGCCATCCTGGTGTTGGCGCCGGTAGCGCTGCTGGTGTTGCTGCTGCATGTGCTGGAGCCGGTGGCGTATGGTTTGCTGGCGTTGCCGGTGCACCTGCTGGTGCTGATCTACAGCCTGGGCCGCGGCGATGCGAAGGCATCGTTGGGGGCGTTTCGTGATGCCTGGCGGCGAGGGGACGATCAGGCGGCGCTGCACGCAGCCGAGCGTGACCTGGGCCTGGTGGCCGATGAACCCCACAGCCTGCTGGTACGGGTGCAGGGCAATTTGCTGTGGCAGGTGTACCAGGGCTTTTTTGCGGTGATCTTCTGGTATTTCGTACTGGGCCCTGGCGCTGCGCTGGCTTATCGATTGTTGGCGCTGTGTAGTGAGCACAGCAAGCAGCCGGCTTTGAAGGCGCGTGCCGAGCAGTTGCGCCACATCATGGACTGGTTGCCGGTGCGGGCGCTGGCGTTGAGCTTTGCTCTGGTGGGCAACTTCCTCGCGGTGACACGGGTGATGCTGCACGAGGTGCTCAATTGGCACATCAGCGCAGGGCACCTGGTGGCTCGAGTGGGGCGGATTGCCGATGACATTCCCGAAGAAGAGGACAGCCAGCGCGGTTTGGGGCGGCTGGACAGTCTGTGGGAATTGCTGTTGCGCTGTGCTGTGCTGTGGTATGCCGGGTTTGCGCTGTGGACCGTTCTGGTCTGATTCGGGGAATCCCGTTCACCTGCGTTTCACCAGCCAAACAACGTGCAAGCATTGCGGGTGCTGGCCTGTGCCAGCACCTCGACATCCAACCCCATCACTTGTGCCAGCGCCGCGGCAATTTCCGGCAGATGCTCCGGGCTGTTGCGTACCCCCGGGTACATCGCCGGTGCCATGTCCGGTGCATCAGTCTCCAGCACCACACTGTCCAGTGGCAGCCGCGCCAGGGTCTTGCGCAGGCGCAGCGCCTGCGGCCAGGTACCCGCACCGCCCAACCCAAGCAGGAACCCTAGCTTGATGTACTCGCGGGCCTCTTCGTAGCTGCCGGCAAACGCATGAATCACCCCCGCCCGCGCTGGCTTGTAGCGCTTGAGTGTGGCAATCACCTGGGCATGGCTGCGGCGCACGTGCAGCAGGGCCGGTAGTTCGAAGTCGCACGCCATCTGCAGTTGCGCTTCGAACAGTTCCTGCTGGCGGGTCTTGTCAAGGTCTGTGAGGTAATAGTCCAGGCCAAACTCACCCACGGCACATAGCCGCGGGTTGTCGCGCAGGCGCTCCAGCCACTCGCGCAGTTGCACCAGGTGCTCAGGGCGATGCTGGTCGAGGTAGACCGGGTGCAGGCCAAGCGCGGCGAACAGGCGCGGCTCGGTACAGGCCAGCTCCCACACCCGCTGGAAGTTAGCCTGGTACACCCCCAGCACCACCATCCGCTCCAGCCCACGCGCCGTCGCGTTGGCCAGCAGGCGCGGACGGTCGGCGTCGAAGTCGGGGAAGTCCAGATGGGTGTGGGTGTCGATCAGGCGCATGGTCAAGCCGCAGAGATGCGTTGCTTGAAGGTGCGGCCAACAGCGTGCACGCCGGGTTCATAGCGTTTTTCCTCGATGGCGGCCAGTGCAAGTTCAAGCGCGGTGGCGGCAATCTGGCCATGCTGCTGGGCCATGGCATTGACCGGCAGCGGCAGGAAATCGAGCAACTGGTTGTCGCCGAAGGTACCCAGCTGCAGTTGGCGCGAGTCGACCGGGCGCGCCTGGAGGGTGTCGAACACGCCCTGCAACAGCACGTACGAAGTAGTCACCAGAGCATCCGGCAGGCCCCCCAGGTCGTCGATCAGTTGCTGCATCAGGCGTTGGCCGCACTCACGGCTGAACGCTTCGCCCTGATAGCGGCGTACTTCGCCGGTATAGCCTTGCAGGGCTTCGTCGAATCCGCCGGCACGCGCCTGGCTAACCGACAGTTCGGGGCGTGCGCCTATCAGGGCGATGCTGCGAGGGGCCGAGCGGAGCAGGCTGGCCGCCAGCTGGCGGCTGGCATCGCGGTCATCGCTGATCACCGAGCAGAAGTGTGCGGGGTCCAGACGGCGGTCGATGGCAATCACCGGCAGGCCTTTGTCCTGCAGCTCGCGGTAGCTGTCATCTTCTGGCGGCAGGCAACTGGCAACGAACAGCGCATCGCATCGGCGCGCACGGAACAGTTGCTGCAGTTGGCGCTCGCTGTCTGGCTGGTCGTCGCTGCTGGCGATCAGCAGCTGGTAGCCGCGGGCGCGGGCGCCTTGCTCCAGTTGCTTGGCAATGCGGGCGTAGCTGGGGTTCTCCAGATCCGGGAGAATGAAGCCCAGGGTGCGGGTATGCCGGCTGCGCAGCCCAGCAGCCTGCGGGTTGGGGGTGAAGCCGTGAGCTTCGACCACCGCGCGTACCCGCTCGACAGTACTGTTACTGATGCGCTGCTGTTCAGCCTTGCCATTGATGACGTAGCTGGCAGTGGTCACGGACACACCGGCCAGACGGGCGATATCGCTGAGTTTCACCGAATTTTCCTTGTTATTACCGGGACTGGCTGTAAGGCCGGACCGGGTAGTTTGACCCGGTACAGGCATCACGCGCAGACGACCATTGTCGCAATTGTCCGACAGGATGGGGCTTTTTACTGGGCAGATTATCGAGTAACGTGGCCGCCTGGTCAGATTAAACGTTTCAGCTGCCGAATTTTCTGCCTCGGCTGCCACCCGCGCAAGGCTGCTGAACTGGCCCTTTATGTGAATTTCACAACAATACTCCAGTACCCGAACGGGAACTGCAAAAGGAGAAGGTCATGCTCGAGCTCGCCAATGAGCAGATAGCCATGGGCCAGAAGGCCGCCGACAAGGCCGAGGCATTGCGCCTTCTGGCGGATCGGCTGGTTGCGGACGGCCTGGTCGCCGAGGGTTACCTGCAAGGGCTGCAGGCCCGGGAGGCACAAGGCTCCACGTTCCTTGGCCAGGGCATCGCCATTCCCCATGGTACGCCGCAAACACGTGACCTGGTGTATGCCACCGGCGTACGCCTGCTGCAGTTCCCCGAGGGAGTCGACTGGGGTGACGGGCAAATGGTCTACCTGGCCATTGGTATTGCCGCCCGCTCCGACGAACACCTGCGCCTGCTGCAACTGTTGACCCGTGCGCTGGGCGAGACTGACCTGGCCGAAGCCTTGCGCCGGGCCAGCTCTGCCGAAGCGCTGCTCAAGCTGCTGCAGGGCGCGCCCCAGGCGCTGGCGCTGGATGCGCAACTGGTCGGGCTGAACGTGCCGGCAGAAGACTTCGACGAACTGGCGTGGCGCGGCGCTCGCCTGTTGCAACGTGCCGACTGTGTCGACAGTGGCTTTGCCGCCGTGCTGCAGCAGGCCGAGCCGCTGCCGCTGGGTGAGGGCCTGTGGTGGCTGCACAGCGAGCGCCAGGTTCGTCAGCCGGGCCTCGCCTTCATCACCCCGCAGCAGCCGCTGCGTTACCGCGACCAGCCGCTCAACGGTCTGTTCTGCCTGGCCAGCCTTGGTGCTGCTCACGAGGCCCTGCTTGAGCGTCTGTGCGAAGTGCTGATCGAAGGCCGCGGGCAGGTGCTCTACCAGGCCACCAGTAGCCGTGCGGTACTGGAAGTGCTGGGCGGCGAAGTGCCGGCGGACTGGCCTAGCGCACGTGTCGTGCTGGCCAACCCACATGGCTTGCATGCGCGACCGGCCAAGGTGCTTGCACAACTGGCCAAAGGCTTCGAAGGGGAAATCCGTGTGCGCCTGGTCGATAGCGCGCAGCCAGCCGTATCGGTGAAGAGCCTGAGCAAGCTGCTCAGCCTCGGCGCACGTCGTGGTCAGGCACTGGAACTGGTCGCCGAACCGAGCATCGCTGCCGATGCCTTGCCGGTGCTGCTGGCTGCTATCGAACAAGGCCTGGGTGAAGAGGTGGAACCGCTACCGCAGAGCGTCGCGCCCATTGCCGATGACGTTCCTGAGGTACTGCAAGCGCCAGCGGCCGGCAGCCGTATCCAGGGTGTAGGCGCCGCCCCCGGCATTGCCAGCGGCCCGGCGCATGTCTGTGTCGAGCGGGAGTTCGACTATCCCTTGCGGGGTGAGTCGTGCGCGCTGGAGCGGCAGAAACTGCGCGAAGCCTTGGCTACCGTCAATGGCGAATTGCAGGCGTTGGTCCTGCGCAGCGACAAGGCCATTGGCGAAATTTTCGTCACCCACCAGGAAATGCTTGCCGACCCGGCCCTCACCGACGATGTCGAACAACGCCTGGCCCAGGGCGAAAGCGCTGCGGCCGCGTGGATGGCCGTGATCGAAGCTGCGGCCCGTCAGCAAGAGGCCCTGCACGATGCGCTGCTCGCCGAGCGCGCCGCTGACCTGCGCGATATTGGCCGCCGCGTGCTGGCGCAGTTGTGTGGTGTGCAGGCGCAGGCTGAACCTGAGCAACCCTATGTGCTGGTGATGACCGAAGTCGGTCCATCCGACGTCGCCCGCCTGGACCCCAACCGGGTTGCCGGCATTGTCACCGCCCAGGGCGGCGCCACGGCCCACAGTGCCATCGTCGCCCGGGCTTTGGGCATCCCAGCAGTGGTCGGCGCGGGTGCATCGATACTGCTGTTGGAGGGGGGGACGCCGCTGCTGCTCGATGGCCAGCGTGGCGTGGTTAGCGTTGCACCGCCAGCGAATGAGCTGCAGCAGGCGCTGGCCGAGCGCGACCTGCGCGAGCAACGCCTGCAGGCCGCCTGGGCCAACCGCTTCGAGCCGGCCATTACCCGTGATGGGCATGCCGTGGAGGTGTTTGCCAACATCGGCGATAGCAACGGTATCGCCAAGGTGGTGGAGCAGGGCGCCGAAGGTGTAGGCCTGCTGCGCACCGAACTGATTTTCATGGCCCACCCCCAAGCGCCGGATGTGGCTACCCAGGAAGCCGAGTACCGCCGCGTGCTCGATGGCCTCGATGGGCGCCCGCTGGTGGTGCGTACCCTGGACGTTGGCGGCGACAAACCGTTGCCCTACTGGCCGATCGCTACCGAGGAAAATCCCTTCCTCGGCGTGCGCGGCGTGCGCTTGACCCTGCAGCGCCCGCAAGTGATGGAAGACCAGTTGCGCGCGTTGCTGCGGGCCGCCGACCAGCGCCCGTTGCGTATCATGTTCCCCATGGTTGGCCAGGTGCACGAGTGGCGTGAGGCCCGGGCCATGGTGGAGCGCCTGCGTGCAGAAATCCCGGTAGCCGACCTGCAACTGGGCATTATGGTCGAGGTGCCTTCAGCGGCCCTGCTGGCAGCGCAATTGGCGCGCGAAGTGGACTTCTTCAGCATCGGCACCAACGACCTGACTCAATACACCTTGGCCATCGACCGTGGCCATCCCAGCCTGTCGGCACAGGCCGATGGCCTGCACCCGGCGGTATTGAGCCTGATCGACATGACCGTGCGCGCCGCCCATGCCCATGGCAAGTGGGTGGGCGTGTGTGGCGAGCTGGCGGCCGACCCGCAGGCGGTGGCCGTGCTGCTGGGGCTGGACGTTGACGAACTCAGCGTCTCCGCGCGCAGCATTGCCGAAGTCAAGGCACTGGTTCGCCAGGCCGATCATCAGACAGCCCGCGCCCTGGCGCGCGAGGCCCTGCAACAGGACAGCGCCGCAGCCGTTCGCGCGCTGGTGGAGCGTTACTGAATGGCCAAGATCCTCACTCTTACCCTGAACCCTGCGCTGGATATCACCATCGGCCTGGACACTCTGCGTCCAGGGCAGGTCAACCGTAGCCAGGCGCAACACAGTCACGCCGCGGGCAAGGGGCTGAACGTTGCCCAGGTACTGGCCGACCTGGGGCACAGCGTTACCGTGGGCGGTTTCCTCGGGTGCGACAATCTGCAGCCCTTCGAGGCGCTGATCGACCGTCGCGGTTTTACCGACTGCTTTGTCCGTGTGCCGGGCGAAACCCGCAGCAATATCAAGCTGGTCGAGGCCGATGGCCGTGTTACCGACATCAACGGGCAGGGCCCGGAGGTCGACGAGGCGGCACGCAGCGCCCTGCTGCACAGGCTGGAACAGATTGCCCCAGGTCACGATGCCGTGGTGGTGGCTGGTAGCCTGCCGCGTGGAATCAGTGCCGACTGGTTCCGCCAGTTGCTCGAACGGTTGAAGGCCCTAGGCCTGAAGATAGTACTGGACAGCAGTGGTGAAGCCCTGCGTGTCGGCTTGCAGAGTGCGCCCTGGCTGGTCAAGCCCAATACCGAAGAGCTGGGCGAAGTGCTGGGCCTGGCTGTGGATAACCTGGCGCAACAGCGCGCCGCCGCCAAGCGCCTGCTGGCCAGTGGCGTTGAACACGTGGTGGTGTCTGCGGGCGAGCAGGGCGTCAGTTGGTTCAGTCGCCATCTGGCCATGCATGCCCGCCCACCCAAGGTGCGGGTTGCCAGCACGGTGGGGGCGGGGGATTCGCTGGTGGCCGGCATGGTCCACGGCCTGCTGCTGGCCGAGGCGCCTGCGCAGACGTTGACCCGGGCCACTGCCATCGCCGCCCAGGCCGTTACCCAGGTTGGCTTCGGCATCCATGACCGCGAGCACCTGGCGCAGTTGGAAGCGGCCGTGCAACTGACAGAACAACAAGAGGGTTGCCGATGAACATTGCCATAGTCACCGCGTGCCCCAACGGCCAGGTATCGAGTGTACTGAGCGCACGCTTGCTGTCCGCCGCTGCCCAGCGGCGTGGCTGGAGCACCAGCGTCGAAGTGCAGAATACTGAACACCCCGAGCGGCAACTGAGCGCTGCGCAGATCGCCGAGGCTGACTGGGTGCTTGTGGTCAGCACCGGGCCGGTGGACCTGGCCCGCTTCGTTGGCAAGCGCCTGTACCAAAGCACGCCGTCCCAGGCGCTGGCTGATCGCGAAGGCTTTCTCGACGAAGCGGCGGCCAACGCCGAGCTGCTGGCCGCTGTGACAGGCACCCCCGCCGCAGCTGGCAGTGCTGGCGCTCGCATCGTTGCCGTCACTGCGTGCCCGACTGGCGTAGCCCATACTTTCATGGCCGCAGAAGCCTTGCAGCAAGCCGCACAGCAACTGGGCCACCAGCTCACCGTCGAGACCCAGGGCTCGGTCGGTGCGCGCAACCCCTTGTCCGCTGAGGCCATCGCTGCGGCGGACGTGGTGCTGCTGGCCGCCGACATTGAAGTACCCACTGCACGTTTCGCCGGTAAACGTATTTACCGTTGTGGTACCGGCATTGCCCTCAAGCAGGCCCGCGCCACCCTGGACAAAGCCTTGGCGCAAGCGACGGTGGAAAACGGTGCCGACGCTGCAGCGGCGACCACTCCGACCAAGGGCGAGAAAACCGGTGTGTACAAGCACCTGCTTACCGGTGTGTCGTTCATGCTGCCGATGGTGGTGGCCGGCGGCCTGCTGATTGCCCTGTCGTTCGTGTTCGGTATCGAGGCCTACAAAGAGGTGGGTACCTTGCCGGCGGCGTTGATGCAGATTGGCGGTGAAGCGGCCTTCAAACTGATGGTTCCGCTACTGGCGGGCTATATCGCCTGGTCCATCGCCGACCGCCCCGGGCTGGCCCCCGGCATGATTGGCGGCCTGCTGGCCAGTACCTTGGGTGCCGGCTTTATCGGTGGCATTGTCGCCGGTTTCCTCGCCGGTTACAGCGCCAAGGCCATTGCCCGATGGGCGCGCTTGCCTAGCAGCCTGGAAGCGCTCAAGCCGATCCTTATCATTCCGTTGCTGGCCAGTCTGTTCACCGGCCTGGTAATGATTTACGTGATCGGCCAGCCGGTAGCGGCGATGCTTGAAGGCCTGACGCACTTCCTCGACAGCATGGGCACCACCAATGCCATCCTGCTGGGGCTGTTGCTGGGCGGCATGATGTGCGTCGACCTTGGCGGGCCGATCAACAAGGCCGCCTATGCCTTCTCGGTAGGGCTGCTGGCCTCGTCGAGCTACGCGCCAATGGCGGCCACCATGGCCGCCGGCATGGTGCCGCCGATCGGCCTGGGTATCGCCACCTTCCTGGCCCGGCGCAAGTTCGCCCAGAGCGAGCGCGAGGCGGGCAAGGCGGCGCTGGCGCTGGGGCTGTGCTTCATCTCCGAGGGGGCGATTCCGTTTGCCGCCAAGGACCCGTTGCGGGTGATCCCGGCCAGTATCGCCGGGGGGGCGTTGACCGGAGCATTGTCGATGTATTTTGGCTGCAAGCTGATGGCGCCGCATGGCGGCTTGTTCGTGTTGTTGATCCCCAACGCGATCAACCATGCATTGCTGTATTTGCTGGCGATCGTGGCGGGCAGCTTGCTGACGGCGGTGGTGTACGCCGTGATCAAGAAGAGCGAGCGGGTAGAGTTGGCGGTGGCGCCTGCTAAAAGTGTCTGAGCAAACCTCGTCTGTGGGAGCGACCCAAGGCCGCTCCCACAGAGCCCGCGCTGGCCTTTCAGCGCCCATGCTTGTGCCGCAACGGCACCAGTAGATCACCCAGCCCGTTGTGATCGATCTCATGCATCAACGCCAGCAACCCGCCCAGTTCCCCTGCCGGGAAGCCTTTGCGCGCAAACCACGCCAGGTAGTCACCGGGCAGGTCGGCAATGATCCTCCCTTGGTACTTGCCGAACGGCATGCTGCGGGTCACCAGTAGTTCGAGGGTTTCCGGCTTCATCTGCGCGCACCTGGCTGTGGAAAGGCGCCGACCATACTGCAATCTGCACGAAGCCCCAAGCGGCAATCATGCAGAACGCCGTTACCGATCGCCGCCAACCTATCAATAAGTTATTGATTAACAAGAAATTTATTTTTTTTGAGAGCGTGGCACGAACACTGCAATTCTCTAAGGGACTATCACCTGCCAAGGAGTTCGACCATGAGCAACCCCAACAAAGACGTGATCGACGTACTCAACGACCTGATCGAGTACAGCAAGGATGGCGAGAAAGGTTTCAAGGCCTCGGCCGATGATGTGAAGAACCCCGAACTGAAAGCGTTCTTCGTTCAGCGTGCGGGCGACTGCGCCAACGCTGCCAGTGAGCTGCAGGGCGAAGTGCGCCGCCTGGGCGGCGATCCGGAAACCTCTACCAGCATCAGTGGCGACCTGCACCGCGGCTGGGTCAACCTCAAGTCGATGGTCACCGGCAAGGACGAAGAAGCCGTGCTGAACGAGGTGGAGCGAGGCGAGGACCACGCCCTCAAGGCCTACAAGGAAGCCCGCGAAAAGCTGGTGAAACTGGGCCGCACTGCCAGCGACATGACCTACAGCCTGGTGGAAAAGCAGCTGCAAGGCGTGCAGCGCAACCATGACCAGGTCAAGGCCCTGCGCAACGCTGCTCGCGCCCGCTCCTAATCGAGCGGGCCCTCTACCCGATTCCGGCCTTTGGCCTTGGCGCGGTAGAGCGCTTCGTCTGCGGCACCCAGCACCCTGCCAAGGTCGTGCTGGGTGTCGGACAGACCAATACCGATGCTCACGGTCACAGCGTGGGCATCATCTGCAAACGGCGCCAGCGCCTCGACGCTGGCGCGGATGCGTTCAGCCAGTAGCTGGGCCCCGGCCAGGTCGGTTTCTGGCAGCACTACCTGAAACTCCTCCCCACCATAGCGCGCAGCCAGGTCTGCGGGGCGACGAATACAGGCCTCGATGGCCTTGGCCACTTCGCGCAAGGCATGGTCGCCACCGGCATGACCATGGCGCTGGTTGAATGCCTTGAAGTGGTCCACGTCCACCATCAGTATCGCCAGCGGCTTGCGGTTGCGTTGGGCGCGGGCCCATTCCTGGCGCAGCACATGGTCCAGCCTGCGGCGGTTAGCCAGGCCAGTCAGGCTATCGGTGGACGCGAGCATGGCCAGGTTTTCTTCGGCTTCGTGGCGGCGGCGCAGTTCGCGACCAAGCAGCAACGTCAACCACAGAATGCCCACGCACAGACCGCCGGTGGCGACGCTGACCAGAATGGCGGTGCGGCGCCAGGACTGAAACACCTCGTCGGCCGAGTGCACCACCAGTACGATCAGGGGCAATTGCGCGACCCGGGCGAAGGTGAATATGCGCGGCTTGCCGCTGCTGTGGGAGCGGGCGGTGAAGTTACCGCTCTGTTCACTGAGGATGCGTTTGAAATTGGGCCGTTCGGTGTAGTAGGTGCCAATCAGCGGGTCCTGCGCGCGGGAGGGCTGGCGGACGAGCAACTGCCCGTCGGTATTGAACAGGTTGATACTGCTGTCGTTGCCAATGTCCAGGCGCTGGAATAACTCATTGAAGTACGACAGGCGCAGCGCACCCGCTGCCAACCCGGCGAACTCGCCATTGGGGCCGGAGATGCGTCGGCTGAAACTGATACACCAGTCCAGGTCGCCAAGCTTGGCCTTGAAAGGGGGCCCCACCAGCAAGCCGAGGTGGGCATTGTGCTGGTGGGCCTTGAACACCCCGGTGTCGCCGAAGTTGGCCTTGCGCGGCACGCTGCTGGTGGAGTCGCCGACGATATTGCCTTGCTTGTCCAGCCACAGCACGTCACCGCGCTTGCGGTCCACGAAGGCTTCATTGAATAGCAGGCGCTGGCGTATCGGGCCGGGGATTTCCGGCAGTTCCTTACGCCCCACGGCCCAGATCAGGCCTTGCAGTGATTGGTCGTAGAGTTCGACGTTGCGCAGGATGTCGCTTTCGATCAGCTGGACGATGTTGTTCGACGAGCGTACCGCCGACTGCTCGACACTTTCGCGCTCGCGGGCGAGCAGGTAGCTGACGATGGCCACGATGGCGACCACGGCAAGGCAACTGCCCAGGTTGAGGATCAGCTCGGGGTGCGACCTGTAGATTGCGAAACGCGGGGATTGGGTGGGCATGCTCGCTACTGCGTGGGCAGGGCCATTCGCGGCGGCAGTATTCTAGGGAAGCAGGGATTGTTGGACAAGATTTGTCCGACGGAAGCACGGTGTACTGTTCTTTTCGATTTGCCGTGTGCCCCTGTAGGAGCGGGTTTACCCGCGAATATCGGCGAAGCCTTCTTCGCGGGTGAACCCGCACCTACACTGGCAGCAAAAGATCAGAACACGTTCAGTGGGTAATCGACGATTACCCGCACTTCATCGTTGTCGCTGTTGCTGTCGATCGACGCATAACCCTGGCTGCCGCGGTGGGTGGCATAACGCACCAGCACCGACAGGTCCTTGAGGTCACCTTCCTGGAACACGTATTTCACGTCCAGGTCGCGTTCCCAGTGCATGGCGTTCTTGCCATCTTCACGGTAGTAGTCGTAGTGAGAGGTGTCCTGAGTAGCCTTGGTCAGGTCGGCCTCGCCGCGCGAGTACGACAGCGAGGTGGTCAAACCAGGCATGCCGACACCGGCGAAGTCATAGCCGTACTGCAGTTTCCACGAACGCTCGTTCGGCGCGTTGAAGTCCGAGTACATGCGCGAGTTGTCCAGGTACACGCTGTCGCCCAGGTTGATGTAGTCGAATGGCGTGTTGCCGTTCACTCGCTGGTAGGCGGCGGTAACGCTGTGGAAGCCTGCGTTGACGGTGAAGTGCACGCTGTAGGTGTTGTTGTCGATCTTGCCCAGCAGGGCCTGGCCGGTGTCCTGGGTGTGATAGAAGTGCACGCCTGGGTTCAGGCTGACCAGGTCATTGACCACATAGGTGTAGTCGAAGTCAGCGTAATACTGGTTCCAGATGTCCTTCAGCTCGGCGGCGTACAGGTTGACGGTGATGTGCTCGGTACCGCTCCACGACGCGCCGGCCCAGTTCAGGTGCTTGCTCTTGTCGTGTTCGTCCAGTGACCCGTAGTAGGTGTCGATGCGGCGGTGGCCGCTCTGGTTGTACGGGTGGGTGAAGCTGACCTGGCCGCCTTCGAGCAACAGGCCGTCGATGCTGGTGTTGGTCAGGCTTACACCGCGGAAGGTTTGCGGCAGCATGCGCGTTTCGCCGCCGGCGATCACCGGGTTGGTGAGGAACAGGTCACCGGCTTTGAGCTCGGTGTCGAAGGCCTTGAGCTTGACCGCAGCACCGGCAGTGGAGAACGAATGCGGGGCAGCGCCCAGTTCGCCGTCGTCCTTGATGTGTTCGGGCAGGATGCTGGTGCCGGCATGGCCGCCACCGCCATCGAGCTTCAGGCCCAGCATGGCATGAGCATCCAAGCCAAAGCCGACCACACCTGGGGTGTAGCCCGACTCGAAACGCGCTACCGCGCCCTGGCCCCACTCGCGGGTGTCGCGCACGCCGGAGTTGTGGTTGTCGCGGTTGAAGTAGGCATTACGAAAATGCAGGTTGAAGGACGAGCCTTCAATGAAGCCATCAGCCTTGTCTTCATCTGCTTGGGCGGCGAAAGGGATCGTTGCAGTCAACGCAATGAAAAGCGGGGTAAAACGAAACGCGGAAGGCACCGGTACTAGCTCCTTTGGTCTGACGGTGGGGCAGTTTTTATATTTGAATGTGCGTCTTTTTTATAGGTACACGTTACAGCCGGGCTGAGCGTTAAAGCACATAAAAAAAGCCGCTGATCGGCAGCGGCTTTAAAAGGCTAACATATCGGCACCGGAGGTGCCCACGGCGTAGCCAAGGGAAAATAAGAGCAGCGACAGCGCTTGATCAGCTGTCGGCATTGGCATCGACGGTTTCTTTGGAGGCTGTCTGTTTCGCGTCTTTTGCGGTATCTGCCTTGTTTGCGGCTACAGCGTCACGGGCCTCTTGGTGGACAGCCGCGAATGCTGCATTGCGGGTAACGAAAGCCGGGGATTCTTCGGCCATGGCCAGGGGCGACAACAACAGGGAAGACAGGACGAAGACGCTGGCAATACCCATACTGTTGGACATTTGAAACTACCTTCTTGCGGTGCAAGTGCTAATGAGGACAGGGGTAAAGTTAGCCCTTTCAATGCACTCGATACAGAGCGAAGTGCGATAAGCACTGTTGCGCAAAAGGTAACGATCATTGCAGAAATCAATAGGACCTTCGGCGAAAGTCCCGTGTTAGAGCGCCTGCACAGTGCGCCGCCCTGGTCAAAGTGGTCAGGTTAGAAACCGATAAACGCGTAATAAACCGGAGTTTCATGGGTTGTGCGCAAACCGAGTGCCTGCAAGCTTGCCGTCAGCGCTTCATCCTGCACATGCAAGGTCCACTGCGCCCCTTCATTCCCCTGTACCTGCGCCAGCGCCGCAGCAAACGCACCCATATCCGGCAAGTAGGCGGTAAAACCGTTACCCTTGAGCGCACTGGTCGTCATGCCCAACGCCTGGCACACCGCCACCTTGGCGGCAATGTCATCGCGGTCGGCCTGGCGCGAAGCCTGTACCAGCGCCTGCAGTTCCACGTCGACCAGCTGCGCGCCATGAATCAGATCCGGCCCCTGTTGCCAGGCCTCAGGCGGGCAGTCCTTGCTGTCTGGCCGCAGTGGGATATGCGGGTTGATTTCTACCGGATAGATGCGGCAGACCAGCGGGCGCTGTTCATAGATGGTGCAGAGGTCGTTGGCGTCCAGGTTACGGCAACGTCCAGGGTTGAATGCAGCAAAGGTGACCGAGACGCGTGCCTCGCCCTCGCCGCAATGCACTGGATGGGAGCGTCGCAGCACATGGTCACGCTGCTCCGGCGGCATGCCGGGGCCGTCCATGACGAAGGCCTCGATCAGTACCACCACCTGGCCGGCATCGTCCGCCCAACGGCGCGCTTCGGCCAGGGTCAAGGGCACGTGGTGGCCGGTGCAGCATTTGCCGCAGCCGGTACAGCCGAAACGTAAGCGGTCGGTCACTTGGCTTCCGGGCTCCATTCACTGACGAAAGCACGCTGGTGCTGGCGGTCGTACAGGCACAGTTCGGTGCCGGTGCGCTGCTGCATGTGCTTCTGTGGGTAGACGCCTTCGATCAGCAGGGCACTCATGCCTACCTGGTCATCAAACTCGGCGGGCTTACCGCGGGCATGGGCGTCCTTGAACTGGCTGGCGGACAGGCAAGCCTTGAGCATCTGCTGACGCTGCTCGTTCCAGGCCTGGCTACTGGAGGCCTGGGCAATACCGCTGAAGAGGGCGCAGCTGATCAAGATAGGGCTGAGAAGCTTCATACGCGATTCCGGCAATTTTCTTGCGAGGGGCGCGAATTATGCCCGAGTCACCCCCGGCGGCAAGCCGGGGAGTTTGTCGCTGAATATATCAGTGCTCGGCGAACACCACGGTACGCGCAGCCACCACCAGACAATCGGTCAGCTCTGGCGAGGAGAACTTGGTAAGGATGGCATTGGCCCCGGCCTGGGTCGCTTTCTCACTGCTCATGGCACTGTCCAGCGAGGTGTGCAGCAGTATGTACAGGTGCTGGAAGTCAGGGGTTTCACGCAGCGTGCGGGTGAAGGCGTAGCCGTCCATTTCGCTCATTTCGATGTCGGAGACAATGATGTTGATCTCCTGCGCGGTGCCTTGCAGTTCCAGCAGCACGTTGATGGCGTCCTTGGCGCTGCGCGCGGTGTGGCATTCGATACCGAGGTTGCGCAGGGTGTGCACCGACTGCTGCAGGGCCACCTGGCTGTCGTCCACCACCAGAATGTTGGCCGCGGCCAGCAGGCTGGCGTCTTCTTCGTTCAAGGTGCCATGCGCTGGCTCGGCGACAGGCGGGGCGATGGCGTGTATGACTTTTTCGATGTCCAGCACCTGCACCAGGGTGTTGTCCACGCGCGTCACACCGGTGATGAACGAGCGGGTGCCCGAGGCGTAGGGTGGCGGTTTGATGTCGGTACTCAGGCAATGCACGATGCGGCTGACTGCCTGTACATGCAGGCCTTGGCGCGAGCGGCTGATCTCTGTAACGATCAGGCAGCCACCCTGCGGGTCGACCAGTGGCTGTTCGCCAATGGCGCGGGACAGGTCAATGACCGACAGTGAGTGGCCGCGCAGGGTTGCCACACCTTTTACGTGGGGGTGCGACTCGGGCAGCTTGGTCAGCGGCGGGCAGGGGATGATCTCGCTGACCTTGAGCAGGTTGATTGCCATCAGCTTGCCGCTGCGCAGGGTGAACAGCAGCAGGGATAGCGAATCCGCGCGGGCATTTTGCGTGGCCATGGTGACCTTCGGTGGGGAGCAGGGGATAACCGGTTATCGGCCTGTTTTGGTCGGGCTTTAGGACGGTTACTGGTCAATCGCTCAGGCTTTCTCATGACCCCTGGAGCAGCACAAGGCTGCCCCTGCTATGGCCTATGACGACCACTGTTCGCGCAACGCCTTCAGAAAGGCCTCAGCGAATCCCTAGCCTGCGGGCCAAACGGCTCAGGTTTGCGCGGTCCAGACCGAGGTCGCGCGCCGCTGCTGCCCAGTTGTCCTGGTGCCGCTGCAGGCAGGCTTCGATCACCTGTCGCTGGTAAATATCAACGGCTTCACGCAAGCCGCCTTCAGGCGGGGTGACCACTTGCAGCGGTGCAGCGGGGGAGGGCAGCGTGCCTGGCCACGCTGGCGACACACGCAGGTCCAGGTCGATCGCTTCGAGGGTGAGGATACGCGGCCGATGAGGGTGCTGGCCCAACGCCTTGAGTGCCGAGCGGCCGATCAGGTGTTCCAGTTCGCGCACGTTGCCTGGCCAGTCGTAGGCGATCAGCGCGGCTTGGGCCTCATGGCTCAGGCGCAAGCTGTTCAGGCCCAGCCGTGAACGGTTCTGTTCGAGGAAGTAGCCCGCCAATAGCAGCACGTCTCGCCCACGCTCGCGCAACGGCGGCACGTGCAGCGGGTATACGCTAAGGCGGTGGTAGAAGTCGGCGCGAAAGTTGCCCATGCGCACCTCGGCAGCGAGGTCGCGGTTGGTGGCGGCGATCAGGCGCACGTCCACCCGGTGCTCGCGGTCCGAACCCAGGCGCTGCAGCTGGCCGCTTTGCAGCACGCGTAACAGTTTCGCCTGCACCGTCAGTGGCAGTTCGCCCACTTCGTCGAGGAACAGCGTACCGCCGTTGGCCAGCTCGAATTTGCCGCGGCGCTCGCCATGCGCGCCGGTGAAGGCGCCGCGCACATGGCCGAACAGTTCGCTTTCCACCAAGGTGTCGGGCAGCGCGGCGCAGTTGAGGCTGACCAGCGGCTTGTCGGCACGGTTACTGGCCTGGTGCAGGGCCTGGGCCACCAGCTCCTTGCCAACTCCGGTTTCGCCGGTGATCAGCACGGTCAGGTCGCTGCTGCCGACCAGACGAATTTCCTCCACCAGGCGTTTGTGCGCGGGGCTCTGGCCAATCAGCTCTCTATCCTGGCCGCTGGCCTGGCGGTAGAGCTCGGCGCGATGGTGTTCGTCTTCGGCGCGCAGGGCCAGGTGTTCGATACGCTCGGCCACGGTGACGGTAGCGGCAGCCAGACTGGCAAAGGCCTGCAGGGCATCCAGCTCCAGGCTCTGAAACTGCCCGGGGGTGAGGGCGTCGAGGGTGACCAGGCCCCATGGGCGCTCATCGACCATCAACGGGCAGCCCATGCAGTCGTGCACTTCAAGGTCGGCATCGGGGGCATTGACCAAACCATCGTAGGGGTCGGGCAGTTCGGAATCGCTGGCGAAACGGGTGGGTTCCGGGCGGCTGAGCAGTATCTGGAAACGCGGGTGCTCGCTGACCCGAAAGCGCCGGCCGAGGGTGTCGGGGCTAAGGCCATCCACTGCCAGCGGCACCAGCCATTCACCATCCAGTCGCAGCAGTGCTGCAGCATCGCACGGCAGCAGGCCACGCATGGCTTGCAACAGACGGCGGTAGCGTTCCTGGTCGGGCAAATCGCGGGACAGGTCGCTGACCAGAGGCAGCAGGGTGGTGAGCAGTGGCTTTGTAGTCATATGGACTCCTATGGGTCGATATGACTATACGCAAGGGCGTGTCTTTTTGACATGACCTGCATCAACCCCCTGATTTTACTGGCGATAAAAGTTGGCACGATTGCTGTAATGGCAGGGGCAGTCATTTGAAGCCACAGGCTCAGGAGTTGTTGCAATGCTCAATGCCGAACAACGTGCAATCATCAAGGCCACTGTACCGCTGCTGGAAAGCGGCGGCGAAGCGCTGACCACCCACTTCTACAAGATGATGCTCAGCGAGTACCCTGAGGTACGGCCGCTGTTCAACCAGGCCCACCAGGCCAGTGGCGATCAGCCGCGTGCGCTGGCTAACGGCGTGTTGATGTATGCCCGCCATATCGACCAGCTGGAGCAACTGGGCGGCCTGGTCGGGCAGATCATCAACAAGCATGTTGCCCTGCAGATTCTGCCGCAGCACTACCCGATTGTCGGAAGCTGCCTGCTGCGCGCCATCGAGGAAGTGCTGGGCAAGGACATTGCCACCCCTGCGGTAATCGACGCCTGGGGCGCGGCCTATGGTCAGCTGGCCGACATTCTGATTGGCGCTGAAGAAAACCTCTATAAAGAGAAGGAAGAGGCCGAGGGTGGCTGGCGCGGTACCCGTGAATTCCGCCTGGTACGCCGCGAGCAGGAAAGCAGCGAGATCGTTTCGTTCTACTTCGCCCCGGTGGATGGCATGCCGGTGCTCAAGGCAGAACCTGGCCAGTACATCGGTCTGAAACTGGACATTGACGGTGCCGAGCAGCGCCGCAATTATTCCCTGTCGGCGCTGTGCGACGGCAAGGAATACCGCATTAGCGTCAAGCGCGAGGGGGGCGGCAAGGTCTCCAACTACCTGCACGATGAGCTGATGGTGGGCGATACCCTGCAACTGTTCCCGCCTGCGGGGGACTTCACCCTGGCAGCCAGCGACAAGCCGCTGGTGCTGATCAGCGGAGGGGTGGGCATTACCCCGACCCTGGCGATGCTGCAGGCAGCACTGCAAACCCGGCGCGAGGTGCATTTCATCCACTGTGCGCGTAACGGCGCGGTGCATGCCTTCCGGGACTGGATCGATGGCCTGGCGGCGCGTCATCCACAGCTCAAGCGCTTCTACTGCTATGCCGAGCCGGAAGGTGGCGCTGTGGCCGATGCCGTGGGTTTGCTCAGTGAAGACCTGCTTGCCGAGTGGCTGCCGCAGGAGCGTGACGTGGACGCCTACTTCCTCGGGCCCAAGGGCTTCATGGCGGCGGTCAAGCGCCAGCTGAAGGGCCTGGGTGTGCCCGAGCAGCAGAGCCGCTACGAGTTCTTCGGGCCGGCGGCAGCGCTGGAGTGATGTAGCGCCTGTGCCGGCCGCTTCGCGGGCAAGCCCGCTCCCACAGGCATTGCACCGGTCTTGAATGTGGTGCCGTAACTGTAGGAGCGGGTTTACCCGCGAAGGGGCCGGTACAGGCTTATAAGTACTCGTCCCCCGCTGCAGCACACCTTTCTGCTTATATATAAAGGAAAGATGAAACCGGGCGCTGCGTTTTCATCCTTAATCATCCTTTAATCACGGTATCCTTCACTCCCGGGTGTCGAGGGGCTTGCCCCTGCGCGGCACCTGGGCAGCCGTTTTTTTGCCGCCCGCCGTTGAACCGACGCCGTTACGGCCGGTCTCAGCCACACTGGATAGCCCTGCGCAGTGCTTGCGCGACGCTCCCTCGGCATGCTCACAGGCCATGCCCAGCGTGTAGACTTGCGCCCAGGCAGGCGGACCACGCTGCCACTATCCATCGAAGGAACCGGCAATGAACGAACAAACATCGCGCCTGAATCGGGAACGGCGCTTTCTGGTGCTGTTGGGGCTGATCTGCCTTTCACTGATCGGGGGCGCCCTCTACATGCAGGTGGTGCTCGGCGAGGCACCCTGCCCGTTGTGCATCCTGCAGCGTTATGCGTTGCTGTTCATTGCGGTGTTTGCCTTCATCGCTGCGGCGATGCCCGGGCGCCGCAGCCTGACGTTCTTCGAGGCCTTGGTGGTGCTCAGTGCAATTGGCGGAATCGTTGCGGCTGGCAACCATGTGTATATACTCGCCAACCCCATGGTCAGTTGCGGTATCGATACCCTGCAGCCGATCGTGGATGACCTGCCACTGGCAAAGCTGTGGCCACTGGCGTTTCAGGTCGACGGCTTCTGCAGCACGCCGTATCCGCCGATCCTCGGCCTGTCGCTGGCGCAATGGGCACTTGTGGCGTTCGTGCTGACCGCCGTCCTGGTCCCGCTCGGTATCTACCGCAATCGGCGCCAGGCTTAGACAAAAGTACCGAATTGCTTGGGGTCTTTTGCACCGCATGCGAAGAGGGAAAAGTTGCGCACCGCTTGATCCAGATCAACCCGGAAGCCTTGCAGAATGCGGCTTTGAGGCCTAGCAAGCGGGGTGCGACAAACTGTCGCGAAGTTGAATTATTGAGCAGCATTGTTACGTATTCTGTAAAAGACTGTTGCTCAATAAGTCATAGTCAAGGGTTGGCGACCTATCTACAATCGCCCCCAATTTCCGTTCGGCACTGCTTGCGAGTCGCAGGATTGAAGGAAGCCTCAGCGCTCCTTTTTGCTGACTTCGTCAAGTTTCGCCCAACGGCGATACCGGGCGGACACCCCTCCGCGTTTTCCCGCACCAAATGGACTTGGTCTGAAGTACAGGCCTGTTGCCTACGAAACCATAAGCACCGCTATCACGCTTGAAGCCAAGGTCCTGCAGTCGGACCCCAGGCAGGAGCGAGTACGGGCGCGAAATGCCTCACTTGGCAGGACGAAGTGTTGGCTACCAAAACACAAATTGCATTGAAGCAAGCTGATCTAGAGGTCGTGAGATGAGTAAAAAGCGTTACCCCAGACTGTTTGGCATATTGCCCTTTTTAGGCATGCTTTTACTCAGTGGGTGCAACTGGACCCTGCTCGACCCGAAGGGCCAGGTCGGCATTGAGCAAAAGAACCTGATCCTGATCGCTACCGGCCTGATGCTGCTGGTGGTAATCCCTGTGATCATCATGACCCTGGCGTTCGCCTGGAAGTACCGTGCTTCCAACAAGGCAGCCACCTACACCCCTGACTGGTCGCACTCGACCAAGATCGAGGCCGCGGTATGGATCATCCCGATCCTGATCATCATCGCCCTGGGTTACGTCACCTACCACTCCACCCACAAGCTGGACCCTTATCGTCCGCTGGATTCGGACGTTAAGCCGATTCAGATCGACGTGGTCGCGCTGGACTGGAAGTGGCTGTTCATCTACCCGGAACAGGGCATTGCCACGGTCAACAAGATCGTCTTCCCAGCTAACACTCCGGTCAACTTCCGCGTCACTTCCGACGCCGTGATGAACTCGTTCTTCATCCCGGGCCTGGGCGGCCAGATCTACGCCATGGCCGGCATGACCACCAAGCTGCACCTGATCGCCAACGAAAATGGCGAATTCGACGGTATCAGCGCCAACTACAGCGGTGCTGGCTTCACCGGCATGAAATTCAAGGCTACTGCCACCTCTCAGGAAGACTTCGACAAGTGGGTCGCTGAGGTCAAGCAGTCGCCGAAGAAGCTGGACAAGGCCGAATACGACGCCTTGGCCAAACCAAGCGAAAACAACCCGGTCGCGCTGTATAGCGAGGCTTCGCCAGAGCAGTTCCAGCTGATCGTCGACAAGTACGAAGGCATGAACCGCGGTCGTAGCCACGAAGAAGCAGGCAGCAAAGATCTGGCCACAACCAAGGGTGTGGAATCGAGTATGCAACCAGCTGCCGGTGCAGAGGAGTAAGAGATGTTCGGTAAATTAAGCCTGGAGGCGATACCCTATCACGAGCCGATAGTCATGGTGACGCTTGCCATGATCGCGCTCGGCGGTATCGCTGTCGTCGGTCTTATCACCTATTTCCGCAAGTGGACCTACTTGTGGAGCGAGTGGCTGACTACTGTCGACCACAAAAAGATCGGCGTGATGTACATCATCGTCGCGATGGTCATGCTGCTGCGCGGCTTTGCCGACGCCATCATGATGCGTACCCAGCTGGCTGCCGCAACCGGCGGCTCCGAAGGCTATCTGCCGCCTGAACACTATGACCAGATCTTCACCGCTCACGGTGTGATCATGATCATCTTCATGGCGATGCCGTTCTTCACCGGCCTGATGAACCTGGCGGTTCCTCTGCAGATCGGTGCACGTGACGTTGCCTTCCCGTTCCTGAACTCCCTGAGCTTCTACCTGCTGCTGGCAGGCGTGCTGCTGGTCAACATCTCGCTGGGCGTTGGTGAATTCGCCAAGACCGGCTGGGTTGCCTATCCGCCGCTCGCGGGCATTCAGTACAGCCCTGGGGTGGGTGTCGACTACTACATCTGGGCGCTACAGCTATCCGGATTGGGTACGACGCTTACCGGCGTGAACTTCCTCGTCACCGTGATGAAGATGCGCGCACCTGGCATGAAGCTGATGGACATGCCGATCTTCACCTGGACCTGCACCTGGGCCAACGTACTGATCGTCGCTTCGTTCCCGATCCTGACTGCTGCACTCGCTCTGCTGACTGTTGACCGTTATCTGGACTTCCACATCTTCACCAACGAGCTTGGTGGGAACCCGATGATGTACGTCAACCTGTTCTGGGCGTGGGGTCACCCTGAGGTTTACATCCTGATCCTGCCGGCCTTCGGCGTGTTCTCGGAAGTGACTTCGACGTTCTCTGGCAAACGCCTGTTCGGCCACCACTCGATGATTTACGCATCGGGCGCGATCGCCATCCTCGGCTTTGCTGTATGGCTGCACCACTTCTTCACCATGGGTGCCGGCGCCAGCGTCAACACCTTCTTCGGCCTGGCGACGATGCTGATCTCCATTCCGACCGGTGTGAAGCTGTTCAACTGGCTGTTCACCATGTACCAGGGCCGTGTGCGCTTCACCGCACCAATGCTCTGGACCCTGGGCTTCATGGTCACCTTCTCCATCGGTGGCATGACCGGCGTACTGCTGGCCGTTCCGGGTGCTGACTTCGTCCTGCACAACAGCCTGTTCGTAATTGCGCACTTCCACAACGTGATCATCGGTGGCGCGGTATTCGGCTACATCGCCGGCTTCGCCTTCTGGTTCCCGAAAGCCTTCGGCTTCACCCTGAACGAGAAGTGGGGCAAAGCTGCCTTCTGGTTCTGGCTGTCGGGCTTCTACGTTGCGTTCATGCCGCTGTACGCCCTGGGCTTCATGGGCATGACCCGTCGTCTGAACCACTCCGACAACCCACTGTGGGAACCCTACCTGTACGTAGCCGTTGTCGGCGCTGTGCTGATCCTGTTCGGTATCGCTTGCCAGCTGATCCAGATCTTCGTTTCGGTCCGCGACCGCAACCAGAACCTGGACGTGACCGGCGACCCATGGGGCGGCCGTACCCTGGAATGGTCGACTTCTTCGCCACCTCCGTTCTACAACTTCGCTCACATGCCTGAGAAAGTTGGTCTGGACAGCTGGCACGAAGCCAAGGAAGCAGGCGTTGCGTACAAGGCCCCGGCCAAGTACGAAGCCATTCACATGCCGAGCAACACCGCTACCGGTCTGTTCATGGGCCTGTTCCTGACCGTCTTCGGCTTCGCCTTCATCTGGCACATCTGGTGGCTGGTTGGCGCGAGCCTGGTTGCAACCATCGCTGTCTTCGTTCGCCACGCTGCACGTGACGACCAGGGCTACATGGTTCCGGCCGAAGAAGTGGCGCGCATCGAAGGCGAGCGTATGAAAGCGCTGGCCAAAGCAGGTGCTCTGCCTGCCGGCGCACGTGTCGAATCGTTTGAGCGGGTGTAATCAATGTCCAGTCAAGTAATGCACGGCGCTGCTCATGGTCACGACCATGGGCACGACGACCACCACCACGACTCGGGCCAGATGACCGTACTGGGCTTCTGGCTGTACCTGATGACCGACTGCATCCTGTTTGCGTCGCTCTTCGCCACCTACGCGGTGCTGTCCGGCAGTTTTGCCGGCGGCCCGTCGGGTCATGACATCTTCCAGCTCGATTTCGTAGCTGTTGAAACGCTGTTCCTGCTGCTGTCCTCTATCACCTTCGGCTTCGCCATGCTGAAGATGTTCGATGGCAAGAAAGCTGGCGTACTGGGCTGGTTGGCTGTGACCTTCCTGTTCGGTGCAGGCTTCATCGCGATGGAAATCTATGAGTTCCATCACCTGATCAGCGAGGGCTTCGGCCCGCAGCGCAGTGGCTTCCTGTCGGGCTTCTTCGCCCTGGTAGGTACCCACGGTCTGCACGTGACTGCTGGTCTGATCTGGATGGCAATCATGATGTACCAGATCAACAAGCACGGCATCACGCCGACCGCCAAGACCCGCATGAGCTGCCTGAGCCTGTTCTGGCACTTCCTGGACGTGGTCTGGATCTGCGTATTCACCGTCGTTTACCTGCTGGGGGTTCTGTAATGGCTAACGCACACGACACTCATCACGAAGGTAATCACGGCAGCGTCAAGTCGTACATGATCGGTTTTGTACTGTCGATCATCCTGACTGCGATCCCGTTCGGCCTGGCCATGACCGCCAGCCTGCCGAAGAACCTGACCGTTCTGATCATTGTTGCCATGGCCGTGATCCAGGTAGTTGTTCACCTGGTTTACTTCCTGCACATGGACCGCTCGAAAGAGCAACGCAACAACGTTTCGACGTTCCTGTTCACCACCCTGGTGATCGCTCTGCTTGTCGGCCTGTCGCTGTGGATCATGTTCAGCATCCACTTCGAAATGTTGGCCAAGTGAGGTAAGACTGCATGTCCGTTAAGCACTTTATCCAAATCACCAAACCGGGGATCATTTTCGGTAACGTGCTTTCCGTGGCAGGCGGTTTCTTCCTTGCCTCGAAGGGCCATGTGGATTTCGCCCTGTTCCTGGCGGTGGTGATCGGTACTTCGCTGGTGGTTGCGTCCGGATGCGTGTTCAACAACTGCATCGACCGTGACATCGACCACAAGATGGAGCGCACCAAGAACCGCGTCATGGTCCAGGGCGGCATGTCGCTGCCCCTCGCGCTGATCTACGCCACCCTGCTCGGGGTGGCGGGTTTCAGCCTGCTGTATGTCCAGGCCAACCCGCTGTCTGCGTTCTGCGCACTGATTGGCTTTGTCGTCTACGTCGGTTTCTACAGCCTGTGGCTGAAGCGTAAATCGGTGCACGGCACCTTGGTCGGCAGCCTGTCGGGTGCCATGCCTCCGGTGATCGGCTACTGCGCCGTGAGCAACAGCTTCGACCTGGCTGCGGTAACCCTGCTGGTGATGTTCAGCCTTTGGCAAATGCCGCACAGCTTTGCCATCGCGATCTTCCGCTTCAAGGATTACAGCGCTGCCAACATTCCGGTCCTGCCGGTGGCACGTGGCATCCTCGCGGCGAAAAAGCAGATCGTGCTGTACGTGCTGGCCTTCGTGCTCGCCACCCTGATGCTCACCCTCGGTGGTTACGCCGGCCTCGGCTACCTGGCCGTGGCCGCTGCCATGGGCCTGTATTGGCTGTACATGGCTTGGGGTGGTTACAAGGCCGAGGACGACAGCAAGTGGGCCCGCAAGGTATTCGGCTTCTCCATCCTTACCGTCACTGCCCTGAGCGTGATGATGGGCGTGGACAGCCAGACTGCTGCGGATGTGCTGATGACCTACGCACGCTGAAACTGCTGCCTGTTTCACGAAAGCCCCGGCCTCTGCGCCGGGGTTTTTTTTGGGTGTTTTTCCTGTGCAGGCCTCTTCGCTCGGGGACAGTGGGAAACCTGTAGGAGCGGGTTTACCCGCGAAGTTGCCAGCACAGAAAAATAATAATTTCTAATTTTCAAATAATAGATCTGAAAAAATCTAACAAAACAGGAAATTACCCTTTACAGGCATCATGTTTCGGCACTATCTTCTGATTCAGGCCGCCACATCGGCCAACGTCGCTCGGACGGTTCCGGGCGCTTACGTCCTCAGAGGAAGCCATGGCCAACCCAGGTTCGCCGCGCCGCTTTGCGCGCATCGATCGTCTCCCCCCTTACGTCTTCAACATCACCGCCGAGCTCAAGATGGCCGCCCGCCGACGTGGCGAGGACATCATCGACCTGAGCATGGGCAACCCCGATGGCGCCACCCCGCCGCACATCGTCGAGAAGCTGGTACAGGTCGCCCAACGTGAAGACACCCACGGCTACTCCACCTCGCGCGGCATCCCGCGCCTGCGCCGGGCCATCTCCAACTGGTACAAGGACCGCTACGAGGTCGACATCGACCCGGAAAGCGAAGCCATCGTCACCATCGGCTCGAAAGAGGGCCTGGCCCACCTGATGCTGGCCACCCTCGACCAGGGCGACACGGTGCTGGTGCCCAACCCCAGCTACCCGATCCACATCTACGGCGCAGTGATCGCCGGTGCCCAGGTGCGTTCGGTGCCGCTGGTGCCTGGCGTGGACTTCTTCAACGAGCTTGAGCGGGCCATTCGCGAGTCCATCCCCAAGCCGAAAATGATGATCCTGGGCTTCCCGTCCAACCCGACCGCGCAGTGCGTGGAACTGGACTTCTTCGAGCGCGTGGTAGCCCTGGCCAAGCAATACGACGTGCTGGTGGTGCATGACCTGGCCTATGCCGATATCGTCTACGACGGCTGGAAAGCCCCGTCGATCATGCAGGTGCCGGGTGCCAAGGACATTGCGGTGGAGTTCTTCACCCTGTCCAAAAGCTACAACATGGCCGGCTGGCGCATCGGCTTCATGGTCGGCAACCCCGAGCTGGTCAGCGCCCTGGCGCGGATCAAGAGCTACCACGACTACGGCACGTTCACCCCGCTACAGGTCGCAGCCATTGCCGCGCTGGAAGGCGACCAGCAATGCGTGCGCGACATTGCCGAGCAGTATCGCCAGCGTCGCAACCTGCTGGTCAAAGGGCTGCACGAACTGGGCTGGATGGTCGAGAACCCCAAGGCGTCGATGTATGTGTGGGCGAAGATCCCGCCGGAGTATGCGCACCTGGGGTCGCTGGAGTTCTCCAAGAAGCTGCTGGCCGAGGCCAAGGTCTGTGTCTCGCCGGGGATCGGCTTTGGTGACTATGGGGACGACCATGTGCGCTTTGCCTTGATCGAGAACCAGGACCGTATTCGCCAGGCCATCCGCGGGATCCGGCAAATGTTCCGGGCTGATGGTTTGGCTCGCAAGTAAGCCCATGGGGCTGCGAAGCAGCCCCCTCTGCCTCCTGGGTGGGCTTTCCGCCTGCCTTCTGGTTACCCGCACGCCTACCTTCGCCACTCATTTCTCACCAAAGAGATCCCCCATGAGTGTCTTCACCGCCTACTTCTGCGGCACTGGCTCGCACCGTTTCGACGACGCCAATCCCAACTTCTGGAATGGCGAGCTGGTCTCGACCCTGGCCAGCAATGACCAGAGCCGGGAATTCGCCCACTGGATCGCCGTCGACGGCCCAGGCAGCGGCAACCTTCAGGATGACAACCTGTTCGTCGAGCCCGGCGGCTATTTCAACTGGACCGGCCAGCTGTTTGGCCGTGGCTGGGAGGAGAACGTCAACCATGTGCTGCAGGTCATCAAAGGCGAAAGCAGCTGGCGGCGCACCAAACTCAGTGAGCAAGAATACGAGCGGCTGAAAGCTGCCGGTGTACCGATTCCGGATGTTTCCTCCACCGCCTCATGGTTCTGGCGAACCTACGACTACGGCGATCGTCACCCAACCCCGCAGGAACTGCAGGAGCGCATCATCAGCATGTTCCGCAAACCGCGCCTGCCAACCCAGGTCAACCTGGTGGGCTGGAGCAGGGGAGGGATCAGCTGCCACATGCTGGCCAATGCCATGGCGCAAGACCCTGTATTGCGGGGCATACCGGTGAACATATTTGCCATCGACCCGGTGCCTGGCGTCGGTAACGTGCAAGCCGAGCGCGTAACGTTGTCGGAAAACGTCAAAGAGTATGTAGGCTTCTACTCGAGGGATGAGCGTTCCAAAGGTTTTGCCTGCGTGATCCCTTCCGTCGCCAAGGGGACACGGATATGCGTTTATCCGATGCCGGGCCGCCATGCCACGCTGGTGGGCAACGCCTCGGCTGATGGCGCAGGCAATGGCAAGGTGCTGGCCGAACCTGGGCTGATCGTTCGCCACTTTGCCGAGGTTTGCCTGACCCGCTGGGGCGTGCACCTGGTCAAACGTCTGGCCTTGAGCATCGGCCAGTTGATGACGTATCACCAGGTCATGGCAGCTGCCGACAGGCAGTATCAGGCCATGCGCAGTGAGTCCTACACGGTGCTTACCGAGGGCGATAAAAATGATCGTCTGGTGCATTGTGGTGAGGTGCATACGCAGTTCAGCAAGGTACAGGGAGGTGACTACAAGCCGAGCGCAGGCCTGGGTTTACAACGCTGGGACGCTGAAACCTACCAGCCCATCTGCTAGCTGAAGGGAGGCGGCCGGTGAACGCACTGGTCGCCCTTGCTCAGTGGCCGGATCAGCGGCCATTTTTTTTGCATTCCCCCTCTATCCAGCGGCCCCTTGTTAGATTAAAAATGGCGCCGCGGGCCAGCCCCGATAACAACAACCTTCCCTCCGTGACATCATGTCTGAATATAACCCTTGCCTTGACTGCGGCGCCTGCTGCGGGTATTTCCGTGTGTCCTTCTTCTGGGGCGAATGCCAGTCTGCCGGGGGCGTAGTGCCGGACGACCTGGTGGTACAGATCAACCCCACGCGCGTTGCCATGATCGGCACCGATGCCAAGCCCTGCCGCTGCGTCAGCCTTCAGGGCGAGATCGGTAAAGAGGTGGCTTGTACGATTTACGCCAACCGTTCCAGCCCGTGCCGCGAGTTTGATGCGTCGTGGGAGGGTGGGGTGCATAACCCAAGCTGTGATGATGCGCGGGCGGCGTATGGCCTGCCACCGTTGACTCCGCCAGAGGCCAACGAGCCGCATTGGCCGGATGATGGGGCTGAGGTGGCTTGAGCGTATTTCGTTAGCCTGCATCGGCCTATCGCGGGCGAACGCCTAACAAGGCGGTGGTGCACGTTGGCGGAGGCCGCACTGGCCCGAAACAAATGTAGATACT
>NZ_JAJSAW010000017.1:0-92946 GCF_021378985.1 Pseudomonas sp. JR33AA
GAAGTGGAATATAAGGGGAAAAGACCGTATCAAGGCCACCAAGTGTTCGCCACAACGCATTTAGCGCCTGTGAGATCGAGCGCCGCGCGGGCGGCGCTCGATCTCATAGGCGATGAATGTCTCGAGCCGGACGCACGGCGCTCGATCTCACAGACACCAGAGAAACAAAGGCAGGCACCTTCCACAGGCAATGCGATCTCAAGACAGGCCCTTGGCAGCCCCCCCACTCTTAAACCGCCCTACCCTGCTTCCTGGCAGCCCTGGGAAGAACCCGCGCAACAGCGGGTACCCTCAATACCATCAACACAGCCCCGACAAACGCATAGATCGCCCATTCCCGAAGGTCAGAACGCACGATCCACAGGAAATGCAACAAGCCCAACCCAAGCACCGCATACACCAACTTGTGCAGCTTCTTCCACCGCGCCCCCAACCGCCGTTGGCTGTACCGGTTCGAGGTGACCGCCAACGCCAGCAAACCCAGGAACCCCAGCGCCCCAACAATAATGTAAGGCCGCTTGCGCAACTCAACCGCGAGCTGCCCCCAATCCAGCCCCAAGATAAAGAACAGGTAAGCCAGAATGTGCAGCACTATATAGGCGAACACCCATAACCCCAGCTGCCGGCGCACCACAATCCAGCCAGACCAGCCCGTCAACTTCTGCAACGGGGTCATGCTCAAGGTCACCAACAAGAAGGTCAGCGCCCCAAGCCCAAGGCGATCCATCATGATCTTCCCGGGATCAGGCCCCAGCAGGTTCATCGCCGCTTCATATAGCCACCACACAGGGAACAGGCACCCAACAATGAAGATGGCCAAGCGAAACCAGGGGTAACGCATCAGTAGTTCTTCCGCAGATCGAGCTCGGTATACAGCGACGCCACTTCATCAGCATAGCCATTGAACATCTGTGTCTCCCTCACATTGGGGCTGAACAACCCGCTGGGCAAGCGACGTTCACGCGCCTGGCTCCAGCGCGGGTGGTCGACTGTAGGGTTCACATTGGCATAGAAACCATATTCATCCGGCGCCAGCCCTTCCCAGGTAGTACCGGGCTGCTCCGCTACCAGGCTGATGCGCACAATCGACTTGATGCTCTTGAAGCCATACTTCCAAGGCACCACCAAACGCAACGGCGCACCGTTCTGGTTGGGCAGTTCCCGGCCGTACATACCCACCGCGAGAATTGCCAACGGATGCATCGCCTCATCAAGGCGCAATCCTTCTCTATAAGGCCAGTCGATCAAGGCAAATCCTGAACGCTGCCCAGGCATATGCTGTGGATCCTTCAGCGTCTCGAAACGCACATAACGCGCCTTGGAAGTCGGCTCGACCTGCTTAAGCACCTGAGCCAAAGGGAACCCTAGCCACGGTATGACCATCGACCACGCCTCTACACAGCGCAGCCGATAGATTCGCTCCTCAAGCTGATAGGGTTTTACGAAGTCCTCCAGTGCATAGCGTCCGGGCTTGCCCACCTCACCATCTACCACAACGGACCACGGCTCGGTCTTCAGGCTGTCGCCATTGGCCGCCGGGTCGCCCTTGTCGGGCCCGAACTCGTAGAAGTTGTTGTAGTGAGTGGCATCCTTGAACGGCGTGATCGCCTCGTCCTTGACCGTCACCGCTTGCCAGCGCGTGGCCGCGAGCTTGTCAGTGAACCAGGCCGGCGCGGCCCCAGCCTGTACATCGCCATAACGCGAACCTTGCGCCGCGCTCACCCCGCCCGGCAATGCGCCCAGCGCCAAGCCAGCCAATGAGCCACCCAGCAGGGTACGACGGGAAAGGTAAACCCCTTCAGGGGTGATCTCCGAAGCCTTGCACTCGGAAGACCTGGGAAGCTTGATAAGCATGAACGGCTCCATAGCACTGAGTAACGGATGTACCAGTAAGACTATGGAGCCGTGAGGTTATTCCAGCGTTAAGTGATTTTCACGCTTTGCGACGGCGCGCCTTCAGCAGGAACTGGATCGGCCCCGATGCTGCATAGGCGAGGAAGATCAACAGAAGGATACGCGGCGGGTCGCTGAACACGACGGCAAACACCAGCACCACCGCCAGAATCGCCACGAACGGCACGCGCCCCTTGAGGTCCAGCTCCTTGAAGCTGTTGTATTTGATGTTGCTGACCATCAGCATGCCAGCAGCAGCCACCAGCAGCGCCACCAGGAACGACAGCTTGGAGCCCTGGATGCCGTAGTCGCTGAACGCCCATACGGTGCCCGCCACCACACCTGCGGCAGCCGGGCTGGCCAGGCCGATGAAGTAGCGCTTGTCGGCGGTACCGACCTGGGTGTTGAAGCGCGCCAGGCGCAACGCGGCGCCGGCCACATAGATGAAGGCAACCATCCAGCCGACCTTGCCCATGTCACCCAGCGCCCAGCCAAAGGCCAGCAAAGCCGGGGCCACGCCGAAGGCGACCATATCCGACAGCGAGTCATACTCGGCACCGAAGGCGCTCTGGGTATTGGTCATGCGCGCAACGCGGCCGTCCAGGCCGTCGAGCACCATGGCCACGAAGATGGCGATAGCGGCAAAAGCGAAGTACTTGCTCGCCTCGCGCGGGTCGCCGGCACTCAGGGCACTCTGTGCGCTCATCGAGCTGATGATGGAATAGAAACCGGCAAACAGGTTGGCGGTGGTAAACAGGTTGGGCAGCAGGTAGATGCCGCGGTGGCGCACCTTGCGGCCTTCGGCGTCATGCCCTTCTTCAACGTGCTCATCGACAGGTAGCAGGCTTTCGGCGTCGGAGGGCTTGTTCGGCTCTTCGGGACGTTCGCTCATGGAGGGTACCTTGCAACAGGATGGAAAATGTTCGACACGGGCCCGCGAAACAGGTTCTGACAGCGAGCCACTGGTCTGCTTTATACCAGAAGCTGGGTGCCAGAACGAAAAAACGCGGCCGAAGCCGCGTTTTTAATCTTTCGATAAGACTTAGTTCTTGGTCTTGTCGACGATTTTGTTAGCCGAGATCCACGGCATCATCGAACGCAGCTGCTCGCCGATGATTTCGATGCCGTGAGCGGCGTTGTTACGACGTTTGGCGGTCATCGATGGGTAGTTGGTAGCACCTTCGGAGATGAACATCTTCGCGTACTCGCCGTCCTGGATGCGCTTCAGGGCATTGCGCATGGCCTTGCGGGATTCTTCGTTGATGACTTCCGGGCCGGTCACGTACTCACCGTATTCGGCGTTGTTGGAGATCGAGTAGTTCATGTTGGCGATGCCGCCTTCGTACATGAGGTCTACGATCAGCTTCAGCTCGTGCAGGCACTCGAAGTAGGCCATTTCCGGCGCATAGCCAGCTTCGACCAGGGTTTCGAAACCGGCTTTGACCAGCTCGACGGTACCGCCACACAGAACAGCCTGCTCACCGAACAGGTCGGTTTCGGTTTCGTCCTTGAAGGTGGTTTCGATGATACCGGTGCGGCCACCACCCACGCCCGAAGCGTAGGACAGTGCGACGTTCTTGGCGTTGCCGGAAGCGTCCTGGTAGATAGCGATCAGGTCAGGGATGCCGCCGCCTTTGACGAATTCGGAGCGAACGGTGTGGCCTGGTGCTTTCGGCGCGATCATGATCACGTCGAGGTCGGCACGCGGAACAACCTGGTTGTAGTGGATCGAGAAACCGTGAGAGAAGGCCAGGGTAGCGCCCTTCTTGATGTTCGGCTCGATTTCGTTCTTGTACAGAGCGCCCTGGAACTCGTCCGGGGTCAGGATCATGACCAGGTCAGCCGCAGCGACAGCGGTAGCAACATCGGCAACTTTCAGGCCGTGGGCTTCAGCCTTGGCAACGGTAGCCGAACCTTTACGCAGACCGACGGTAACGTCTACACCGGAGTCTTTCAGGTTGCACGCCTGAGCGTGGCCCTGGGAGCCGTAACCGATGATGGCGACTTTCTTACCCTGGATGATGGAAAGGTCGCAGTCTTTATCGTAGAAAACTTTCATGAAAATACCCCTGGTTATATCTCGGCCCCTGCGGAGCCATCGCTAATTTTTTGGATTTAGATGCTGAGCACTTTGTCGCCACGGGCAATGCCGGTAACGCCGCTGCGCACGGTTTCCAGAATCGATGCAGTGCCAATCGCCTGGATGAAGCTGTCCAGTTTGTCGCTGGTACCGCTCAGCTGCACGGTGTACACGCTGGCGGTGACGTCGACGATCTGGCCACGGAAGATATCCGTGGTGCGCTTGATCTCGGCACGCTGGGCACCGGTGGCCTTGACCTTGACCAGCATCAGTTCACGCTCGATGTGAGCGCTTTCCGACAGGTCGACAAGCTTGACCACTTCGACCAGCTTGTTCAGGTTCTTGGTGATCTGTTCGATCACTTCGTCATGGCCAACGGTGGTCAGCGTCAGACGCGACAGGGTCGGGTCTTCGGTCGGCGCTACAGTCAGGCTTTCAATGTTGTAGTTGCGCTGGGAGAACAGGCCGACCACGCGGGACAACGCACCTGGTTCGTTTTCCAGCAGCAGGGAAATGATGTGCCGCATATCAGGTACGCTCCGTCTTGCTCAGCCACATGTCACGCATCGAGCCATCCTTGATCTGCATCGGATAGACGTGCTCACTGCGGTCAACCGCGATGTCGATGAACACCAGACGGTCCTTCATCGCAAACGCTTCTTCCAGCTTCGGCTTGAGGTCCTTCAGGCTGGTAATGCGGATACCCACATGGCCATAGGCCTCAGCCAGCTTGATGAAGTCAGGCAGCGACTCGACGTACGAGTGCGAATGACGACCGTTGTAGGCCATGTCCTGCCATTGGCGGACCATGCCCAACACACCGTTGTTCAGGTTGACGATCTTCACCGGCAGGCCGTATTGCATGCAGGTGGACAGCTCCTGGATGTTCATCTGGATGCTGCCCTCGCCGGTCACGCAGGCCACGTCCTGATCCGGGAAGTTGAGCTTGACACCCATCGCCGCCGGGAAGCCGAAGCCCATGGTGCCCAGGCCACCGGAGTTGATCCAGCGGTTCGGCTTGTTGAAGCGGTAGTACTGCGCGGCAAACATCTGGTGCTGGCCCACGTCGGACGTGACGAAGGCATCGCCATGGGTCACTTCGCACAGTGTCTCGATGACTTTTTGCGGTTTGATGACGTTGCCATCCCCTTTGTCGTAAGGGAACAACTCGCCGTTGCCACGCCATTCGTCAATCTGCTTCCACCAGGCATCCAGCGCCGCCTTGTCAGGCTGCTCGCCGATTTCCTTGAGGATGCCAAGCATTTCGCTGAGCACGCTGTCGACCGGGCCGACGATTGGCACATCGGCCTTGATCATCTTCGAGATCGACGCCGGGTCGATGTCGATGTGGATGATTTTGGCGTTCGGGCAGAACTTGGCCGGACCGTTTACAACGCGGTCGTCGAAACGCGCACCGACGGCAAAGATGACGTCGGCATTATGCATGGCCATGTTGGCGGTATAGCTGCCATGCATGCCAAGCATGCCGAGGAACTGACGGTCGGTACCCGGGAAGCCACCCAGCCCCATCAGGGTATTGGTGACCGGCAGGTTCAGCGACTTGGCGATTTCAGTCAGGGCTTCGGAGCCGCCGCCAAGGATCACACCGCCACCGGAGTAGACGACCGGGCGCTTGGCCGCCAGAAGCATTTCGGCAGCCTTGCGGATCTGGCCGGAGTGGCCACGTACCGCCGGGCTGTAGGAGCGCAGCTTGACCTTTTTCGGGTAGACGTATTCGAACTTTTCAGCCGGGTTGGTCATGTCTTTTGGAATGTCGACCACGACTGGACCTGGACGACCGGATTGCGCCAGGTAGAAAGCTTTTTTCAGAACTTCAGGGATCTCGGTCGGATTCTTGATCATGAAGCTGTGCTTCACGATCGGCCGCGAGATACCGATCATGTCGGTTTCCTGGAAGGCATCGGTGCCCACCATGGTGCTAGGCACCTGGCCGGACAGGATGACCATCGGAATCGAGTCCATGTAGGCGGTGGCAATACCGGTAATGGCATTGGTCGCGCCAGGACCGGAGGTTACCAGCACCACACCGGCCTTGCCGGTGGCGCGAGCGTAGCCGTCCGCCATATGGGTGGCCGCCTGCTCGTGACGAACCAGGATGTGTTCCACTTCCGGTTCTTTGAACAGTGCGTCGTAAACATGCAGGAGAGCACCACCAGGGTACCCGTAGATGTGCTTAACGCCTTCGTCACGCAAAAAGCGGACGACCATCTCAGCGCCAGATAAAAGCTCCACGTTGTTCACCTCTAAAACGCCAGAATACCGTCCTCACTGGACGGGTCTTAATAGGTTTACTGCCAAGCAGAGCATGAGCGAACGTCAGCACTGACTGAGCAAGTATTGGGAGATCCCCAGAGTGTTGCGGGGGTTTCCCACCCAGCGCGAGGTAACGCGTTGCGGGGTGTAACAGGTCGGCGCGGGTGTGCGCCTCATGATCTGCTTAGCGGGTCTGCTTCTGGCAGTCCCTCTACAGCGGAAGTTGGATTCTTGTGATTCGGCGCCAACAAGTCAAGAAAAATTATTGCCAATTTTTCCCCAAGATGAATTCCTGCCACCACTAAAAATCGCTTCAGCAGCAGAATTAAGAAGATTTCCAAAAAAAAGGGCCACAATCTGCGGCCCTTGACGTAAAAACTGAAGAAATCAGGCGGAAGGAGCGATCAATTGATCAAATGCTGCCAACAGGCGGCGTAGCTCACGACTTTGCTCCGGCCGGTCGGTAAACACGGTTTCGGCCATGACAAGGATGCTCGATGCATTGGGCAGCGGGTGACCCAGCTCGATGATGATCTTCATGCGTGGCAGGAAGATCCATTGCAGCCACTGCTCAAAACTGAGGGTATCCACAGCGAACGGCACCGTACTGGCCAGCGCCTCGTCGCTCGGCGGCTCGTCATCCCACCAGCCTTGCACCTGCAGCTCGCGCTCGATCAAGAGCAGGTGGTCGGCAATATCCAGAACGCGTTGCTCGATCATCACGAATTGACCCGCGCCTTTTGCCGGGCCAGCGCAGCGCCAGCGCTGTCACCCTGCTTTTCACGGGCCTGGGCGATCGTGTTCCAAAGCTCTGCCTGCAGGCTAGGGCGGCCGTTGGCGTAGGTCAGGGCGCGGCGCGCCAACTGCTCGGCCTGTGCTGCATCACCTTGCGAAAGGCGCACCTGGGCCAGGCGATACAGCACCTGCGGCTCACGCGGAGCAATGCGCTGGGCACGTTCCAGGCTCGAGGCGGCACCATTGAAGTCGCCACTGCCCTGCTGCGTCTTCGCAGTGGTCAGCAGTGCCAGCACAGGACCGTCCAACTGCTCGTCGGCCGACAGGCCACCGGCGGCGGCGCTGCGCGGAATACCGGTTGGCGCACTGGCGCTTTGCGGGGCGCTGTTCATCGCGGCAATGTCGAAGGGTTCATCGGCAATCGGGTTGGGATTTGTAGTCATCGGCGCCGAACTGACAGGCCCTGTACTGATCGGCCCTGGGGTGATCGGCGAGGTACTGATCGGCGCAGCGCCATTGCCCGCCGGGAATGTCTGGATGCCCGATGCGCCAGCGCCCTGCGGGATCATCACGGTGACACCGGAATCCTCCGGCAACGTCTGCGCCTGGGCGGTGCCGGTGTTATAGCCACCCGCCGAGCGGTTGGCCGTCACGCGTTCGCTGTTGGACACGCGGGTGCTCGAATCGACCACCGGAATATTGCCACGCGGGACGCTGGAGCACCCCTGAAGCACAGCCAACGCCGTTACGGCAGGAAACAGCCACTTGTTCACGTCACACCTCATCAATGCAGCCTGTGCTTAATTCATCCAGCCCTTGACCCAGTCCATTACCGATTCAACTGGGTCCTGCTCGCCGCCACAGGTTGCGCCGGCCGGCGGCTCACTCCCGCGAATATACGGCATCTGCACCGCTCCCGGACAGCTGGCATCAGACCCATGACCACTGTAGGGGTCGATCCAGGCCTGCACCACGTTGTCCGGTTGCGGCATATCCAGCGGCAGCGGGTCGGCCTTCTTCATGAAGCTGGTCCACACCTGCAAAGCGCCGGTGGCACCGGTAAACGGTGTCTTGCCGTTATCGTCACGCCCCATCCACACCACAGCCAGCAGATCCTGACTGAAGCCGGAGAACCAGCTGTCACGCGAGTCGTTACTGGTACCGGTCTTGCCCGCCAGGGTCAGCGAGCGTGGCAAGGTGTTGTAAACCGAGCGCCCTGTACCTTCGCGCATTACACGTTGCATGGCGTTCTGCACCAGGTAAATGGCACCCGGGTCGAAGGTTTGCTGGATCTGGAACGGGTAGCGCTTGAGCGGCTCGCCCTCGGCGGTGAGCACGCTGCGAATACCGCGCATCGGCGTGTTGAAGCCGCCATTGGCGATGGTCTGGTACATGGTTGCGACCTGCATCGGCGACATGCCACCCGCCCCCAGCAACATGGCCGGGAACGCTGGCCAGTCAACATTCACGCCCAAGCGACCAATGGTCTTGATCACGTTCGGCACACCTACTTCCAGGCCGAGCTTGGCGGTCGACAGGTTGTAGGAGTTGGCCAGCCCCTGATACAGGTAGATCGTGCCATGCGGGCGGCGGTCATAGTTTTGCGGGCGCCAGACCTGGCCGTCAGCCCCCTTGACCGAAAATGGCTCGTCCTGCACCCAACTGGTCAGGGTGTACTTGCTCGGCTGTTCCAGCGCAGTCAGGTATACCGACGGCTTGACCAGCGAGCCGATCGGCCGCACAGCATCGATGGCCCGGTTGAAGCCGGCGAAACCTGCCTGTCGGCTACCGATCAGCGCCTGTACTTCACCGGTCTCAGGGTTGGTCACGACCATTGCCGCTTCAACATCGTCTGCCCCCTTGCGGCCCGCCAGGCGCTTGAAGGTCTCGTTCATCGAGGTTTCGGCCTTCATCTGCAGGATAGGGTCGAAGCTGGTAAAGATGCGCAGGCCTTCTTCGGTCAAGTCTTCGTCGCGGTAATCCTGACGCAACTGTCGCTTGACCAGGTCGAGGAAGGCAGGGAACGAGCTGTCGGCCAGGCTGCCACGCTTGGTCACACCCAGCGGCATTTTCTTCGCCGCATCGACTTCTGCCTGGCTGGCTACGCCCTGCTCGGCCACCAGGTCGAGCACCAGGTTGCGGCGAGCCAGGGCACGCTCGGGATGGCGCCGCGGGTTGTAGTAGGACGGGCCTTTGACCATGCCCACCAGCAGGGCGATCTGATGCAGTTTCAGCTCAGCCAGCGGCTGGCTGAAGAAGAACTGGCTAGCCAGACCAAAGCCGTGCACCGCGCGTTGACCGTCCTGGCCGACGAACACCTCGTTGAGGTAGGCCTCAAGGATTTCGCGCTTGTCGTAGTGCAGTTCGAGCAGGACCGCCATCATCGCCTCGGTCAGCTTGCGGCTGAGGCTGCGCTCGCTGCTGAGGTAGAAGTTCTTCACCAACTGCTGGGTCAGGGTACTGCCACCCTGGCGCATCGAGCCGGACGACGTGTTGACCCACATGGCCCGGGCGATGGACTTTGGCGACACGCCATAGTGGCTGTAGAACTCGCGGTCTTCCGTGGCCACCAGGGTTTCGAGCAGATATTTGGGTACCTGATCAATCTTGATCAGGATGCGGTCTTCGAGGTTTTTCGGGTAGATGCCGCCGATCATCAGCGGCTCCAGCCGCACCACGTCAAGCGCCTTGCCGTTGGCAGCGGAAAGGCCCGCAACGTAATCGCCAGAGAAGCGCACCCGGACGAACTGCGCCGGTTCCATCCCCTCGTAGAACTGGAAGCCACGGGTATTGAGGTCGACGGTATTGCCGTTGACCGACGCAGCGCCCGGGCCGTTGGCCGCGCTTTCGCGGCGGTAGCCGAGCGCATCGAGCTCGGTGAGGAAGTCGTTCTTGCTCAACTTCTGGCCGGTGAACAGCTCCAGCGGCCGGGCATACACTTTGGCCGGGATGGTCCAGCGCTTGCCGGAGAACTTTTCCTGGACGACGGCATCGAGGTAAACCGCGAAGCCGGCGACGATCACCAGGCCAACCAGGCTGAGCTTCAAAGCCCAGCCCAGCCAGGCGCGGGAGCGGCCGGTCGGGCGTTTCTGAGGGGTGCGGGGATTTCGGGTTCGGGTCATGGCGGCGGATTATACGCACTTTATAAAGGCTGGGCAGACGGCCCGGCGGTAGGCAGGGACGGCACCATTGACCATAATGGCGCATTCGAATTCCCTTGCCCCGGAAGGATTTGCCGTGAGCCAAGCACTTATTACTGCGTTGCAGAACCCTGCCCTGTACCCTCACCCCGTGGAGGGGTTCAAGCTCATCGAGACGCATATCTCCTGGGTCCTGCTCACTGGCGAATACGCCTACAAGATCAAGAAACCGATGAATTTCGGCTTCCTGGACTTCACCGGACTGGACCAGCGCCAGCATTTCTGTAACGAAGAATTGCGCCTGAACCAACGCCTGACCGAAGGCCTGTACCTGGAAGTGTTGCCGATCACCGGTAGCGTCGACGCACCGCAGATTGGCGGCGAAGGCGAAGCCATCGAGTATGCACTGAAGATGCGTCAGTTCCCCCAGGGCCAGATGCTCAACACCCTGCAGGCCAATGGCGAACTGAACGCCACACACATCGACCAGATGGCCCGCCAGATTGCCGATTTTCACCTTCAGGCTCCGCGCGTGCCGATGGAGCACTCGCTGGGCACGCCAGACAGCGTGATGGCCCCGGTGGAGCAGAACTTCGAGCAGATTCGCCCATTCCTCAGCGACAAAACCGACCTGCAGCAACTTGACGCCCTGCAGGCCTGGGCCCGCAGCAGCTTCGAGCGCCTGCATGGCCTGCTGGAAAAGCGCAAGGCCAATGGCTTCATCCGTGAGTGCCACGGCGACATTCACCTGGGCAACGCCACCTTGATCGATGGCAAGGTGGTGATCTTCGATTGCATCGAATTCAACGAGCCTTTCCGACTGACCGACGTCTACGCCGACACCGCCTTCCTGGCCATGGACCTGGAAGACCGCGGCCTGAAATGCCTGGCCCGGCGCTTCATCAGCCAGTACCTGGAGCTGACGGGGGACTACGACGGCCTGGAACTGCTCAACTTCTACAAAGCCTACCGTGCGCTGGTGCGGGCCAAGGTCGCGCTGTTCAGCATGCCGGCCGACGCCGATGGCGTGCAACGTGCCACCACCCTGCGCACCTACCGCAACTACGCCAACCTGGCCGAAAGTTACAGCGCCATCCCGTCGCGCCTGCTGGCCATCACCCATGGTGTTTCGGCGGTTGGGAAAAGTCACGTGGCCATGCGCCTGGTCGAGGCCCTGGGTGCAGTGCGCGTGCGTTCGGACGTAGAGCGCAAGCGCCTGTTCGGCGAACAACAGCAGGCCGACGCCGGCCAGCTGAGTACGGGCATATACGACCAGGACGCCAGCACCGCGACCTATCAGCGCCTGCACGAGGTTGCAGCGACCGTGCTGCGCGCCGGCTTCCCGGTGGTGCTGGACGCCACCTACCTCAAGCGTGAGCAGCGCCAGGCTGCGGCAGACGTTGCCAGCCAGACCGGCGTGCCGTTCCTGATCCTCGACTGCCACGCGCCAGAGGCGGTCATCGCCAGTTGGCTGGAGCAGCGCCAGGCCGAAAACAGCGACCCTTCGGATGCCACGGTGGAGGTGATCAAGGCCCAGCAGGCCAGCCGTGAGGCGCTGGATGCGCAAGAGCTGGTGCACAGCACCCCTGTCGATACCCAGGCTGCCGGCAGCATGGATCAAGTGATCGAGCAGATTCGACAGCGCTTGCCTGGCCTGTAAGTGCGTCATCTTCCTGTGCCTGCCCGCGAAGGGGCAGGCACAGGCCGCTCATCGCCCGATGGCAAAAAGCCGCATATTTCCCAACGCCCGCTACACTCCTCTCAGACCTGCTCGCGATTTATCCCCCCATTCCCGTTCAGCCATCGCAAGGAGGCTCGATGAACGATGAATTGCAGCATCTGAAGAACCTTGGCAAGACTTCTGCGCAGTGGCTGCACGCAGCCGGCATCCACAGTGCGTCGGATTTGCGCCGCCTGGGCGCGGTGGGTGCGTACCAGGCCGTGAAGACACGAGGGTTCCGTGCATCAAAGGTGCTGTTGTATGCCATTGAAGGCGCCCTGCTGGACATGCACTGGAACGATTTGCCGCTCGAACGCAAGGAAGCACTCAACCAACAATTGGACGCGAAAAACCCTACGCAAAAAAAACCAAAATAATCAGGGTGAAGGGATTGACGGCTAAATGAGAATTGTTATGATTATCGCAACTGGTCGCGAGACTGGTTGGATAAGCTAAGAGACCTTGGTTCGGACTCTCAGATTATCTCCTCATCAGGCTAATCACGGTTATTGACCCGGCAATTTGCCGGGTCTTTTTTTGCCTGTGCTTTTTCAGGATCAACGCCGCAGCTGTGCACAATAATCCTGCTCCGGCATCGCTGCCGTGTACCACACATAATCAGCCTCGCCGGGCTCGATTCGCTCGCCCACCTCAGCCAGCAGCAATACCTTGCTCTCCCCCGAGGCCCCCAGGTCAGCCAGATGCAAGGGTATGCCCAGGTCCTTGCGCACATGGTAAGCCCCGGCAAACAGCAGTGCCGGTTGTGGTGCCGCCTGCAAGCGCTCGGCCATGCGGCGGTCGCGCTGCTGCTGAACGGCCAACATCGCCGGCAACCGGTTTTCCGGAAGCATCCCGCAATGCCCGGCGCGCACCTGTTCCAGCAAGGCAGCCTTTACCGCGGGTGCATTGGACTTTTCGCCCTGCACCGGCACTGGTTGTCGATAAGCCTGACGCATCTCGGCGGGCGAAAGGTTGGCGGCCAGCAACGTCACCCGATGCTGCAAGGCTTCGCTGACAATCGGCCCGTACAACTGCCAATCCCAACCCTCCTGCCAGGCCAGTGCCTTGGGCAAGTCTTCCGGCAAAGGCTGCCCCGCCAGCTTGTCCACCCGTGATTGCTGTTCGGGCTGCAGCATCTCCAGCAACAGGCTGCCCTGGGTGCGCTGGCCTTGCAGAGCGCGCAGCAGCCACAGTTGCAGCGCGTGATGGTCAGGGTTGTCGTGCTTCTCGCCGACGAGCACTTGGGGTGCGACAGCCAGGCGCTGCACCAGCGTTTCAGGGCTTATGACCTGCTCAGTGGACAGGTCGACAATCTGGCCCAGCGCGGCGTGCGTGCGACCTTCACTGCTCTGCCAGGCGGGCAACGGCGGCAGGCTGGCCTGACAGCCGCCTATCGCCAGTACCAGGCACAGCGAGAAACCGGACAGCAACGGGTGTCGCATTGGCAGTTACTCCATGTCATCCACACTTTAAATGGCCTGCACCGGGGCGGGGGGCAACCCTGTCGCGAGACAAGGCCACTTTCACAAAGTCCGTGCAGGCGTTTAGAAATCAGCGGGTGATAATCAGCGGGTGCCCGCGCTCGGGGTGCGCCTGCACCAATACGTCGATACCGTACACCGCCTTCAGTGCCGCTGGGGTCAGTACCTCTTCGGGCGTGGCAAACGCGTGGCAGCGCCCCCGCTCCAGCAGCAGGATACGGTCACAGTAACGCGCCGCCAGGTTCAGGTCATGCAGGATCACCAACACGGCAGCACCGCAGTCGGCGAAGCGGCGTACGGCTTCCAGGGTGGTGTGCTGATGCAGCGGGTCGAGCATCGAGGTCGGTTCGTCGAGCAACAACGTGCTGCCCTCCTCGCCCGGCCATAGCTGCGCCAGCACGCGGGCCAGGTGTACCCGTTGCCGCTCGCCACCGGAAAGCGCCAGGTAACTGCGCGCCACCAGGTGCCAGGCATCTGCCGCCCGCAACGCCGCTTCGACAATTTCCGCATCGCGCCGCTGACCGGTGCCATGAGGCATGCGACCCATGCCTACCACTTCCTCCACCCGAAACGAGAAACCCAGGCTGGACACCTGTGGCAACACTGCCAGGCGCCTTGCCCGTTCCTGTCCGGCCCAATCGGCAAGGGGGCGGCCCTGCAGCGTTACCCGCCCGCGGCCAGGCGCCAGCTCCCCGCACAGCACACTCAGCAGGCTGCTCTTGCCGGCACCGTTGGGGCCGAGCACACCCACGACCTGCCCCGCAGGCAACTGCAGGTGGATGTCGTGCAGCACCTCATTGCTGCCCCTGCGCAGATACAGGCCCTCTACCTGCAACATCAGCCGCGCCCTCGCATCAACAGAAACAGGAAGAACGGCGCACCGATGAAGGCCGTGACAATACCAATAGGCAGCTCGGCAGGCGCCAGCAACAGCCGCGCCGCCAGGTCGGCGAACAACATCAGCACACCGCCGGCCAGCAGCGAGGCAGGCAGCACCACACGGTGATCAGGCCCGGCCAGCAGACGTACCAGGTGCGGCACTACCAGACCGATGAAGCCAATCAACCCGGCTGCAGCCACTGCCGCCCCCACGCCCAGCGCCGTGCAGAACACCAGCTCACGCTTGAGCCGCTCCACGTCAACGCCCAGGTGACGCGCCTCGGACTCACCCAGCAACAGGGCATTCAGCGCCTTGGCCCGGCGCGGCAGCCACACCGCTACCCCTGTCGCCACCAGCAACAATGGCCACAGCCGCTCATAGCTGGCGCCATTGAGGCTGCCAAGGTTCCAGAATGTCAGCGTGCGCAAGGTGGCGTCATCGGCCAGGTAAGAGAACAGCCCCACGGCCGCGCCACCCAGCGCGGTCATGGCCACACCGGCCAACAGCATCGTGGCAACGTTGGTCTGGCCATCGCGGCGCCCCAGGCGGTAGACCAGCGCAGTGACTCCAAGCCCGCCGACAAAAGCGCAGAACGACAGCAGATAAGGCGCGAAAGCATCCGGCATGCCGCCAAACCAGGCACCGCCAACAATGGCAACCGCTGCCCCCACTGCGGCGCCGGCGGCAACCCCTACCAGCCCGGGATCGGCCAGCGGGTTGCGGAACAGCCCCTGCATGGCCACCCCGGACAAAGCCAGTACCGCGCCCACCGCCAACCCCAACAGGGTGCGCGGCAGGCGGATCTGGCCAAGGATCATCTCGGCCTGCTGCAGGCCCTCTTCGGAAACAGGCAGCCCCAACAGGCGCAGGCCAGCGCGCAGCGTATCGAACATCGGCAGGCTGACTGGCCCCAGCGCCAGTGACAGCCAGATTGCCAACAGGCACAGCAGGCTCAGGCTAATGAACAACGTACGTGGCTGTACCCGCTGTTTCATTGTGCGAAGCTGGCCTGAGCAGCCGGGTAGAAGGTGGCTGCCAGCGACTGCAAGGTCGCCGGTAGCCGAGGCCCGAGCCCGCCGACCAGCAGCGTCGGGTCGAGTGCGACCAGGCGTTTCTCGCGCACGGCCCGCGAGGCAGCCAGCGCGGGGTTTTCTTTCAACAGCGCCTGCAAGGCCTGCTCATCGGCCAGCGCCCGATCGGAAAACACGATCACATCCGGGTCGAGCGCCGCCAAGGCTTCGTTGGAGAAGTTCTTGTAGCCTGGGTGCGCGGCCAGGTTACGCCCACCCGCCTGGTGCAGCAGCCAGTCACCGGCAGTGCCTTGCCCCGCGATCAGTGGCTTGGCCCCAGCATGGCCGACCAGCAGCAACACCCCAGGTGCCTGCTGCCCGGCCTGGGCCCGCTTGACGTTGGCATGCAACGCATCGAGCCGCTGGCGGTAGTCCGCTGCAAGCGCGGACGCTTGCTGCTCTGCACCGAGCAATTGCCCCAGGTGCCTGAGGTTTTCATCTACCGCCGGCAGCTCGGCCTTGCTGGAGAACAACTCGACCCGCACGCCGGCCTTGCGGATTTGCGCCAGTACCGGTGGCGGCCCCATCTCGTCGGTGCCCACCAGCACGTCCGGGCGCAGGCTGAGAATGCCCTCGGCCGACAGTTGTCGCTGATACCCCACACTGGGCAACGATTTCAACGAGGCCGGGTGCTGACTGGTAGTGTCTACCCCGACCAGGCGCGCTTGCCCCCCCAATGCGGTTATCCACTCGCTCAAGGCGCCACCCGCGCTGACCCAGCGTTGCGGCAGCTCGGCTGCCAGGGCTTGGGTGGAGAGCACAAGGCTTGCACACAGAGCGAGAAAAGCAGCTGGACGGCGCATCATCGGGTTCCTTCTGAAGGCGGGCTACACGCCTTGTGGCGAGCGGCGGAACTGCGCACCATAGGCAGCCGGGCGCAGCGAATGCGATCAATTTGATAATTATTCGCATTGGAGCGTCAAGCCATCACGTGTTTCACGGGTCATCCTTGCCATGCACTTCCTTTGTACATCCCTCGGCCTGGCCGAAGGCCAAAGCCGCGCCTTCAGCGTAGACGGCCTCGAATTGTTCGGCGTACGTCGCCAAGGCCAGGTGTACCTGTACCGCAACCGCTGCCCCCACCGGGGCATCCCGCTGAACTGGGCAGAGGACGCGTTTCTGGATCACAGCGCCAGCCTCATCCACTGCGCCCATCACGGTGCGCTGTTCCTGATAGAAAGCGGCGAATGCGTGGCAGGCCCCTGTGAGGGTGAGCAGTTGCAGCCCCTGGGCTGCCACGAAGACAGCCAGGGCATCTGGTTCAAGGGGCCAGCAGCACCGGCAAGCGGCGATCGATGACGATGCCCTCGGCGTCCAGCCGAGTGCCGTACGCCAGCACCTCCACCCCGTCCGCCACGGCACTGCGCAGCGCCTGGGCGTAGGCCGTATCGATTTCTTCAGCCGGGCGCACAGCGTCGATACCGGTCAGATTCACGCAATACAGCTGCACGGCCCGCACGCCCTGCCGGGCCAGCTTTGCCAGCTCGCGCAGGTGTTTCGCACCGCGTTGGGTCACCGCATCAGGGAAGGCCGCAACGGCAGTGTCGGGGTAGCCCAGCGTCACACTCTTGACCTCGATATAGGCCGGAGCCCCCTCGAACTCCAGCCGAAAGTCGATGCGGCTGCCTTCTTCGCCGTAGGCCACTTCGCGCTTGAGTGCAGTGAAACCGGCCAGTTCAGTGATTATGCCAGAGCGCAGGGCCTCCTCGACCAACGCATTGGCCCGCCCGGTATTCACGCAGGCCAACCGCCCCTGGGGGGTTTCGCTGATTTCCCAGGTGCCTGGCAGCTTGCGCTTGGGGTCGTTGGAGCGGCTGAACCACACCTGCCCACCTTCACGCATGCAGTTGAGCATGGAGCCGGTATTTGGGCAGTGGATAGTCATCTGCTCGCCGCTGGCCATTTCTATATCGGCCAGAAAGCGCTTGTAGCGACGCAACAGGCGGCCCTGCTCGAGTGAAGGAGAGAAACGCATCAGCCTTGCCAGCTCTGCAAGCCACGGGCAATACGCTGCACCGCTTCTTCCAGGCGCGGCAGGCTCTGGGTGTAGGCGAAGCGCACATGGTGACCGGCCAGGTGGCGACCGAAGTCCAGGCCCGGCGTGAACGCCACGTGCTCGGTTTCCAGGAAGTGTCGGCAGAATGCGAACGCATCCCCTCCAAAAGCGCTGATATCGGCATACAGATAGAACGCGCCTTGCGGCTCCACGGCAATGCGGAAGCCCAGTTCACGCAGGGCGGGCAGCAGGTAGTCGCGACGGCGGGCGAATTCGGCGCGGCGTTCTTCGAAAATGGCCAGCGCCTCGGGCTGGAAACAGGCCAGCGCGGCATGCTGGGCCATGCTCGGCGCACTGATGTACAGGTTCTGCGCCAGCTTCTCCAGGTCGGCTACCGCACCGGGCGGGGCCACCAGCCAGCCAAGGCGCCAACCGGTCATGCCGAAATACTTGGAAAAACTATTCAGGACGAATGCCGAGTCGTCGACTTCCAGCACACTCGGTGCGTCCATGCCATAGGTGAGGCCGTGGTAGATCTCGTCCACCACCAGATGGCCATGCCGCTCATGGGTGGTTTTGGCCAGGCGGGCCAACGCTTCGCGCCCCAGCACGGTACCGGTCGGGTTAGCTGGCGACGCGACCAGTACACCGACGGTGTCCTTGTCCCAGTAACGCTCAACCAGGTCGGCAGTCAGCTGGTAGTTCACGTCCGGGCCCACCGGTACCAGTTGGGCTCCCCCCTCGACCAGGCGCAGGAAGTGGCGATTGCACGGGTAACCCGGATCGGCCAGTAGCCAGTGCTTGCCCGGGTCCACCAGCAGGCTGCTGGCCAACAGCAGCGCGCCGGAGCCGCCTGGGGTAACAAGGATGCGTTCCGGGTCGATGTTCAGGCCATAGCGCTGCCCGTAAAAGCCGGCAATTGCCTCACGCAGTGCCGGCAGACCGCGCGCAGCGGTGTAGCGCGTGTGCCCTGCGCCCAGCGCGGCCTGGCCGGCCGCGACGATGGGTGCGGCCGTAGTGAAGTCCGGCTCGCCGATTTCCAGGTGGATCACGTCGTGCCCGGCTGCCTGCAGCTCGTTGGCCCGGGCGAGCAGCGCCATGACGTGGAAAGGTTCGATGGCGCGACTGCGCGCACTGTAGGGTTGGGCCATGACCTTCTCTCAATTGGGTCTAAACTGGAGATTCTACCTCTGCACACCACCGAACGTACCGCTCAGGCCGGTGTCAATTAGCAGGATCGGGCGGGGTAGCGCACCCCCGATCTATCTGGTAAGTTCGGCGGCTCGCAGTCGCAGGGCCGGCGGTCGCCGGAGATGGAGCATCCTGCGCATTGGATCAGATGAGTGAGAGGCGGTCTATTCATGTCCACCCTAGAAAAGCAAAAAGCCAACCAGAATCTTTATGGGGTTGCACCCTATCAGGAGACCAAGGGTGAGGAGTACATGGGTGAACCCATGCGCAAGCACTTCACCAAGATCCTCACTGGCTGGAAGCAAGAGCTGATGGTCGGCGTCGACAAGACCGTTGACCATATGAAAGAAGAAGCAGCCAACTTTGCAGATCCCGCAGACCGCGCATCCCAGGAAGAGGAATTCGCCCTCGAACTGCGCAACCGCGACCGCGAGCGCAAGTTGATCAAGAAAATCGATAAAACCCTGCAGAAGATTCAGGACGAAGAGTACGGCTGGTGCGAGTCGTGCGGCATCGAGATCGGTCTGCGCCGCCTGGAAGCCCGCCCTACCGCCGACCTGTGCTTCGACTGCAAGGAAATTGCCGAGAAAAAGGAAAAAACGGTCGGCAAAGGCTGATCTTTCTTCCACCTGAACGGGGCGCATCATGCGCCCCGTTTCATTTATATGCCCAGCCTGATCATGACCAACTCCAGCTACATCGGGCGCTTTGCCCCCACCCCCAGCGGCTTCCTGCACTTCGGCTCGCTGGTCGCCGCCCTCGCCTCCTGGCTCGATGCCCGCGCCGTCAACGGCCGCTGGCTGCTGCGCATGGAAGACACCGACCCGCCCCGGGAAATGCCCGGCGCCCGCGATGCCATCCTCCAGACGCTGGAACGTTACGGCCTGCACTGGGATGGCGAGGTGGTATTCCAGAGCCAGCGCCACGATGCCTATGCTGCCGTGGTAGACCGCCTGTTCAACATGGGCCTGGCGTACGCATGCACCTGCTCGCGCAAGCAACTGGAACGCTACAACGGCATCTACCCGGGCTTTTGCCGTAACGCCGGGCATGCCCGTGAAGGGGCGGCAATCCGCTTGCGGGTGCCAGAGCTGATCTACCGCTTTACCGACCGCGTGCAGGGTGAGTATCAGCAACACCTGGGGCGTGAGGTGGGCGACTTCGTCATCCAGCGTCGTGACGGGTTGTACGCCTACCAGCTGGCCGTGGTGCTGGACGATGCCTGGCAGGGTGTTACCGACATCGTGCGTGGTGCCGACCTGCTCGACAACACCCCGCGCCAGCTGTACCTGCAGGAACTGCTGGGCTTCTCACAGCCGCGTTACCTGCATATTCCGCTGATCGTGCAGCCGGATGGGCACAAGCTGGGCAAGTCGTACCGTTCGCCGCCACTGCAGGCGGAGCATGCTACCCCCCTGCTGCTGCGGGCATTGCGGGCGCTGGGGCAGGAGACAGACCCGGAACTGCTGTTGGCGACACCGGCAGAGGTGCTGGCAGTCGCGCGCACGCACTGGCGGCCGGAAGCGATCGCGCAGCGGACCACGGTGCCGGAGGCTGATTTGCGCTGAACCTTTACCGGCCTCTTCGCGGGCGCGCCCGCTCCCACGCTTACCTGTAGAAGCGGGTTCACCCGCGAAGAGGCCGGCACATTCATTCCACCACTCAAAACAAAAGCCCAGTAAATTCAAACCCTTGGCGAACGCTGTGGATTCCCGCTAGCATCCCCCCTGCCATTTGCGCCAATAATAAGTTCAAGCCCGTAGCGCCCAACCATCGAGGCCAGCATGTACATCTATCGTTTGGTCCTGCTTCTGGTCGTGGGGATCTACCTGTTCTCCCCGGCCATCATGGACTGGTGGATCGAACCGACCGGAGCCTGGTATCGCCCCTACCTGCTCTGGCTGATCCTGATCGTCGTCACCTTTATCCTGCAGAGCCAACGAGATGCCGATGAGCTTTAGCCTGACCCAGATGATCCTGATCAGCGCCGGGTACCTCATGGTGCTGTTCGGCGTGGCCTGGGTCAGCGAGCGTGGGCTGATCCCGCGTTCGATCATTCGCCACCCACTCACCTACACCCTGTCGCTGGGCGTCTACGCCAGTGCCTGGGCCTTCTATGGCTCGGTTGGCCTGGCCTACCAGTACGGCTACGGCTTCCTTGCCTGTTACCTGGGGGTATCTGGCGCATTCCTGCTGGCGCCGGTGCTGCTCTATCCGATCCTCAAGATCACCCGTACCTACCAGCTGTCATCCCTTGCCGACCTGTTGGCCTTCCGCTTCCGCAGTACCTGGGCCGGGGCCTTGACCACCATCATCATGCTGATTGGCGTGCTCCCGTTGCTGGCCCTGCAGATCCAGGCGGTGGCCGACTCGATCAGCATCCTTACCGGTGAACCGGTCAAGGCCCGGGTGGCCTTTGCCTTTTGCACGCTGATCATTCTGTTCACCATCTTCTTCGGCTCGCGGCACATCGCCACGCGCGAGAAACATGAGGGGTTGGTTTTCGCCATCGCCTTCGAGTCGGTGATCAAGCTGCTGGCCCTGGGCGGTATCGGCCTGTATGCCTTGTATGGCGTATTCGGCGGCCCGCACGAGCTGGAAGTCTGGCTGTTGCAGAACCAGACCGCCCTCGCCGCCCTGCACACGCCCCTGCAGGAAGGCCCATGGCGCACCCTGCTGCTGGTGTTCTTCGCCTCGGCCATCGTCATGCCGCACATGTACCACATGGCCTTTACCGAAAACCTCAACCCGCGCTCGCTGGTCAGCGCCAGCTGGGGCCTGCCGCTGTTCCTGCTGCTGATGAGTCTTGCCGTACCGCTGGTGCTGTGGGCCGGCCTGCGCCTGGGCGCCAGCACCAACCCCGAGTACTTCACCCTGGGCCTGGGCATCGCCGCCAACAACCAGGCATTGGCACTGCTGGCCTACATTGGCGGCCTGTCGGCGGCCAGCGGCCTGATCATCGTCACCACCCTGGCGCTGTCGGGCATGGCCCTGAACCACCTGGTGCTGCCGCTGTACCAGCCCCCGGCCGAAGGCAACATCTACCGTTGGCTGAAGTGGACCCGCCGTGCACTGATCGTCGCCATCATCACCGCCGGCTTCATGTTCTACCTGAGCCAGAACTACCACCAGAGCCTGGCCAACCTGGGCATCGTAGCCTTCGTCGCCACCTTGCAGTTCCTGCCTGGTGTGCTGTCAGTACTCTACTGGCCGACCGCCAACCGCCGCGGTTTCATCGCCGGGCTGCTGGCCGGCACCCTGGTGTGGATGGTGACCATGCTGCTGCCGCTTCTCGGCAACTTGCAGGGCTTCTACATCCCGCTGCTGGACATGATCTATGTGCTGGACGACACCAGCTGGCACATGGCAGCCATCGCCTCGCTGGCGGCCAACGTGCTGCTGTTCACCCTGATCTCACTGTTCACCAACGCCAGCAACGAAGAGGTCAGCGCGGCCGAAGCCTGTGCCGTGGATAACGTGCGCCGCCCGCAGCGCCGCGAGCTGCACGCCGCCTCGCCGCAGGAATTCGCCACCCAGCTGGCCAAGCCGTTGGGCGCCAAGGCCGCGCAAAAGGAAGTCGAGCAAGCACTGCGCGACCTCTACCTGCCGTTCGACGAACGCCGCCCCTACGCCCTGCGCCGCTTGCGCGACCGCATCGAAGCCAACCTGTCCGGCCTGATGGGGCCGAGCGTGGCCCAGGACATGGTCGAGACTTTCCTGCCGTACAAGTCCGGTAACGAAAACTACGTGACCGAAGACATCCACTTCATCGAAAGCCGCCTGGAAGACTACCACTCGCGCCTGACCGGGCTGGCCGCCGAACTCGATGCCCTGCGCCGTTACCATCGCCAGACCCTGCAGGAGTTGCCCATGGGCGTCTGCTCGCTGGCCAAGGACCAGGAAATCCTGATGTGGAACAAGGCCATGGAAGAGCTCACCGGCATTGCCGCCAAGCATGTGGTCGGCTCGCGCCTGGTCACCATCGACGAGCCTTGGCGCGGCCTGCTGCAAGGTTTCATCAACGTGCCCGACGAGCACCTGCACAAGCAGCGCCTGGCGCTGGACGGCCAGCCACGCTGGCTGAACCTGCACAAGGCAGCCATCGACGAGCCACTGGCCCCCGGTAACAGCGGGCTGGTACTGTTGGTGGAAGACCTTACCGAAACCCAGGCTCTGGAAGACAAGCTGGTGCATTCCGAGCGCCTGGCCAGCATCGGCCGCCTGGCCGCCGGCGTAGCCCACGAGATCGGCAACCCGATCACCGGCATCGCCTGCCTGGCGCAAAACCTGCGCGAGGAACGCGAAGGCGATGGCGAAATCATCGAGTTGTCCAGTCAGATCCTTGACCAGACCAAGCGTGTATCGCGCATCGTCCAGTCGCTGATGAGCTTCGCCCATGCCGGCGGCAGCCACCAGAACAGCGAGGAACCGGTGTGCCTGGCCGAAGTGGCACAAGACGCCATCGGTCTGCTGGCGTTGAACCGGCGCAATTTCGAAGTGCAGTTCTTCAACCTTTGCGACCCGGACCATTGGGCCGAGGGTGACCCGCAGCGCCTGGCCCAGGTGCTGATCAACCTGCTCTCCAACGCCCGCGATGCCTCGCCGCCCGGCAGCGCCGTACGCGTGCGCAGCGAGGTTAGCGAGCACACCGTCGACCTGATCGTCGAAGACGAAGGCAGCGGGATTCCGAAGAACATCATGGACCGCCTGTTCGAACCCTTCTTCACCACCAAGGACCCGGGCGAAGGAACCGGACTGGGGCTCGCTCTGGTCTATTCCATCGTGGAAGAGCATTATGGGCAAATCACCATCGACAGCCCGGCCGATATCGAACGGCAACGTGGCACCCGGATCCGCGTGACCCTGCCCCGGCATGTCGTAGCGACGTCCCCTGAAATTCGAGACCGTCGAGAGAATTGAATCAATGCCGCACATTCTGATCGTCGAAGACGAAACCATCATCCGCTCGGCCCTGCGTCGCCTACTTGAGCGGAACCAGTACCAGGTCAGCGAGGCCGGCTCGGTGCAGGAAGCCCAGGAACGCTTCAGCATTGCCACTTTCGACCTCATCGTCAGCGACCTGCGCCTGCCAGGCGCGCCCGGCACCGAGCTGATCAAGCTCGGCCAGGGCACCCCGGTGCTGATCATGACCAGTTACGCCAGCCTGCGCTCAGCGGTGGACTCGATGAAAATGGGCGCGGTGGACTACATTGCCAAGCCCTTCGACCATGACGAGATGCTGCAGGCAGTAGCACGTATTCTGCGTGACCGGCAGAACGCCCCCGCTGCGGCACCGCCTGCCGAGCCACGCACCAGCACTGGCAAGGCTGCGGCGCCCGACAAAGGCAGCGCGGCAACGGCCAATGGCGAAATCGGCATCATCGGCTCGTGCCAGCCCATGCAGGACATGTACAGCAAGATTCGCAAGGTCGCGCCTACCGACTCCAATGTGCTGATCCAGGGCGAGTCGGGCACCGGTAAAGAGTTGGTGGCCCGCGCCCTGCACAACCTGTCTCGCCGGGCCAAGGCACCGATGATCTCGGTGAACTGCGCAGCCATCCCCGAAACGTTGATCGAATCCGAACTGTTCGGCCACGAAAAAGGCGCGTTCACCGGCGCCAGCGCCGGGCGCGCCGGCTTGGTGGAGGCCGCCGATGGCGGTACGCTGTTCCTCGATGAAATTGGCGAACTGCCGCTGGAAGCCCAGGCTCGCCTGCTGCGGGTGCTGCAGGAAGGCGAGATACGCCGGGTAGGTTCGGTGCAGTCGCAAAAGGTCGATGTGCGCCTGATCGCCGCGACCCACCGCGACCTGAAAAACCTGGCCAAGGCCGGCCAGTTCCGTGAAGACTTGTACTACCGACTGCACGTCATCGCCCTGAAGCTGCCGGCCCTGCGCGAGCGTGGCAGCGATGTCAACGAGATCGCCAACGTCTTCCTCGCCCGCCAGAGCGCTCGCATCGGCCGTGACGACCTGCACTTCTCGGCCGAGGCCGAGCAAGCCATTCGTCACTACAGCTGGCCTGGTAACGTGCGTGAACTGGAAAACGCCGTGGAGCGCGCGGTGATCCTCAGCGAGAGCGCAGAAATTTCCGCCGAGTTGCTGGGCATCGACATCGAGCTGAGCGACCTGGAAGAGGACGACATCCTCGACAATGCCATGGGGGTGGCCAGCGGGGCCAATGCAAGCCACGAGCCGACCGAAGACCTGTCGCTGGAAGACTACTTCCAGCACTTCGTGCTTGAGCATCAGGACCACATGACCGAGACCGAACTGGCACGCAAGCTCGGCGTCAGCCGCAAGTGCCTGTGGGAACGCCGCCAACGCCTGGGCATACCTCGGCGCAAGAGCAACGCTACCAGCGAGTAATTCAACCTGCCCAGTGTTCGCCGCAGCATGTGCGGCGCCTGTGAGATCGAGCGCCGCCCGCGCGGCGCATCGCGAGCGAAGCTCGCTCCTACATCTGTTTCGGGCCAATCAATCCTGAGCCATTGGCGCGCGTCCCCTTGTGTGTTCCCTTCAATATCGTGTCGTGCACCGAGGGTATGCGCGCCAATGGCATAGGCATAACCGGCCTGAAACAAACGTAGGAGCGAGCTTCGCTCGCGATGCGCCCCGCGGGCGGCGCTCGATCTCACAGGCGCTGAACGGGGTGTGGCGAACACATCTGGCCTGGGAACACGCCAGGTAACACCTCACCCGACGTAAAAATCTGTTACCCAAGCTTTCCGCCGTAACAGTTCCCGAGGCATACGGTAACGAAATTTCGACATTTTCGACCTGTCGAAAATTGCACAAACCGCCCAACCCCTTGATTTTACTGGCTTTCGAAAAGTTGGCACGGCACCTGCTATATGTTTGGTACAAGAACAATAACAAGCACTGCAACTCAGAATAAGAACAAGACGAAACGGCTCACGCACAATAAAAACAAGATGGCGGAGGCGCAGCTAACTGATTCTTTTGGAGAGGATGCGTGTTTGGGGCTTGCCCCACAACCAGGCAGAGAACAACAAAAACTGCACTAAAAGCAGCGCCGGAACTGGTTGGATCGACAGATCAACGTGTCATCAGCGGCCAAAGCAATCCGTTTGCTCTTTACCCCCGGTTTGGGGGTCGTCCACAAGCTTCGAGATTTGTGGACAGGGCACTCAACAAAAACAAGAAGCCCAGCAAAAAAATAATAAGAGCACGCAACGACTTCTTGGGGAGCTTAGGCTCCCCTTGTCGTTTCTACCCTTCTGGCAGGCATCCTGCTACCCGCCTACACCATTCCCCGAGTAAATGCTAGAATCCCCGCCCATCATGCGGCCATTCTCCTATTCTTGGCCGAACATTCCTTCACACAGTGCATCCCATGCTGAAGAAGCTGTTCCAGTCTTTCCGCCCGCCCGTACCGGGCCCACACCACAGGCGCACCACGCCCGAGGTGATCAACAAGAGCCAGCACTCGCTGCAGCGCCACCAGTTCAGCCGTCATGCGGTGAATATCGTGGAGCGCCTGCAAAGCGCCGGCTACCAGGCTTACCTGGTCGGTGGCTGTGTCCGCGACCTGATGCTGGGCATCACGCCGAAGGACTTCGACGTCGCCACCAGTGCCACCCCCGAACAGGTCCGTGCCGAGTTCCGCAACGCCCGCATCATTGGTCGTCGGTTCAAATTGGTCCACGTGCATTTCGGCCGTGAGATCATTGAAGTCGCCACCTTCCGCGCCCACCACTCCGAGGACGACCAGGGCGATGCCCACCGTTCGTCGCATAACGCCAGTGGCCGCATTCTGCGAGACAACGTGTACGGCACCCTGGAAGAGGACGCGCAACGCCGCGACTTCACCATCAACGCCCTGTATTACGACCCGGTCAGCGAGCGCATTCTCGATTACGCCAACGGTGTGCACGACGTGCGCAATCGCCTGCTGCGGCTGATCGGGGACCCGACCCACCGCTACCAGGAAGACCCGGTGCGCATGCTGCGCGCGGTGCGCTTCGCTGCCAAACTCGACTTTGGCATCGAAAAGCACACCTACCTGCCGATTCGCGGCCTGGCCCCGATGCTGCGCGAGATTCCACCCGCGCGCCTGTTCGAGGAATGCCTCAAGCTGTTCCTCAGCGGCCAAGGTGCCATCGCCTTCGAAATGCTGGTTGACCTGGAGTTGTTCGAACCGCTGTTCCCGGCCAGCGCCCACGCGCTGGACGAGCGGCCGACCTACACCCACACGCTGATCAGCCAGGCACTGAACAACACCGACCTGCGCGTGAAGCAGGGCAAGCCGGTGACGCCAGCCTTCCTGTTTGCTGCTCTGCTCTGGCCAGCGCTGCCGGCCCGTGTGCTGCACCTGCAGAATCAGGGCGTGCCGCCGATACCGGCCATGAACGGTGCAGCCCACGACCTGATCGCCGAGCAGTGCGCGCGCATTGCCATCCCCAAGCGTTTTACCCTGCCGATCCGCGAGATCTGGGACATGCAGGAGCGCCTGCCGCGCCGCAGCGGCAAGCGCGCCGACATGCTGCTGGACAACCCGCGTTTCCGCGCCGGTTACGACTTCCTGCTGCTGCGTGAAAGCGCCGGGGAAGAAACCGACGACCTGGGCCAGTGGTGGACCGATTACCAGGAGGCAAACGACAGCGAGCGCCGCGAGATGATCCGCGAGCTTGGCAGCCGTGACGAAAGCGCCGGCCCGCGCAAGCGCAAGCGCAGCGGCAGCAAACGCAAGCGCAGTGGCGACGAGGCGTTCGAGTGACCATTCGCGCCTACGTAGGTCTGGGCAGCAACCTGGACGCACCTGCCGAGCAGTTGCGTAGCGCCTTGCAGGCGCTCGACCAGGTCGAAGCCACGCGCCTGGTAGCAGCCTCGGCCCTGTACACCAGTGATTCGCTGCTGCCCGGCCAACCGCGCTACACCAACGCTGTCGCCGCCCTGGACACCGCCCTGGCGCCACTGGCATTGCTCGATGCGCTGCAGGCCATCGAAAACGACCAGGGCCGCGTGCGCAAGGAGCGCTGGGGCCCACGTACGCTGGACCTGGACATCCTGCTGTTTGGTGACCAGGTGCTTGACCAGCCACGCCTGAAAGTGCCGCATTACCACATGCATGCCCGCCCCTTCGTGCTGTATCCGTTGGCCGAACTGGTCCCGAGCGACTTCCGCCTGGCCGATGGTCGCGCCCTCGCACAATTGCTCGACGAATGCCCGTTCGTCGGCCTGGAACGCCTGTAGACCGGGCATTCCAGCCGGCATTGCCACCTCGGTAACGCCAGTAACACCCTGATCGTAACAATGCGGTAACAGGGTGATTGACTTCCCCCACCTCGCTCACGACTATAGGCGTCCCGTGTGGCACCAAAGTGCCGCATACCCGTATTTAGGCCCGGACGAACCTGTACCCGAACATCACGCGCGATGATGTGCCGCTCCGGAAGATGACTACACGCGTTGAATGCAGTCGTTTTTTACAGCGCCTGAACGAGGAATTTCCTACATGCCTGAAGTAACCCTTACCACCCTTAACGGCCTCAAGGCCAAGGGTGAAAAAATCACCATGCTGACCTGCTACGACGCGACCTTTGCCAAGGCCGCCAGCCAGGCCGGCGTTGAAGTGTTGCTGGTGGGCGACTCGCTGGGAATGGTCCTGCAAGGCCACGACAGCACCTTGCCGGTCACCACGGCGGAGATGGCCTACCACACCGCCAGCGTCAAACGCGGCAACGACGGCGCGCTGATCCTCACCGACCTACCGTTCATGGCCCACGCCACCCCGGAGCTGGCCTTTGCCAACAGCGCTACACTGATGCAGGCCGGCGCCCACATGGTAAAGATCGAAGGCGCAGCCTGGCTGGCCGAAACCATCCGCTTGCTGGCCGAACGTGGCGTGCCAGTGTGCGCGCACATGGGCCTGACCCCGCAAACCGTCAATGTGCTGGGCGGCTACAAAGTGCAGGGTCGCCAGGAGGCCCAGGCCCGGCAGATGCGCGCCGACGCCATTGCCCTGGAACAGGCCGGTGCGGCCATGCTGCTGCTCGAGTGCGTACCCAGCGAACTGGCGGCGGAAATCACAAATGCCGTTGGCATCCCGGTCATCGGCATTGGTGCCGGCAGCGCCACCGATGGCCAGGTACTGGTACTGCACGATATGCTCGGCCTGTCGCTGAGCGGCCGGGTACCGAAGTTCGTGAAGAACTTCATGCAGGGCCAACCGGATATCCATGGCGCCCTCGTCGCTTACGTCGAGGCGGTCAAGCAGGTCAGTTTCCCAGGCAGCGAACACGGGTTCAGTGCATGAATACAGTCAAGACCGTCCGCGAACTGCGCGCGGCAGTGGCCCGCGCTCGCGGTGAGGGCAAACGCATCGGTTTCGTGCCGACCATGGGCAACCTGCACAGCGGCCATGCTGCCTTGGTGACCAAGGCTGCCCAACGCGCCGAGTTCGTGGTCGCCAGTATCTTCGTCAACCCGCTGCAGTTCGGCGCCAACGAAGACCTCGACAAATACCCACGCACCCTGGCAGCCGACCAGGAGCGCCTGGTGCAGGCCGGCTGCAACCTGCTGTTCGCGCCCACCGTGGAAGAGATGTACCCCGACGGCATGAGCGTACAAACACGCGTCAGCGTGCCCCAGCTTTCCGAAGGCCTGTGCGGCGCCAGCCGGCCTGGGCATTTCGAGGGCGTGGCCACCGTGGTGAACAAGCTGTTCAACATGGTCCAGCCAGACCTTGCCGTGTTCGGCGAGAAGGACTATCAGCAGTTGGCCGTGATCCGCGCCATGGTGCGCGACCTGAACATGCCGATCCAGATCATCGGCGAACCCACCGTACGTGCCGAAGATGGCCTGGCGCTGTCGTCGCGCAATGGCTACCTCACCCCAGAGCAGCGTGCTGCTGCACCTGCGCTGTACCGCACACTGCAGCACATTGCAGCAGGCATCGGCCAAGGCCAGCGGGATTTTGCCGCGTTGGTGGCTGAAGGCCAGGCGCAACTGCGCACAGCGGGTTTGCGCCCGGATTACCTGGAAGTACGCCATGCCGTAACCTTGCGCCCCGCAGTGATCGACGATCGAGACCTGGTGGTGATTGCAGCGGCTTACCTGGGTAACACACGGCTGATCGACAACCTCTACCTGCATTTGGAAGAGAAGACCGCCTGACGGCCTTGGGCTGCCTTGCAGCCCATTCGCGGGCAAGCCTGCTCCTACAGGGGGGATCGCGCTCATCTGTAGGGAGCGGCTTTTACCCGCGAATGCGCCACCCAAATTCCCCGCCATACCCATTCCCAGCACGTGGCCTTTGCCTATAATGGTGCCAGCCTGAACCCGGCAACGACTGCCGTGTCCAAGCCCTCACCACGCACCAAGGGAACCCCGCGCAATGGCGTATTACCGTACACCCCACGATGTGACGGCCCTGCCCGCCTGGCAGGCGCTTCAGAAACACCGCGACGCCATGCAAAGCTTCAGCATGCGCGAAGCCTTCGCCGCCGATGCCAAGCGCTTCGACCAGTTTTCCCTTAGCGCTTGCGGCCTGTTCCTCGACTACTCAAAAAACCTGATCACCGAGCAAAGCCGCGAACTGCTGGTCAGCCTGGCCAATGAAGTGGGCCTGCAAGACGCTATCAAGTCGATGTTCAGCGGTGAGATCATCAACGCCTCCGAAGGCCGCCCGGTGCTTCACACCGCCTTGCGCCGGCCCGTAGGTGACAAACTCAGCGTCAACGGCGTGAATGTCATGCCGGAAGTGCACAAGGTGCTCAACCAGATTACCGAACTGGTCGGCCGCATTCACGATGGCCTGTGGCGCGGCTACAGCGAAAAGCCGATCACCGACGTGGTCAACATTGGCATTGGCGGTTCGTTCCTCGGCCCCGAACTGGTATCCGAAGCGCTGCTACCCTACGCCCAGCGCGGCGTGCGCTGCCACTACCTGGCCAATATCGACGGCAGCGAGTTCCACGAGCTGTCGGCCAACCTGCGCGCCGAAACCACCCTGTTCATTGTCTCGTCGAAGTCGTTCAACACCCTCGAGACGCTGAAAAACGCCATGGCCGCGCGTACCTGGTACCTGGCCCAAGGCGGCTCGGAAGCCGAGCTGTACCGCCACTTCATTGCAGTTTCCAGCAACAAGGCCGCTGCTGTAGCGTTCGGTATCCGCGAAGAAAACATCTTCCCGATGTGGGACTGGGTGGGCGGGCGCTACTCGCTGTGGTCGGCCATCGGCCTGCCGATCGCCCTGGCCATCGGCACTGCCAACTTCAAGGAACTGCTGTCCGGCGCCTACACCATGGACCAGCACTTCCAGACCGCACCGTTCGACAAGAACATGCCGGTGCTACTGGCCCTGCTGGGCGTGTGGTATGGCAACTTCTGGGACGCGAACAGCCACGCGATCCTGCCGTACGACCACTACCTGCGCAACATCACCAAGCACTTGCAGCAGCTGGACATGGAATCCAACGGCAAGAGCGTATTGCAAGACGGTACCCCGGTGAAGACCGACACCGGGCCGGTGATCTGGGGCGGCGTGGGCTGCAACGGCCAGCATGCCTACCACCAGTTGCTGCACCAGGGCACCCAGTTGATTCCGGCAGACTTCATCGTGCCGGTGGTGAGCTTCAACCCGGTGGCCGACCACCACCAGTGGCTGTACGCCAACTGCCTGTCGCAGAGCCAGGCGCTGATGCTGGGCAAAACCCGCGAGGAAGCCGAAGCCGAATTGCGCGGTAAAGGCCTCAACGAAGCGGACATCGAAAAGCTGGCCCCGCACAAGGTGATCCCGGGTAACCGCCCGAGCAACACGCTGGTGGTCGAGCGCATCAGCCCGCGCCGGCTGGGCGCTTTGGTGGCGATGTACGAGCACAAGGTGTTCGTACAGAGCGTTATCTGGGGGATCAACGCCTTCGACCAGTGGGGCGTTGAGCTGGGCAAGGAACTGGGCAAGGGCGTTTACCAGCGTTTGGTCGGCAGCCTGGAAGACAGCGCCGAAGACGGTTCCACCCAAGGCCTGATCAACTACTTCCGCAGTCGTCACCGCGGGTGATCTGAAGCCTGGGCCGGCACCTTCGCGGGTAAACCCCCTCCTACGAAGCAATGCGTAACCTCGTAGGAGCGGGTTTACCCGCGAAGAGGCCGGCCCAGGTTGAACACCGCTCCCAGCTACACTGTCTTATCGAATAGCCGTTGCAGTCCATCGCCCCTTACAAGAGCAGGACCACCCGCCATGTTCGATATCCGCAAATACCCCCAGGCCCTGGCCGTCAGCCAGTCCGCCGCTCTCACCCCCGAAGACTACCGCCGCCTGTACCGCCAGTCGGTCGAAGACCCAGACACCTTCTGGGCCGAACAGGCCAAGCGCCTGGACTGGATCAAACCGTGGTCAAGCGTGCAGCAATGCGACCTGCATACCGGCAAGGCCCGCTGGTTCGACGGTGCGCAACTCAACGTCAGCTACAACTGCATCGACCGCCACCTGGCCCAGCGCGGCGAGCAAACGGCCTTGCTGTGGGAAGGCGACGACCCCAAGGACGCCAAGGCCATCACCTACCGCGAACTGCACCGTGAGGTCTGCCGCCTGGCCAATGCAATGAAAGCGCGCGGTGTGAAGAAAGGCGACCGGGTGTGCATCTACATGCCAATGATTCCCGAGGCCGCCTTCGCCATGCTCGCCTGCACCCGCATCGGCGCCATCCACTCGGTGGTGTTCGGCGGTTTCTCCCCCGATGCCTTGCGAGACCGTATTCTCGATGCCGACTGCCGCACCGTGATCACCGCCGATGAAGGCGTGCGTGGCGGCAAACGCATCCCGCTGAAACAGAACGTCGACAAGGCCCTGGCCAGCTGCCCGGCGGTCAGTAGCGTATTGGTGGTGCGCCGCACTGGCGGCGATGTTGCCTGGGCCGAGGGCCGCGACCTCTGGTATCACGAAGCGACGAAAGATGCCGGCGACGACTGCCCCCCCGAACCGATGGAGGCCGAAGACCCGCTGTTCATCCTTTACACCTCCGGCAGCACCGGCAAACCCAAAGGGGTACTGCACACCACTGGGGGTTACCTGCTGCAGGCGGCCCTGACCTTCAAGATCGTGTTCGACTACCGTGACGGCGAGGTGTTCTGGTGCACCGCCGACGTTGGCTGGGTCACCGGCCACAGCTACATCGTCTATGGCCCGCTGGCCAATGGCGCAATCTCGCTGATGTTCGAAGGCGTGCCCAACTACCCAGACACCTCGCGCTTCTGGCAGGTGGTGGACAAGCACCAGGTGAACATCTTCTACACCGCCCCGACCGCCCTGCGCGCACTGATGCGCGAGGGCTCTGCGCCCCTGCAGAGCACCTCACGCAAGAGCCTGCGTCTGCTGGGCAGCGTCGGCGAGCCGATCAACCCGGAAGCCTGGGAATGGTATTTCGAGGAGGTCGGGCAGAAGCGCTGCCCGATTGTGGATACCTGGTGGCAGACCGAAACCGGCGGCATCATGCTCACCCCGCTGCCCGGCACACCGTCACTCAAACCCGGCTGCGCCACCCAGCCAATGTTCGGCGTACAACCGGTGCTACTGGACGAAAAAGGCAAACTGATCGAAGGCCCCGGCGCCGGCGTGCTGGCGATCAAAGCCAGCTGGCCCGGGCAGATCCGCAGTGTCTACGGCGACCACCAGCGGATGGTCGACACCTACTTCAAGCCCCTGCCCGGCTACTACTTCACTGGCGACGGTGCACGCCGCGATGCCGATGGCGACTACTGGATCACCGGGCGCATCGACGACGTGATCAACGTGTCCGGGCACCGCATCGGCACCGCCGAAGTGGAAAGCGCACTGGTGCTGCATGACAGCGTGGCCGAAGCCGCGGTGGTCGGCTACCCCCACGACCTCAAGGGCCAGGGCGTCTACGCCTTCGTCACGACCATGAATGGCGTGAAACCAGATGACACGCTCAAGGCCGAGCTGCTGGCCCTGGTCAGTAAGGAAATCGGCAGCTTCGCCAAGCCTGAGCTGATTCAGTGGGCGCCAGCGCTACCCAAGACCCGCTCAGGCAAGATCATGCGGCGTATACTGCGCAAAATCGCCTGCAACGAGCTGGAAAACCTGGGCGATACCTCGACCCTGGCCGACCCAAGCGTGGTACAGGGCCTGATCGACAAACGCCTCAACCAGTAACCGGCGGCCGCTGAATCATGGCCGCCCAGCACAGCAGGTCGCCATGGAAGCCCTTCGTCGCCGTATCGAAACCCAGGTCATGAGCCTCACCGGGCTGGCCCTCGGCCAGCTCGACCTGGAATCGCCCAAGGGCGACCCCGGCCTGTTCGGCCCGCACAGCATCAGCTGGCGGGTGCATGGCGACTTCCCGAGCATGCTGGTCGGTGGCATCAGCGCGCTGATGCTGCAGTTGCTGCATCCCCTGGCCCTGGCCGGTGTGTGGGACCACTCCAATTTTCGTGAAGACCTGCTCGGCCGCTTGCGCCGCACCAGCCAGTTCATTTCCGGCACCACCTTCGGCGCCACTGGCGATGCCGAGTGGCTGATCGACAAAGTGCGCACCATTCACCTGCAGGTCACCGGCACTGCACCGGATGGCCGCCCTTATGCGGCCAGCGACCCGGATCTGCTGACCTGGGTGCATGTAGCGGAAGTCAGCCGTTTCCTCGCCGCCCACCTGCGTTACCGCAACCCACACCTGCCACGCGCCGAGCAGGATGCCTATTACAACGAAATCGCCCTGATCGCCGAGCGCCTCGGTGCCCGTGATGTGCCACGCTCGTGCCAGCAAGTTGAAGACTATCTGCAACACATGCGCCCGCAACTGCACTGTGACGCGCGCAGCCATGAGGTCATGCGAATCCTGCTCGACGCCCCTGCCCCCAGCCGCCTGGCACAGCCGGTTGGCAAACTGATGCTGCACGCGGGTATCGACTTGCTGCCCGGCTGGGCCCAGGCACTGCTCGGCCTGCAGCACGGGCCCCTGCAGCAGCGCCTGATCCGCCTGGGCCTGCAACGCACCGCGCCGGTACTGCGCTGGGCGATGCGCGACGGCTCGGCGCACCGGGCCAAGCGGCGCATGGGCATCGAATGAGGTCAAATCGTCGCCCCTGCGGAACTGATTTAACCTGCCATACTCCAACCACTCCGGCTTAGACAGACGAAGCGACACATGTACAAAGGATTGACTCGCGCCGCCGGCGCAATCGTGGCCCTGGTAGCCCTGTATAGCCTGCTCGGCTTTCTCATTCTTCCGGGTGTCGCACTGCGCATCGCCAACCAGCAGTTGGCCCAATACGCCACCGTGCCGGCCCACCTCGAACGGATCGAACTCAACCCCTTCAACCTCGAGCTGACGTTGTGGGGCCTGCAGATTGGCGAGCCGGGCAAGGAGCAGGTCGGTTTCGAGCGTCTTTACGCTAACGCCTCGCTCGACAGCCTGTGGACAAAAGCCCTGCATCTGGAAGCGGTGGAACTCGACAAACCGCGCAACGAAGTGCTGTTCGCCAAGGACGGTACCCTCAACCTGACCGGGTTGTTCAAACTACCGGCCAGCGAAGCCAAACCCGAAGAGCCGCCCAGCGACCCGTTCCCACTGCGTATCGGCAGCATCAAGCTCGTCGACGGCTACCTGCACTTCGAGGACCTGCGCCCCAGCGAGCCGATCGAGTTCCTCTACGACAACATGAATCTGGAGCTGAAAAACCTCAGCACCCTGCCCAACGACAACGCCGACATGACCATGGTGGCCAGCGGGCCCAATGGCGGACGCATCGACTGGAAGGGCACCCTGAGCCTGTCTCCGATCGCCTCCGAAGGCACACTGAAGGTCACTGACGGCAAGATGAAGCTGTTCTGGCCCTATGTGCGCGATGCCGTGCCACTGGTGCTGGAAGACGGCATGGTAAGCCTCGATACGCATTACAAGCTCAACCTCGCCAAACAGACCGAGCTGCTGCTGGATAACGTCTCCGTGCGCATCGCGCCATTCGCCATCAAGGCGCCGGATGGCCGACCGTTGGCACGCCTGGCCAGCCTGGAGGTTAGCGAAACCTCCATTGATCTGGTCAAACAGCAGGTCACCGTGGGCAAGGTCCGCAGCGACAAGCTCGAAACCTGGGCGGCGCTGGAAAAAGATGGCCAGCTCGACTGGCAGAAGCTGTTCGCCAGCCAGCCCGCAAAGGCCACGCCGAAGGAAAAGGCCGAGCCGGCTGCAGCAGCACCTACGCCTGAAGAGAAAGCCGTCAAAGAGCCAGGCAAACCCTGGCAAGTGCTGCTCAAGGACGTGCAGTTGCGCAACTACCTGGTGCACCTGGCAGATCGCAGCCAGAAGGAACCGGTAGCCTTGGACATCGGCCCTCTCAATGCCGACCTGCAAGGTTTCGACAGCCTCAACCAATCGCCCTTCACCCTCAAACTCGATACAGGTGTGGGTAAGCAAGGCAAGCTGCAGGCTGCAGGCCAGGTCAACCTGGCACCGATATGGGCAAAGCTGGATGTGAGCACCCGCGACATCGACCTGCGTGTCGCCCAGGCCTACATCAGCCCGTTCATCCTGCTGGAGCTGCGCAGCGGCATGCTCTCGAGCGACCTCAAGGTCGACCTGAAGAACACCGCGCCGCTGGCCTTCAATGTGACCGGCAAGGCGCAGGTCAGCCAGTTGCACACCCTCGACACCATCAAGAGCCGCGACTTCGTCAAATGGCAGCAGGTGAACGTCGACGGCTTGTCCTACGTGCACGGCGATGCTCTGTCGATCGACAAGGTGACCCTGCTGCAGCCCTATGCACGCTTCATCATCAACGAAGACCGCACCACTAACGTAAATGATCTGCTGATCCCGCAACCGGCCGACGCCCCGGCGAGCAGCCAGCCCAAGCCGACCACGGCCAGCAACGACAAGCCGCTTGGCATCCATATCGGGCAGATCGACATCAACGACGGCTCGGCCAACTTTGCCGACCTGTCGCTTACCCCCAACTTCGCCACGGCCATCCAGCAACTCAACGGGCAGATCGGCACCATCGACAACCGCAAGCCACAGCCGGCCAAGGTCGAGGTCAAGGGCAAGGTAGACCGCTACGCACCGGTTACCATCAAGGGCGCACTCAACCCGTTCAATCCTCTGGCCAGCCTGGACATCGCCACCAGCTTCAAGCGCGTCGAACTGACCACGCTGACGCCCTACTCCGGCAAGTTTGCCGGTTTCCGCATCCGCAAAGGGCGGCTGAACCTGGACCTGCACTACTTGATCACCAACGGCCAGCTCAAGGCCGAGAACAAGGTAGTAGTGGAGCAACTGCAGCTGGGCGAGAAAGTCGACAGCCCGGACGCGGTCGACCTTCCGATCCGCCTGGCGGTGGCATTGCTGAAGGATACCGAGGGCAAGATCTCGATCGAGCTGCCGGTGTCTGGCGACCTCAACAACCCGCAATTCAGCGTCATGCCGATTGTTTGGCAAACCTTGCGCAACCTGGTGCTGCGCGCGGCGCAGGCGCCATTCAAGTTCATTGGCGGGCTGATCAGCGGCGGCAGCTCGGAAGACCTGGGCAACGTGGCGTTCGCCCCCGGCTCCAGCGAACTCAGCGGCGAGGCCCAGTCGTCCTTGGACAAGCTGGCATCGGCGCTGAAAGAGCGCCCGGAACTGCGCCTGGAAATCGAAGGTACCAGCGCCCAGGCCAGTGATGGCCCGCTCATCGCGCAACAACGCCTGGAGCGTGAGTACCAGGCCACCTGGTACAAGATCCTGCAGCGACGAGGTGACAAGGTGCCGGCCAACGCCTCGATGCTGGTGGTTGACGACAGTGACAAACCGGCGATGCTCGAAGGCATCTACCGCACCCGCCTGAAGCAGCAGCCGCCTGCCGAATGGGAGCAGTTGGGCCGTGACGAGCGCGCCGCCAAGCTGCGCGAGGCCGTGATCAAGTCGTGGGCCGAGAGTACCGCCTTGCTGCGCACCTTGGGCCAGGAGCGGGCCAGCAGCATCAAGGACTACCTGGTCGACAAGGGCAAGCTGGAAGACGACCGGGTGTACTTCATCGATACCAGCCTGGGCCAGCCTGAAAGCGATGGGCGGGTGATTACGCCGATGCACCTGGATGCCGAGTAATCCCCACTGCCCACGAAGAACCCGGCACGGACTTCAAGCCAACCGCTGCCCCGACACTGCCGGGTGATACAGCGGTTGAACCTTGTTCCCGGCCGGGTCCAGCAGGTGGAAGCTGCGCGCGCCGTCACCATGGTTGAACGGCCGGTCGAGCAAGGTCACGCCATGAGCCTTGAAGTACTGGTACCAGGCTTCCAACTCCTCCACGCTGTCGACGATGAACCCGTAGTGATCCAGGGTCTGCAACCCATTGGCCGCCCCTGCCCCACGCCCCAATGACAGGTTGTCGTTACCGCAGGTGAGGTAGACCAGGTCCTCATTGGCGCGATTCAGCACTTCCATGCCCAACACATCGACGTAGAAGCGCTCACACTCTTCCAGGTTAGGCACCAGCAGAGCGATGTGGCGCAGGCCATTCAGGCGGCCAGGGCGGACAGGCAATTCGGACATTGGCGAAGCTCCATTTTTGTATACAATTCATTATTGAATTTAAAACAAAAGGAGCGATTTGTGTATAGCCTGTTCATCAAGACCCGAGTGAAGCCTGGATGCGCCGAAGCTTTCCTCAGTGCAATCACGGTCAATGCAGCAGCTTCCGTGGCGAGTGAGCCAGGCTGTGTGGTGTTCGATGTGTCGCAGGACCGGGTCGACCCAGAGGTGATCTACCTGTACGAAATCTACCGCGACGATGCTGCGTACGAAGCGCATACCCAGACCGCGCATTTTCGCGACAGCCGCCCATTGGTGGAGCCTCTGGTCCTTGAGCAGGAATGCTTCGAAAGCGATGTGATCGCGCGCAACCCGGTGTATTGAGCGCAAGACAAAGCCCTGGCACGGGCCAGGGCTTTGATGAAAGTGGCCAAATCCATTTGGCCGACGGGACATTCCTTTATTCGGCTTTCAGGCCGTCAGACATTACGCTCTTGACGCCTTTGATGTTCTTGGTGATGCGCACCGCTTCTGCTTTCTGCGATTCGGTAACCTTCACATCAGAAGACAGCGAAACAACACCTTGGCTGGTCTCGACTTTGATGTCGCTGCCTGGGATGCCTTTTTCAGTCAGCAGATCAGCTTTGACCTTGGTAGTAATCCAAGTGTCGGAGCCTTCTTGCTTGGCGTTGTCAACGGTGTTGGCCGCCAACATGACTGGAGCCTGGGTTGGCTCAGCGGCGAATGCACCGTTAGCCATGGTCAGGGTCAGAGCGGTAGCAGTAGCGGCAGCAATGGCGAACTTCTTCATGTGGGTCACTCCTGTTTTTCGAAGGGTCTGCGCCGTATGTCCTGGCGTCAGGTATGAAGGTAGTTGCATGGGCTGTGCCAGCTTCGCCTCTTCGTTTATTTCCTTTCAAATCAATCAGTTAGCAAAAAACCATGGCTGCTGGGTTCGTGCATTTTGCAATCTGCGCGGTAAACCTGCATGCAAGATGCAAGTCCGCAAAAGGTTCCCGTCCCCATGAAAAAAGGGCCCCGAAGGGCCCTTTCTGTAACAGCGAGACGGTCGCTTAGACGCCCGAGGCCTTGGCCGCAGCGACGTCCTTGATCGACAGCTTGATACGGCCGCGGTTGTCCACGTCCAGTACCAGCACTTCGACTTCCTGGCCTTCTTTGAGGATGTCGGTGACTTTCTCGACGCGAGCATCGCTCAGCATGGAGATGTGCACCAGGCCGTCCTTGCCAGGCAGGATGTTGACGAAGGCGCCGAAATCGACAATGCGCTCGACCTTGCCGACGTAGATCTTGCCGATCTCGGCCTCGGCGGTGATGCCCAGGATGCGCTGCTTGGCAGCATCTGCCGCTTCCTTGGTTTCGCCGAAGATCTTGATCGAGCCGTCGTCTTCGATGTCGATCGAAGCCTTGGTCTCTTCGCAGATGGCGCGAATGGTGGCGCCGCCTTTACCGATGACGTCACGGATCTTGTCGGTGTCGATCTTCATCGCGATCATGGTCGGGGCGTTGGCCGACAGTTCGGTACGCGACTGGCCAATGACCTGGTTCATCTGGCCGAGGATGTTCAGGCGCGCTTCCAGGGCTTGGCCCAGGGCGATTTCCATGATCTCTTCGGTGATGCCGTTGATCTTGATGTCCATCTGCAGCGCGGTGACGCCTTTGGCGGTACCGGCTACCTTGAAGTCCATGTCGCCCAGGTGGTCTTCGTCACCCAGGATGTCAGTCAGGACTGCGAACTTGTCGCCTTCCTTGACCAGGCCCATGGCGATACCGGCAACCGGCGCCTTCATCGGCACACCAGCGTCCATCAGGGCCAGGGAGGCACCGCAGACCGACGCCATGGAGCTGGAACCGTTGGATTCGGTGATTTCCGAAACCACGCGGATGGTGTACGGGAACACGTCAGCATCAGGCAGCATGGCCTGAACCGAACGGCGGGCCAAACGGCCGTGGCCGATTTCGCGACGGCCAGCACCGCCCATGCGGCCACACTCACCTACCGAGAACGGTGGGAAATTGTAGTGCAGCATGAAGGGGTCTTTCTTCTCGCCTTCGAGGGTGTCCAGCAGCTGGGCATCACGGGCAGTACCCAGGGTCGCAACGACCAGGGCCTGGGTTTCGCCACGGGTGAACAGTGCCGAACCGTGAGTTTTCGGCAGCACACCCACTTCGATGTTCAGCGGGCGTACAGTCTTGGTGTCGCGGCCGTCGATACGTGGCTTGCCGTTGACGATGTTTTCGCGAACGGTGCGGTATTCGATTTCGCCGAAGATCTCTTTTACTTCAGCAGCCGAAGGCTGGCCTTCTTCACCGGAGAACTTGGCAACCGCCTGGTCACGCAGCTCACCCAGACGCGCATAGCGGTCGGCTTTGACGGTGATGGTGTAGCCCTGCGAAACCGCTTCGCCGAACTCGGCGCGGATAGCATTGAACAGCTCGGTGTTGGCAACGGCAGGTTTCCAGTCCCAGGTCGGCTTGCCAGCTTCGGCAGCCAGCTCTTTGACAGCCTGGATAACAACCTGGAATTCGTCGTGGGCGAACAGTACGGCACCCAGCATCTGGTCTTCGGTCAGCTCTTGAGCTTCCGATTCAACCATCAGGACAGCGTCGGAGGTACCGGCAACGACCATGTCCAGGCTCGAGGCAGCCAGTTGCTCGTAGGTCGGGTTCAGCAGGTAGCCAGTGCTTTCGTGGAAGGCAACGCGGGCAGCGCCGATCGGGCCTTCGAACGGAATGCCGGAAATAGCCAGGGCAGCCGAGGTACCGATCATCGCTGCGATGTCCGGGTCGGTCTTCTTGCTGGTGGAAACCACGGTGCAGACGACCTGCACTTCGTTCATGAAGCCTTCCGGGAACAGCGGACGGATCGGACGGTCGATCAGGCGCGAGGTCAGCGTCTCTTTCTCGGAAGGACGGCCTTCACGCTTGAAGAAGCCGCCTGGGATCTTGCCAGCGGCGTAGGTCTTTTCCTGGTAGTGAACCGACAGCGGGAAGAAACCCTTGCCTGGATCAGCCTGTTTGGCGCCTACCACAGTCACCAGCACGGTGACGTCGTTGTCGACGGTAACCAGCACGGCGCCGGTTGCCTGACGGGCAATACGGCCCGTTTCGAGAGTGACGGTCGATTGACCGAACTGGAAAGTCTTGATTACCGGGTTCACGGTTTCCTACCTTTTTCAGTGGCTCTTGGGGGAACTGGTTTCTTGCGAATTCTTGGGCAGAACGGGGAATCGGCCCCATTGACCGTCCAGATACAACACGAGGCTGGGAGCCTGGCACCAAGCGGAAAAACCGCTCAGCATTGCCAGGCTGCCAACCTCGGAGATACGCGTGAAGTGCCCGACGGCAGCGCTGCAAAACAGCCCTGCCGAAGCCTGCGACACCCAACGCACACCACTGACCAGGCCGCTATTAGCGACGCAGGCCCAGGCGACCGATCAGGGCGCTGTAACGAGTGGTGTCTTTGCCCTTCAGGTAATCCAGCAGCTTACGACGCTGGTTGACCATACGGATCAGACCACGACGGGAGTGGTGGTCTTTATCGTTGGCCTTGAAGTGGCCTTGCAGCTTGTTGATGTTGGCGGTCAGCAGAGCAACCTGCACTTCCGGGCTACCGGTATCGCCGGCGGCTTGCTGATATTCGGCAACGATCTGAGCTTTTTCTTCAACGCTGAGGGCCATGTGGCTTCTCCTGATAACGGATCCCGCATGCGGGGTCCAATAGGCCAGGGACAAATCCCTGTATTAATAAAAAAGGTGTGACCGTGCCTACTGACAGCCACCCTTGATGCCGTGGGGCTCGGCAACTGCCTGGCCCCGCGGTTTCGGTCATTCCGACCGAATCAGCCGACGCGGCGCAATGCGCCCGTCTTCGCTCACTTCACCGATACCGATGAAGCGTGCATTGTGATCCTGTACCCGGACCATGCCAAATTGTGGCGCGTCCGGCGCGCGTACTGCCTGCCCATGCAGCCAGTAGAACGCACTGTGTTCCGACAGGCTGACCAACGGCCAATCCTGCAGCCCGCTGTCCGATGGCATCAGGAAGCGGTCGAGCGCTTCGTTGCCACCTTCGGCATGGGCCTGTTCGAGTTCCTCGAGGGTGACCGTCTGTGCCAACGCAAAGGGCCCTGCCTGGGTCCTGCGCAGCTCGGCGACATAGGCGCCGCAACCAAGGGCTTCACCGATATCCTCCACCAACGTGCGGATATAGGTGCCTTTGCTGCATCCTACGCTCAGCCGTGCACGGGTGCCTTCGCACTCGAGCAACTCCAAGCGGTTAATAGTAACAGAACGCGCCTCGCGCTCCACTACCTCTCCTGCACGTGCCAGTTTGTACAACGGCTGGCCGTCACGCTTGAGCGCCGAGTACATAGGCGGTATCTGGCTGATCGGGCCGCGAAAACGTGGCAGCAGCGCTTCGATGTCGGCGCGACCAACGGTAACGTCGCGGGTCTGCAATACCTCACCCTCGGCATCGCCGGTGTTGGTAGTCTGCCCCATCTGCATGACGGTTTCGTAGCCCTTGTCGGAGTCGAGCAAGTACTGCGAAAACTTGGTCGCTTCACCAAAGCACAGTGGCAACACGCCGGTTGCCAGCGGGTCGAGGCTACCGGTATGGCCGGCCTTTTCCGCGTTCAGCAGCCAACGCACTTTCTGCAAGGCAGCATTGGAGGTGAAGCCCAGCGGCTTGTCGAGCAGGATGATGCCGCTGACATTGCGGCGGATACGTTTGACCTGGGCCACCGCTTACTCCTTGGTGTCCGACTCGTCGGCATCCTTGTGCATGCGGTCTTCGGCCACTGCACGCTCGATCAGCGCCGACAGGTGCACACCACGGCTGACACTTTCATCGAAATGGAAGTGCAGCTGCGGCACGCTGCGCAGTTGCATCGAACGCCCCAGGTGCAGACGCAGGAAGCTGGCAGCGCTATTCAATGCCTTGAGCGACTGCTGCACGGCATCCGGGGTTTCCTCGCCCATGACGGTGATGAACACCTTGGCATGGCCCAGGTCACGGCTAACGTCCACGGCGGTGATAGTTACCAGACCGACACGTGGGTCCTTGACTTCGCGACGGATCAGCTCGGCCAGCTCGCGCTGCATCTGATCGCCAATACGTTGGGTACGGCTATATTCTTTGGCCATTCTTGCTACCTGTAACTTAAAGCGGCAAACGCCCGGACAGACCAATGCCTGACCGGGCGCTACCTGAAGAGGTACCGCAAGCCGCCCTGTAGCGGGCGCTTGCGGCTCGCTCGCCCTTAAAGGGTACGAGCCACCTGGACTTTCTCGAAGACTTCGATCTTGTCGCCGACCTTGACGTCGTTGTAGCTCTTGACGCCAATACCGCACTCCATGCCCGAACGAACTTCGGAAGCATCGTCCTTGAAGCGACGCAGCGATTCCAGCTCGCCTTCGAAGATCACAACGTCATCACGCAGTACGCGAATCGGACGGTTGCGGTACACGGTACCCTCGATGACCATACAGCCAGCGATGGCGCCGAACTTCGGCGAACGGAACACGTCACGTACTTCGGCGACACCCAGGATGTTCTCGCGAACATCGCTGCCGAGCATGCCGGTCAGGGCCTTCTTGACGTCTTCGATGATGTCGTAGATCACGTTGTAATAACGCATATCCAGACCTTCCTGCTCGACGATCTTGCGCGCGCCGGCATCGGCACGCACGTTGAAGCCGAACAGTACTGCATTCGAAGCCAGCGCCAGGTTGGCGTCGCTCTCAGTGATACCACCGACGCCACCGCCAATCACGCGCACTTGCACTTCGTCGTTGCCCAGGCCGCCGAGCGAACCCTGCAGCGCTTCCAGAGAACCACGCACATCGGTCTTGAGCACGATGTTGAGGGTTTTCTTCTCTTCCTGACCCATGGTCTCGAAGATGTTTTCCAGCTTGCCGGCGTGAGCACGGGCCAGCTTGACCTCGCGATACTTGCCTTGACGGAACAGGGCAACTTCACGGGCTTTCTTCTCGTCGGCAACCACGGACAGCTCGTCACCGGCTTCCGGAGTACCGTCCAGGCCGAGGATTTCGACCGGGATCGACGGGCCAGCTTCCTTCACAGGCTTGCCGTTCTCGTCGAGCATGGCGCGAACGCGGCCATAGTTGGAACCGCACAGGACCATGTCGCCCTGACGCAGGGTACCGTCCTGAACCAGGATGGTCGCCACCGGGCCACGGCCCTTGTCCAGGCGCGATTCGACGACCACACCACGACCTGGCGCGGTTGGGGTAGCGGTCAGTTCGAGGATCTCGGCCTGCAGCAGAACGGCTTCGAGCAGCTCGTCGACACCGGTACCCATCTTCGCCGAAACCTTGACGAACGGAGTGTCACCACCCCAGTCCTCGGAAGTAACGCCTTCGACGGACAGCTCGTTACGGATGCGATCGAGGTCAGCACCTGGCTTGTCGATCTTGTTCACTGCAACGACCAGCGGAACACCGGCTGCCTTGGCATGCTGAACGGCTTCGCGGGTTTGCGGCATCACACCGTCGTCCGCCGCCACCACCAGGATGACAATGTCGGTCGCCTTGGCACCACGGGCACGCATCTGGGTAAACGCAGCGTGACCTGGGGTATCGAGGAAGGTGACCATGCCGCGGTCGGTTTCCACGTGGTAGGCACCGATGTGCTGGGTGATACCACCGGCTTCGCCAGCAGCCACCTTGGCACGACGGATGTAGTCGAGCAGCGAGGTCTTACCATGGTCAACGTGACCCATGACAGTAACCACCGGCGCACGCGACTCGGTCTGGCCTTCGAACTTCAGCGATTCGGCCAGGGAGTCTTCCAGGGCGCTGTCGCTGACCAGAGTGACCTTGTGGCCCAGCTCTTCTGCGATCAGCTGAGCGGTTTCCTGGTCGAGCACCTGGTTGATGGTGACCGGGGTCCCCATCTTGAACATGAACTTGACCACTTCAGCGCCCTTGACGGACATCTGGTTGGCCAGCTCGGAGACCGTGATGGTCTCGCCAATGGTCACGTCACGGATGACGGGGCCGGTCGGGTTCTGGAAGCCGTGCTGATTACGCTTCTTCAGCTTGCTCTTGCCACCACGGCCACGACGAGCGCCATCGCTCTCTTCGTCGGTAGTGCGCGGAGCAGCACGCGGAGTCGGCGCCTTTTCCTTCTCTTTTACCTTGACCTTGATCGACACACGAGGCGCTTCGCCACGACGACGGTCGTCATCACGGGTACGGCTTTCGTTGCGACGGGTCTCGTCTTTCTTGCGCTCGGCAGCACGGGCTGCGGCGTCTTCAGAGGCCGGGGCGTCTGCGACTACCGGGGCCGGAGCGGCGACCGGAGCAGCGACAGGCGCCGGCTCTGGCTTGGCAGCAGGCGCAGCGGCGGTGGAACCGGCCGCCTGACGGCGAGCCTGCTCTTCGTTGCGCTGGCGAACTTCGGCGTCGACCTTGTCGCGAGCGGCGTTTTCAGCCGCGCGGCGCTCTTCCAGCTCACGCTTCTGCTCAGCCTGGATTTCTTCAGGGCTGCGCTGCACGAAAACTTTCTTCTTGCGTACTTCTACGCTGATGCTCTTGCTACCGGCGACACGCAGGGTGCTGGTGGTTTTGCGCTGCAAGGTAATCTTGCGCGGCTCTTCCGCCTTGCTCTTGTGGCTGCTTTTCAAATGAGTCAGCAGGGTCTGCTTCTCATTGTCGGTCACTACCTGACCGGCGTCGGTGTGCGGCAGACCTGCCTCACGCATCTGCTGCAGCAGGCGCTCTACCGGTGCCTCGACCTCTTGGGCCAGTTCTTTCACCGTGACTTGCGTCATGCACTTCTCTCCTCAGGCCGCGCCTAATTACTCGAACCAGTGGGCTCGGGCGGCCATGATCAACTTGCCGGCACGCTCTTCGTCGATGCCGTCGATGTCGAGCAGATCGTCGATCGACTGCTCGGCCAGGTCTTCGCGGTTAACCACGCCGCGCACCGCCAGTTCAGCCGCCAGGTCTTTGTCCATGCCCTCAAGGGAGAGCAGGTCTTCGGCCGGGTGGGCGTCTGCCAGTTTTTCTTCGGTAGCGATGGCCTTGGTCAACAAACGGTCCTTGGCTCGAGCGCGGAGCTCATTGACGATATCTTCGTCAAAGCCATCGATGTTGAGCATTTCTTCCAACGGTACGTAGGCAATTTCTTCGAGGCTGGTGAAGCCTTCGTCGACCAGCACTTGGGCCAGCTCCTCGTCGACTTCCAGTTCCTCGATGAAATTGCGCAGGATGTCACCGGTTTCGGCCTGTTGCTTGGCCTGGATGTCCTTCTCGGTCATCACGTTCAGGGTCCAGCCGGTCAACTGACTGGCCAGGCGAACGTTCTGACCGCCACGGCCAATGGCCTGGGCCAGGTTGTCCTCGGCGACGGCGATGTCCATGGCATGGGCATCTTCATCAACGATGATCGCCGCGACTTCAGCCGGCGACATGGCGTTGATGACAAACTGCGCCGGGTTATCGTCCCACAGGACGATATCCACACGCTCACCACCCAACTCCCCGGATACGGCCTGGACGCGCGAACCACGCATGCCGATACAGGCACCTTGCGGATCGATACGCTTGTCCTTGGAGCGGACGGCAATCTTGGCTCGCGAACCCGGGTCACGGGAAGCAGCCATGACTTCGATGAGGCCCTCGGCAATTTCCGGCACTTCAATGCGGAAAAGCTCGATCAGCATCTGCGGCGCGGTGCGCGACAGGATCAGCTGTGGGCCACGGTTTTCGGTGCGAATTTCCTTGAGCAGCGCACGCAGGCGCACGCCAACACGGAAAGTTTCGCGCGGAATGATGTCTTCGCGAGCCAGCAAGGCCTCGGCGTTGTTGCCCAGGTCAACGATGACGTTGTCGCGGGTAACCTTTTTCACGGTACCGGAGATGATCTCGCCAACGCGCTCACGGTAGGCATCAACCACCTGGGCACGCTCGGCCTCACGGACCTTCTGCACGATGACCTGCTTGGCGGTCTGGGCGGCAATACGACCGAACTCGATGGACTCGATCTTCTCTTCGATCACGTCACCGACCTTGGCTTCAGGGTGGGTGTCCTTGATCTTGTCCAGCCAGGTCTCGATCGCCGGATCATCAAGATCGGCTTCGTCGACCACGGTCCAACGACGGAAGGTCTCGTAGCTACCGGTGTGGCGGTTGATTTCCACACGTAGGTCGACTTCGTCTTCAAAACGTTTTTTGGTTGCAGTGGCCAGGGCCACTTCCAGCGCTTCGAAAATGACGCCGGGCGGTACACCTTTTTCGTTGGATACCGATTCAACAACCAGCAGTACTTCTTTGCTCATCGTACGCCTCGCCTTGCGCAAGCCATTGGGCCCGGATAGTCCGCCGGGCCCGGCACGTCTCAGTCAAAACTGGGAATAATATTGGCCTTGTCGATCGAGTCGATCGGTAACAGGAACTCCTGGTTGTCCACCTGGACCACCACATCCTGCTCCTCCACACCGCGGAGAAGGCCCTGGAAGTTACGACGACCCTCAAAGGGTGAGCGCAGCTTGATCTTCACTTGTTCGCCGGCATGCGAGGCAAACTGTTCCAGCGTGAACAGTGGGCGATCCATGCCTGGAGAAGACACCTCAAGGGTGTACTCACTGCTGATTGGATCTTCCACATCGAGGATTGCGCTGGCCTGACGGCTGACTGCTTCGCAGTCGTCCACCAGAATACCGCCTTCCTTGTCGATGTAGATGCGCAGTACCGAATGCTTACCCTGGGAAACGTATTCGATCCCCCAGCACTGATAGCCCAGACCCTCGACAACCGGGGCCAACAAGGCCTGCAACTGTTCTAGCTTGCTCGACACCTGAACCCCCTCGTGCATGCTGTGCAAATAAAAAATGGGCGAAGCGCCCATCCCTGAAAGCGCCGTTGGACAACGACGCCGAAACTGTTCGGTTAGCAAAAAGCCCCTGAAAAGGGGCTCCGCTGAAGCTGGTTGCGGGGGCTGGATTTGAACCAACGACCTTCGGGTTATGAGCCCGACGAGCTACCAAGCTGCTCCACCCCGCGACAAAGCTGGGGCAAAAGTATAAGACCGAACCCTGTTGAGGGTCAAATCCAAACATTCACCTACAAGAAAGCCCGCTAAAGCGGGCTCTCAAGCTTTAATTGGTACCGAGAAGGGGACTCGAACCCCTACACCCTATGGGCACAACCACCTCAAGGTTGCGTGTCTACCAATTCCACCACCTCGGCAATACTACTACTTGAAACCCGTTACTTCTGCTCTTGAGCCGGAGGAGGTACATCACCCGTATTAGGAGTGGCTTCGCTCTTCTGCTCCTGGAGCACCGGTACATCATCATTAACTGCCGGTTTTTGCGGCTCTTTCACTTCTAGCACTGCTGGATCTGGAAGACCTGCTTGGCTAAGCTGGTGAGCTTGTTGCTTCGCGAAGTATCCTAACCCAAGTGCTGTCAAAAAGAAAGTGGCAGCGAGTATAGCAGTTAATTTACTTAGGAACGTTGCAGAGCCCTGGCTCCCGAACACGGTATTTGAAGCCCCCGCGCCGAAAGATGCACCTGCTTCAGCACCTTTACCCTGTTGCAACAGAACCAGCACTACAAGTGACAGCGCTGCCAACAGATGAAAAACAACGATGACTGTTTCCAGCATTTGTTCAGTTTCCTGCGGCGCGACAAATTGCACCGAATTCGTCTGCGTTCAGGGAAGCCCCACCAATGAGCCCCCCATCGATATCCGGCATGCCGAACAGTTCGGCCGCATTGGCCGCCTTCACGCTGCCGCCGTATAGCAGCTGCACCTTCGCAGCCACTTCAGCATCTTCTGCCGCCAACTGGCCGCGGATGGCGGCGTGCACATCCTGGGCCTGCTGTGGCGTGGCCGTAAGGCCTGTACCGATGGCCCATACAGGCTCATAGGCAATTACTGCATTGGCAAAAGCCCTAACACCGAATGCTTCGATGATACTGCTTAGTTGACGCCCGACAACTTCGAGCGTTTTGCCTGCCTCGCGCTCTTCAAGGGTTTCCCCTATGCAAAGCACTGGCTTCAAGCCTTTGGCCTGGGCCGCTGCAAACTTGCGATTGAGCACTTCGTCGGTTTCACCAATAATCTGGCGGCGCTCCGAATGGCCAATCAACACCAACTTGCAACCTGCTTCAACCAGCTGCTCGGGAGCAACTTCCCCGGTCAGCGCACCCTGTTCGGGTTGTACAGCAGAATTCTGTGCGCCGACAGTAATTTCTTTACCTGCCAGGCCATCAATTACCTGATTGATGAACAAGGCCGGTGGAAATACGGCGACTTCCACTCCGCTCGGCAAGGCGAGATTGCTCAAGCCTTTGGTCAGCTCAGCGACGCTAGCGCGGGTACCGTGCATTTTCCAGTTACCAGCTACCATAGGGCGACGCATGCTTTACCTCGTCGGTCAAAGTGGGCGCAGATCTTACCCAACCAGATCTGCGCTGGCAAGCGCCTTCAGACACAAACTTCGCTGACCAGTTTGGCCAGTGCTTCAGCATGGGCCCGCACCTGGCTTTCGTCTTCGCCCTCAACCATGACCCGCACCAGCGGCTCGGTACCGGACTTGCGCAACAGCACCCGACCACGCCCCGCCAGCGCATCGGTAACCTTGGCACTGGCTTCCTTGACGGCGGGGTGCTCCAGCGGGTCGACCTTGCTGGCGCCAAAGCGCACATTGATCAGCACCTGCGGGCACTTGCGCAGGGCCTGACGGGCCTGGGCCAGGGTTTCGCCGCGGCGCTTGAGCGCCATCAGCACCTGCAGCGCGGCAATGATCGCGTCGCCGGTGGTGGTGTGGTTGCAGCACACGACGTGACCGGAGTTTTCACCGCCGACCAGCCATTCACGCTCCAACAGCTCGGCCATGACGTAACGGTCGCCGACCTTGGCCCGCACAAACGGGATATCCAGGTCCTTGAGCGCCAACTCCAGGCCCAGGTTACTCATCAGCGTACCGACCACCCCGCCTTGCAGCTTGCCCTGCTCCTGCAGGTCGCGAGCAATGATGAACAGCAGCTCGTCACCGTCGACGATGGCGCCCGTGTGGTCAACCATCAGCACGCGATCGCCGTCACCGTCAAAGGCAATGCCGAGATCGGCATGCCCGACCAGCACAGCGGCCTGCAGCGATTCGATGTGAGTCGAGCCGCAACCTTCGTTGATGTTCAGGCCGTCCGGTTGCGCATGCAGCACGGTCACGTCGGCACCCAGCTCACGGAATACGCTGGGCGCAACCTTGTAGGTAGCACCGTGGGCGCAGTCGACCACCAGCTTGAGGCCATCGAAGCTGGTGCTGCTGGGCACGCTGCTCTTGCAGAATTCGATGTAGCGGCCGGCGGCATCGTTGATACGCGAAACCTTGCCCAACTTGCCCGACTCGACAACGGTCATCGGTTGGTCGAGCAGCTCTTCGATCATCAGCTCGACCTCGTCCGGCAGCTTGGTGCCCTGGCCCGAGAAGAACTTGATGCCGTTGTCATCGTGCGGATTGTGCGAGGCACTGATGACGATGCCGGCTTCGGCGTGGAAGGTACGCGTGAGGTAAGCGATGGCCGGTGTCGGCATCGGCCCGAGCAGCATCACATCGGCACCTGCCGCGGACAGGCCGGCCTCGAGTGCGGACTCGAACATGTAGCCGGAGATACGCGTGTCCTTGCCCACCAGCACGCGGCAATGGCCTTGCTTGCGGAAGGCCATGCCGGCCGCCCAGCCAAGCTTCAGCATGAAGTCAGGCGTGATCGGGTATTCGCCGACGCGGCCACGAATGCCGTCGGTACCAAAGTATTTTCTGCTCATAGGGACTCCAATGTTCTTATTCGGCGTTTTGCACCGCAGCGATCATGCGCACTACATCAACGGTTTCGGCCACGTCATGTACACGCAGGATGCTCGCTCCCTTGGTCATGGCCAACGCCGCCAGCGCAAGGCTGCCGTACAAGCGCTCGCCGACCGGACGTTCCAGCGTCAGGCCGATCATGCTCTTTCGTGAAACGCCCACCAGCAGTGGGCGCCCCAGGCGATAGAGCGCTTCCATGTGCTTGAACAGGCTCAGATTGTGCGCCAGTGTCTTGGCGAAACCGAAGCCCGGGTCAAGGATGATTCTGTCAGCGCCGATGCCCGCTGCTGCGCAGGCGGCCATCCGCTGTTCCAGATAACGGGTGACGTCAGCGGTCACGTCCTGGTACTGCGGATCGTCCTGCATGTTACCTGGCTCGCCACGCATGTGCATGAGGCACACCGGCAGACCGGTATCCGCCGCCGCGTCCAGGGCGCCATCGCGCTCCAGGGCGCGCACGTCGTTGATCAGCCCGGCACCCAGGCGTGCGGCTTCACGCATGACCGCAGGTGTGGAGGTATCGACCGAAATGACCACGTCGAGGCGACTGTTGATGGCCTCGACCATTGGCGCCACACGCTCCAGCTCTTCGGTCACCGACACTGCACGTGCACCCGGGCGCGTGGACTCGCCACCAATGTCGATCAGCGTTGCGCCAGCGGCAACCATCGCTTCGGCATGGCGCAGGGCCTCGTCACGCTGACTGAAACGACCGCCATCGGAGAAGGAATCGGGGGTGATATTGAGAATACCCATGACATGGGTATGTGACAAATCAAGAACCCGGCTGCCGCAAGGCAACCGGGTGGGGTACTGCACTGAGCTCATAGATGCCCTTAGTGTTCTGCCGCTGGGCCGCCGATTGGCGATTCCGGACGCTCATCCTGGGCCGCAGGCGTGCCCGAGTGTTTGTCATCGTCCCAATCACGCGGCTCACGCGGGGTGCGCCCAGCCATGATGTCGTCAATCTGATCGGCATCGATGGTCTCATACTTCATCAGCGCTTCGGTCATGGCCTCGAGCTTGTCACGGTTCTCGATCAGCAACTGCTTGGCAGTGGCATAGCACTGATCGATGATGCTGCGCACCTCGGAGTCGATCAATTTGGCAGTCTCGCCAGACACGCTAGCATGCTGGCTACCGGCACTGCGGCCGAGGAACACCTCGCCCTCTTCCTCTGCATACATCAGCGGGCCGAGTTTCTCGGACAGGCCCCATTTGGTCACCATGTTACGAGCGATCTGGCTGGCCCGCATGATGTCGTTGGACGCGCCGGTGGTCACGCCATCGAAGCCCAAGGTCATCTCCTCGGCGATACGGCCGCCATACAGCGAGCAGATCTGGCTGATCAGCGCACGCTTGGAGAGGCTGTAGCGGTCTTCTTCCGGCAGGAACATGGTCACACCCAAGGCACGACCACGCGGGATGATCGAAACCTTGTAGACCGGGTCGTGCTCAGGCACCAGGCGACCGACAATGGCGTGGCCAGCCTCGTGATAGGCGGTGTTTCTCTTTTCCTTTTCGGACATGACCATGGTCTTGCGCTCGGCGCCCATCATGATCTTGTCCTTGGCCAGCTCGAACTCTTTCATTTCGACCAGGCGCTTGTTGGAACGCGCGGCAAACAGCGAAGCCTCGTTGACCAGGTTGGCCAGGTCGGCGCCGGAGAAGCCTGGGGTACCACGCGCAATGACCGCGGGGTTGACGTTGTCGCCGATCGGCACCTTGCGCATGTGCACCTTGAGGATCTGCTCGCGGCCACGAATGTCCGGCAGGCCAACCACCACCTGGCGGTCGAAGCGGCCGGGGCGCAGCAGCGCCGGGTCGAGCACATCAGGACGGTTGGTGGCGGCGATGACAATGATGCCATCGTTCATCTCGAAGCCGTCCATCTCCACCAGCAACTGGTTCAGGGTTTGTTCACGCTCGTCGTGACCGCCGCCCATGCCGGCGCCACGATGGCGACCAACGGCGTCGATTTCGTCGATGAAGATGATGCATGGGGCGTGCTTCTTGGCCTGCTCGAACATGTCGCGCACACGGCTGGCACCGACACCCACGAACATTTCCACGAAGTCCGAACCGGAAATGGTGAAGAACGGTACTTTCGCTTCGCCCGCAATGGCCTTGGCCAGCAGGGTCTTACCGGTACCGGGTGGGCCAACCATCAGCACACCGCGCGGGATACGGCCGCCCAGGCGCTGGAACTTGCCCGGATCGCGCAGGAACTCGACCAACTCGCCAACCTCTTCCTTGGCCTCGTCGCAGCCGGCAACGTCAGCCAGTGTGGTCTTGACCTGGTCTTCGGACAGCAGGCGTGCCTTGCTCTTGCCGAAGCTCATCGGCCCGCCCTTGCCGCCTGCTCCACCTTGCATCTGGCGCATGAAGAACATGAACACGGCAATGATCACCAGGATCGGGAAGCTCGCCACCAGCAACTGCGTCCAGATGCTCTGTTGCTCAGGCTGCTTGCCTTCGACGACCACGTGGTTGTCGACCAGATCGCCGATCAGGCCATTGTCGGTGATGGCCGGGCGCACAGTCTTGAAGTTGTCGCCATCGGTGCGCTTGCCAGTAATGATGTAGCCATCGACGGTCACACGCTCGACCTTGCCATCCTTGACCTGCTGGATGAAGTCGGAGTAGTTGAGGGTCTGCGGCTCGTTAGGGCTGGAGAAGTTGTTCATCACTGTCACCAGGACAGCGGCGATGATCAACCACAGGATCAGATTCTTTGCCATGTCGTTCAATTAGCTACCCTCTGAGGCCGGCGCACGACGCAGCCGTGCCTCGCATGATATTCATCGCCCTAACTTACTACATTACCTACGCAGCCGCAGGCACCGTCTGTAACCCTTTGTGAAAGCTAGACTACACGAAGTTCGGACGATCCTGACGCAGTGGCCGATTGGAATTAACTATCGACCACCCCGCTTCACACCTTTCATTACCCTTTGAAGCCCCTGCCCAACAGGTATTGCTCTCGGGAACGGTCCCGTGACGACGATGGTTTGCGCATTTGCACCTTGTCGAACTTGCTGCGCACATCCTTCAGGTACACGTCAAAACCTTCGCCCTGGAAAATCTTGATCAGGAAGTCGCCCCCGGGCTTGAGCACACGGGTCGCCAGATCGAGGGCCAACTCGCAGAGGAACATGGCACGCGGAATGTCCACCGCGGGCGTACCACTCATATTGGGGGCCATGTCGGAAATCACAAGGTCTACATGCGAATCGCCCACCGCTTCGAGAATGCGTTGCAGCACTTCGTCGTGGGTGAAGTCACCTTGAATGAAGGTCACATCGGCGATCGAGTCCATTTCCAGGATGTCGGAAGCGATCAGGCGACCCTGGCCACCAATCAGACGACTGGTCACCTGGGACCAGCCACCAGGGGCAGCGCCGAGGTCGATTACGCTCATGCCTGGACGGATAAGGCGGTCCTTCTCCTGGATCTCCAGCAGTTTGTAGCTCGCACGCGAGCGATACCCATCCTTCTGCGCCTGCTTCACAAAAGGGTCGTTGAAATGCTCTCGCAGCCAGTTTGCGCTGCTTTTGGAACGTTGTACCACGGGGCACCTCGATGATATGCGTCGTGATTGACTGGGCGGAGCCGGTGGCCCTCGGGTAAAATGCCGGTCAATTTTACAGAATCAGACGGAAAGGGTCAGATTATGCCGCTCAATAACGAGCAGAAGAAGCAATACAAGTCCATTGGTCATGACCTGAAGCCGGTCCTGATCGTTGCTGGCAACGGTTTGAATGAAGGCGTGATCGCCGAACTGGAGCGCGCACTGGTCGACCATGAGCTGATCAAGGTCGAAATTCGCTCGGAAGACCGCGAAGAACGCGCCGAAACGATCGCCGAGCTGTGCAAGGCCGGCCGCGCCGAACTGGTGCAGACCATCGGCAAGAAAGCCTTGATCTACCGCAAGAACCCACAGCCGAACAAGCAGCTGTCCAACATCCACCGTTACAAGTAACGGTGACTCCGATCAGTGGCGCGGTGAACGCGCCCTGACCGGTACCGGCTGGGCCACCAGCACGATGCCGGAAAAACCCAGCACCAGGAAGCAGAACATCTGCCAGCGCTCGCCCACGGAAATACCGTAGCGCAAGGTGTAATACCCTACGCAGGCACCGAAGCCGAGCAACAGCATCTGGCCGCGGAACTGCCGCCACCAGGCCGCCAGGCCGTCCACCCTCGCCAGCACTGCCAGCTGGGTCACCAAGCCAAGCAACGCCACGCCGATCAACCAGCGGTCGATCTGCCCGGCGATATCCTGCACCAGCAGCGGGGCCAGGCCACTGACCTTGAGCGCGGGCACCAGCCCTACATGGAACACCCACAGGCCACCGACCCAGAAAACCTGGGCCAGTTGCCAGAGGATCCCCTCGAGGGATGGCGCCCGCAGACGGCGGTCAGATGTGCTTGACTTCGACAATCTCGTACTCGACCGTGCCACTAGGCGTCTTGACGACGACAGTATCACCTTCTTCCTTGCCGATGATGGCACGGGCAATGGGGGCGCCGCTCGACAGCTTGCCCTGCTTCACGTCAGCTTCATCCTCGCCAACGATCTGGTAGGTCACCTCTTCATCAGTTTCGGTGTTGGCCAGTACCACGGTGGTACCGAAAATTACCTTGCCGGTGTGAGGGATGGTGGTCACATCGATGATCACTGAATTCTGCAGACGGCCTTCGATATCACGGATACGCGCTTCGACCATACCCTGCTCCTCGCGGGCGGCATGGTATTCGGCGTTTTCCTTGAGGTCACCCAGCTCACGCGCTTCACCAATGGCCTGACTCAGGCGCGGGCGCTCGGTCTTGCTCAGGAACAGGTGCTCCTCTTCCAGGGCGCGAGCGCCCTGGACGGTCATCGGGTATTTGGTAATGCTCATGCTTTCAATCCTGCATGCAGATCCTGCAAGCGACGAACGGTCTTTTCCGGACCGAATTTCAGCGCTTCGCAGATGGCTTCACCAGCCGCAATGGTAGTGGTGCAGTAAATCTTGTGCTGCAGCGCATTGCGACGAATCGAGTAGGAATCGGCGATCGACTGGCGACCTTCGGTGGTATTGATGATCAGAGACACTTCGTCGTTCTTGATCATGTCGACCACGTGCGGGCGACCTTCGGTCACTTTGTTCACACGGCGCACTTTCAGGCCAGCCGCCTCGATAACCTTGGCGGTGCCGGCAGTGGCAACCACTTCGAAGCCCAGGGCGATCAGGTCGCGGGCAACGCCGGCCACTTGTGGCTTGTCGTCGTCGCGCACGCTGATGAACGCGGTACCGCCCGTCGGCAGCACTTCGCTGGCACCCATCTGGGCTTTGGCGAAGGCTTCACCGAAGCTGTCACCGACGCCCATGACTTCACCGGTCGATTTCATCTCAGGGCCGAGGATCGGGTCAACCCCTGGGAACTTGGCGAACGGGAAGACGGCTTCCTTCACGCTGTAGAAGTTCGGGATGATTTCCTGGGTGAAGCCCAGCTCTTTCAGGGTTTTACCCGCCATGACACGGGCTGCGATCATCGCCAGGGAAGTGCCGATGCACTTGGACACGAACGGTACGGTACGCGAGGCACGCGGGTTGACTTCGATCACGTAGATCTTGTCGCCCTGCAGGGCCAGCTGCACGTTCATCAGGCCGACCACGCCCAGCTCCAGCGCCATTTTCTTGACCTGAACGCGGACTTCGTCCTGCACTTCCTTGCTCAGCGAGTACGGTGGCAGCGAGCACGCCGAGTCACCGGAGTGTACGCCGGCCTGTTCGATGTGCTGCATGATCGCGCCGATGACCACGTCGGTGCCGTCGCACACCGCATCCACGTCCATCTCGATGGCGCAGTTGAGGAAGTGGTCGAGCAGTACCGGGCTGTCGTTCGACACTTGTACCGCTTCACGCAGGTAGCGCTTGAGTTCGTCCAGCTCGTAGACGATCTCCATGGCACGGCCGCCCAGGACGTAGGATGGACGCACGACCAGCGGGTAGCCGATGCTGCCTGCAGCACGGATGGCTTCTTCTTCGCTGCGCACGGTGGCGTTTGGCGGCTGCAGCAGGTTCAGGCGCTGAACCATCTGCTGGAAGCGCTCACGGTCTTCGGCGCGGTCGATGGCGTCAGGGCTGGTACCGATGATCGGCACGCCAGCTTCTTCCAGGGCGCGGGCCAGCTTCAGCGGGGTCTGGCCGCCGTAGTGAACGATCACGCCCTTCGGCTTCTCGACGCGGCAGACTTCAAGCACGTCTTCCAGGGTCAGCGGCTCGAAGTACAGGCGGTCGGAGGTGTCGTAGTCGGTGGAGACGGTTTCCGGGTTGCAGTTGACCATGATGGTCTCGTAACCGTCGTCACGCAGCGCCAGGGCTGCGTGTACGCAGCAGTAGTCGAACTCGATACCTTGGCCGATACGGTTCGGGCCGCCACCCAGGATCATGATCTTGTCGCGGGTCGACGGATTGGCCTCGCACTCTTCCTCGTAGGTGGAGTACAGGTAGGCGGTGTCGGTGGCGAACTCGGCGGCGCAGGTGTCGACGCGCTTGTACACCGGGAACACTTCCAGCTTGTGGCGGTGGCGACGCAGGTTCTTGTCGGTGATACCCAGCAGTACTGCCAGACGCTGGTCCGAGAAGCCCTTGCGCTTGAGGCGCAGCATGTAGTCCTTGTCGATTGCCGACAGGGCCAGGGTCTTGACCTTCTCTTCTTCCTTGATCAGGTCTTCCATCTGCACCAGGAACCACATGTCGATGCCGGTCAGATTGAAGATTTCTTCGCAGGTCATGCCCGAACGCATGGCATCGGCGACGTACCAGATACGCTCGGCACCCGGCACGGTCAGTTCGCGCTTGAGGATGCTGGCGGCTTCCGGGCTGGCCAGGTCGACTTTCGGGTCGAGGCCGCAGGCGCCGACTTCCAGGCCGCGCAGGGCTTTCTGCAGGGATTCCTGGAAGGTACGGCCGATGGCCATGACTTCACCCACGGATTTCATCTGGGTGGTCAGGCGGGCGTCGGCTTTCGGGAATTTCTCGAAGGCGAAGCGTGGCAGCTTGGTGACGACGTAGTCGATCGACGGCTCGAAGGACGCTGGGGTTCGACCGCCAGTGATGTCGTTCTGCAGCTCGTCGAGGGTGTAACCAATGGCCAGCTTGGCGGCGATCTTGGCGATCGGGAAGCCGGTGGCCTTGGAGGCCAGGGCGGACGAACGCGATACGCGCGGGTTCATCTCGATGACGACCATACGGCCGGTGTTCGGGCAAATGCCGAACTGGACGTTGGAACCGCCGGTTTCCACACCGATTTCACGCAGCACCGCCAGCGAGGCGTTGCGCATGATCTGGTATTCCTTGTCGGTCAGGGTCTGTGCCGGGGCAACAGTGATCGAGTCACCGGTGTGCACACCCATCGGGTCGAAGTTCTCGATCGAGCAGACGATGATGCAGTTGTCCTTCTTGTCGCGGACCACCTCCATCTCGTATTCCTTCCAGCCGATCAGCGATTCGTCGATCAGCAGCTCTTTGGTCGGCGACAGGTCCAGACCACGGGTGCAGATTTCTTCGAACTCTTCACGGTTGTAAGCGATACCGCCGCCGGTGCCGCCCATGGTGAACGACGGGCGAATGATGCACGGGAAGCCAAGCTTCTCGAGGACCGCATTGGCCTCTTCCATGCTGTGGGCGATACCGGAGCGCGGGCACTCCAGGCCGATGTCCTTCATGGCCTTGTCGAAGCGCGAACGGTCTTCGGCCTTGTCGATGGTGTCGGCGTTGGCACCGATCATCTCTACGCCGAACTTCTCCAGAACGCCGTGGCGCTCCAGGTCCAGGGCGCAGTTCAGGGCGGTCTGGCCACCCATGGTCGGCAGGACGGCGTCCGGGCGCTCCTTCTCGATGATCTTGGCCACCGATTGCCACTTGATCGGCTCGATGTAGGTGGCGTCGGCCATGGCCGGGTCGGTCATGATGGTGGCTGGGTTGGAGTTCACCAGGATGACGCGGAAACCTTCCTCGCGCAGGGCTTTACAGGCCTGGGCGCCGGAGTAGTCGAATTCGCAGGCCTGGCCGATCACGATCGGGCCAGCGCCGAGAATCAGGATGCTTTTGATGTCTGTACGTTTTGGCATGGTGGTCACTCAAATCCGGGGTCAGTCGGCAAGCCGCTTTGAACAATCTGGGTCAGGCGCTGCCGGGCGCGGCGTGTGCCGGCCCGGGGCCTTGAAGCAGGATGCTCAGCGGCGCTTGGCCATGGCATCGGTGAAACGATCGAACAGAGGCGCGACGTCGGTCGGGCCCGGGCTCGCTTCAGGGTGGCCCTGGAAGCTGAACGCGCTCTTGTCGGTACGCTCGATACCCTGCAGGGTGCCGTCGAACAGCGACTTGTGAATGGCGCGAACGTTACCCGGCAGGGTCGCCTCGTCAACGGCGAAGCCGTGGTTCTGGCTGGTGATCATGACCACACCGGTATCCAGGTCCTGGACCGGGTGGTTGGCACCGTGGTGGCCGTGGCCCATTTTCACGGTCTTGGCGCCGGAAGCCAGGGCCAGCAGCTGGTGGCCGAGGCAGATGCCGAATACCGGGATCTCGGTTTCGAGGATTTCCTTGATCGCCTGGATCGCGTAGTCGCACGGCTCAGGATCACCAGGGCCGTTGGACAGGAACACGCCGTCCGGGTTGAGTGCCAGCACTTCGCTGGCCGGGGTCTGGGCTGGCACCACGGTCACGCGGCAGCCGCGGGCCACCAGCATGCGCAGGATGTTCAGCTTGACGCCATAGTCGAAGGCAACCACATGGTATGGCAGGTCGGCAGCGTCGATGGTCGGGTGGCTGTCGGTTTTCAGCTCCCACACACTGGAGCGCCACTCGTAACGCTCCTTGGTGGAGACGACCTTGGCCAGGTCCATGCCCTTGAGGCCCGGGAAGCCGCGGGCAGCGGCGATGGCCGCTTCTTCGCTGATGTTGTCACCCGCCAGAATGCAGCCGTTCTGGGCGCCCTTTTCACGCAGGATACGGGTCAGGCGACGGGTGTCGATGCCGGCAATGGCAACGACGTTGTTGGCCTTGAGGTACTCAGGCAGCGACTGGGTGTTACGCCAGTTGCTGGCCAGCAGCGGCAGGTCACGGATGACCAGGCCAGCGGACCAGACGCGGTTCGACTCGGCGTCTTCCGGGGTAGTACCGGTGTTGCCGATGTGCGGGTAGGTCAGGGTAACGATTTGCTGCGCGTAGGAAGGGTCTGTAAGGATTTCCTGGTAGCCGGTCATAGCGGTGTTGAATACCACCTCACCAACGGTCTGACCGTCGGCACCGATGGCTTCACCGCGAAAAATACTGCCGTCGGCAAGGGCGAGTATGGCTGGCTTTGTCAAGAAGACCTCCCGTAAATCAAGCATGAAAGGGCGATCGCAGGTTGCAAAAAAGCGGAGTGACGTATGGACACGTCACCCCGCTTTCATGTGCTGAATTCAATTCGCTGCGCGCTTTTAGTGGACACACTAAAGCTGTAGCTTACAGAAAAGTGTGTTTTCGGTCTACCGCAGATGTGTCTCTAAAACACATCAATGCGACAGACTGACATCGGCGGCGGCTTCTTTGCGGGCTTGCCCGCGAAGAAGCCTACGCCACTCGAACGACTTAACGCAGCTCGAGCACATCCTGCATGTCATACAGCCCAGGTTCGCGCCCATCCAGCCACAACGCCGCACGCACGGCCCCCTTGGCGAAGGTCATGCGGCTGGAGGCCTTGTGGGTGATTTCCAGGCGCTCGCCTTCGGCAGCGAACAACACGGTGTGATCGCCCACCACATCGCCGGCACGCACGGTAGCGAAACCGATGGTCTTGCGATCACGCGCACCGGTCTGCCCTTCACGGCCATACACAGCCACTTCCTGCAGATCACGGCCCAGCGCATTGGCAACCACTTCACCCATGCGCAGTGCAGTCCCCGATGGCGCATCGACCTTGTGCCGGTGGTGCGCCTCGATGATTTCGATATCGACCTCATCGCCCAGCACCCGCGCAGCCATATCCAGCAGCTTGAGGCTGAGGTTGACGCCCACGCTGAAGTTGGCGGCGAACACGATTGGAATGTCCTTGCCAGCCTCAGCCAACAACTGCTTCTCTTCGACTGTAAAACCGGTGGTGCCGATGATCATCGCCTTGCCGTGCTTGCGGCAGAACGCCAGGTTTTTCAGGGTCACCGAAGGGTGAGTGAAGTCGATCAGCACATCGAACTCGTCGGCAACCTTGGCCAGGTCGTCGGACAACAGCACGCCAATTCGGCCAAGTGCCGCCAGCTCTCCGGCATCAGCCCCGACCAACGAGCTGTCAGGGCGATCGATCGCCGCAGTCAGCCCCGCGCCCGAGGTTTGTTGCACGGCTTCGATGAGGGTTTTGCCCATCCGCCCCGCCGCGCCCATCACTGCAATACGTCGCATAGCCTGTTCCTTGTCAGAGATCGCCGAAGAAGCGCTTCACACCATCGAACCAGCCGCTGGCCTTGGGCGAGTGGGAGCTGTCGCCTTCCAGCGAATCACGCAGCTCTTCGAGCAGCTCGCGCTGACGGCGACTGAGATTGACCGGGGTTTCCACGGCCACACGGCACAGCAGGTCACCCGCACCACCCCCACGCACCGGCGCAACACCCTTGCCACGCAGACGGAACTGCTTACCGGTCTGGGTGCCTTCCGGAATCTTCAGCTTCACGCGACCATCCAGGGTCGGCACTTCCAGCTCGCCACCCAGGGCAGCATCGGTGTAGCTGATCGGCACCTCACAGTACAGGTGCTTGCCATCGCGCTGGAAGATTTCGTGCTCACGCACGCTGATCACCACATACAGGTCGCCAGTTGGGCCACCATGCGTACCGGCCTCGCCCTCACCCGAAAGACGGATGCGGTCGCCGGTATCGACACCTGCCGGCACCTTGACCGACAGCGTCTTGTATTCCTCGACACGACCTTCACCATGGCACGAAGTGCACGGGTCGGTAATGATCTTGCCTTGGCCATGGCAACGCGGGCAGGTCTGCTGCACCGAGAAGAAGCCCTGCTGCATGCGCACCTGGCCGATGCCGCCGCAGGTCGGGCAGGTCGACGGGGTAGAGCCCTTCTTGGCACCGGAACCGTCGCAAGGCTGGCAGTTGACCAGGGTGGGCACGCGGATGCTGACCGTGGTGCCACGCACCGCTTCTTCCAGGTTCAGCTCCAGGGTGTAGCGCAGGTCGCTGCCGCGCTGGGCACCGCCTCGACCACCACCGCGGCCGCCGCCAAAGAAGTCGCTGAACACATCGCCGAAGATGTCGGAGAAGTTGGCACCACCAAAGCCGGCACCACCGCCACCCATGCTTGGGTCGACACCGGCATGGCCATACTGGTCGAAGGCCGCACGCTTGCTAGCGTCCGACAGCACTTCGTAGGCCTCGTTGGCCTCCTTGAACTTGTCTTCCGATTCTTTATCGCCCGGGTTGCGGTCCGGGTGATATTTCATCGCCAAACGGCGGTAAGCCTTCTTGAGGTCCGCTTCAGTGGCGCCGCGCTCGACACCCAGGACCTCATAATAATCACGCTTGGACATAGGTCATTTGCACCTTGTTGGGCGTGTGGCATCTGCGCCACGCCATCAGTACCCGCCTGCGGCCCTCAAGGGCCGCTGACAGATGCTGTAAAAATTCTCGAATTCCAGATACGCCAACGCGGGAGCAAGCCCCCGCGCGGCGACATCCTACCAGCTCACCGGCAAACGACGGTGAACCGGCCGACAACATGCAGGGATTACTGCTTGTTGTTGTCTTTCACTTCTTCGAACTCGGCGTCAACCACGTCATCGTGCTTGGCTTCCGGCTCGGCCTGCTGCGCGCCACCCTGAGGCTGTTCAGCCGACTGCTCGGCGTACATCTTCTGGGCAACCGGGGCAGAGACCTTGGACAGCTCTTCAACCTTGGCGTCGATGGCAGCCTTGTCGTCGCCTTTGACAGCGGCTTCCAGGGCAACAACGGCGGCCTCGATGGCGGTTTTCTCTTCAGCGGTAACCTTGTCACCTGCGTCAGCGACCATCTTGCGGGTCGAGTGTACCAGCGCGTCACCCTGGTTACGGGCAGCAGCCAGCTCTTCGAACTTGCGGTCTTCCTCGGCGTTGGCCTCGGCGTCACGCACCATGCGCTCGATCTCTTCGTCCGACAGGCCGGAGTTGGCCTTGATCACGATCGACTGAGTCTTGCCGGTGGCCTTGTCTTTCGCACCTACGTGCAGGATGCCGTTGGCGTCGATGTCGAAGGTTACTTCGATTTGCGGCACGCCACGCGGTGCTGGCGGAATGTCAGCCAGGTCGAACTTGCCCAGCGACTTGTTCTGCGCAGCCTGCTTACGCTCACCCTGCAGCACGTGAATGGTCACGGCGCTCTGGTTGTCGTCGGCAGTCGAGAACACCTGCGACTTCTTGGTCGGGATGGTGGTGTTCTTCTCGATCAGCGCGGTCATCACGCCGCCCATGGTTTCGATACCCAGGGTCAGCGGGCTGACGTCCAGCAGCAGTACGTCTTTCACGTCACCGGCCAGTACCGCACCCTGGATGGCAGCGCCCATGGCAACCGCTTCGTCCGGGTTCACGTCCTTGCGCGCTTCTTTACCGAAGAAGTCGGCCACTTCCTTCTGCACCAGCGGCATGCGGGTCTGACCGCCGACCAGGATCACGTCGTCGATCTTGCTGGCGTCGATGCCGGCGTCTTTCAGGGCGATGCGGCAAGGCTCGATGGTGCGCTTGACCAGGTCTTCGACCAGCGACTCCAGCTTGGCGCGGGAGATCTTCACGTTCAAGTGCTTGGGACCGGTGGCATCTGCAGTGATGTACGGCAGGTTGACGTCGGTCGACTGAGCGGACGACAGCTCGATCTTGGCTTTTTCTGCGGCTTCTTTCAGGCGCTGCAGGGCCAGAGGATCGTTCTTCAGGTCCATGCCCGACTCTTTCTTGAACTCGTCGACAAGGTAGTCGATCAGGCGCATGTCGAAGTCTTCGCCACCCAGGAAGGTGTCGCCGTTGGTAGCCAGTACTTCAAACTGGTGCTCACCGTCGACTTCGGCGATTTCGATGACCGATACGTCGAAGGTACCACCACCCAGGTCATAAACGATGACGGTGTGGTCGCCCTTGGCCTTGTCCATGCCATACGCCAGTGCAGCGGCCGTCGGCTCGTTGATGATGCGTTTTACGTCCAGGCCAGCGATGCGGCCGGCGTCTTTGGTAGCCTGACGCTGGCTGTCGTTGAAGTAGGCCGGAACGGTGATGACCGCTTCGGTGACAGGCTCACCGAGGTAGTCTTCGGCGGTCTTCTTCATTTTCTTCAGGACTTCGGCGCTGATCTGCGGCGGAGCCATTTCCTTGCCAGCAGCCTCGACCCAGGCGTCACCGTTGTTCGCCTTGACGATCTTGTACGGCACCAGCTTGATGTCTTTTTGCACGACATCTTCTTCGAAGCGGCGGCCAATCAGGCGCTTCACTGCGAACAGGGTGTTGTGCGGGTTGGTGACAGCCTGGCGCTTGGCCGACTGGCCAACCAGGATTTCGCCATCGTTGGCGTAGGCCACGATCGAAGGGGTAGTACGCGCACCCTCGGCGTTTTCGATGACTTTGACGTTACCGTTTTCCAGAATGGAGACGCACGAGTTGGTGGTCCCCAGGTCGATACCGATGATTTTGCCCATGTTAACTCTCCCGAAACTTGAATTTGTTAGCAGCGACTACTTTGGCCAACTGCGGTAATACTTGAAGGCTTGACACCTAGATGGGGATGCCCCGAAGGATTTCAAGCCTTTTCGTCGATCGAGGGTTGCGCCGCGCTCGGCGCCTTGCTGACCACCACCATGGCGGGGCGCAGCAGGCGGCCGTTCAGCAGGTAACCCTTCTGGAACACGTTCAGCACGCTGTTTGGCTCGACCTCGGCGTTTTCCTGCATGGCCATGGCCTGATGATGCTCAGGGTTGAACGGCTGGCCGTGCGGGTCGACCGCTTCGAGGTTGTAGCGCTTGAGGGTGTCCTGGAACATCTTCAGGGTCAGCTCGACACCTTCGCGGATCTGCTTGACGTGCTCATCGTCGGCACTGGAGTGAGCCAGGGCCAGTTCCAGGCTGTCGATCACCGGCAGCAAGTCGCTGGAGAACTTCTCCAGGGCGAACTTGTGGGCTTTCTCCACATCCTGCTCGGCACGACGGCGTACGTTCTGCAGGTCGGCAACTGCACGCAGCGCCTGGTCCTTGGCTGCGGCCAGCTGTTCCTCGAGCTCCAGAACACGGGTATCAGCTGCATTGCCTGCACCGGTTTCTTCCACGTTAAGGTCTTTCTCGTTCAGCTGCTCATCAGCCATGGGGTCTCTCCTGCGCAATTTTGTGGACTGCGAGCCAGGCTCGCCTTGGATGTCGGCTATATGGGGCCGGAAAAACCAGGTTCAAGGGGCAAGGTGGTTTTCAGGGCTGCAACAGAATCTGCGAAGGGGCATTGGCAGGCCTGAAAAAAGTACTGTATAAATAACCAGACCTGATTTCCGGGAGCCGCCCCCATGCTGGTGCACCTGTCCATTCACAACTACGCCATCGTCGAGCACCTCGACCTCGAAATCGCCCGTGGCATGTCCGTCATCACCGGCGAGACCGGTGCCGGCAAATCGATCATGCTCGACGCCCTCGGCCTTGCCCTGGGCGACCGCGCCGACAGCGGCGTGGTGCGCCCCGGCACCGACAAGGCAGACATCCTGGCCACCTTCGACCTGGTGGACATCCCCGAAGCGCATACCTGGCTGGCCGAGCGCGACCTGAACAACGAAGGCCTGTGCATCTTGCGCCGGGTAATCACCGCCGAAGGCCGCAGCCGTGGCTACATCAACGGCACGCCCTGCCCGCTCGGCGACCTCAAGGCGCTGGGCGAACTGCTGATCGATATCCACAGCCAGCACGAGCACCAGTCCCTGCTCAAGACCGACACCCACCGCCGCCTGCTTGACGAGTATGCCGGTGCCGTCGACCTGGCCCGCCAGGTACAGCTTGCAGCCAAGCGCTGGAACCAGACCCGCCTGGAGCTGGAGCGCCTGTCCAACTCGGGCGACGAGCAGCGCGCCCGCCACCAGTTGCTCAGCTACCAGCTGGAAGAACTGGACAACCTCGGCCTCGGCGAGCACGAACTGGAGCAACTGGAACAGGAACACAAGAACCTGACCAGCGCCGAGGCCCTGTTCGGCATCTGCCGCCAGGTCATCGACCAGTGCAGCGAGAGCGACTCGGGCAATGTGCTCAGCGCCCTCACCACCAGCCTCAACCGCCTGGGTGCCGCCACCCACTCACCCAAGGCACTGAGCGAAGCGGCCAACCTGATCGCCAGCGCGCAGATCCAGGTCGAGGAAGCCGTGGGCGAACTCAACCGCTTCCTCGACAACTTCGACGCCGACCCGATGCGCCTGCAAGCCCTGGAAGAGCGCCTGGACACCATCTACACACTGGCGCGCAAGCACCGGGTGCACCCCACCGAACTGCCCCACCTGCAACAGCAACTGATGGAGGAGCTGGAGGGCCTTAACGCCAGTGACGAGTCGATCGAGCGGCTGGGCGAAGAGCTTGCCGCCTACGCCCAGCACTATAAAGAGAAGGCACGCGAACTCAGCGCCCTGCGCCATCAAGCAGCGCAGCAGCTGGCAAGCGCTGTGGAGCAGGAAATCCAGCGCCTGGGCATGCCTGGCGGGCGCTTCTGCATCGAACTGACAGCGAACGAAGGCGCCGAACTGTCACCCCATGGCCTGGAGCAGATCGAACTGCTGGTCAGTGCCAACCCTGGCCAGCCGCTCAAGGGCCTGGCGAAGGTGGCGTCGGGTGGTGAACTGTCACGCATCAGCCTGGCGATCCAGGTCATTACCGCGCAGACCTCGCGCATTCCTACCCTGGTGTTCGACGAAGTCGACGTGGGTATTGGCGGGCCAACGGCAGAAATCGTCGGCCAACTGCTGCGGCGCCTGGGCGAGCGCGGCCAGGTACTGACCGTGACCCACCTGCCGCAGGTGGCGGCGCAGGGGCATCACCATTTGTTCGTGCATAAGGTGCGCAACAGCGACACCACCCACACCGCCGTGGCTAGCCTTGGCAAACGTGAGCGCGTGGAAGAAGTGGCACGGATGCTGGGCGGCATCGACCTGACCAAGGAATCCCTGGCCCATGCACGCAAGATGGTGGTGAGCGGCAAGGCCTGACCCCTACCAGGCTAAGGCCGCTCCCACAGGAATCTCGCACGCTTTCAGCCCGCCCATAAAGAACAAAGGCGACCCGAAGGTCGCCTTTACTATCCATAACGAAAAATCGTTACTTCTTCTTACGCACATACAGGACCAGATTGTGGTCCACCAGCTCGAAGCCATGCTCGGCCACGATTTCGCGCTGGCGCTTCTCGATCTCGGCGTCCATGAATTCGATGACTTCACTGGTATCCACGTTCACCATATGGTCGTGGTGACCGCCATCGGCCAGCTCGAACACTGCATGACCGCCGTCGAAGTTGTGGCGAACCACCAGACCTGCCGCCTCGAACTGGGTCAGCACGCGATAGACAGTGGCCAGGCCTACATCCTCGCCAGCCTCCATCAGCGCCTTGTAGACATCCTCTGCACTCATGTGACGCTGCTCGGCAGAGTCGAGCATCTGAAGGATCTTGACTCGAGGCAGGGTCACCTTGAGACCGGCTTTGCGCAATTCGCTATTTTCAACCATGGTCAGCTTTCTCGCCGATGCTGCTTCGCAGCTTCTCTTAATACGGGTATGATCGGGGTTTACGTTGTCCAGCCAAGATAGTGGAAGTCGCCCACCGATGCAAAACACCAAGCTCTTGCTAACCAGCCTCACCCTAGTGGGACTGCTCGCACTCGCCGGTTGCTCGTTTCCCGGGGTTTACAAAATCGACATCCAGCAGGGCAATGTCGTCACGCAAGACATGATAGACCAATTACGCCCCGGAATGACCCGCCGGCAAGTAAGGTTTATCATGGGCAACCCGCTGATTCAGGACACTTTCAACACCAATCGCTGGGATTACCTGTACAGCCTGCAGCCTGGTGGCGGTAAGCGTCAGCAAGAGCGCATGAGTGTATTCTTCAACGAGAGCGATCAACTGGTCAGCCTGTCTGGCGACTTCATGCCAGGCGTAAGCCGCGATCAGGAAATCCTTGGCGGCAGCAGCGACACCACCGTCAGCCCGGCCACCGAGCCAGGCCAGACCAAACAGCCGGCAGCGCAACCTGAAGAAAAACCGGCCAAGCCCGGTTCGACCGAAGAGTCCATCCAGCGCGAGATCGACACCATCGAGGCCACCCCGGTCCCGACCCCGGCACCGCTGGAAACCCGCTAAGCGGGACAGCACATGCAAAAAAGCCCGGACGTGTTCCGGGCTTTTTATTGTCGCTTGTTCAGTCAGGCATTCAATTGCTTGGCACGCTGGCAGAACGCATCGACCAACGTGTTGGCAGCCTGATTGAACAGCGGGCCCAACGTGGCACGCACAATCGGCCCGGCGTAATCGAAGGACAGGTCCAGGCTGATCTTGCAGGCTTTTTCACCCAGCGGCTTGAACACCCAAACACCATGCAGCTGGGTGAATGGCCCTTCTTCGAGGTTCATCTCGATGGACTGCCCCGGCACCAGCACGTTACGCGTAACGAAGTGCTGGCTCATGCCACCCTTGGCCACTTCGAGCTTGGCACGCATGTGTGTATCGCTGGTTTCGATCACCGTCGAGGCCGAGCACCACGGCAGAAACTCAGGGTAGCTGGCCACATCGTTGACCAGATCGTAAAGCGCCTGGGCGGGGTATGGCAGCAGGGCGGAGCGTTGAATATGGGTAGTCATCCAGGCGTCACTTCCAAGGCTGGGTGGCGGCGCTTCGCAGCGTGCCGAAAACAGGTTCTGTGCGTATGACAGGGTTTGTATTGTCCGGTATTCATTCCAGTGGCTCAAGCACACCGAAATCCCATAGCGGACGACGCGCGGACTTGCCTATAATGCCGCCCCTATGGCTAAGCAAAAAAAACATCCGACCGGGACCATCGCGCAAAACAAGAAAGCGCGACACGATTACTTCATCGAACACAAGTTCGAGGCCGGGCTGGTCCTGTCCGGCTGGGAAGTAAAAAGCCTGCGAGCCGGCAAGGCGCACCTGACTGACAGCTACGTGCTGCTCAAGGACGGTGAGGCCTGGCTGTTCGGCAGCCACATCACCCCGCTGACCACGGCCAGCACCCACGTCATCGCCGACCCCACACGCACCCGCAAGCTGCTGCTGAACAAGCGCGAGCTCGAGCGCGTGGAAGCGGCCGTGGCGCAAAAAGGCTACACCTGTGTGGCTTTGGCGCTGTACTGGAGCAAGCACCTGATCAAGTGCGAAATTGCACTGGGCAAGGGCAAGAAGGAATTCGACAAGCGCGACACCATGCGCGAACGCGATTCCAACCGCGAGCTGCAGCGGGCTGTGCGGAGCAAGGGCAAGGAAGAGTAACCAGCCTGCCTGGCCGCTGTGGGAGCGGCCTTGTGTCGCGAAAGGGCTGCAAAGCAGCCCCGGCAATCTGTGCATCGACGCCGATCCTGGGGCCGCTCTGCGACCCTTTCGCGACGCAAGCCCGCTCCCACAGGCCCCGCGTTACTGCACAAAGAGCGTGCTCTCAGCGCCCGCTGCGCCGCTCTGCCCGCGCCACCCGCTGCGCTTCTTCGTGCGCCTCATGCAGCACCTCCTGCACATACAAAATGTGCCGGCTGGACACCTCTCGCGCATCCTCCGCCCTGCCCTCGACAATCGCCAGGTACAGCTCCCGGTGCTGACTGATCAGCATGTCCCGGGTTTCGGTGCGCTGCTGGTACATGCCCCCGATGTTGGTCACCACGTTGCGCTTCAGCAGGTCGAACAACCCCCGAATGGTGTGCAGCAACACCGCGTTATGGCTGGCCTCGGCGATCGCCAGGTGGAAGCGCGCATCAGCCGCGCCCTCCTCCGCACGGGTCACCTCATCGACCCTGGCATAGCAGTCCTGCAGCGCATCGAAAGCCGCCTTCAACCGTGCCCGGTCCGGCTCGGTGGCACGCTGGGCAGCGTAATAGGCGCAGGACGCCTCCAGGGTATGGCGGAACTCGAGCAGGTCGCGCTGCGCTTCGGCACTGTGCTCAAGCAACTGCAGCAACGGGTCGCTGAAGGTGGACCCCAACGACTCCGCCACAAAATTGCCCCCGCCCTGACGGCTGACCAGCAGCCCCTTGGCCACCAGCTTCTGGATCGCCTCACGCAGTGACGGGCGGGACACACCAAACTGCTCGGCAAGGACGCGCTCGGCCGGCAGCCGCTGCCCCGAGGTCAGCGTGCCTTCCAGAATCATCCCTTCCAGCCGATCGACAATGTCGTCGGACAGGCGCCGTTGGCGTACCTGATCAAAAACCATCACATGCTCTCCACAAACCCCGGGCAAATGCCTGGGGGTGCCTATTCTCGCCGATCCAGGCCACGCAAACACCCATCAAGCCGCGATTTTCCCAGCACATCAGATGCCCGCTCATCGGTACGCGACCAAAGTTTTGCACGGGACAAATTGACACACCCACGGCAGCGCTTTTAACCTAGCGCCCAGACATTGTAAATTGGTCTTACCAATTATCCAATGCCAGTGCCTGACCAACAACAATTAGGGGCCACCCCATATGCAAACCTGGCAACAACTCTATAGCCCGCTTGGTAGTCTTGGCCTGTCCGCACTGGCGGCGGTCATCCCTATCGTATTCTTCTTCCTGGCCCTCGCCGTGTTCCGCCTCAAGGGCCACGTAGCGGGCAGCATCACCCTCGCGCTGTCGATCCTGGTGGCGATCTTCGCCTTCCAGATGCCTGTCGACATGGCCCTCGCCGCCGCGGGTTACGGTTTCCTCTATGGCCTCTGGCCAATTGCCTGGATCATCGTTGCCGCGGTGTTCCTGTACAAACTCACGGTCAAGAGCGGCCAGTTCGAAGTGATCCGCAGCTCGGTGCTGTCGATTACCGACGACCAGCGCCTGCAAGTGCTGTTGATCGGCTTCTGCTTCGGCGCCTTCCTCGAAGGTGCGGCAGGCTTTGGCGCACCGGTGGCCATCACTGCTGCACTGCTGGTGGGCCTGGGCTTCAACCCGCTGTACGCTGCCGGCCTGTGCCTGATCGCCAACACCGCGCCAGTGGCCTTCGGCGCCTTGGGCATCCCGATCATCGTGGCCGGCCAGGTCACCGGTATCGACGCCTTCCACATCGGCGCCATGACCGGCCGCCAGCTGCCGCTGCTGTCGCTGTTCGTGCCGTTCTGGCTGGTGTTCATGATGGATGGCCTGCGTGGCGTGAAGGAAACCTGGCCTGCCGCCCTGGTCGCCGGCCTGAGCTTTGCCGTCACCCAGTACTTCACCTCGAACTTCATCGGCCCGGAACTGCCAGACATCACCTCGGCACTGGCCAGCCTGATCTGCCTCACCCTGTTCCTGAAAGTCTGGCAGCCCAAGCGTGCGTTCAGCGAGGCCAAAGGCAGTGTCGGCGCAGCCGTTGTGCAGCCAAGCGGCAGCCAGCCTAGCCCGTACAGCTTTGGCGAGATCTTCAAGGCCTGGTCGCCGTTCCTGATCCTCACCGTGCTGGTCACCATCTGGACCCTGAAACCGTTCAAGGCGGCTTTCGCTCCGGGCGGCGCGATGTACAACTTCGTGTTCAACTTCGCCATCCCACACCTCGACCAACTGGTGATCAAGACCGCACCGATCGTTGCCGCGCCGACCGCCATGCCAGCGGTGTTCAAGCTTGACCCAATCTCCGCCACCGGCACCGCGATCTTCCTCTCGGCGCTGATCTCGATGGCGGTGCTGAAGATCAACTTAAAAACTGGTCTTACCACTTTCAAGGAAACCTTCTGGGAACTGCGCTGGCCGATTCTGTCGATCGGCATGGTGTTGGCCTTTGCCTTCGTCACCAACTACTCGGGCATGTCCTCGACCATGGCCCTGGTGCTGGCCGGTACCGGCGCCGCGTTCCCGTTCTTCTCGCCGTTCCTCGGCTGGCTGGGCGTGTTCCTGACCGGCTCGGACACCTCGTCCAACGCCCTGTTCAGCTCGCTGCAGGCCACCACTGCGCACCAGATCGGGGTCAACGACACCCTGCTGGTGGCAGCCAACACCAGCGGCGGTGTAACCGGCAAGATGATCTCGCCGCAATCGATCGCCGTGGCCTGCGCCGCTACCGGCCTGGTCGGCAAGGAATCCGACCTGTTCCGCTTCACCGTCAAGCACAGCCTGTTCTTCGCCACCATCGTCGGCCTGATCACCCTGATCCAGGCTTACTGGCTGACCGGCATGCTGGTTCATCACTAAAGTGAAAGGGGCCGGGCGCCGTCGCGCGCTCGGCACTCCCACAAGCAACGCTGCGAGAATCCATGATCATTTCTGCCTCTACCGACTATCGCGCCGCGGCCCAACGCAAGCTGCCCCCCTTCCTGTTCCACTATGCCGACGGCGGCGCCTACGCCGAGCACACCCTGCGCCACAACGTGTCGGACCTGGCCGGCATCGCCCTGCGCCAGCGCGTGCTGAACAACATGTCCGAGCTCAGCCTGGAAACCAAGCTGTTCGACGAAACCCTGAGCATGCCGGTGGCCCTGGCCCCGGTCGGCCTCACCGGCATGTACGCCCGCCGTGGCGAAGTGCAGGCGGCGCGTGCAGCGGCGGCCCACGGCATCCCGTTCACGATGTCTACCGTGTCGGTGTGCCCGATCGAAGAAGTGGCGCCTGCCATCAACCGGCCGATGTGGTTCCAGCTGTATGTGCTCAAGGACCGCGGCTTCATGCGTAACGCCCTGGAGCGGGCAAAGGCCGCCGGCGTCAAGACCCTGGTGTTTACCGTGGACATGCCCGTACCCGGCGCCCGCTACCGCGACGCCCACTCGGGCATGAGCGGCAGGAACGGCCCGCTGCGCCGCGTGCTGCAAGCCATGACCCACCCCGAGTGGGCATGGGATGTGGGCGTGATGGGCCGCCCGCATGACCTGGGCAACATCTCCAAATACCGTGGCAACCCCACCGGCCTTGCCGACTACATCGGCTGGCTGGGCAACAACTTCGACCCGTCCATTTCCTGGAAAGACCTGGAGTGGATCCGCGAGTTCTGGGACGGCCCGATGATCATCAAGGGCATTCTCGATGCCGATGACGCCCGCGATGCGGTCAAGTTCGGTGCCGACGGTATCGTGGTGTCCAACCACGGCGGCCGCCAGCTCGACGGCGTGCTGTCCAGCGCCCGTGCCCTGCCGGCGATTGCCGACGCGGTCAAAGGCGACCTGAAGATTCTGGCCGATTCGGGCATTCGCAGTGGCCTGGACGTGGTGCGCATGATCGCCCTGGGTGCCGACACCGTACTGATCGGCCGCGCCTTCCTCTACGCCCTTGCCGTGCATGGCCAGGCCGGCGTGAAAAACCTGCTTGAGCTGTTCGAAAAGGAAATGCGCGTGGCCATGGTGCTGACCGGTGCCAAGTCGATCAGCGAGATCACCCGCGACTCGCTGGTACGCGAACTGGGCGCCTGAACGCCTGCAAGAACCACCGCCTGAATGACCCGGGGCATGTAGCGCACAGACGCCACAGCCCCGCGAGGAGACTGCATGAGCCTGCCCGCCGCGTTCCTGCGTGATGCCGAGCGCCTGATCCCCGCCGAACGCCGCTTCGACGACCCCACCTCCACCCTGGCCTTCGGCACCGACGCCAGCTTCTACCGCTTGATCCCCAAGCTGGTGGTGCGCGTCGAGTCCGAGGACGAAGTGGTCGGCCTGATCAAACTGGCCCAGCGCGAGCGGGTGCCGGTCACCTTCCGCGCTGCCGGTACCAGCCTGTCTGGCCAGGCCATCAGCGACTCGGTGCTGATCGTGCTGGGCGATAACTGGAACGGCCGCGAAATCCGTCGTCAGGGTGAGCAGATTCGCCTGCAACCCGGCGTGATCGGCGCCCAGGCCAACGCCTGGCTGGCCCCCTTCGGGCGCAAGATCGGCCCCGACCCGGCCTCGATCAACGCCTGCAAGATCGGCGGCATAGTCGCCAACAACGCCAGCGGCATGTGCTGCGGCACCGCGCAGAACACCTACCACACCCTGGCGGGCCTGCGCCTGGTGCTGGCCGACGGCACCCGCCTGGACAGCGAAGACCCGGCCAGCGTCGCCGCCTTCGAAAGCAGCCACGCCGAACTGCTGGAAGCACTGGCCCGCCTGGGCCGCGAAACCCGCGCCAACACCGCGCTGGCCGAGCGCATCCGGCACAAGTACAGGCTGAAGAACACCACCGGCCTGTCACTGAACGCACTGGTGGACTACGACCAGCCGCTGGACATTTTGCAGCACCTGCTGGTCGGCTCGGAAGGCACCCTGGGCTTCATTAGCGCCGTCACCTATAACACCGTGCCAGACCACCCGCACAAGGCCAGCGCCCTGCTGGTGTTCCCCAGCGTCGAAAGCTGCTGCCGCGCGGTACCCGTGCTCAAGCAGCAGCCGGTTTCTGCCGTGGAACTGCTCGACCGCCGGAGCCTGCGCTCGGTGCAGAACATGCCCGGCATGCCGCTGTGGGTTAAAGGCCTGTCGGACAACGCCTGCGCCCTGCTGATCGAATCCCGCGCCGCCAGCCAAAGCCTGCTGCACGAGCAACTGCAGCAGGTGATGGCCTCGATCGCCGACTTCCCGCTGGAACAGCAGGTGGACTTCAGCGAAGACCCGGCCGTGTACAACCAGCTGTGGAAAATCCGCAAGGACACCTTCCCCGCCGTCGGTGCTGTGCGCCAGACCGGCACCACGGTCATCATCGAAGACGTGACCTTCCACGTCGAGCAACTGGCCGAAGGCGTCAACCGCCTGATCCAGCTGTTCGACAAGCATCACTATGACGAAGCGATCATTTTCGGCCACGCGCTGGAAGGCAACCTGCACTTCGTCTTTACCCAAGGTTTCAACAGCCCCGAAGAAGTCGCCCGTTACCAGGCGTTCATGGACGACGTGGCGCAGCTGGTGGCGGTGGAGTTTGGCGGCTCGCTCAAGGCCGAACACGGCACCGGGCGCAACATGGCGCCTTTCGTGGAGCTGGAGTGGGGCCACGATGCCTACCAGCTGATGTGGAAGCTCAAGCGCCTGCTCGACCCCAACGGCATCCTCAACCCCGACGTGGTGTTGAGCAACGACCCGGATATCCACCTGAAAAACCTCAAGCCGCTGCCTGCCGCCGACGAAATCGTCGACAAGTGCATCGAGTGCGGCTTCTGCGAACCGGTGTGCCCGTCCAAGGGACTGACCCTCAGCCCGCGCCAGCGCATCGTCATGTGGCGTGACATCCAGGCCAAGCAACGCGCCGGCATCGATACCCGCGCACTGATGCAAAGCTACCAGTACCAGGGCATCGACACCTGCGCCGCTACCGGCCTGTGCGCCCAGCGCTGCCCGGTCGGCATCAACACCGGCGAGCTGGTGAAGAAACTGCGCAGCCAGGCCGCCGACCACGCTAAAACCGCCGACTGGCTGGCCGAGCATTTCCACACAGCCCTTAGCGGTGCGCGCCTGACCCTGACCGCCGCCAACACCGCACGCAAGCTGCTAGGCGCCCCGCGCCTGGGCCGCCTGAGCGCCTCGCTGAGCAAAGCCAGCAAAGGCCGCCTGCCCCAATGGACCCCGGCCATGCCGCAACCGCTGCGCCCCCTGGGCCTCGGCGCGACCAGCAACGACGCCCGCCCGCGGGTGGTGTACCTGGCCGCCTGCGTCTCACGGGTAATGGGCCCGGCCTACGCCGACCGCGAACAAAGCTCGCTACTGGACAAAACCCGCGCCCTGCTGGAAAAGGCCGGTTACCAGGTGGTGTTCCCCGACAACGCCGACAGCCTGTGCTGCGGCCAACCGTTCGCCTCCAAGGGCTACCCCGAGCAGGCCGAACACAAACGCCAGGAGCTGATCACCGCCCTGCTGCACGCCAGCCGCGGCGGACTCGACCCGATCTATTGCGACACCAGCCCCTGCACCCTGCGCCTGGTGCAGGACCTTGGCGACACCCGGCTGGACCTGTACGACCCGGTGCGCTTCATCCGCACCCACCTGCTCGACCGACTGGAGTTCACCCCCCAGGACGAACCGGTAGCCGTGCACGTGACCTGCAGCACCCAGCACCTGGGCGAAAGCCAGGCCTTGATCGACCTGGCGCGGCGCTGCAGCAAACAGGTGGTGATCCCGGAAGGCATTCATTGCTGCGGGTTTGCCGGTGACAAAGGCTTTACCACCCCCGAGTTGAACGCCCACTCGCTGCGCAGCCTGAAGGACGCCGTGCAGTATTGCAGTGAAGGTATTTCCACCAGCCGCACCTGCGAGATAGGCCTGTCGAGCCACAGCGGCATCGACTACCACGGCCTGGTGTACCTGGTAGACCGCGTCACCCGGCCACGCAGTATTTAGGCTGGGAGCGATTCGCCGTGGGGGGGGGCGGCGCTCGATATCCCAGGCGCTGCATCCATCCCTGTGGAATTTGCGCGCCAGCGCCTCGGCGCATCGCGCGATATCGCGTCGTACAACCCCGGCGGCAGCACGCGCCTGTCACAGCCGTAACTGGCCCGAAACTGTAGGAGCGAGCTTGCTCGCGATGCGCCCCGCGGGCGGCGCTCGATATCCCAGGCGCTGCATCCATCCCTGTGGAATTTGCGCGCCAGCGCCTCGGCGCATCGCGCGATATCGCGTCGTACAACCCCGGCGGCAGCACACGCCTGTCACAGCCGTAACTGGCCCGAAACTGTAGGAGCGAGCTTGCTCGCGATGCGCCGCGCGGGCGGCGCTCGATATCCCAGACGCTGCATCCATCCCTGTGGAACTTGCGCGCCAGCGCCTCGACGCATCAAGCAATATCGCATCGTACAACCCCGGCGCTAGCACGCGCCTGTCACAGCCGTAACTGGCCCGAAACTGTAGGAGCGAGCTTGCTCGCGATGCGCCGCGCGGGCGGCGCTCGATCTCCCAGCCACCGCGCATGCCACGGCGGGCCCCCACAGCCCCCCACATCCCGATGGAACCCCCACCAATCCCCCACAGTCCACCTTACAGGCCCACCTTCCAGAGGCCCCAGAGGAGACACCCATGAAAGGTACCGCACTTTCGGCCCTGTTCGCGGCCGCCACCCTGCTGGCTTCGCCGGTGTTCGCCGCCGATGACCTCTGCGCCGCCAACCTGCAAAAGATCGACGACAGCATGGCCACCGCCGGCGCCACTTCCGAAGGCCTGGACAAAGCCATCACCGAGCACGTCGACAAAGCCAAGGCCGCCCAGGCCTCGGGCGACACCAAGGAATGCATCGCCATTACCAGCAAAGTCCTGGAGCGCCTGGAAAAAACCGAGAAAGGCAGCGGCAGCAGCGGCGGCGGCGCCTAAGCCCAAAAGCGGGCGACTGGACCGGCTGTCGACGTCGCCCGCGCAATGGCGTATACTCCGTCCTACGCGCCGTAAGGTGCGTTAGCCAAGAGCTAGTGCGGGGCCGATTAGGATTCGACGCCGGTAACGAAACTCTAGGTGCATGCCGAGTTGGTAACAGAACTCGTAAATCCACTGTTGCAACTTCTATAGTTGCCAATGACGAAACCTACGGCGAGGAATCCTACGCTCTCGCAGCGTAAGTGACCTTTGCTTCTGGTAGCTTCGGCTCCAGCAATCACTAGGGGATGCCTGTAAACCCGAAATGATTGTCATACAGAACAGGATCGTCGCGTAGCACGTTGTGGGCGAAGTGACTAAAACTTACACAACTCATCCAAAGCACCCTGCCCGTCGGGCGGCTGCGGATTAAATCAGTAGACACGGCTAAGCATGTAGTACCGACAGCGGAGTACTGGCGGACGGGGGTTCAAATCCCCCCGGCTCCACCAAATAACCATCTAAAGACGTCCACGGACGTCTTTTTTTGTGCCTGAACCCCAATAAATACGGGGCTTTCAGCGCCATCAGGGTCCGTTAGCGTCCAGCAGGATCCACGACATTCAGTATTCCAAGTGGTATTCCAAGCCATCTACTGGTAATTTTTGGAATACCGAAACCGCTCTTGGAATACCGCATGTGCGCTCAAGCCACCCGCCTCTCGGACCTCAAAGTCAAAGCCGCCAAGCCCCAAGAGAAGGACTATGTCCTAAGCGATGGTGACGGCCTTCAAATGCGAGTGAGAAGTAATGGCTCTAAGCTCTGGAACTTCAACTACCGGCACCCGGTGACGAAGAACCGGATCAACATGGGCCTCGGGACCTTCCCCGAAGTTTCATTGGCGCAAGCCCGCAAGCGCACCGTTGAGGCACGCGAGCTCCTCGCCCACGGCATCGACCCCAAAGAGAAACGGGATGCAGTGCAGCAAGCTAAGAAAGCGGCGACTGAGCACACTTTCCACAACGTGGCGACGGCCTGGTATGAGCTGAAAAAGGATGCAGTGACGCAGGCCTACGCCGAGGACATCTGGCGTTCCCTCACGCTGCACATCTTTCCGTATCTGGGACACACCCCAATCTCGACCATAAATGCTCCTCAGGTCATTAACCTGCTCCGGCCACTCGAAACCAAGGGCAGCCTTGAAACCGTAAAACGACTGACACAGCGGCTCAACGAGATCATGACCTACGGTGTCAACTCGGGGTTGATTCACACGAACCCGCTCAGTGGTATCCGCTCCGTCTTCAAGAAACCGAAAAAGAAAAACATGGCAGCACTACCCCCCGATGAGCTGAAAGAGCTCATGGTGGCAATCGCCAATGCCAGCATAAAAAGAACAACCCGCTGCCTGATCGAGTGGCAGCTCCACACCATGACCCGGCCAGTCGAAGCAGCAACCACCCGCTGGGCAGATATCGACATCGAGAAGAAGATCTGGACGATTCCTGCGGAGCGCATGAAAAAGCGCCGCGCGCACATTGTCCCGCTCACGGAACAAGCTCTTGCAATCCTAGAAGCGATCGAGCCCTACAGTGGACATCGGGAATTTGTGTTCCCCGCAGACCGAAACCCACGTACACACTGCAACAGCCAGACCGCCAACATGGCGCTGAAACGAATGGGCTTCGAGGGGCGTCTGGTCAGCCACGGCATGCGGTCGATGGCCAGCACCATCCTCAACGAGCATGGCTGGGATCCCGAATTGATCGAGGTAGCACTTGCCCACGTCGATAAAGACGAGGTTCGCAGCGCCTACAACCGCGCGGACTACATCGAGCGGAGACGCCCGATGATGACCTGGTGGAGTGAGCATATCCAGGAAGCAGCGACGGGTAATCTGTCGGTGTCAGCTATCCAGGAAAGTCGGTACAGAAAAGCTGTTTCGATGCGCTGATCAACAAACGCTGCTTCAAATTAGCCGGCCGCGAGAGCGTTACAAACGTCCAAAAACAATCACTCTCATTTTAGTAAAAGCTAAGGCACGGTAGGGTCCGTCCATTTGAACGGTTGCTTAGAGATTACTTTTCATCTCTCCGAAAAACTCTTCAAACCCCGCACAGACACAGTTCGCGCCTTAGCCCCCTCCCCCCTACAGCTTTTTATATTTCAGCCGCCTTAACATTAGCTGCGCCTTACTTAGAGGATCTTCCACTCTGCTTTTTGGAACCGCTCAGGGAAAGAGTAATAATCCTTGGAGAATGAATGGGCTCCAGAGAACAGAGATCCTCCATTGACTCTACTATATGGGCTGAAGAAATTTCCAGCCATTAGCTCTTTTTTTGCTAGCGTGGCGAGCTCACCCCAAGGCGCCTTAAATTCTTTACCATAAGAACTCCATGCCCAAATATTTTTCCACTGCTCGCCATCCAGATCCGGAGTTATTGAAGGATCAGTATCAAGAAACAAATAGGCTTGACCTCCATCATATTTACAATACGGGTAGTCAAAGTTACAAATCTTGAAAGAAAATAGCTTCTCTATATATATTAGCAATTGAGGCCGAATCTCTTCAGATATCACCTCATGCGGTAGCATTAATTCCGCGGCAAGCAAATAATCAAAAACTCTCCAGTCCACGAAACCTAAAATATTCAGTCGGTCTGCACCTAAGCTTAAGCGCTTAGATGAATTGACGACCAATAGCATTTTCGGGATCGTCTCGACCCATTTTACTGCAGCCTTCAGTTCCCCAGCAGAAGGAACGCAAGCGAGTTGACACTCTGCTTCCTGATATCTTTCGCGTTTGCTTACCCAGAACGCATAATGGCTACGACCAAACTTAAGCACGGGATCAGGATCCGCTACTAGATCATGGCGACCATCAGCTTTTGCTAATGCCGCGATTGTGCTCCAAGGTGTTGTCAGTTGCTCGGCAGTCAGACAGTGAAAATGCTCAGATGCCCTTACTCGAGTCAAGAATTCTTTGCGGCGTTGCTTCAACTGTTGGCTAATCCAGCGTGAATGGCGCTCAAGCTCCCCATATGTGTAACGTAAGAGCCCCTCACTGGGAACAGTAACTTCCTGACGTAATACGACAATGGGTGCGAGCCCTGAATGTCCCGAGCCCTGCACGCAACTCGGTGTGTCCGCCGACTCTGCAGTTGCGGTTAGCTTCATAGTGATAAAAGGTTTGGAAGATTGGATACATCCTAGTGCTGCAAAGCATGATTTCTGATCTGGGCGAAGCACCGCGCCTGCGGATAGTGGTTCGAAGGTGCGTACATTCGGACACAATAGGGTACCGCCAACTGCACGCAAGGCTTCGCGAAATCCGGCTCTGGGCAAATTGTGTCGCCCGTTGGCAGAGACCATTACGTTTCTTGGTCGCAACCAGGCATACAGCGTGTGAAAGCTTTCAAGTCCGTCATTTAGATAAACACGACCCCCATGATGTGGCGCTTTCAAGAAATCAATTCCTAAACCAGCCGGATGCTGAGCAGCAATATACGTCCAATTCTCCTGATCACCTGGAAATAACAACCGCTTACGATGATGGCCATCGAGCACGAAATCCAAAACCACCACCAATGAAGTGTCATTCAAAATTGAGTTACCAAAAAATTCTGGCTCAACATCTGGATTGATCGCTTGCGCCGCTTGAATTATCGATTGCTTTGGAGGCAGCTCGCGAGTTAAGGGAAGGCTCTCGAAGTCTTCAGGCGATAGCGCGACTCGGCTATCAAATAGATTAGTAACGCTATCGAATTGCTCGTCATACCCAGGATCCTGTGCTTCAAGCAGCCACTGTAATGGTAGAGGTCGGCGTCGCATGAGTGCTGCGATATCACCAATTGAAGCTAGTGACAAACTTTTTATCAGCCTTGCCGCTGGAGAAAGTATGGAAATCGTGATGCGCCCATCGGCATAGCGAGTTTTGAAACCCTCAAGGGGATAGTTTATGGGAATCCCCCGACTTTTTAATGTCCTTTGCACTTCCGATGCCTTTGTAATGGCCTCACTGACACGAGGGGCAAACAACCATTTTAGACGTTCAAAGGTTGGCAGACAGGGCCCGAGATATTCTCCAATGGAAATTTTTGAACCGAGCAACTCGGGAAGACCTCCTTGATGATCTGCGTCGACATGACTTAAAATCAAAACATCAATGTCAGGATCTACAGGATCACGGGGGGCGTTCTCGAGATAAGTAATTAACTCCTCCGGCAGCCTCATACCTGCGTCAAGCAGACATCTAAAAATCACAACACCATTACAAACAGATTCGACGAGAGTGCAGTCACCATGACCTACATTGAAGGACAACACTCTGACTTCATCCGGCACTGTTTCAAAGCTTTCATCACTTTCGTGAGTATTGAACTGAGTTTTCATTCTTCAAGCGTCCTGCAAAAATAGACTGGATAAATTTATAGTCGAGTTTATTGCAAGTCGTAGCATTTAGCCATCAAGGTCGCCACGAGCCTGTATTTCCCCGAGCGCTTAAGTGATGAGCGTTTACTTTTGGCCGACGGTAGCCCGTTATGCCATTGGTTTCGCCGCTGAAAAGCGGCCATTCGATTCAAAAAAATCTCAATCACACATTACCGCGATGACATCACCACCCAGGAGGTTCGTCCCATGTCATTGCAGTGCCCCCTCTGTCACTCCCCCAAAGTCGCTTCCTTCCATCACGCCATGAAAGTAGGTGCAACCATTGGCACCGTGGGCGGTGTTGCGCGTGCCGTCAGCGCGGCCCTAACTGGCGGCCAGACGGGCGCAGCCATCGGCGGTATCGCCGGACCGGTCGGCAGCACACTCGGCTCCATATCGGGTGCCATCCTCAGCGGCCTTGCCGGCGGTTTAGGTGGCTGCGCGCTCGGTGCTCAACTCGGTGAATCACTCGACCGCCACGTCCTGGCCCACAACCTCTGCCTGCTATGCGGTCATCGCTTCAACCTGCCGGCCTGATTGGCCCTCTCTCTTTCCATTTATCCATTCGGTCAGCGCTGCGCCTCGCGCAGCGTTTTATGCCTGCCTGTACTAAAAGGAATCATTCACATGGCACATCTCATCGAAACCATGGCCTATGCTGGCGCTACCCCGTGGCATGGCCTGGGCAATCAGCTCAGTCAGAAGCAACCTATCGAAGTCTGGCAACGCGAAGCTGGAATGGACTGGCAGATTCTGGAAAGCCCCGTGCATTTCAAATCGGATGCCATTGGCCACCTGGGCGCTATCCACTCCTTCCCCGAGCAAAAGGTGCTCTATCGCTCCGACAGCAAGGCGCCGCTGTCGGTGGTATCTCAGCGCTACCACACGGTGCAGCCCCGGGAGGTACTCGAATTTTATCGTGACCTCACCGAGGTCTCCGGCTACGAACTGGAAACGGCCGGCGTACTCAAGGGTGGGCGCAAGTTCTGGGCGCTGGCGCGAACCGGGCAAGGCGCTGCGCTCAAGGGCAACGACCAGGTGAATGGCTATCTGCTGCTGGCGACCTCCTGTGACGGTACCCTGGCCACCACCGCAACGCCGACCACCGTGCGCGTGGTGTGCAACAACACCCTGACCATCGCTCTGGACGGCACCAGCCGGGCGATCAAGGTGCCGCACAACACCCGCTTCGATTCCAAGGCTGTGAAGAAGCAGCTCGGTATCGCCGTCTCGCAATGGGACGACTTTATGTATCGCATGCGCGTACTAGCCGAGCGCAAGGTGCTGTGGCACGAGGCATTGGGGTTCTTTATGAACGTGCTGTGCGAGACCAGCCCGAGCGGTGCTCTGCCGGAGCAACTGCCCAACGAGCGCGCCCTGCGCAAGGTTCAGGAACTGTACGAAGGCCGGGGTCGCGGTAGCCAGCTGGATTCGGCACGTGGCACCGCCTGGGGCCTGCTCAATGCCGTGACCGAGTTTGTCGACCACGAGCGCCGCGCGCGTAGCAACGAGTACCGCATGGAATCGGCCTGGTTCGGCCAGGGGGCGCAGATCAAGCAACGCGCTTTGGATGCCGCGCTGCAGCTCGCCGCTTAACCCTTACTTACCTCTCCCCTCGCGCCCGGTCAGCCTTGCGCTGGCCGGACGATTATGTCTGCAGGTGAATACCATGAAAGCAACGTCGTTGAACCGCAGCACCCGCAAGAAACGCCCTGCCCTGCGACTGGTCAGCACCAAGGAGCTATCGCGCGAGGACTGGTTGCAGATCCGCAAACAAGGCATCGGAAGTTCGGATGCCGCCGCTGCGGTGGGGCTGAGTCCCTACAAGTCGCAGTTAGAGCTGTGGCTGGAGAAGTCCGGTCGCGATGCTGGGCTACCGAAGGTTGATCCCCAAGATGAGGAAAGCCCGATGTACTGGGGCAATATCCTAGAGCCCATCGTGGCCTGGCACTATAGCAAGCGCACCAAGCACAGGGTCCGTCGCATCAACGCTGTGCTGCAGCATCCGGATCCGGAGTTGCCCTGGATGCTAGCTAACATCGATCGCGATGTGATCGGTGCCGACGATGTGCAGATCCTCGAATGCAAGACCGCCGGCATAAACGGGGCGCTCCTCTGGAAAGAGGGCGTTCCCGAGTATGTTCAGCTTCAAGTGATGCACCAACTCGCCGTCACCGGCAAGCAGGCTGCAGATGTGGCGGTGCTGCTCGGCGGTCAGACGCTGGAGATCCACCGAATTGAGAGAGACGAACAACTCATCGCGCGACTGATCGAACTTGAGCGCAGGTTCTGGCAGTACGTGGAGACCGATACGCCACCGCTAGCCGATGGCACCGCCTCTGCTGAATCCGCATTGCGCTGCCTTTATCCGGAGGACAACGGCCAAGTCGTCGACTTCAGTGGCCATGCCGGACTGAGCGCTGCCTTCATCGAGCTCAAGGCCGTCCGCCATTCGATTGCCGGCAAGGAAAAGCGCGAGGCCGAGCTCAAGCAGATGCTACAGCAGGCCATGGGCGATGCCAGCCGGGCGGAGTTCACCGGCGGCTATGTCAGCTGGCGCAAAGCCAAGGACAGTGTCGGCCTCGATGTAGCTCAACTGCTCCAGGACAAGCCTTACTTGCAGGCCAAGTACCCCCTACTCAAAGCTGGTGCTCGGCGCTTCCTGGTCGGCTGATTTTCATTTCCTCACCCCATCCCCTCTTAGCCAGACTATGCGGTTCGCGCTGCGTGGCTGGCCTTTTTTTCATTTCCAGGAGAACCATCATGCTCAAAGGCTTAGCCTTGACGCCCCCAGTGCTAGGGCGCATCTCCATCGGTAAGGTCATCGAGAAAAATGGCAAGCGTTTGCCGGAGAAGGATGACCAGTTCACCATCACCTCCCAAGTACAAGGCAAGGACGGCTGGCTGTTGCACCCTCTCAACGACGGGCTTCGCCAGGGGAAGGACGACAAACTGCGAAGCATTCCGGTGCGCCTGCTGTTCAACGAGCCTGAGCTGAACCTCCGTGCCGACTACACCCTATTTGATCGACAGTCCGAACGACCGCTGTGCGTGGGCAATGGTGAGACCTGCAAGCGCGTCACTCAAGAAGGTGTGCAGTCTCTGCCCTGCCCTTCGCCGGATGCCTGCCCACTGGCCAAGGGTAATGCCTGTAGGCCCTACGGACGGCTAAACGTGATCATTGGCGATGAGGATCCGCTAGGTAGCTTCGTGTTCCGCACCACCGGCTTCAACAGCATCCGCACCTTAGCTGCCCGGCTGTATTACTTCCAGGCCATTACCGGCAACCGTTTGGCGTGCCTGCCGCTGGAGCTGCGCCTACGTGGCAAGTCCACTCGTCAGAGTCATGGCACGCCGATCTTCTACGTCGACCTGACTGTACGCGGCGGTATGGACATGGCTGAGTGGCTGCAAGCCGCCAATGAGCTCGACGCGAAGCGGAAAGCAGCAGGCTTCGATCAAGCTGCGTTGGATGAAGCGGCGCAGCGTGGCTTCGCCAATGGCGCGTTCGAGGACAGCGAGGAAGACGCCGGCACCATCGTCGAGGAGTTCTACCTCGTCGAGGAGAGCCAATTCCCTGTCACCATCACTTCCCAGCGATCAGTGAAAAACAGCCTGGCTGAGAAGTTGGAGGCGCAAGCTCAGCGCCACACCTCATCGACTGATCCCCCCCCAGGAGACACCCATGCGACTGCACAAACTGAAGGCCAATGACTCGAGCGGCACCTACCTGGTCGAGTCGCCCGTCACCGAAACCGACATTCTACTGATGGCCCGCCAGTTGGCGGAACTGCGTCTGCGTAGAGCGAGCACAGACCTCATCGGAGGCGGTGTCCAGCCACCTACAGGCGCAGCTGAGCGATTACGAGCATGAAGTCTTCGCCTTTCTCCGCCTTGATAGCCGCCATCGAGTCATCGCCTTCCATGAAATTTCCCAAAGTATGCTCGTCGGTGACGGCATCTCTCCATCGTCAAGTCAGCCTTGAAGCACAACTCTGTCGCTATGGTCCTGGCGCCCCCTTCGGGGACACCGAACCCATCCAGGTAGACCGCAGCAGAAGCAGGCACTAAACCTGGACGGGATGCGGATGCTGGACCACACCATTGTTGGTCCCGAAGGCTGCCTATCGATGGCAGAACAGAATCTCCTGTGAGGAGAAAACGAAGATGACACTACTACGGATCTTGGCTGCGGTATTTATGTTCGTCGGTATTCTCGCCGGCTGCCTGGCACTACTGCTGTTGGTGATTCTGCTGGTGCGTTTTCCTCCACTGCTGATTGCCGTGCTATTGGCGTGCTGGATCTTCAGCCGACTGAAAGAAACATCACATAGAGCACATAAATAGAAACTTGAGCCAGTATGGGTAGCCGTGAGGCTACCCATACTGCAGTGGGCTGGGTATATTTTTTTTGGTCTCCGCTCCGTTCATTAAGCGTCTCTATAGATTGGCATCGGATACAGCCCCCCCAACCATTGAGCTGCTTGCAGAATCAAACCAGTCATCACTAGCAACCAACTCCTTCGCCTTCGCCTTACCGATCACAGCTCGCGCAATACGTCGCATGTGCTCACGCATCACGGTTCTGTCATACAGCTCCTGAAACTGGATTTCGATCACCTCGTAATCAGAGTTCAGCAACTCCTGACGGATCTGTTGATCCTTAGCGGCTGTCTGGGCGTTACCGTGCAGATGCTCGCTCATTCCATCGAGGTAGATGCAGACGCCTTCGTATTGATCGTTGGGCTCATGGAAGTACACGTCTGGACGGGTTGTGATACCACCAGACAACTGAATTGGCCGCTCGGACTCGAACGCAACCAGGCCGGCCGCTTTCAGCATTGCCACCAACTGTTGCTCTGGGGGATTACCCGGCTGCTGAGTCAGAGTTTCATCCGGCAGAACAGGCGCCAGGTCATAGGCAAAGCTTATGGTGCTCCCCCAGTCGTTGAATACCTCGATCGCCGTATGGCGATTCAGTTTGTCGTGATAGAAGGAGTTACGGAAATGCTGCAGGCAGTCCACACAGGACGACTCACAGGCGGACGGGCACTCCTCAGCCAAGCGCCGTGCCGCAGCCACAACATCAGGCCAGTGCTCCAGGAGTTGCTCCAGCAGCCCAGAGCCACCCGGCATAGGGTCATACAACAGCGCGTCGACCGACTCATTACCAGGCTTGCCGATCACCTGTACTTGCAGGTCGGATATCTCCATATCCAGAACGTCGGCGGCCCCTTGGCGCAAAGACTCCATGACGCTGTAGGCCATTTCTTGGGATGCGCAATCCTGTAGCACCAGCGCATCAGCTACTACCTCTGCATAGAAGCCGATGGTCTGCACCGGACGACCGCAACGCTCGGTATGGAACTCGTTGAAACGATCCAACTCCTGCGAACTACTCATCGGCGAGCGACTTGCCCCGCAAACCAAGCAAAGCGGATAGCCCAAAAGAGCACCGGAGCGAACCTGGCCAGCTGCACCGACGTTCACTAGACGCATATGCATCCCATGCTTCAACTGCGGTTCGGCTCTCCCCCACTCATAGACTTTGCCGCCCGAGTGACGCCCTTGATCCTGGGCAAACACCGCAACGGGCATCTGAAAGCGATAGTCCTCATCGTCAGAGATGTAGGAATGATGGGGCGCATCCACATCGCAAATAGCTACACCTGGAATTTGTGTCACCGACATGGAGCTGGCTTCGCTACCCGACTTTGTGCCTGGGCCTGTTTCCTGGACTGACTCACTCGCCACATCCACAGCAAACACTAGAGGTTCCTCAGGAATGAGATGGAAGTGGCGCGGCACGAATTTATGGGCGTTGGCGTAGATCAGGTTACCGGGAACATATTCACGAACAGCAAGCGCAGTATTGCGGCGCAGCTCCCAATCACTGATATCGCTACCGTGTCGCGGCGCAACGTGCGTCAGGGTTACCGCACCTGAATCCAGCCCATACCCCGGCAGGAAGCCTTCTGCCGCCAACACGCCATAAGTGTTGGTGTCATCGATACCCTCGGCCTGGTTGCGGTTTCGCTTAGCCTCTCCTTTGAGCTTCTTCACTAATCGTTCACAACGAGCCCGCAGCGCCTCCTCATCTGCATCAAGAGCCCCCTTTCCGGAGGCCACTTTTCTGAGTCGTTCAAGTTGCCCAAGTGCCCACCGCAAGCGCAGGAACAATTGATTGATTACGCCCTGAAGCTGCTCAGCAAAGCTGCCGATCAGTTGATCCAGTTGCTCCCGACTAACGACCTCGCAATCACCTACAGGCCAGCCCTGATGGAAAGCGGTAATTACTGCATCTAAGAGGGCCGCCTTGTGCTGCGCCATCTGCTGGTTCAATAAACCAACCGATAGAGGCTCAGCCCTCACCATGCCATCAGAGGTAAACAGATACGGTCGAATCTGAGGCGGTAAGCAGACAGACAACGCCTCCTGCAGTGCAGTGGCCTGCTCTCCTGGGAGGGAGTTACTGCGCAGCATCTGCAGCAGCGTGGTCAGCACCGTGGCATTTACATGCTTTGCCACCATTACGGGATTGCGCAGGTTGAAGCTGGGAGGCTCCACCAACCCTTCGAGCATTTTCAGCGGTTCATTGAAGTAGGCTCGGTCGTGACTGGTGGTGCGCGCATAGGTCAGGTCCAGCGCCATGCGGAACTGGCGTCCGGCACGGCCCGCACGCTGCCAGTAATTGGCTGGCAATGGCGGTACATTGCGCATCAGCACTGCATCCAGAGAACCGATGTTCACTCCCATCTCCAGCGTGGGTGTACACACTAGAGTATTGATGCGTTCGCTCTCGCCCTTGAAGGCGTTTTCTATGCGTTCACGCTCCGGCCCCGGAATCTGCGCAGAATGCTCGCGAGCTCGGAGCATGGAAAACTCCTGATCGAGCAGCAGCAGGTCGTAGTTGTCCGGGTTCTCTGCCTCGAACACCAGCTTGCCACTGCAACGCCAGGCCATACAGGTCATACCGGGATTGACCCGAGCATGGAGGCGGCGGCAAGTCTGGCAGCGATACATGCCTGACGCAGGCACGAGCATAAGGTGGTCCACATGGACCTGATTGGCACCATGACAGCCTGGCAGGTTTTTACCGCGCCCCCCCTTGAACTGCACCTGCGTCAGTAGTTCCAGTTCATCGCTGCAGAGCCGCCAAACATCATCCAGAAACGACTGGACGTGATCCGGATCGACCCCCCAACTCACAGCCGCCTGTTTGGCCGAGCTGTCGTAAGTGCTGAACCACTGCTTGATACGTTTTTTGTCGTGTTGGCCATCACGCTCAAACACCAAGCCTTCCGGTACGCCACGCATGATCGGTAGATACCCACGCAGTACCTCTTTCTCACCGTCCAACCAGAACTTGGAAAACATCCGGGTAACGGGATCAAAAAGCATGCGCCGGGAACGAGCCGCATCCAGGAGCGAGGCGATGCCTTCTTGCAAATCAGCCGGAGAGCAGCCCAACGCCCTTGCCCATTTCTGAATGGCCGGCAGTGCTTCATTCAGCCCCAAATATTGGATCTTCAGGCGTCCCAGCGGTTCCAGACCTGTACTCTGGCGCGCCCCCAGCGTCAACTCACGGAGCACCTGAGCACGCAAGAACCACTTACGCTCCTCGACATGGGCCAGACTAGTTTCCGATTTCGGTTCTACTCGCCAGACTTCAGGAATTAATGCCCGCGACAACTCATCGTCGGCATCGAGAAATTTGTCCAACCACAACACCAGATCACTGACCGAGATGGCACCTTCGCGCAGCTTCTTGTAAATCAGCTCTCGCAAGCGATAACGACGAGAACGATCCTGCATCCAGCCCGCCTGAAACGCGGCGTCCTGGCGATTATCTGCAAACACCAGTAGGCGCTTGCGCTCAGCACGATGGATCATGCTCTGAGCCAGTACATGCACATCGGCCACACCTGTGGCTCGTACCGGACGTGCCGGCTCTCGGTAGCTGCCAGTCATCCGGCGTCCGTGTGCACCGCAGGATACACAGCGGGTCAAACGACCAATGTGTTCTTCTTTTTGCTGCACAAAGTGCAGTGCCTTGAGTGTCTTATTTCGACCACAACCCACACACTCAGAGACTTGCCGGTCATGGGTGGTACCGCAATAGCGGCAAACGAAGAGCACCTCTGTACGAGAGGGCTCTTCCTCTCCATCGGAGCCTACCTGATGATCCAATGAGACAGCTCGCACTCCCCCCAAAGGAATGTCTTGCGAACGCCACACCCGGTTCGTCCCATCTGCAGATCCTCCGCCAGGCGCATCACCGGTGTAATCGAAATCTTCAAGGCCATGCTCAAAGTAATGCTGACCACACGTTGTGCAACTCGACAGCGGAAACGCTTTCAGCTCAGGATCTCGCCCTTCGGCTGCCGCCAGCGCATCCTCGGCTGACAGCCAAAGTCGTGCAGGTTGCCCCTGCTGCTCCTCAAAGGTCACCACGGCGCCGCTGACGCCACGCACGAAACCGTGTACCACGGGGCGCAGTAAAGGGCGATCACCATCGCGCGCTGCCGCACCCAATGCCAGCCAGATTAGAATTTCCTCTTCGGTAATCAGACGCCCTAGTTTTTCAGTCAGGTCTTCCAGCAAGGTAGCCACGGCTCGCGGACGGCGAAGCACATCGGCGATCTGGAACACCACCTCGTTGTGGCTTAGCCACTGATTCAGTGCTTTGCGCCAATTATCGCCGACCATACGCATGCCACTGGTAGCCTGGAACCAAATACGGAAGGCCTGTAGGGCAGCAGGCTCTACCTCGGGTCGGTCTAGCGTACCGAGCATTTCCAGCACGGTTTTCAGTTGCATGGCCTGATCGCCATTGAAGGGTGCGCTGACACTGCGCGACTCGCCCCAGGTATCCTCTTCGTAGGCTTCGCCGATCAGTTCGACATTCTGGCCGTCGACGCCAAAGAAACGGCTGGCAAACTCACGGCCCGCTTCAATACCTCTGCGCGGATCAGCGATAGTGGCTGATGTAGCAATGCAGGTGGTGCTGTTCTCGTCCCTACCGCAGTAGGCACGCAAACGGCGAATTAGGCAGGCAGTTTCTGCACCGCCGGCACCAGTAAAGGTGTGCGCCTCATCGAAGACCATGAACTCAAGGCGGGCATTATCGAACAGCTCCAAGTCCATCTGGCGAGTCAGCAACAATTCCAACTGTTTGACGTTGGTTAGTAGAATACGCGGCTGCTGGCCGGCTATGCGCATCGCCTCCCTGCTCACCCGCTCTTCAGCCGGGTGTAGGGCTACATCCATTTTCTGTTGCTGCATTTGCTGCAGCTTGCTGCGGTAATCCGCAACCGTGCTGCCAGGAGCGAGACGCACACCGTTTATTTCTGCTTCTGTACGCGGGGTTTTACCCACATACATGCCGAACGTGACACCAGTGCCAACAAGCAACTCACGCATACGCTGCAACTGGTCTTCGGCCAGTGCGTTCATGGGGTAGACAATCACCGCCGTGACACCGGCCTCGACGCCCTCGTCACGCAACTGCAGGCAGCGGCTGATAATCGGCAACAGGAAGGACTCGGTCTTGCCCGAACCTGTACCGGTGGCCACCAGCGTGGTTCGACCGGCCTTGATGGATCGGAAGGCCTTTTCCTGGTGCAAGTAAGCGCCTGGATAGGGAGACAACTTGCGGATATGCGGGTGCAATACGCCTTCGTCCACTAGTTGCTCAAGGCTTGCGCCCTTCATAAAGGTGCGCGACAGAGAAATAAAAGGCCCCTTCAGTAGCGGCGTATTGCGGGTGTGCTCCAGATTGAGCAGCTCTCGCATCTGTCGGTACAGATTCTCATCCGCAAAGGCATAAGTACTGAGCTGGTAGCGCAGAAAATCGCTGACCACGTCTTCGGTATAGGTAATCGGATTCAGCATCAGAACAGTGCTCCCTGCGGTGATTCTGTTTTATTTGGCGCAAGCGCTTCAGCCAGTTTCGCTGCTTCTTCCGGCTCCGGAAGCGGCACAATCCGGCGAATCAGATCGGCATGGGCAGCACACTCCTGCCAGGAGCGCTCCACATCATCGTTCAGTTGCCAATCGTAGAAGCGTGGCCCCAAGCGTGAGGCCACAGGCTGGTACTCCTGCGCACGATCATCGTGGCCCAAGCCGTAGTCGGCCAGACGCAGCTTTTCGGGAATCATCCAGCCTTCGCCGTCGCTCTGAGCAAGGAAAGCATCGAGGCCCATTTGTTGCAGATCGTGGAAGGCGATTAGTGACAGGACAGTGTGGCGTAGTTCGGGATCCAACCCTTTTCCAAGACGCCAAAAGCCTTTCGGATTAAGGGCTTTCGCTGCATCCCCAGAGAGCTCCTCTATTGGGCGATCACAGTCCTTCAAGATATGACATGCGCCCTCCCAATCCAACCCAGAGATTGCGAGCAGGACAGCATCGATTATCACTCTCTGCCTTGTGCGTTCATTTTTTGAAACAGCCGCCGTAAGGGGGTTGTGTACCAATGATTCTTGGACGGGTGAATAGAGGGGATTGCCTACGGAAAGCAAGCTGAAAGCTGCTTCCACAAGCTGTTTCGGGACCTTATGTAGCGGCGGGAGTGGTGATTCTTCTGCAATAAAATAGTTGATGGTCAAACCGCCCAGCCTGTTTCGAATTGCAAAATCGAACACGAAAGAATCCAAACAGGCGATAAGCGCTATGGCAGCAGCATCCCCTTTATTTGGGATCAATAATGGCACCTTGTTACCACAAGGAAAATCCCACACAGCGGAGGAAATCATTGTTCTGGAATTGGTCGCTGAGCTAACGTCCATATAACAGGGCTTTAGGCCACGTGCGCTTTTGGGATTACCGCTCTTGTCCACTGAGCCAAGGTAATCGGCAAGACTCATCAGGAACTGCGGCTCTATCACCTTCTCTTCAAAAGAAATATCGCGCCATACCGCAGAGCGCCCCTTCCCCCTCACCCATCCCTTCTCACTAAAATCAAACTGGCCGATCATCCGCCCCTCATAGAGCGGCAACGCCACATCCTCAATCGACTCTACCGGCATCGCCTGCCGCCCATCCCGCGACAGCACCAAACCCGGCTCACGCTCCAGAATATGCTGTGGTCCGTGATAGTCTCGCCATGGGCCTTTCAGCCAATGGCCGTACTCGTCGGGGCGATAGCCCTTTTCCTCCCACTTAGGCCGCGGTGGGAACAGCTTGGAGTCGGACGTCATATTGAAGTCACCCTGCTGGTATTTAATGCCCCAGCCGTTTTCGCTCTTATCGCCCAGAAGCACGCCATTGGAATAGATCTTCTGCAGCACACGCAGATCC
>NZ_JAJSAW010000018.1:0-91373 GCF_021378985.1 Pseudomonas sp. JR33AA
CGGCAACAGCAACAGCAACAGCAACAGCAACAGCAACAGCAACAGCAACAGCAACAGCAACAGCAACAGCACAGTACAATTTTGCCTTGTTATTTCCATTGACTGTACCGGCCGGTGACTCCGCATAATGACGCCTCGAATTCACCCGGAGGTGGCATGAGCAAGACAGTCCTGGTACTGGTGGAAACCGTCGACGATTACCTGCCCATGCTGGAGCAGGCCGGTTACCACCTGATTCGTGCCCCTTCGCTGCAACTGCGCGCTGATGCCATTCATCGCCACGCCGAAGAAATCGAAGCAGTACTCACCCGTGGGCCGCTGGGGCTGTCCGCCGCAGAAATTGACGCACTACCCAGATTGCAGATCATCTGCGTGATCGGCGCCGGCTACGAGCAGGTCGACCTGGCCGCTGCCGCCGCCCGCGGCATAACCGTTACCAATGGCGCTGGGGCCAATGCCGCGGCCGTCGCCGACCACACCCTGGCCCTGCTGCTGGCGCTGCTGCGCGACATCCCCCGTGCCGATGCCAGCACGCGGCGCGGTGAATGGAACCGGGTGATCAGCCCCTCGGTGAGCGGCAAACGCCTGGGCATTCTCGGCCTCGGCGCAGTGGGGCTGGCGATCGCCAAGCGGGCCCACTTGGGCTTCGACATGCACGTCAGCTACCACAGCCGCACACCACGCCAGGGAGTGCCCTATACCTGGTACGACAGCCCTAGGCACTTGGCTGAAGCCGTCGACATCCTGGTGGTGGCCACCCCCGGTGGCGCCAACACCCGGCATCTGGTCGATGCCCACGTGCTTCAGGCCTTGGGCGCTGAAGGCTATCTGGTGAACATCGCCCGCGCCAGCGTGGTCGACACACAAGCCCTGGTTGCCGTATTGCAGCGTGGGCAGCTGGCTGGCGCCGCGCTGGATGTATTCGATGACGAACCGACAGTCCCCGATGCACTCAAGGCCTTGCCCAACACTGTGCTCACACCCCACGTGGCTGGCCAGTCGCCAGAAGCCGCGCGCGACACGGTGGCCTTGGTGCTGCGCAACTTGCAGGCGTTCTTTGCCGGTGAGCCAGTGTTGACCCCTGTACGGCCGTAACCTTTTTACAGATATCTGCCTGGCAGCGCCCAGGTAACCAGGAGCGTGTGCATGCAACTCGAAATTTTCCAGGTCGATGCCTTTTCCACTGAACCGTTCGGTGGCAACCCGGCCGCAGTCATCCCGCTGGAAAGCTGGCTGCCGGACAATGTGCTGCAGCGCATCGCTGAAGAAAACAACCTGTCAGAAACAGCCTATTTCGTGCGCAAAGGCGAAACGTTCGACCTGCGTTGGTTCACCCCCACCGTGGAAGTCGACCTGTGCGGCCATGCTACCTTGGCCTCGGCTTACGTGCTGTTCGAGCAACTGGGTGAGCAGGCGCAGGTACTGCGCTTCAACACCCGCAGTGGCGAGTTGCGCGTCAGCCGCGGCACTGATGGCTTGCTGGCCATGGACTTCCCGGCCAAACAACCCGTCGCGGTGGACACGCCAGCGGGCCTGCTGCAGGCGCTGGGCTTGAGCCAGGCGAAGGCGGTGTACCGTAGCGACGATTATGTGGTGGTGATCGATGACGCCATGCTGCTCGAAACGTTGAAACCCGACTTTGTTGCGCTGTCGGCCTTCGACGTCCGTGGCATTGCCGTGACCGCGGCAGGGCGTGGCTTTGACTTCGTCACCCGCTGGTTCGGCCCGCGGGTTGGTGTGAATGAAGACCCGGTAACCGGCTCGGCGCACACTTCGCTGGCACCGGTATGGGCCCGAAGGCTGGGCAAGAACGTGCTGAGCTGCGAGCAGGGCGGGGCACGCAAAGGGCAGTTGCAGTGCGAAGTGCCGGGCAATGGCCGCGTCATCATCAGTGGGCGGGCGGCGTTGTACATGCGTGGTAATGCATACATCTAGCCGTAAGTGCGATGCCCTGTAGCAGACAGCCCAGCCCTTTTGGGCCGCGCTGTCTTGCAGGGTAAAAAGGCAGCAAGCAGGCTGCTTTTGCGGCGGGCTTCTATAATTGCAGGCCCACCTTTGCGTTCAAGGAGCCACCCATGGCCCTGGAAAAACAAGGCACCTGCCTGTGCGGCGACACGCGACTTACGGTCACCGTCGACAATACCCATATCAGTGCTTGTCATTGCAGCATGTGCCGCAAGTGGACCGGCGGCCCGCTGCTGGTGGTGCACTGCAGCAAGCCTCCGCTGATCGAAGGGCGTGCTCCCAGCGTCTATGATTCGTCCGACTGGGCCCAGCGTGGTTTCTGTGGCCGCTGTGGTACGCACCTGTACTACCGGCTCAAGGCCAACGACTACCATGCCGTGCCGGTCGGCCTGCTCGATGGCGACCAGGCGTGGGATTTTGACCTGCAGATCTTCGTCGAACAGAAACCCGCGTGGTACTGCTTCGCCAATCAGACCAAGGAGCTGTCCGGCCAGGAAGTGTTCGAACAGTACAGCTGATTCAACGTCATGTTTATGCGCAGGCGTTGCGTTGGCGAATGCCTCAGTATCCTTCCCGCGCGAACTTGCCAAACTGGTGCATTCCTGAGAAAAGGGCGGTTTTGTTTTTCAGCGTTGGAGTGTACCCGTGAGCCAAGAACTGCAGATCATCGATCTGGTCGAAGGGGACGGCAAAGCCGCCGTCAAAGGTGCCCTGATCACCACTCAGTACACCGGCTGGCTGGCCGATGGCAGCGAGTTCGACTCGTCCTGGTCGCGCGGTAAGCCGTTCCAGTGCGTAATCGGTACCGGCAGGGTCATCAAAGGCTGGGACCAAGGCCTGATGGGCATGCGCGTTGGCGGCAAGCGCAAGCTGCTGGTACCGGCGCACCTGGGGTATGGCGAACGCAGCGTAGGGGCGATCCCGCCGAACTCGGACCTGACGTTCGAGATTGAACTGCTGGAAGTGCTCACGCGGGATGATTGAGCGTTCGCGTTGCAACCCGGGGTGCTTGCACCTTACACAATTGTGCAACACCCAGCCCCTAACCTAGGCCTTGCCCAGGGAACGGCATCTACCTCCAGGGAGGAACCAAACGGGTTCAGGGCACTCTGACCCTCACTCGTGCCAAGGATGGCATTCACTACAAGGGCGCCCTGCAACTGGCCCGGGCGATGTGACGGGTAAACCCGATTTTCTCTGCCACACGAGCCTGCCTTGATGAAGTTGCCCACATTCTTTCGCCGTCGCCGTCACTTGCTGCTGAGCCTGGTACTCATTGCCATCGCCGCGCCATTGGCACTGGAGGCTATCGAAGGTCGGGCACAGCCGGTGGATGGCACTCAAACCCTGGTGTTTTTGCGTCATGGCGAGAAGCCGGGCGAGGGGCTCGGGCAGTTGAACTGCCAGGGCCTCAACCGTGCGCTGGACCTGGCCACTGTACTGCCCGAGCGCTTCGGCAAGGCCGACTATGTGTTTGCCGCCAACCCCACGCGGCATGTCGAGGAAGGCAGCAAGGATGAAAGCTACAGCTACATCCGCCCATTGATGACCATCACCCCCAGTGCCATCCGCCTCGGCTTGCCGGTGAATATCGACTACGGCGCCAACGACACCGCTGAACTGGCCGATGAGTTGCTAAGCGACAAATACCGCAATGCGACCATCTATACCGCCTGGTCCCACGGCTACCTGCCGGAACTGATCAACACCGTGGCCGGCAAGGCCCTGGGGGAGGAGCGGGTGATCACCGAGGACTGGAGCGGCGAAGACTTCGACACCCTCTACGTACTGACCCTGACCTGGCACGATGGCAAGGCCAGCCTGCTGAGCCGCAATGTGCGTCAGGGCCTGAATGACGGTGCGCATAGCTGCCCGACCTGATCCGCTGGTACTGTTTGGCAAGGAAGCCGGAACAGGGATGAGCGATGAAGCAGCGGGTAACGGTGATCGGTGGAGGAGTGGTGGGCCTGGCGACGGCTTATGCGCTGGTTCGGGAAGGGCGGTCGGTTGATCTGATCGAGGCCCGCGACAGCCTGGCGTCGGCCACCAGTTTTGCCAATGGCGGGCAATTGTCTTATCGCTATGTGGCGCCGCTGGCGGATGCCGGGGTGCCGTGGCAGGCGCTGGGCTGGCTGTTGCAGGGCGAGTCGCCATTGCGCTTGCGCTTGCGCATGGACCCGGCCCAGTGGCGCTGGCTGCTGGCATTCACCCTGGCTTGCAGGCGTAGCGTCAATCGCCGTAATGCCGGGCAATTGCTTGAGCTGGCGCTGTACAGCCAGGCCATTCTGGCGCAGTGGCGCGAAGACCAGAACCTGGGGGATTTCGCCTGGCGGCGCAATGGCAAGTTGGTGGCTTTTCGCAGTGAACGGGCCTTTGCCCAAGGCCGGGAACAATTGACGGACCCGGCCAGTCAGCAGGTGCTGGCGGCTGCCGAGCTGCGTGCGCTGGAGCCTGCCCTGGATGGCGCACCGTTTGTGGGAGGCGTGTTCACGGCGAGCGAAGAGGTTGGCGATTGCCACTTGTTTTGCTTGCGGCTGGAGGCGCTGTTGCGCGCGTCCGGTCAGTGCCGCTTCCTGCTTGGCCGCCCGGTGACGCAATTGGTCCAGCGCCAGGGCCAAGTCGTGGCATTGCAACTGGGCGATCAGCAGCTGGACGTGGCGCAGTTGGTGCTGTGTGCCGGGCATCGCGGCCCAGGCTTGGCATTACCGGGGGTACAGATACCGGTTTACCCGCTGAAGGGCTACAGCCTGACCGCACCGATCAGCGCCGGGCACCTCCCCCCGGAAGTGAGCCTTACCGACTATGAGCGCAAGATCGTCTATGCCCGCCTGGGGCAGCAGCTGCGGGTGGCGGCGATGGTGGACATTGTCGGGTTCGACGAGTCGGTGGACATGCGCCGTTTGCAGAGCATGCGACGGCTGGCGCTGGAGACGCTGCCGAGGGCGGCGGATTATGGCCAGGCGGTGGAGTGGGCAGGGATGCGACCAGCGACACCTACCGGCGTGCCGATCATAGGGGGGACGGTGTACCGCAACCTGTGGCTGAACCTGGGGCATGGGGCGTTGGGGTTCACCTTGGCCTGTGGCAGTGCGCAGCGTTTGGTCAGGATGATGCGTTAAGCGGGCCGGCCTCTTCGCTGGTCCTGTAGGAGCGGCTTTAGCCGCGAAGAGGCCGGTACAGGCAAATGAAGGATCAGCGGCCGAAGCGCATCGGCCAGCCCACCACTTTCTTCGCCCGTGGCGTGGCATAGGTGCGCACTTTGGACGTGCTCAAACCCATGCGCACCAGCGATTCGGCAATGGTCACCGCTGCGCTCACACCATCCACCACCGGCACGCCGGTGCGCTGGCGAATCTGCTCGTCCAGCCCGGCCATGCCGCCACAACCCAGGCAGATCACCTCGGCCTTGTCGTCACGCACGGCGCGTTCGGCCTGCCCGACAATTGCCTCCACGGCCCGCAGCGGGTCGGCTTCCAGTTCCAGCACCGCCAGCCCGCTGGCTCGCACCGAGGCGCAACGGTCATACAGGCCTGAGAGCTTCAGGCGGTCCTCGATCAATGGCACGGTGCGGTCGAGCGTGGTGACTACGGAATAGGCGTGGCCCAGGTACATTGCCGTGCTGGCGGCGGCGTCGGTGATGTCCACCACAGGTACGTTGAGCAGTTCCTGCAGGCCTTCGCGGCCATGTTCGCCATAACCAGCCTGGATCACGGCATCGTAGGGCCCTTCAAAGGCCAGTACCCGGTCCATTACCGCGATGGCCGCCAGGTAGCTCTCGAAATTGCCCTCCACCGATTCGGCGCCAAACCAGGGCGTGAGGCCGACGATTTCGGTACCGGGTGCGGCCACCGCACGGGCCTGTTCGGCAATGGCATGGGTGATGGCTTCGGTGGTGTTGACGTTGGCGATCAGAATACGCATGGGCAGTCCTCCCTGACTAATGGCTGCTGTGGTCAACGGCGATGCACTCGCCGCTGATGTCGTGGTATTGGCGGTTACGTGGGGCGATCAACAGATAGAGGGCGGCGGCGATGCCGGCGCCGATCAGCCAGGAGAACGGCGCGATACCCTGGAAGTTGGGCACCAGGGCCAGCACGATGGCCAGCAGTGCGGCCGGCACGAAGGCGGCCACGGCGCGCAGGTTGATGCCCTTGCTGTAGTGATAGGCACCGGCCGGGTGCTCGGTATACAGCTCTGGCACGTTGATGCAGCCTTTGCGCAGCAACCAGTAGTCGGACATGATCACGCCGTACAGCGGGCCGAGCAGGGCACCCAGGCCCGACAGGAAATACACGATCACCAGCGGGCTGTTGTACAGGTTCCAGGGCAGGATCAGCACCGCCAGGGTGGCGCTGATCAGCCCGGCACGGCGGAAGTTCAGGTGGCGCGGTGCCAGGTTGCTGAGTACGAAGGCCGGGGCGACGAAGTTGGCCATGATGTTCACCGCCACGGTAACGATCAGGAAGGCCAGGCAGCCGAGCACCAGGAATGGCGTGCTGGGTATGGCGGCGACGATCTGCGTCGGGCTGTCGATGATCTGGCCGTTGATCTGGAATTGCGCACCGCACAGCACCACGGTGATCACGGCGAACACCAGGATGTTCACTGGCAGGCCCCAGAAGTTGCCGACGCGGATGGTCTTGCGGCATGGCGAAGAGCGGGCGAAGTCACAGAAGTTCAGCACCAGGGTGCCGTAGATCGCCAGCCACAGTGCGCCGCCGGCAAAGATGTTGCGCCACATCTCGTAGCCGGTCAGCGGGGTAGCCACCGACCAGGCAATGCGCGCGTCGGCCTTGAAGTACATGAACACCGCCAGGGCGGCGACGGTCAGCAGGATCACAGGCCCGGCAAAGGCCTCGTAACGGCGCACCATCTCCATGCCGTAGGCCAGGATCACCAGCTGCACCAACCAGATCGACACGAAACACACCCAGCCCAGACTCGACAGGCCGAGGATGCTGTCGTGGTCGTAGGCTGCCATTTGCGGCCACACGGCGGTGAGCAGCACCCGCAGCACCACCGATGCCAGGTAGGTCTGGATGCCGAACCAGGCGATGGCGATGACGGCACGGATCAGCGCCGGGATCTGCGCGCCGTGGATACCGAAGGCAATACGGCTGATGACCGGGAACGGTACCCCGGTTTTCTGGCCCATATAACCCGACAGGTTCATGAAGAAGTACACCAGTGCCGCGCCGATGGCCAGCGACAGCAGAATTTGCCAGCCGCCCAGTCCGAGGGCGAACAAGCCCATTGCGAACGAATAGTTGGCGATATTGTGCACATCGTTGGTCCACAGCGCGAAGATGCTGTAGCCGCCCCAGCGACGGCCTTCCATCCGCGTTGGCGCAAGGTCGCGGTTATGCAGCCGCGGGCTGAGAACAAGGTCCGGCTGGTGGCCGGCAAGCGTGGACGCGGGGTGTGTGCTGGCGACGGATCGTTCAGGGGCAAGGTCGAGGCTGCTACTCATTCCGGCGGGCTCCTGATGCACATGGACTGCGATGAGCGGGCATGCGCACGGGCTCGCCATCTCGTCGGTGCAGCGTTGGCATCACAGGGTTGTGGGCCGCGGCGGCCGACATTGGGTCGGCGTCGCGGATTCTTGTGTATCTATGTTTTGTTTAAGTTGTATACAAAACACGAACACACAAAAGCGAGTTCCATGCCAAGGGAAGAGCAGGGTTCAATAGGCGATCATTTCGAACTTAACTTGTTGAAAGATAAGTTGATGAAATAAAGAGGATATAAGTTGACCGAATGAACAATTTTATATTTTTGGAAGATTGATTAGTTGATCATTTTGTCAAAATAATGAGCCGGAAGTGTGTAACGAATTGGGGCGCTACTGAAGAAAGTGCACACAAAAATGGCACTTATGGTTACGTTTTTGTGTACAAAAAATAGTCAGCTTCGCCTAAGCTGGCCTCCTCGCGGGTGCGCCCACGAAGAGGCCGGTACAGGAGCCAATCAATCCATTGGGGGCAACCGTCGCTTGACCGGGCTTTTCTTGATGATCGCGGTATTGGTCTCAGCCAGCACGTTCATGAGGTCGAGCAGCGTGTCCAGCTGCTCCATCGAGCGCACATGCAGCCGGGCGACGAAGCAGTCTTCGCCAATGACCTTGTCGCATTCGGTGAACTCAGGGATGGCAATGATCTGGCGCTCCACCTCCTGCAGCTTCCCCGGCAGTGGACGGATGCGCACGATTGCCTGTAACTGGTAGCCAAAGGCGCGCGGGTCGACCTCAACGGTGTAGCCGCGCAGCACGCCACGCTCTTCCAGCCGGCGTAGGCGCTCGCTGACGCTGGGTGCGGACAGCCCGCTGATCTGTGCCAGCGCCTTGAGCGAGCGCCGCGAGTCTTCCATCAGTGCGTTGATCAATAGTTGGTCGATGGCATCGGTCATACTCACCTCATCAGGCGATTCGTGTTATTTGCCTTGATAGTAAAGGCAGGTACGCGAATATGCCTTGGTTATCCGCTGGATGGCCAGGGTGCAGCCTTTGCATACTGTTGCCATCATTAACAGGAGGTTTGAGATGGACAGTTCATTGCGCCGTGGCTCGCTGGAAATGGTCGCCGCCATGCTGATTTCCGGGACCATTGGCTGGTTCGTGCTGGTGTCCGGCCAGCCGGTGCTGGATGTGGTGTTCTGGCGCTGCGTGTTCGGTGCCGTGACCTTGCTGGCCATTTGCGCCGCGTTTGGTTTTCTGCGCCCAGGCGTGATCAGCCGCACGGCATTTTTGCTGGCGATGGTCAGCGGGGTGGCCATTGTCGGCAACTGGTTGCTGTTGTTTGCTTCGTACTCGCGGGCGTCGATTGCCATTGGCACGGCGGTTTACAACGTGCAGCCGTTCATTCTGGTTGGGCTGGCAGCGCTGTTCCTGGGCGAGAAAATCACCTTGGCCAAGGTCACCTGGCTGAGCGTGGCGTTTCTCGGCATGCTGGCCATCGTCAGTGCCCATGGTACAGGGCAGGGTGGTGGTGAGGACTACCTGCTGGGCATCGCCCTGGCGCTGGGGGCGGCATTGCTGTATGCCATCGCTGCGTTGATCATCAAGCGCCTGAGCGGCACACCCGCGCACCTGATTGCGCTGATTCAAGTCACCACTGGGGCGCTGCTGCTGGCGCCTTGGGTCAAGCTGGGTGGCTTGCCGGTTGAAGTGCCGGCACTGGCCAGTTTGCTGACGTTGGGCATGGTGCATACCGGCCTGATGTATGTGCTGCTGTACAGCGCCATCCAGCGTTTGCCCACGGCATTGACCGGTGCGCTGTCTTTCATTTACCCGATTGCGGCCATTCTGGTGGACTGGGTGGCGTTCGGGCATCGCCTGGCGCCGTTGCAGTGGCTGGGTGTGGCATTGATCCTGCTGGCGGCGGCGGGGATGCAGCAGGGGTGGTGGTTCCGCTCGGCGCGGCAGCCTGTAGGCGCGGGTTTACCCGCGAAGAGGCCCGCAAGGTAGAATGCCGCTTTTTGCCAGCCTGCGACCCACCATGACCTCGCCAATCGCCACCCTCGAGCAACACCTGCTCGCCGCCCTCGACCCTGCCCCGCAGGAAACCCGCCGCCTGTTCCACGGCCGCGGCCGCTGCTGGCCGGGCCTGGAGCAGGTGACCGTCGACTGGCTCCAGGGCGTGCTGTCGGTCGCCTTGTTCCGTGAGCCGCTCGAAGGCCAGCTCGCCGAACTGGAAGCCATGCTACGCAGCCTGGCCGAGCGCCCGCAGTGGACGGGTCAGACTGTCATCATCCAGCACCGTTACCTGCCCGACAGTCCGGGCCAGTGGCTGCTGGGCGAGCCGTGCCAGCAACGCGAAGTGATCGAGGACGGCCTGACCTACCTGCTGGACCTGGGTGTGCGGCAAAACAATGGTCTGTTCCTCGACATGCGCTATGGCCGCCGCTGGGTGCGCGAGCAGGCGGCGGGCAAGCGCGTGCTGAACCTGTTCGCGTATACCTGCGGCTTTTCCGTGGCAGCGATTGCCGGTGGCGCTGAGCAGGTGGTGAACCTGGACATGGCCAAGTCGGCCTTGTCGCGGGGCCGGGACAACCACCGCCTCAATGGCCACGATGCTTCGCGGGTGGCGTACCTGGGGCATGAACTGTTCAAGTCGTGGGGCAAGGTGCGCAAGTACGGGCCTTATGACCTGATCATCATCGACCCGCCGACTTTCCAGCGTGGCAGCTTTGTGCTGACCCAGGATTACGCGAAGATTCTGCGGCGTTTGCCGGAATTGTTGAGCGAAGGTGGGACGGTGCTGGCGTGTGTCAACGACCCGGGGATCGGGCCTGAGTTTCTGATCGAAGGCATGGCAGAGCAGGCGCCTTCGCTGGCTTATGTCGAACGCCTGGAAAACCCGCCGGAGTTTCCAGATGTGGACCCGGCGGGGGGCCTGAAGGCCTTGGTGTTCCGCCGGGTTTGATGTTGCTTGTGCGTTACTGACCGGTGTAGATCTGGTCAAACACCCCACCATCATTGAAGTGGGTCTTCTGCACGGTACGCCAGTCACCGAAGGTCTTCTCCACCGACAGGAAGTCCACTTTCGGGAAGCGATCGGTGTACTTGGCCAGTACCGTTGCATCACGCGGGCGCAGGTAGTTGTTGGCGGCAATCTCCTGGGCTGCGGGTGACCAGAGGTACTTCAGGTACTCCTCGGCCACGGCCTGGGTGCCTTTTCTGGCCACGACCTTGTCGACCACGCTTACCGGCGGCTCGGCTTCGGCCGACACGCTCGGATAGACCACTTCGAACTGGTCGCGGCCAAATTCGCGGGCGATCATCTCGGCTTCGTTCTCGAAGGTGACCAGCACGTCACCGATCTGGTTGGTCATGAAGGTGGTGGTGGCGGCACGGCCACCGGTGTCCAGCACGGGTGCCTGCTTGAACAGCTTGCCGACGAAGTCGCGAGCTTTGCTTTCATCGCCGCCTTGCTTGAGTACGTAGCCCCAGGCCGACAGGTAGGTATAGCGGCCATTACCCGAGGTTTTCGGGTTGGGCACGATCACCTGCACACCGTCCTTGAGCAGGTCGGGCCAGTCTTTGAGGGCTTTCGGGTTGCCCTTGCGCACAATGAACACAGTGGCCGAGGTGAACGGCGCGCTGTTGTTCGGCAGGCGGGTTACCCAGTTGTCGGGCACCAGCTTGCCGTTGTCTGCCAGGGCGTTGATGTCGGTGGCCATGTTCATGGTGATGACATCGGCCGGCAGGCCATCGATCACCGCACGGGCCTGCTTGCTCGAACCGCCGAAGGACATCTGCACGTTGACCTTCTCGTTGTGCTCGGCTTCCCAGTGTTTCTGGAAGGCCGGGTTGTAGTCCTTGTAGAAGTCGCGCATCACGTCGTAGGAGACGTTGAGCAGGGTGGGCGCGGCCTGGGCGAGGTTACCCAGGGCCAGGCCTGCGGCGAGCAGCGAGGCGGTGAAGAGTTTTTTCACGATGCTTCCTTGTTCTTGAAGGGTGTTGGGGCAGATTGCCAGCGACTATAGCGGGTGGGTCTATACGGGTTAAAGAACAAAAAATGCTTTGGTTATGCTTCTGCCTGTATAGGCCTGTTCGCGGGTAAACCCGCTCCTACGGGGGACCGCGCACGTCCGTGGTCCTGTAGGGGCGGGTTTATCCGCGAAGAGGCCGGCGCAGGCGCTATCACGCCTTGGGAAACAACCCATTCCCACAGCGAGAGCAGAACGCCGCCCCGTGCTCGTGGGTCTTCTTGTGGCAGGTTGGGCAATCATGCTGCAGCTGCTCCCCACGCATGGCATTGGCCAGCTCTGCCGTGAAGATGCCGGTCGGCACTGCGATGATCGAGTAACCGGTAATCATCACCAGCGACGACAGCACCTGCCCCAGCGGGGTCTTCGGCACGATATCGCCAAACCCCACGGTGGTCAGGGTAACGATGGCCCAGTAGATGCCTTTTGGGATGCTGGTAAACCCGTGCTCAGGCCCCTCGATCACGTACATCAGCGTGCCGAACACGGTTACCAGGGTCGACACGCTGACCAGGAACACGATGATCTTCTGCTTGCTGCCGCGCAGCGCCTCCATCAGGTAGTTGGCCTGTTTGAGGTACGGGCTGAGCTTGAGCACGCGGAAGATCCGCAGCATCCGGATTACCCGGATGATCAGCAGGTATTGCGCGTCGCTGTAGTACAGCGCGATGACCCCCGGCACGATCGCCAGTAAATCGACCAGGCCGTAGAAACTGAAGGCGTAGCGCAGCGGCTTGGGCGAGCAGTACAGGCGGGTGAGGTACTCGGCCAGGAAAATCGCGGTAAAGCCCCACTCGATGCCGGCCAGCAGGCCGGCGTAGCCTTGGTGCACCTCATCGATGCTGTCGAGGATCACCGTGACCAGGCTGGCCAGGATGATCAGCAGCAGGATCTTGTCGAAGCGGCGACCGGCTACGGTGTCGGTCTGGAAGACGATGACGAAGAGCCGCTCGCGCAGGCTCGCTGGGTTGTTCATTGGCTCGTTCCACAAAAGCGATGGGCTGAGCCTAGGGGCTGCGTTTCAGCCGTGCAAGCGGCTGGTGTTGCGCTGCCTGGGTTGTGCCAGGTGACTGCCCAAGTGCATCAGCCAGCAGGCTGCAACGAAGGGGGCGGTCAGGCCAGGCACTGGCAGCAGCTTGAACAGCGGTTGCAACAGCAGGGCCAACGCTATTGCCAGCAGCGTCACCCACGGCTTTTCACCTTGCCTGCTGAAGGCCAGTGCCGCCAGTGCGCCATTGAAGCCGTACAGGCCTAACCAGGCGGCTTGCGCCTGATCGGCGAGCAACGCCACGCCGCCACCGATGGCCGAGCCGATCACCGCCCACAGCGCCGCATAGGGGTTGGCGATGAACATGCCGACGATAATCAGCAAGCCGGCCAAGGGCTGGTCGAGCAGGAAGATCTGGCCCACGCCGCGGGCCAACGCGTACAGCGGGTCAGCTTCGACGAAGCCGCTGGGCGAGGGGCTGACGACCAGCAGTGTGGCCCAGCCCAGCATGACGAAGGGGGCGGTATAGGCGACCAGCAACTTGCCGCCGCGCTTGCGCCACTGGTGGGTGATGATGCTGGACAGGCCGCCGGCGGCGATGATCAGCGGCGGCAGGATCGCCGACCAGGGCAGCACGGCGCAGACCAAGATGCCGATCAGTACGCCGTTGTAGCAGTACAGCCCGGCCTGGCGGTCGGCACGGTCATAGCCGCGTGCCTGGGCGGTGAGCAGGCCGGCCAGGGCGCCCAGCAGGGCGCCGCCAACCAGGTTGGGCGCGGTCAGCAGGATGGCTAGCAGGCAGCACAGGCCGCACAGGGGATTGCGCAGCAGCAGCACCTGGCTGAAGCCGTTGAGTAACGCCGTGGCCCAGTCGGGGCACGGGTTGACGAAATTTTTGGTGTACATGGGGCAGTCAGTGAGGTTGATGGGGAGCGGTGGGCCTCTTTGGGCCTCGGTTTTCCGCGGTCGGGTAGAGCGGTATTCGGGGAGGGCCTTGCCCTCCAATCGCGACGCAAGGCCGCTCCCACAGCGTTGTGCCAGCGCGGCCCTGTGGGAGCGGCCTTGCGTCGCGAAAAGGGGCGCAACGCGCCCCCGGCCATCTCAGATCAAAGTCTCGATCCGCAGTGTGTTAGTCGTACCCGGCTTGCCGAAAGGCACGCCAGCGGTGATCAGTAGCGTGTCACCACGGCTGGCCATTCCTTGCGCCTGGGCGATCTCCAGGGCGGTGGAAACCACCTCGTCGACCTGACGCAGGCGGTCGTTGACCACCGAATGCACGCCCCAGGCCACGCTCAGGCGCCGTGCGGTGTTCAGGTTCGGTGTCAGGTTGAGGATCGGTGCCCGCGGCCGCTCACGTGCCGCACGCAGGGTCGAAGCACCCGACTCGCTGTAGTTGACCAGCACCGCCACTGGCAGGATGCCGCTGATGCGGCGGATGGCGCAGCTGATGGCATCCGACACGGTCGCTTCGGCCTTTGGCCGGCCGACGTCGAGCTGGGCCTGATAGTCCGGGCCGTTTTCCACCTGGCGGATGATTTTGCTCATCATCTGCACGGCTTCCAGCGGGTAGTCCCCCGAGGCGGTTTCGGCCGACAGCATCACTGCATCGGCACCTTCGGCCACGGCGTTGGCCACGTCGGTGACTTCGGCCCGGGTTGGCGCTGGCGAGAAACGCATCGACTCGAGCATCTGCGTGGCCACCACAACCGGCTTGCCCAGCTGGCGGCAGGTGCCGATGATGCGCTTCTGGATCTGCGGCACGCTTTCGGCCGGTACTTCCACGCCCAGGTCACCACGGGCCACCATGATGGCGTCTGCCAGTTCGGCAATGGCTTGCAGTTGTTCTACTGCCGATGGCTTCTCGATCTTGGCCATCAGGTAGGCACGGTCGCCAATCAGCTGGCGCGCTTCGACGATGTCTTCAGGGCGCTGGACGAACGACAGCGCTACCCAGTCCACACCCAGCTCCAGGCCAAAGGCCAGGTCGCGGCGGTCTTTTTCGGTGAGCGGGGAGAGGTCGAGCACCGCTTGCGGTACGTTGACGCCCTTGCGGTCGGACAGCTCGCCACCGTTCAGCACTTCGGTGTCGATGGCGTCGCTGTGCTTGGCGGTGACACGCAGGCGCAGCTTGCCGTCGTCCAGCAGCAGGTCCATGCCGGGTTCGAGGGCGGCGATGATTTCGGGGTGCGGCAGGTTGACCCGGCGGCTGTCGCCCGGGGTTTTGTCCAGGTCCAGGCGCAGGGCCTGCCCGCGTTGCAACTGCACCTTGCCTTCGGCGAAGCGGCCAACGCGCAGCTTCGGCCCTTGCAGGTCCATGAGGATTCCCAGCGGGTAGTTCAGCTGTTGCTCGACTTCGCGGATCCACTGGTAGCGCAGGGCGTGGTCGGCATGCTCGCCATGGCTGAAGTTGAGGCGGAAGATGTTCACCCCGGCTTCGACCAGCTGGCGGATATCGTCGATGCCGTTGATCGCAGGGCCAAGGGTGGCGAGGATCTTAACTTTTTTATCAGGCGTCATGATTGGGCAGTCTCGAGGATCAGGATGGCGCGGAAGTCGTTGACGTTGGTGCGAGTCGGTTCGGTGACGATCAGCGCATCCAGCGCGGCGAAGTAGCCGTAGCCGTTGTTGTTGTCCAGTTCGTCGCTGGCCGACAGGCCCAGGGCTTCGGCGCTGGCGTAGCTGGCTGGGGTCATGAAGGCACCGGCGTTTTCTTCCGAGCCATCGATGCCGTCGGTGTCACCGGCCAGGGCGTACACGCCCGGCAGGCCTTTCAGGCTTTCGGTGAGGCTGAGCAGGAACTCGGCGTTGCGCCCGCCACGGCCATTGCCGCGTACGGTCACGGTGGTTTCGCCGCCCGACAGGATCACGCAGGGCGCTTTGAGCGGCTGGCCGTGCTGGACGATTTGCCGGGCGATACCGGCATGCACCTTGGCCACTTCGCGCGATTCGCCTTCCAGGTCGCCGAGGATCAGCGGGCTGAAACCGGCCTGACGGGCTTTGACCGCGGCGGCCTCGAGCGACTGCTGGGGTTTGGCGATCAACTGGAAGTGGCTGCGGGCCAGGGCCGGGTCGTCGGCCTTTACGGTTTCCGAGGCCGGGTTGTTCAGCCAGTCGATGACCGCTTTGGGCGCTTCGATGTTGTAGCGCTTGAGAATGGCCAGGGCGTCGGCCGAGGTGCTCGGGTCGGCCACGGTGGGGCCGGAGGCGATTACCGTGGCGAGGTCGCCCGGTACATCGGAAATGGCATAGGTGTAGACCGTGGCCGGCCAGCAGGCCTTGGCCAGGCGCCCGCCCTTGATCGCCGAGAGGTGCTTGCGCACGCAGTTCATCTCACCGATGGTGGCGCCGGATTTCAGCAGCGCCTTGTTGATCTGCTGCTTGTCGGCCAGGGTCAGGCCTTCGGCAGGCAGGGCCAGCAGCGCCGAGCCACCGCCAGACAGCAGGAAGATGACGCGGTCTTCTTCGTTGAGGTTGCTGACCAGTTCCAGCACACGCTTGGCCACCGCCAGGCCGGCAGCGTCCGGGACCGGGTGGGCGGCTTCGACCACCTCGATCTTCTGGCAGTTGGCGCCGTGGCCATAACGGGTCACGACCAGGCCGGAGACTTCGCCCTGCCAGCTTTTCTCGACCACTTCGGCCATGGCGGCTGCGGCCTTGCCGGCGCCGATGACGATGACCCGGCCGCTTCGATCGGCGGGCAGGTAGGGTTCGAGGACTTGACGGGGGTGGGCGGCGGCGATGGCTGTGTCGAACAGCTCGCGGAGAAGTTTTTGCGGATCGACCGACATGGCAGGCTCCCAATTATTGTTGTTCTGCAGAATCAAAAACGCCCCTGGAACTGCCTCCGTGCAGGCCGAACCAGGGGCGGGTGTTGCTCGGTGCCACTATCTGACTTGTGGTCGCAGGTCAGGCAGCGGATGCTTCATCGCGGGCAAGCCCGCTCCTACAGGTCGCGGATCGAGAAGTTGGCCATGTGCTCCAGGCCTTTGATCAGCGCCGAGTGGTCCCAGTTGCCGCCGCCCAGTGCCTGGCAGGTGTTGAACACTTGCTGGGCATTGGAGGTGTTGGGCAGGTTGATGCCCAGTTCCTTGGCGCCTTGCAGGGCCAGGTTCAGGTCCTTCTGGTGCAGGTTGATGCGGAAGCCCGGGTCGAAGGTGCCCTTGATCATGCGCTCGGCGTGCACTTCGAGGATTTTCGACGAGGCGAAGCCGCCCATCAGTGCTTCGCGCACCTTGGCAGGGTCGGCGCCATTCTTGGCGGCGAACAGCAGGGCCTCAGCCACGGCCTGGATGTTCAGCGCAACGATGATCTGGTTGGCGACCTTGGCGGTCTGGCCGTCACCGTTGCCACCGACGCGGGTGATGTTCTTGCCCATGGCTTCGAACAGCGGCAGGGTGCGCTCGAAGGCTTTCGGGCAGCCACCGACCATGATGCTCAGGGTCGCAGCCTTGGCACCGACTTCACCACCGGACACCGGGGCGTCCAGGTAGGCGGCACCGGTGGCCTTGATTTTTTCGGCGAAGGCTTTGGTGGCGGTTGGCGAGATCGAGCTCATGTCGATCACCACCTTGTTTGGGCCAACGCCTTCGGCCACGCCGTTTTCACCGAACAGGACGCTTTCGACCTGCGGGGTGTCGGGGACCATGACGATGATGAATTCGGCTTCCTGGGCAACCTCTTTCGGGTTGGCCAGGGCCACTGCACCGGCAGCGATCAGGTCGGCTGGCGCGGCGTCGTGGTGGGTGGAAACGAAGATGCTGTGACCTGCTTTTTGCAGGTTCTGGGCCATGGGCTTGCCCATGATGCCGGTGCCGATGAAACCGATTTTAGCCATGAGAGATTACCTCGTTGTATTTGTTGAATCTCGATGGAGCAGACGACGCAGGCCCGTGTAGGAGCGGCCTTGTGTCGCGAAAGGGGTGCGCAGCGCCCCCAGAATTTCAGCCACAGCAGATACTGCCGGGGCTGCTGCGCAGCCCATCGCGACGCAAGGCCGCTCCTACAGGTGCGTGTGCATCCTTAAATAGCGTTGTGCGTTTTCAGCCAGCCCAGGCCCGCTTCGGTGGTGGTCTTGGGCTTGTACTCCGCGCCGATCCAGCCCTGGTAGCCAATGCGGTCCAGGTGTTCGAACAGGAAGCGGTAGTTGATCTCGCCGGTGCCTGGTTCATTGCGGCCGGGGTTGTCGGCCAGCTGGATGTGGTTGATCAGCTTCAGGTTGGCTTCCATGGTGCGAGCCAGGTCACCTTCCATGATCTGCATGTGGTAGATGTCGTACTGCAGGAACAGGTTGTCGCTGCCCACCTCGGCCTGGATTTCCAGCGCCTGTTGAGTGGTGTTCAGGTAGAAGCCGGGGATGTCGCGGGTGTTGATCATTTCCATGACCAGGCGAATACCGGCGGCTTTGAGCTTGTCGGCGGCGTAACGCAGGTTCTCGACGAAGGTCTTGCGCACGGTGGCGCAGTCCGGGCCTTGTGGACGGATGCCGGCCAGGGCGTTGACCTGGGTGTTGCCCAGCACCTTGGCGTACTCGATGGCCTTGTCGACCCCGGCACGGAACTCTTCGATGCGGTCGGGGTGGCAGGTGATACCGCGCTCACCTTTGGCCCAGTCGCCGGCAGGCAGGTTGAACAGCACCTGGGTCAGGCCGTTGGCTTCCAGCTGCTGCTTGATGTCGGCAGCGCTGAAGTCGTACGGGAACAGGTATTCGACGCCGGTGAAGCCAGCATCGGCGGCAGCCTTGAAGCGGGCCAGGAAGTCCTGTTCGGTGAACAGCATGGACAGGTTGGCAGCGAAGCGAGGCATGGGTTGTCTCCTTGCGATGAAGGCCCCCAGGGCGTGCCTGGGGGCGTCAGGCGATCAGTCCAGCAGCGAGATGGCGGTTGGCGCGTCGTTGCCGACCAGGGCCAGGTCTTCGAACTCGTTGACCGCGTTGATCTCGGTGCCCATGGAAATGTTGGTCACACGCTCGAGAATCACTTCAACCACCACCGGCACGCGGAACTCTTCGGCCATCTTCTGTGCCTTGATCAGGGCAGGGGCGATTTCTGCTGGCTCGAACACACGGATGGCCTTGCAACCCAGGCCTTCGACCACGGCGACGTGGTCGACACCGTAGGTGGCAGCGTCGGTCGAGTTGATGTTCTCGAACGCCAGTTGTACACAGTAATCCATGTCGAAGCCACGCTGCGCCTGACGGATCAGGCCCAGGTAGGCGTTGTTGACCAGTACGTGTACGTACGGCAGGTTGAACTGGGCGCCTACCGCCAGTTCTTCGATCATGAACTGGAAGTCGTAGTCACCCGACAGCGCCACAACCTTGCGCTTCGGATCGGCTTTCACCACGCCCAGCGCAGCAGGGATGGTCCAGCCCAGCGGGCCGGCCTGGCCGCAGTTGATCCAGTGGCGAGGCTTGTACACATGCAGGAACTGCGCGCCGGCAATCTGCGACAGGCCGATGGTGCTGACGTAGCAGGTGTCTTTGCCAAATACCTGGTTCATTTCTTCGTAGACGCGCTGCGGCTTGACCGGCACGTTGTCGAAGTGAGTCTTGCGCTGCAGGCTCGACTTGCGCTCCTGGCACTCTTCCAGCCAGGCCTTGCGGCACTTGAGCTTGCCGGCGGCTTTCCACTCGCGGGCCACTTCCAGGAACACGTCCAGTGCCTTACCCGCATCGGAAACGATGCCCAGGTCCGGGGTGAACACGCGGCCGATCTGGGTCGGTTCGATGTCGACGTGCACGAACTTGCGGCCTTCGGTGTAGACATCGACAGAACCGGTATGGCGGTTGGCCCAGCGGTTACCGATACCGAACACGAGGTCGGATTTCAGCAGGGTTGCGTTGCCATAGCGGTGCGAGGTCTGCAGGCCGACCATGCCGACCATCTGGGCGTGGTCGTCCGGGATGGTACCCCAGCCCATCAGGGTCGGGATCACGGGTACGCCGGTCAGTTCGGCGAATTCGACCAGCTTGTCGCTGGCGTCGGCGTTGATGATGCCGCCACCGGCTACCAGCAGTGGGCGCTCGGCGTCATTGAGCAGGGCCAGGGCTTTCTCTGCCTGTACACGGGTGGCGGATGGCTTGTTGACTGCCAGTGGTTCGTAGGCGTCGATGTCGAATTCGATTTCGGCCATCTGCACGTCGAACGGCAGGTCGATCAGCACCGGGCCTGGGCGGCCGGTACGCATTTCATAGAAGGCCTTCTGGAAGGCGTAAGGCACCTGGCCTGGCTCCAGAACGGTGGTCGCCCACTTGGTCACTGGCTTGACGATGCTGGTGATGTCGACAGCCTGGAAGTCTTCCTTGTGCAGGCGGGCACGTGGCGCCTGGCCAGTGATGCACAGAATCGGGATGGAGTCGGCCGAGGCACTGTACAGGCCGGTGACCATGTCGGTGCCGGCAGGGCCGGAAGTGCCGATGCACACACCGATGTTGCCCGGGTTGGCGCGGGTGTAGCCCTCGGCCATGTGCGAGGCACCTTCGACGTGACGAGCGAGGACGTGATCGATGCCACCGACTTTTTTCAGGGCCGAATACAACGGGTTGATGGCAGCCCCCGGGATGCCGAACGCGGTATCTACACCTTCACGGCGCATGACCAGAACGGCTGCATCGATTGCTCTCATTTTGCTCATGGTTTGTGCCTCATCGATTTTGTAATTGTATACAACTTGCTTTGCGACAGAGTGTATTCACGGCTGGCGGCTCAGGTCAATGGGTTTTCATCGACTAAGCTGGCATTCGTCAGAGCGCCCGTGAAAACGAGGGTTTGCGCCATCGCATACGATCGTTTCAAAATATTGTATACAAAAATATCTCTCGTTGTGTTCTATTTGTTCGATCGGTTTTCAACTGCCCTCCGGGCTTCTCACAACAAGAAGAGGACCTTTCCATGAACGTTCTGAACCTGAAAGTCGCCGTCAGCCTGGTGAATGCCGCGCTGGTGGCGGGCCGCAAGATCAATGCCGCGCCGCTGACCGTGGCAGTGCTGGATGCCGGCGGGCACCTGCTGGCGCTGCAGCGCGAGGATGGGGCGAGCCTGATTCGGCCTGAAGTGGCCACTGGCAAAGCCTGGGGGGCGATTGCCCTGGGCAAGGGGTCGCGCTTGCTGGCGCTGGATGCGCAGCAGCGGCCGGCTTTTTTTGCTGCCTTGAACGGGATGGGGGAGCGGCCGGTGGTACCGGCTCCGGGTGGGGTGCTGATTCGTGATCAGGACGGCAAGGTGCTGGGTGCCGTGGGGATCAGCGGCGATACGTCGGATATCGACGAGCAGTGTGCGATCAGTGCGATCGAGGAGGTGGGGTTGCGGGCAGATGCTGGGGTAGCGGCCTAAATCTCTATTGCCTGTTCTGGCCCATTCGCGGGCAAGCCCGCTCCTACAGGGACTCCACAACCTTCAGGCATGTGGATCCTCTGGGAGCGGGCTTGCCCGCGAATGGCCCTTCGAGATGGTTCAGGCTGCCTCAGGCTCACAACCTTTCAAGACCATACGAATGATGGTCTCGGCCGCCGCGTCATAATCACTGTCGGCCAACTTGGCCTTGCCGGTCACCGCAGAAATCTGCCAGTCGAAGTCCGCATAGGTCTGGGTCGCCGCCCAGATGCTGAACATCAGATGATGCGCGTCCACATGGGCGATCTGCCCGCGGTCGATCCAGCGCTGGATGCACTCGATGTTGTGTCGGGCCTGCTCGTTCAACTGCTCGACCTGGTTCGGAGACAGGTGCGGCGCGCCATGCATGATCTCGCTGGCGAACACCTTGGACGCATGGGGCAGGTCACGCGAAATGCGAATCTTCGAACGAATGTACGCACTCAGCACGTCCTTCGGGTCGCCGTCTGCATTGAACGGCGTGGATGCCTGCATGATCGGCGCGATGATGCTTTCCAGGACCTCGCGGTAGAGATTGTCCTTGGACTTGAAGTAGTAATACACGTTCGGCTTGGGCAGGCCGGCCTTGGCCGCGATATCGCTGGTCTTGGTGGCGGCGAAGCCCTTGTCGGCGAATTCCTCGCTGGCCGCGCGCAGGATCAATTCCTTGTTGCGCTCGCGAATGGTGCTCATGGTCAGGGATCTTCCTCGTGTCTGGCCACCTCTAAGGGGGATCGGGCATGGTAGCACCGGCCTCGACGGGCGCTCAAGGCAGCGGCTTTGGGCTAGAATTCGGCACATTGACTTATTTGGATACAAGCAAACATGGCAGGAAGCAGTCTACTGGTACTGATCGACGACATTGCCACGCTGCTGGACGACGTCTCTCTGATGACCAAGGTGGCGGCAAAAAAAACCGCAGGCGTGCTGGGTGACGACCTGGCGCTGAATGCCCAGCAGGTCACCGGTGTGCGCGCCGATCGCGAGCTGCCGGTGGTGTGGGCGGTGGCCAAAGGGTCGTTGCTGAACAAGGCCATTCTGGTGCCGGCGGCCCTGCTGATCAGCGCCTTCATCCCGTGGGCAGTAACGCCACTGCTGATGCTGGGCGGTGCGTACCTGTGCTTCGAGGGTTTCGAGAAGCTGGCGCACAAGTTCTTGCACAGCAAGGAGGAGGATGAGGCGCAGCACGCGGCGCGCAAGGAGGCCGTTGCCGATGCCAGCGTTGACCTGGTGGCTTTCGAAAAAGCCAAGATCAAGGGTGCGGTGCGTACCGACTTCATCCTGTCGGCGGAAATCATCGCCATTACCTTGGGTATCGTGGCTGACTCACCGCTGACCCAGCAGATCATCGTGCTGTCGGGCATTGCGGTGGTGATGACCATTGGTGTGTATGGGTTGGTAGGCGGGATCGTCAAGCTTGACGACCTTGGGCTGTGGATGGCCCGCAAAACCTCCAGGCTGGCTCTGGCAGTGGGTAACGGCATCCTGCGGGCGGCGCCGTACATGATGAAAAGCCTATCGGTGATCGGTACTGCGGCGATGTTCCTGGTTGGGGGTGGGATCCTGGTGCATGGCATCGAGCCGCTGCATCATGCCATCGAGGCGTTCAGCGAAGGGCGAGGTGGGGCGCTGACCGGGGCGTTGCTCAACGGCGGGGTCGGAGTCATCGCAGGTGCTGTGGTGCTGGCGGTGGTAAGCGTTGCGGGGAAATTGTGGCGGGCAGTTCGGCCAGCCAATTGAGGCGTGTGGCCGGGGCTTTGCCCCGGTTCGCGGGTGAACCCGCTCCTACCAGGTACCGCGTTTGCCTTGAACCCGGCGCGGTCCCTGTAGGCGCGGGTTTACCCGCGAATGGGCCGCAAAGCGGCCCCGGTAACCCAGGTCAGAAGTGAACCTTGACCAGGAAGCTCATGGTGTTCTGGTCGGTCGTGAAGGCATCGCTGTCCTTGATGCCGTACTTGTTCTTCCAGTAGTCATACTCCACACCTACATACAGCTGTTTCTCGCCCAGGTGCAGCGCCTTGCCCAGGTCATACTTGATCTGCGGGTTGAAGTGCAGGTTGGCCTGGTAGGTGCCGCGGCGGTTCTCGTCGTTGTCCACCACCCAGTCCATGAAGCCGTCGATCAGTATGTCGGAATCGCCCACCGGAAGGGTGTACGACCACACCGGGGTGATCTGCCACACGTTGTCGCCAGCGCGGCTGCCGTCTGTGGTGCGGTTGTAGAAGTTCAGCTGGAAGTAGTCGAAGCCCGGGATGGCCAGGTCGAAGCCTGGGCCGATCAGGTAAGACTCGGTGTCACCCTCGCCAAACTCGTAGGTCATCGCCAACAGCACGTCCTTGACCGGGCCAAATTCGATCTTCTGGTCGAAAATCTTGCCGAACGACAGGCGTGGGCTGATCTCACCGTAGTAGGTGTTCGGGCCGTTGCCGGCGTCTTTCTGGCCCTGGTAGAAGATCTTGTCGACGAAAATGAAGTTGTCGCCGTACTTCCAGCCATCGGCGTGCTCGAAGGTGACGGTTTGCTGAATCGCCGGGTTGACCTTGAAGTTCTTGCCCCACAGGTAGGTCAGGCTGTTGTTCTGCCATTGCAGCAGGTCGCCGCCGAAGGTGGTGCCGCAGGCCAGCAGGCCGCCGGCGAGAATCAGGCTCTTGATAGTACGCATTGCGAGTGTCGCTCCCTTGATTGATCTGTTGTCAGCGCTCGGTGTCGGCGCTTTTTTTGTCTTTTTAGTCAGCTTTTTTCGATAGGCCACAGCTGTTTGGCAAGGGTTGGGCCAACTTTTCCGGGTTGGCAAAACCTTCCTGCTCGACTTCGTTCTGAACGGATGAAAAGGGTATTTCAGGCTGGCAACACGTTGGCCAACCGCCCGAATTCATTGACTGAGCGGTCAGTAAACGCAGGCAGAATCCGTTCTGCCCTGATCGAGGGGGCGCGCAGATTACTGGCTTGCGCGCCGCGCCTCAAGTGCTCCGTCCTGGAGCGGGGTGGTTCAAACTTGTGCGTTTGGTCAGTTTCTTAGAAATGCACTTTGATCAGCGCACTGGCGACGCTCTGGTTACTGTCCAGGTTGCCGCGGCTGTCAATGCCGTACTTGTCTTTCCAGTAGCTGTATTCAAAGCCGACGTAGAGCTGCTTGGCGCCCAGGTTCAGCGCCTTGCCCAGGTCGTATTTGACCTGCGGGTTGAAGTGCAGGTTGGCGTGATAGGTGCCACGGCGCGTCTGGTCGTTGTCGGTAACCCAGTCCATGTAACCGTCGATCAGGATGTCTGACCGGCCTACGGGGAGGGTGTACGACCAACCGGGGGTAATTTGCCAGACGTTGTCACCGGGGCGGCTGCCTTCGGTGTTGCGCACATAGAAATTGAGGGTGAAATAGTTGAAGCCGGGAATGTTCAAGTCAAAGCCGGGGCCGATCAGGTAGGCTTCGTTGTCGCCTTCGCCACGCTCGTAGGTCATGGCCAGCAGCACGTCCTTGATCGGGCCGAAGGCAAGCTTCTGGTCGAAGATCTTGCCGAACGACAGGCGCGGGCTGAACTCGCCGTAGTAGGTGGTCACGCCTTTACTGGCGTCGGCCTTGCCGTTGTAGAAGATCTTGTCGACGAACATGAAGGTGTCGCCGTACTTCCATTTGTTGGCGTGCTCGAAGGTGATGGTCTGCTGGATATCAGGGTTGACCTTGAAGTCCTTGCCGTACAGGTAGGTCAGGCTTTCGCCGTGCCATTGCAGCCATTCGCCTGCGTGCGAGGGTAGGGTGGCCAGCAGGCTGCTGCCCAACAACAGGGACGTGGTGATGCGCTTCATGTTGTGATTCCCGGACTTATTGTTTTTGTTGGCGGTTTTTTTGGCGCGCAGGCGCCCCGGGCGACCCATTCCGGCGGGTCGACGGCGTAGCGGTTACGGCAGAGGTGAATGAGGGGCGGCAATGCACCGCCCCCCTTGGCTCAATGCTGGTGACAGACGTCGTTGTGCATTGCGCGGTCGGCACCGCCAAGGATGTTGAACAGCACGTTCAACACCAGGGCACAGACCGTGGCCATGGCGATACCGCTGTGGGTGATGGGCTCCATCCACTGTGGCATCTGGGCAAAGAACTCCGGACGCACCACGGGGATCAACCCGAAGCCGACGCTCACGGCAACCAGCAGCTGGTTGCGGCGGTCGCCGATGTCCGCCTCCTGAAGAATCTTGATCCCGGTGGCGGTGACCATGCCAAACATGGCGATGGACGCGCCGCCCAGTACCGCAGGCGGGATCGAGGCAATCAGGAAGGCCGCCTTGGGCAGCAGGCTGAGCAGGATCAGCAGTGCACCGGCCACGATGGTGACATAGCGGCAGCGCACCCCAGTCATCTGCACCAGGCCGATGTTTTGGGCGAACGAGGAGTGGGTGAAGGTGTTGAAGAAGCCCGCAACGAACGACGCACCGGCATCGCACAGCAGGCCGCGGCGCAGCATGCCAGGGGTGACTTCGCGATCGGTCACCTTGCCCAGGGCAAGGAACATGCCGGTGGACTCGACGAAGATGATCACCACCACCAGGCACATGGACAGGATCGGCGCCAGGCTGAAGGTCGGCATGCCAAAGTGCAGCGGGGTGACCACCTGCAACCACGGTGCTTCATTCAGGCCCGACAGGTCGACCATGCCGATGGAGCCGGCCAGGATGTAGCCAAGGCCCATGCCCACCAGTACCGACACGTTGACCCAGAAACCGCGCATGAAGCGGTTGATCAGTAGGATCACGGCCAGTACCAGGCCGGCCACCAGCAGGTAGATCGGCGAACCGAACGTTTCTGCTTCATGGCCGCCACCGGCCCAGTTGACCGCCACCGGGAACAGCGACAGGCCAATCGAGGTGATCACCGTACCGGTGACCAGTGGTGGGAAGAAGCGGACAACCTTGGACATGAACGGCGCGATCAGCATGCCGAAGAACCCGGCAGCGATGGTCGCGCCGAAAATCCCCTGCAGGCCCACGCCGGGCATGCCGGCCATGGCCACCATGCTGCCGACAGCAGCGAAACTGGCACCCATCATCACCGGCATGCGGATGCCCACCGGGCCGATACCGAACGACTGGATGATGGTAGCGATGCCAGCGACCAGCAGGTCGGCGTTGATCAGGAAAGCGACTTCTTCACGGGACAACCCGGCGGCCTGGCCGATGATCAACGGCACGGCGATCGCGCCACCGTACATCAGCAGAACGTGTTGCAGGCCAACCAGGATCAGTTGGAACAGGGGCAAGGGTTCGCGCGGCGGCGCAATGGGGATATACGCCTTGCGTGACTCGGACATGCAGCACCTCGAGTTTTGTTTTTATTCTCGGATCCAAGCGGCAGGCCTCATGCCTGCGCGCTCGATGCTTGCTTGTTGCGTTACACATGAAGCCTGAGGCTGGGGCTACCGGCCTCTTCGCGGGCAAGCCCGCGCCTACAGGGAAGGGTGATTCCCATGAGGGCGGGTTGCCTGGCGAGGTGCTGTCAGTTGACCTGGGCGCCTTTGGCGATCCAGTCGCCGACGAGCTTGCGCTCTTCGCTGGTCATCTGGGTGATGTTGCCCAGCGGCATGATCTGGCTGGCAACCGCTTGCGCCTGAATGCGCGCGGCCTGGGCCTGGATCTGCTGCGGCGTGTCGAACATCACACCGGCAGGGGCGGCGCTGAACAGTGGGCTGGTCGGCTTGGACGAGTGGCACACAGTGCAGCGTTCCTGGATGACAGTGTGGATCTTGCCGAAGTCGCCACCACCGGCCTGGGCAGCGGCCTGGGCCGGTGCCTGCGCAGGTGCGGCGGGTGTTTCGGCAGCCTTGGTGGCGTCCTCGGCACGCTGCTCGGCAGCGGTCTTGCCGCCTACGGCAGTTGCCGGCAGCGGTTGGTACTCGATCTTCGCTGCTGCTTGCTCAGGGCTTACGGCCATCGGTTTAGGGCCGGTCACGTAGGCCAGGCAGATCATCGCCAAGGCGCCGACGGGCAGGGTCCAGGCGTACTTGTTGCTGTCGTGGCGGGTGTTGAAGTAGTGGCGGATCAGAACCGCAGCTACTGCAATGCCGGCCAGGATCAGCCAGTTGTACTGGCTACCGTAGGTGCTCGGGAAATGGTTGCTGATCATGATGAACAGCACCGGCAGGGTGAAGTAGTTGTTGTGACGCGAGCGCAGCAGGCCCTTGGCCGGCAGCACCGGGTCGGGCGTCTGGTTGTTCTCGATCGCCGCCACCAGCTGGCGTTGGGCCGGCATGATGATGCGGAACACGTTACCGACCATGATGGTGCCGATGATCGCGCCGGTGTGCAGGTAGGCACCGCGGCCGCTGAACACCAGGCTGAAGCCCCAGCAGGCAGCGATGATCAGCACGAACAGCACACCACCGAGCAGCGCTGGCTTCTTGCCCAGGGGCGAGTCGCACAGGAAGTCGTAGATGAACCAGCCAGCGATCAGCGAACCGATACCGATAGCCACGCCTTCGGCACCGCTCAGGGTGCTGCCAGGCGCCAGCAGGTACAGGGCCGGGTTCCAGTAGAACACCACGCACAGCAGGGCGATACCGGACATCCAGGTGAAGTAGGCTTCCCATTTGAACCAGTGCAGGTTCTCGGGCATTTTCGGGGGGGCGAGCTTGTATTTCTCCAGGTGGTAGATACCACCGCCGTGAATCGCCCAGAGATCACCCGACAACCCATCGCGCGGGTTGCTTCGGTTCAGGTGGTTCTCCAGCCAGACGAAGTAGAACGATGCACCGATCCAGGCAACGCCGGTGATCATGTGAACCCAGCGAATGCTCAGGTTCAGCCATTCGTGAAGGTGTGCTTCCACAGTATGTACCTCTGCCAGTCACCGAGAAGATGACTGACCTTTTCTTATTGGTGGGGATTGAGGATCAGCATCTGTTCCTCGGTGAAGTAATGCTCATCGCAGTTGTTGCCAGAACCACTGCGATCAACCACCAGGAAATCATCCCGCTTTTCGATCGTCAGCACCGGGTGGTGCCAGACGCCGCGATGGTAATTAACGCCCTGCCTGCCATTACTGCGGAAGGCTCGGACCAAGCCTGATACAGGTGCATCGCCAACGGGCGCGACCACGATCAGAAAGGGGTTGCCGAGCAGCGGGATGAAAGCCTGGCTGCCCAGCGGATGGCGTTCCAGCATGCGCACGGTCAGCGGCATGTCCTGCGCGTCGGCGCGGAAGATGCTGATGATCGCCTTGTCTTCAGGCTCGGCGGTTTCGACCGTGGCGAGCTTGTGAAAGCGCATGGTCGAGCCGTTGTTGATCATGAAGTGGTCGCTGCCGTCGGTTTCGATCACGTCTCCGAACTGGGCGAAGGCTTCTTTGGTCAAGGGCTCGATCATCAAGGTGCGCATGCGGTTATCTCTTCTATTGTTCGTTTTCTGAATAAGGTTCGGCTGTTGCTTACAGCTGCAGCAGGCGGAACAGCGCGATCAGGTTGATCTGCGCCAGGGCTTCCTTGAATTCGGCATCGGCATCGTTGTGGATGCGTTTTTCGAAGGCGGCGAGGATCTGGTGCCGATTGCTGCCCTTTACCGCCATGATGAACGGGAACTGGAACTTGGCCTTGTAGGCATCGTTCAGCTCGGTGAACCGGGCGAACTCTTCGGCGGTGCACTGGTGGATACCGGCACCGGCCTGTTCGTTGGTGCTCGATTCGGTCAGTTCGCCCTGGATGGCGGCCTTGCCTGCCAGGTCCGGGTGAGCATTGATCAGCGCGAGCTGGTCTGCGTGGTTGGCGCTGAGCAGGATGTCGCTCATGCGCTGGTGCAGCGCCTCGATCTCGTCCAGCTCGCCCAGTTGGCCCAGGTCGTAGGCTTTTTCGGCTACCCACGGCGAGTGCTCGTAGATATCGGCGAAGGCCTTGACGAAGGCGTCACGGTCTAGGGCGGATGGTTTGAGGGTATTGAAGGCGGTCATCAGGCGTTCTCTTTCTTGTACGGGTGGGTGGTGTGCCAGTGGCGGGCGATATCCACGCGACGGGCGAACCAGACCTGGTCATGACTTTTTGCGTAATCGACGAAGCGCTTGAGTGCAGCCAGGCGTGCCGGGCGGCCGACCAGGCGGCAGTGCAGGCCGATGGAAAGCATTTTCGGTGTTTCGATGCCTTCGGCGTACAGCACATCAAAGGCGTCTTTCAGGTACTGGAAGAATTGCTCGCCGCAGTTGAAGCCCTGTACCTGGGTGAAGCGCATGTCGTTGGTGTCCAGGGTGTAGGGGATCACCAGGTGCGGCTTGCCGGTGGGGTTGTTCGGCTCCCAGTAGGGCAGGTCGTCGTCGTAGGTGTCGCTGTCATAGAGGAAGCCACCTTCCTCCATCACCAGGCGGCGGGTGTTCGGGCCGGTGCGGCCGGTGTACCAGCCCAGCGGGCGCTCGCCGGTGAGTTCGGTGAGGATACGGATGGCTTCGAGCATGTGCTCGCGCTCCTGGGCCTCGTCCATGTTCTGGTAGTCGATCCAGCGGTAGCCATGGCTGCAGATCTCGTGGCCGGCTTCGACCATGGCGCGGATCACGTCGGGGTGGCGCTGGGCGGCCATGGCCACGGCGAAGATGGTGAGTGGCACGCCGCTGTCCTTGAACAGCTTCAGCAGGCGCCATACACCGGCACGGCTGCCGTATTCATACAGCGACTCCATGCTCATGTTGCGCTGGCCCTGCAGGGGTTGGGCAGCGACCATCTCGGACAGGAAGGCTTCGGATTCCTTGTCACCGTGCAGGATGTTGCGTTCGCCACCTTCCTCGTAATTGAGAACGAAAGACAGCGCGATGCGGGCGTTGCCCGGCCATTGCGGGTGAGGAGGGTTGTTGCCGTAACCGATCAGGTCGCGAGGGTAATCAGCGCTCACTGCAGTCTTCCTTCTTGTGCGTTAGTGCGGGGGGTGGGCGGACCGCGTCGGTATGTCGCACCACCGGATGGGCTGATTGTATACAACTTCTGAAATCTTTTGTAAGCCTGTTTTTCCGCATTTCTTCCCTTTTGTCGCCTCGCAGCGCCTTGGAAAAACAGTGCAAGAAACCTGCCTGATTGGTCAGCTTATGACATTAGGGTCTGCGGCGGCCCTGTATTTGCGACCGGTGGGTCGTTTCTGGGCAAGAATCGCCGGGCGCGACAGAAGGGATCAAAAAATTGTGTACAATTTTGCGATGGAATGTCTTAATGGCGTCATTCCCGCACATCGCAGACCCTATGGGGTGGCGATGGCCGTGTATTTTTTGCCCACAGATTGAACAAGAGGCGACAAGCAATGGGACGTTTGACCACACACGTACTGGATGCCGCGCATGGCTGCCCGGGCAGCTCGATCAAGGTCGAGCTGTACCGCGTCGAAGGCCAGCAGCTGGAGCTGGTAAACACCGCCCTGACCAACAGCGATGGCCGCGTAGACGCGCCGCTGCTGCAGGGGGACGATTACCGCACTGGCGTTTACCAGTTGCAGTTCAGCGCTGGGGATTACTACCGCGCCCGTGGCGTCCAATTGCCGGCCCAGGCGTTTCTGGATGTTGTCGTGCTGCGTTTTGGCATCGACGAGTCGCAGGAGCACTACCACGTGCCACTGCTGATTTCGCCGTACAGCTATTCGACCTATCGTGGAAGCTAGTTGGTCGCTAGAAGAATCTTCGTAGGTCCTTTGGCCCGCTCTCACACTGGCGGGCTTTTTTTCGTCTGCTGTTTTTGCGTTGCCTGTGCCGGCCTCTTCGCGGGTAAACCCGCTCCTACGGGCGGGCTGTATCCAGCTGTCCACCACACCGTTGTAGGAGCGGGTTTACCCGCGAATACGGTGGTGGCGGCAACGGTGAACGGCGGGTGGAGATTGGCCAGCAGGGCCGGCCCTTTCGCGGGTAAACCCGCTCCTACCGGCGGGCTGTATCCAGCTGCCCACCACCGTTGTAGGAGCGGGCTGTATCCAACTTTCCACCACCGTTGTAGGCGCGGGTTTACCCGCGAATACGGTGGCGGCGGCAACTGTGAACGGCGGGTGGAGATTGGCCAGCAGGGCCGGCCCTCTCGCGGGTAAACCCGCTCCTACGGGTGCAGGCCTTTTGCTCGGTCAGAGGAACACGAACTTGGCAATGAAGATTGCGCACAGTACCCACAGGCTGGCCGAGATTTCCTTGTATTTGCCGGTACCTGCCTTCAACGCCACATAGCTGATAAAGCCCAGGGCAATACCATCGGCGACCGAGAACGTCAGCGGCATCATGATCACCGTGACAATCGCCGGAATGCTGTCGGTGGCCTCATCCCAATGGATGTGCGCCATGCTGCCCATCATCAGCATGGCTACGTAGATCAGCGCCCCTGCTGTCGCGTAGGCCGGAATCATGCCGGCCAGCGGCGCGAAGAACATCGCGGCGATGAACAGCAGGCCTACCACCACCGCCGTCAGGCCTGTTCGGCCACCTGCGGCAACACCCGCAGCACTCTCCACATAGCTGGTCACTGGCGGCACACCTACCACCGCACCGAACACGCTCGAGGCACTGTCAGCCTTCAACGCCTTCGACAGGTTCTCGATACGCCCGTCCGGCGCCACCAGGTTGGCCCGTTGCGCCACGCCCATCAGGGTGCCGGCAGTGTCGAACATGTGCACGAAGAGGAACGCCAGCACCACGCTGATCATGCTGACGTTGAACACGCCAGCCACGTCCATGGCCATCCAGGTCGGCGCCAGGCTCGGCGGCATCGACATCACCCCGCCAAATTTGACCAGGCCCAGGCCCCAGCCGGCCAGGGTGACGCCGATGATGCTGATCAGGATCGCGCCGAACACCCGCTTGTAGCTGAGGATGGCAATCAGCAGGAAGCACACGGCTGCCAGCAGAGGCCCCGGCTCATGCAGCGAGCCCAGCTTGATGAGGGTGGCAGGGCTGTCGACGATGATGCCTGCGGTCTTCAGGCCGATCAGCCCGAGAAACAATCCGACGCCGGCCCCCATGGCATGGCGCAGGCTGACCGGGATGCTGTTGAGCAGCCATTCGCGCACTTTCGACAAGGTCAGGAACATGAACAGCACGCCCGAGACGAATACCGCCCCCAGCGCCGTTTCCCAGTTGTAGCCCATGGTGCCGACTACGGTGTAGGTAAAGAAGGCATTGAGCCCCATGCCCGGCGCCAGGCCCACCGGCCAGTTGGCATACAGGCCCATCAGCAGGCAGCCCAGCGCGGCGGCGATGCAGGTGGCGACAAAAGCGGCACCATGGTCGATGCCGGCGTCGGCCATGATGTTGGGGTTGACGAAGATGATGTAGGCCATGGTGATGAAGGTGGTCACCCCAGCGATCATTTCGGTTCTGACAGTGCTGCCGTGTTGCTTGAGTTTGAAAATCCGCTCCAGCCAGCTCGTTTCGAGCGGTGGGGCAAGATCCAGCGTAGGGGCTTCGGATTTGCGGCTTTCCACAGCGAGTACTCCTCAAGTCGTTCTTGTTGTTATGGAGCCAGTTTCCTGAGCGAGGCACTTGGCGGCTCCGCGGGGAAGGCAGACGTCTGACCGTTTTGTTGACTTATGGGTCAAGAAGTTGCTCGATGGATTATGCTTTTGTGTACAAATAAAGCAAATAATGTTTTATGTTTTGTGTGCGCAATGTGTCGTACAACGGCTATATAGGTAAAACGCCCCCTGCGGAATCGCCTCAGCCTGTGTACAATGGCGCCATACTTTCTCTTCGTGCCTCGAGAGCCCATGAACGAACAGCTGCAACCTCTGAAGAAACCTGCACGAGTCGGCAAGGCCGGCCGCAGCGGTACCCAGGACGACATCGTCTACGCGCATATTTTCGAGGCGATCCTCGAGCAGCGTCTGGCCCCGGGCACCAAGTTGAGCGAGGAAGCGCTGGGCGAGATCTTTGGCGTCAGCCGCACCATCATCCGCCGCGCCTTGTCGCGTCTGGCCCACGAAAGCGTGGTGCTGCTGCGGCCGAACCGCGGCGCAGTGGTGGCCAGCCCGACCGTGGAGGAGGCGCGCCAGGTGTTCTTCTCGCGGCGCATGGTCGAACGTGCCATCACCGAGCTGGCGGTGCAGCATGCCACCCCCGAACAGCTTAACGAGCTGCGGCAGATGGTGCGTGAGGAGCGCGACAGCTTTTCGCGCGGTGACCGGGGTGCCGGCATTCGCCTGTCCGGTGAGTTCCACCTCAAGCTGGCCGAAGCGGCGGGCAATGCACCGCTGGTAAGCTTCCAGCGCAGCCTGGTATCGCAGACCTCGCTGATCATTGCCCAGTACGAAAGCGGCAACCGCTCGCACTGCTCTTACGATGAGCACATGCAGCTTATCGACGCCATCGAGGCGCGCGATGCCGAGCAGGCCGTAAGCCTGATGATGCACCACATGGACCACATCGACAGCAAGCTGAACCTGGACGAGGAGAGCGCCTCGGACGATTTGCATGCGGTGTTCTCGCACCTGTTGAAAAAGCCCAAGGTTTCTATCAAGGGTTGATCGTTTGCTGCGTGATTCAGGGGGCTGCCAGGCAGCCCCAGCCACTACTGGCCTTAACCCAAAGGTCTGCTAAATTCTTGTGAGCAAACCTTCATCAAGCAGTTGGGCTTGCGCATCCGTTGCGTTCAACTTCTTGAGGAATGGATTCATGAGCATGTCCCTGGGTAAACGCATGGGTGCCGAACTGATCGGCACCTTCTGGCTGGTCCTTGGTGGCTGTGGCAGTGCGGTACTCGCAGCCAGTTCCCCTCTCGGCATCGGTGTGCTCGGTGTCGCCTTCGCCTTCGGCCTCACCGTACTGACCATGGCCTTCGCCATCGGCCATATCTCGGGTTGTCACCTGAACCCTGCCGTGTCGTTCGGGCTGGTGGTCGGCGGGCGCTTCCCGGCCAAAGAGCTGCTGCCTTATATGATCGCCCAGGTGATCGGCGCCATCCTGGCGGCCGCGGTGATCTACCTCATCGCCAGCGGCAAGGCCGGTTTCGAGCTGTCTTCGGGGTTGGCTTCAAACGGCTACGCCGACCACTCGCCCGGTGGCTATACGCTGGGTGCGGGTTTTGTCAGTGAAGTGGTGATGACGGCGATGTTCCTGGTGGTAATCATGGGGGCGACCGACGCCCGCGCACCGGCAGGTTTTGCACCCATCGCCATCGGCCTGGCCCTGACCCTGATCCACCTGATCTCGATCCCGGTGACCAATACCTCGGTCAACCCCGCGCGTAGCACGGGGCCGGCCCTGTTCGTCGGTGGCTGGGCCCTGCAACAGTTGTGGCTGTTCTGGGTGGCGCCGCTGATCGGTGCTGCAATCGGCGGCGCGCTGTATCGGGGCCTGGCGAAAGAACCTTAACGCTGGTGCACGCAGCGCCCGGCGGCGTAGGTTTCACGCACGGTACGGTCATCGCCCAGGGTGGTGAGCACGAACAAGGTTTCTTCGATGCTGTTGGACTGCTGGATGCGGTAGTCCAGTAGTGGTGTGGCCTTGTAGTCCAGCACCACGAAGTCGGCATCGTTGCCCGGGCGCAGGCTACCGATACGGTCGTCCAGGCGGAGTGCGCGGGCGCCGCCGAGGGTGGCCAGGTACAGCGATTTGTACGGATGCAGGCGCGCGCCTTGCAGCTGCATCACCTTGTATGCCTCGTTCAGGGTGTTAAGCAGAGAGAAGCTGGTGCCGGCGCCAACGTCGGTGCCCAGGCCCACGTTGACCTTGAACCGCTCGGCCTGGGGCAAGTTGAACAGGCCGCTGCCGAGGAACAGGTTGGAGGTGGGGCAGAAGGCCACGGCCGAGCCGGTTTCGGCCAGGCGTTGGCACTCTTCGTCGCACAGGTGTACGCCGTGGGCAAACACCGAGCGCTCGCCCAGCAGTTCGAAGTGATCGTAGACGTCCAGATAACCCTTCTGCTCGGGGAACAGTGACTTGACCCAGTCGATTTCCTTGAGGTTTTCCGACAGGTGCGTGTGCATGTACACGCCGGGGTGTTCCTTGAGCAGTTGGCCGGCCAGGGTCAACTGTTGCGGCGTGCTGGTCGGGGCGAACCGCGGGGTAACGGCATAATGCAGGCGGCCCTTGCCGTGCCAGCGCTCGATCAGTGCCTTGCTTTCGGCATAGCCGGATTCGGCGGTGTCGGTCAGGTAGTCTGGGGCATTGCGGTCCATCATCACCTTGCCGGCGATCAGGCGCAGGTCCAGGCGCTCGGCCTCTTCGAACAGGGCATTCACCGACTCCGGGTGCACGCTGCCAAACACCAGCGCAGTGGTGGTGCCGTTGCGCAGCAGTTCCTTGAGGAAGATCTTCGCCACCTGGTCGGCGTGGCCTTTGTCGGCGAACTGCTTTTCGCACGGGAAGGTGTAGGTGTTCAGCCAGTCCAGCAACTGCTCGCCGTAGGAGCCGATCATGCCGGTCTGCGGGAAGTGGATGTGGGTATCGATGAAGCCCGGCGTGATGAGCGCGTCCTGATAGTGCTCGACCGGGATGCCGGCATCCAGCGTCGGCAGCAGTTCACTGGCGTGGCCAACGGCGCTTATGCGGCCATCGTCGACCACCAGCAGGCCGTCTTCGTAGTATTCATGGGAAGCCTCCAGGCCCACCTCGGCCGGGTCGGCAATGCTGTGCAGGATGGCGGCACGGTAGGCTTTGCGGGTAACGGTCATAACACACTCGTCAAATGGCTTGGCTGCGCCGTGAGGGCGGCAGCAACTGGGCAATGGGGCCGGCATTGGCGGCAGCGTCGTGCTGGCCGAAGCAGGCGTTGTAAGTGGCAATGATTTCACCGGCGATAGACACGGCGATCTCGATGGGCAGCTTGCCCTTGACCTCGGCCAGGCCCATCGGGCAGCGCATGCGGGCCATGACGGCCTCGTCGAAGCCTCGCTCGCGCAGGCGGTGCTCGAACTTGACCCGTTTGGTCTTCGAGCCGATCAGGCCGAACCAGGTGAAATCGTTGCGCTTGAGAATGGCGGCGGTCAGCTCCAGGTCGAGCTGGTGGTTGTGGGTCATGACGATGCAGTAGCTGCCGGGCGGCAGGTCTGCGACTTCGTCGACCGGTTCCTCACTGACGACCTTGGTCACCCCTTTTGGGATGAGTTCGGGGAATTCCTGTTCACGCGAGTCGATCCAGCGCACCCGGCAGGGGAGCGCGGCGAGCAAGGGTACCAGAGCCCTGCCGACATGGCCCGCGCCGAACACGGCGATCTGCGCCTGCACTGCGGCCATCGGCTCGAACAGCAGCACGGTGGCGCCGCCGCAACACTGGCCCAGGCTGGCGCCGAGGCTGAAGCGCTCCAGGTGCGGGGTGGTGCGCTGCTCGTCGAGCATTTGCCGGGCGATGTGCAAGGCCTTGTATTCGAGGTGCCCGCCGCCGATGGTGTCGAACAGGCCGCTGGCGCTGACCACCATCTTTGAGCCGGCATTGCGCGGTGTCGAGCCGCGTTCCTCGATGATGGTCACCAGCACGCAAGCTTCGCCACGGGACTGGTGGTCGGCGAGGGCGTTGATCCATTGGTGCATGATGCAACCTCTCTAAGCCATGCTGCCGACCCTTGTAGGAGCGGGTTTACCCGCGAATGCGGCGGTAAAGCCACTATCGCATTCGCGGGTAAACCCGCTCCTACAAGGGCCCTGCGTTGTCAGTGGATGATGGTTTCCAGTTCCAGTTCGTTCGACTGTGTTTCAGCCATCGCCTTGCGCATCTGCTCACAGCCCCACAGCACCCGCTCCGGCGTTGCCGGCGCGTCCACCTGCGGCTGCAGGCGGTAGTTGGCGAGGCTGGCCACGGCATCCTTGATTGCACACCAGGCAGCAATGCCGAGCATGAACGGCGGCTCGCCCACGGCCTTGGAGTGGAACACGGTGTCTTCCGGGTTCTTGCGGTTTTCCACCAGCTTCACCCGCAAGTCCAGTGGCATGTCGGCCACGGCCGGGATCTTGTAGCTGGCCGGGCCGTTGGTCATCAGCTTGCCTTTGGCGTTCCACACCAGTTCTTCGGTAGTCAGCCAGCCCATGCCCTGGATGAAACCGCCTTCCACTTGGCCGATGTCGATCGCAGGGTTCAGCGAATCGCCCACGTCGTGCAGGATGTCGGCGCGCAACATCTTGTATTCGCCAGTCAACGTATCGACGATCACTTCCACGCAGGCAGCGCCAAAGGCGAAGTAGTAGAACGGCCGGCCGCGGGCCTGGTTGCGGTCGTAGAAGATTTTCGGCGTGCGGTAGAACCCGGTGCTGGACAGCGACACCTGAGCGAAGTAAGCCTGCTGCACCAGTTGCTCGAAGCTGACGATCTGGTCGCGCACGCGCACATGGCCGTTACGGAACTCGACGTCTTCCTCGGTCACCTGATAGTGCCGTGCGGCAAACTCGGTCAGGCGGCGCTTGAGGATTTCTGCCGCGTTCTGCGCCGCCTTGCCGTTCAGGTCGGCGCCGCTGGAAGCAGCCGTAGGCGAAGTGTTAGGCACCTTGTCGGTGTTGGTGGCGGTGATCTGGATGCGGCTGAAATCCACCTGGAAGATCTGCGCCACCACCTGAGCCACCTTGGTGTTCAGGCCCTGGCCCATTTCGGTGCCGCCGTGGTTCAGGTGAATGCTGCCGTCGGTGTAGATATGGATCAGTGCGCCGGCCTGGTTGAGGAAGGTGGCGGTGAACGAAATGCCGAACTTGACCGGCGTCAGTGCCAGGCCTTTCTTCAGGATCGGGCTGTTGGCGTTGAAGCGGCGGATCGACTCGCGTCGCTCGGCGTAGTCGCTGCTGGCCTCAAGCTCGGCGGTCATCTCTTCGAGCATGTTGTGCTCGACGGTCTGGTAGTAGTGGGTGATGTTGCGTTCGGTCTTGCCGTAGTAGTTGGCCTTGCGCACGGCCAGCGGATCGCGGCCCAGATGACGGGCGATATGGTCCATGACCTGCTCGATGGCGACCATACCCTGTGGGCCGCCAAAGCCGCGGTAGGCGGTGTTGGAGGCGGTGTTGGTCTTGCAGCGGTGGCCGTGGACGGTGGCATCGCCCAGGTAGTAAGCGTTGTCGGAGTGGAACATGGCACGGTCGACGATCGAACCGGACAGGTCGGGCGAATAGCCGCAATTGCCGGCCAGGTCGAAATTGATACCGTGCAGCCGGCCGTTGTCGTCGAAGCCCACGTCATACTCGACGTAGAACGGGTGGCGCTTGCCGGTCATGGTCATGTCTTCGACCCGCGGCAGGCGCATCTTGGTTGGCTGGCCGGTCAGGCGCGCAATTACCGCGCACAAGCAGGCGGGGCTGGCAGCCTGGGTTTCCTTGCCGCCAAAACCGCCGCCCATGCGGCGCATGTCCAGTACCACTTTGTTCATCGGCACGTCGAGCACTTCGGCGACAAGTTTCTGCACTTCGGTGGGGTTCTGCGTGGAGCAGAAGACGACCATGCCGCCGTCTTCGGTGGGCATGACCGAGGAAATCTGCGTTTCCAGGTAGAAGTGCTCCTGGCCGCCGATGTGCAAGGTGCCCTGAATGCGGTGCGGGGCACTGGCCAGGGCGGCAGCCGAATCGCCGCGCTGGTGGGTGTGGCTATCGAGCACGAAGTGCTTCTTGCGCAGCGCCTCGACCACGTCCAGCACCGGTTCCAGGTCTTCGTATTCGATGACGGCAGCCATGGCTGCGCGGCGTGCGGTTTCAAGGTCCCGGGCTGCAACGGCAAGCACCGGCTGGCCGAAGAACTCGACCTTGTCGATGGCCAGCAGAGGGTCGCCGGCCACCACCGGGCCGATGTCTTTCAGGCCGGGGATGTCTTCGTGAGTGATGGCGATACGCACACCCTCGAAGGCATAGCACGGCGTGGTGTCGATGCGCAGGATGCGCGCATGGGCGCGGTCGGCGGTGCGTGCATACACATGCAACTGGTTGGGGAATTCCAGGCGATCGTCAATGTACAGCGCCTCCCCCGACACATGCTTGTCGGCGCTGTCGTGCTTGACGCTGCGGCCGACCCCGGTGGTCAGATCCTGGCTGAACAGTTCGGCCATCTCGGCCTGGCTCTTGGCTACGTGATGGTTAGACATAAGCGGTCACCCGGGTTTCGATGTGCGGCGTTTGCTGTTCGATGAAGTACTTGCGCAGCAGGTTCTGCGCGGTCAGCAGGCGGTATTCCTTGCTGGCGCGGAAGTCACTTAGCGGGGTGAAGTCTTCGGCCAAGGCCTGGCAGGCACGCTCGACGGCGGCCTGGTTCCAGGGCTTGCCGCGCAGCGCTGCCTCGCAGGCACGGGCGCGCTTGGGAATCGCCGCCATGCCGCCGAAGGCGATACGCACACCGCTGACCACACCGTCTTCGATGCTCAGGTTGAAGGCTGCGCACACGGCGGAAATGTCGTCGTCCAGGCGCTTGGACACTTTATAGGCGCGGAACGCCCAGTCAGCGGAGGCGCGCGGCACGATGATCTTTTCGATGAACTCGCTGTCCTGGCGAGCCGTGATGCGGTAGTCGATGAAGTAGTCTTCCAGCGGCATCACCCGTTGGCGTCCACCCTGGCGCAGCACCACCTGCGCGTCCAGGGCGATCAGCAGGGGGGGCGAGTCGCCGATTGGCGAGGCGTTGCCGATGTTGCCGCCAAGGGTGCCCTGGTTGCGGATCTGCAGCGAGGCAAAGCGGTGCAGCAGGGCGCCGAAGTCGGGGTATTCCTCGTTAAGCGCGCCATAGCAGTCGGTGAGCGGGGTGGCGGCGCCGATTTCCAGGTGGCTGGCGGTTTTCTCGATGCGCTTGAGCTCGGCCACGTGGCCGACGTAGATCATCACCGGCAAGGTCTTGTGGAACTGGGTAACTTCCAGCGCCAGGTCGGTACCACCGGCGAGCAGGCGCGCTTCAGGGTGGGAGCTGTACAGGTCGGCCAGGTCGGAAACGGTCAGTGGCACCAGGCAGCGCTTGTCGCCGCTGTTCAGCTCGCCGGTCTGGGTCGGGGCAATGGCTTTGAGGCGGCTGATGGTTTGCGCCTGCTGGGTATCGAACTGGTCGCGGCAGGGCTGGCGGCAGCTCTGCTCGGCGGCGTCGAGGATCGGCCGGTAACCGGTGCAGCGGCACAGGTTGCCAGCCAGGGCTTCCTGGGCCTGGTGCAGGTCGGGGCCGCTGCTGTTTTTTTGCAGGGCAAACAGTGACATGACGAAGCCGGGCGTGCAGAAGCCGCATTGCGAGCCGTGGCAGTCTGCCATCGCTTGTTGAACGCTGTGCAATTGACCCTGTTGTTTAAGGCCCTCGACGCTGATCAGTTGCTTGCCATGCAGCGACGAGACGAAGGTCAGGCACGCGTTAAGGCTGCGGTAGCGCAGGCTGTCGTTACCCAGGTCGTCCTGAATCAGTTCGCCGACCACCACGGTGCAAGCGCCGCAGTCTCCGCTGGCGCAGCCCTCCTTGGTGCCGGTTTTGCCCAGGTGCTCGCGCAGGTACTGCAGCACCGTCATGTTTGGGTCCAGGGCGTGCTCACTACGCAGCTCCTGGTTGACGAGAAACTGGATCACGGGGAAGGCCTCGCAATGGTTTTATTGTTGTTGGGCGGACTCTAAGCAAGACCTGTCCAGCAGGTCAATATTTTTCTGACTCAAAGGTCAAGAAAATACGCATGTCCATTCCCAGCCGAATTCACTGCCTCTATTCCAAGCATAGATCGCGCCGGGCACGCGGCTCTCTGACAGGTCAAATAAACCCCCTGGCCCCTCTGCGCGATTACCGCCCAAATACGCTACAATTCGCCCCTTGTGCCCAGTTCAATGATTTTGAAGGAAAACCATGACGTTCAAGGCCCCGGACAGCCTCTCCGAGCAGATTGCCGATTACCTGGCCGAACGCATCATCCGCGGCGAGCTGGCGCCAGGCGAACGTATCCAGGAGCAGAAGGTTACCCAGGCGCTCAACGTCAGCCGCGGTTCGGTGCGCGAAGCACTGCTGATCCTCGAACGCCGCCATCTGGTGGCGATCCTGCCGCGACGTGGTGCCCATGTCACCGAACTGGACGAACGCAGCGTTCGCAGCCTGTGTTCGCTGATGGGCGAGTTCTACATCCTGCTGGGCAACGCGGTTGCGCAAAAATGGCGCACCGAAGCCGACCTGCGCCCGTTTCTGGAGATCCAGCAGCGGCTGCAACGTGCCCATGACCAGCTCGACATCAAGACCTTCGTCGCCGACAGTTTTGCGGTCATGCGTGCGGCCTATCCGTTCGCCGACAACCCGTTCCTGCAGGAAACCGTGGAAAACCTCCAGCCGGCCATGAGCCGTGCCTACTACCTGTCGCTGGACCAGCGCCAGGCCAACATGATCGACTATCTCGACCTGTTCGCCCGCCTGCTCGAAGCCGTGGTCTCCCGTGACCTGCCGCGCATTCGCGAGGTGCTCACCGCCTATGGCCAGCGCAGCTGCGAACTGGTGCTGGCGGCACTGGCCAGAGGCTGACCGATGCGCCTGAAGTGCATTCGCCTGGCCGGGTTCAAGTCGTTCGTCGACCCGACCACGGTCAACTTCCCCAGCAACATGGCGGCCGTGGTCGGCCCCAATGGCTGCGGCAAATCCAACATCATTGACGCGGTGCGTTGGGTAATGGGCGAAAGTTCGGCGAAAAACCTGCGCGGCGAGTCGATGACCGACGTCATCTTCAACGGCTCCAGTGGCCGCAAGCCGGTCAGCCAGGCCAGTATCGAACTGGTGTTCGACAACAGCGAAACCACCCTGGTCGGCGAGTATGCCGCCTACGCCGAGATCTCGATCCGCCGCAAGGTTACCCGCGACGGGCAGAACAGCTATTACCTCAATGGTACCAAGTGCCGCCGGCGTGACATCACCGATATCTTCCTCGGCACGGGGCTGGGGCCGCGCAGCTACTCGATCATCGAGCAGGGCATGATCTCCAAGCTGATCGAGGCCAAGCCCGAGGAGCTGCGCAACTTCATCGAGGAAGCGGCTGGCATTTCCAAATACAAGGAGCGCCGCCGCGAAACCGAGAGCCGCATCCGCCGCACCCAGGAAAACCTGGCGCGCCTGACCGACCTTCGCGAAGAGCTCGAGCGCCAGCTGGAGCGCCTGCATCGCCAGGCTCAGGCAGCCGAGAAGTACCGTGAGTACAAGGCTCAGGAACGCCAGATGAAGGCGCGCCTGTCTGCCTTGCGCTGGCGAGACCTGGACGAACAGGTACGGCAGCGCGAATCGGTGATCGGCGATCAGGGCGTTTCACACGAGGCGCTGGTGGCCGAACAGCGCAATGCCGATGCCAGCATCGAGCGCCTGCGCGACGGTCATCACGAACTGTCCGAACGCTTCAACCAGGTGCAGGGCCGTTTCTACTCGGTTGCCGGTGACATCGCCCGGGTCGAGCAGAGCATTCAGCACGGCCAACAGCGCCTGCGGCAGCTGCAGGAAGACTTCAAGGAAGCCGAGCGCACACGCCTGGAAACCGAATCGCACCTGGGGCACGACCGCACCTTGCTGGCGACCCTGGGCGAAGAGCTGGTCATGCTCGAACCCGAGCAGGAAATGACCCTGGCTGCTGCCGAGCAAGCCGCTGCCGCGCTTGAAGAGGCCGAGCTGGGCATGCACGGCTGGCAGGAGCAGTGGGACAGCTTCAACAGCCGCTCCGCCGAACCGCGTCGCCAGGCCGAAGTGCAACAGGCGCGCCTGCAGCAGCTGGAAACCAGCCTGGAACGCCAGGCCGAGCGCCAACGCAAGTTGGTCGAGGAGCGCGAGCAACTGGGCAGCGACCCGCAGGATGCCGCCATGTTAGAACTGGCCGAGCAATTGGCCAGCAGCGAAATGTTGCTGGAAGAACTGCAGCTCTCTGAAGGGCAGGTGATCGAGCGCCTGGAAAGCGCGCGCGAGCAACTGCAGCAGGCCACCCGGGCGCAACAGCAGGCACAGGGCGACCTGCAGCGCCTGGGCGGGCGCCTGGCCTCGCTTGAAGCCTTGCAGCAGGCCGCCCTGGAGCCGGGCGCAGGTGCTGCGCAATGGCTGCACGGCCAAGGGCTTGAGCAACAGCCGCGGTTGGCCGAAGGCTTGCGGGTGGAGCCGGGTTGGGAGCTGGCGGTAGAGACGGTGCTTGGCGCCGATCTGCAGGCTGTGCTGGTGGACGATTTCAACCACCTGGATTTTGCGGGCCTGGAACAGGGTGAGCTGCGCTTGCTGCTGGCCGTCGGTGCGGGGGCGACGGTGCCCGGCAGCTTGCTGGAGAAGGTCGAGGGCCGTATCGACCTGGCGCCCTGGCTGGGCCAGGTCAGGCCTGTGGAAGACCTGGGCCAGGCACTGGAGCTGCGTGGGGCGCTCGGCGAAGGGCAGAGCCTGGTCAGTCGCGATGGCTACTGGGTCGGCCGGCACTTCCTGCGGGTACGCCGAGGTGGCGAGGCCGAAGGCGGCGTGCTGGCGCGTGGCCAGGAAATCGAACGCCTGGGCCAGGAACAACTGGAACAGGAAGCGGCGCTGGAACAGCTCGATCAACAGTTGCAGGCCCTGCGCGAGCAGCAACTGGACCTGGAAGAGCAGCGCGAACAGTTGCGCCGGCGCACCCAGGATGCAAACCGCCTGCACGGCGAGCTGAAGGCCAGTCTTTCGGCCAGCCGCGCGCGCGCCGAGCAGGTCGAGCTGCGCCGCCGCCGCCTGCAGGAAGAGCTAAACGAGCTGGAAGAGCAGCGCGCCCTGGAATACGAGCAACTGGGCGAAGCACGCCTTCTGCTGCAAGAGGCTTTGGAGCTCATGGCCCAGGACACCGAGCAGCGTGAACAGTTGATGGCCCGCCGCGATACCCTGCGCGAAAGCCTTGACCGGGCGCGTCAGGAGGCTCGCCAGCACAAGGACCACGCTCACCAGCTGGCGGTGCGCCTGGGGTCGTTGCGTGCCCAGCACGACTCTACCCGCCAGGCGCTGGAACGCCTGGAACTGCAAGCTGCGCGCCTGACCGAGCGCCAGGAACAACTGAGCCTGAACCTGGAGGAAGGTGAAGCCCCGCAGGAAGAACTGCGCCTTAAGCTTGAGGAGCTGCTGGAGCGGCGCATGAGCGTCGACGAGGAAATGCGCCTGGCGCGCCTGCACATGGATGAAGCCGACCGCGAACTGCGCGATGCCGAAAAACGTCGCACCCAGGCTGAGCAGCAGGCCCAACTGCTGCGTGGCCAACTGGAGCAGCTGCGCCTGGAGTGCCAAGGCCTGGATGTGCGGCGCAAGACCCTGCAAGAGCAGTTGCTGGGCGACGGCTATGACTTGCAAGGCGTGCTCGCCACCCTGGAAGCCGAGGCCAGCGAGCAGGGTACCGTACAGGAACTGGAACAGCTTGAAGCGCGCATCCAGCGCCTGGGGGCGATCAACCTGGCGGCCATCGAAGAATACGAGCAGCAGTCCGAGCGCAAGCGCTACCTGGACGCCCAGGACGCCGACCTTGTCGAAGCGCTGGAGACCCTCGAAAACGTCATCCGCAAGATCGACAAGGAAACCCGCAACCGCTTCAAGGATACCTTTGATCAGATAAATGCCGGATTACAGGCACTTTTCCCAAAAGTTTTCGGTGGTGGCAGCGCTTATCTGGAACTGACGGGCGAAGATCTACTCGATACAGGGGTGACGATCATGGCGCGACCACCGGGCAAGAAGAACAGCACCATCCATCTGCTGTCCGGCGGCGAGAAGGCACTGACCGCGTTGGCGCTGGTGTTTGCCATCTTCAAGTTGAACCCCGCACCGTTCTGCATGCTCGACGAGGTCGATGCGCCGCTGGACGATGCCAACGTCGGGCGCTACGCGCGTCTGGTCAAGGAAATGAGTGAGAGCGTGCAGTTCATCTACATCACCCATAACAAGATTGCCATGGAGATGGCGGACCAATTGATGGGGGTAACCATGCATGAGCCGGGTTGTTCACGCCTTGTTGCAGTTGATGTGGAGGCGGCCATGGCCATGGTCGACGCTTGATGCACGACGTTAGGGGCACATTCTGCAGCGAAATGCCCCCGCCGTGTGCGACAGACGGTGTAAAGTTGTCTTTGGTCGTGCTAGCTTAATGTCACTCGTTTTTTGCGTGGGTAAAACGCCTGTCAGAACATAGAGTTGGCGCCACGTGTTAAAGGGCTTTGAACCCTTTGTTTTCAAGCATATTTTTATAGAGGCACGGGATTACATGGAAATCGGTCTGCGCGAGTGGCTGATCCTCATCGGCATCATTGTTATCGCCGGGATTCTTTTCGACGGCTGGCGCCGCATGCGCGGCGGGAAAGGCAAGTTGAAATTCCGTCTGGATCGCAGTTATTCCAACCTGCCCGACGAAGAGGGTGGCGGTGCCGAGGTGCTCGGCCCGTCGCGAGTGCTCGATACCCACAAGGAGCCTGAGCTGGACGAAAGCGACCTGCCGTCGCTCAGCGCGTCTGCGCGTGATCGTGATCGTGAGCCCAAGCCGGTCAAGGCCAGCAAGCGCGGCAAGCGCGCCAGTGCGGTTGCCGATGTGCAGCAGGGTGACCTGAACCTGAGCGCGGACCCGCGCGAGCCTGACCTGTTTACCGACAGCGATGACGACTTTGCCGCCGACACCAACCGTAGCAGCGGCGCAGCGCCTGCCAGCAGCAGCGTCAAGGAGTTGCCACCCGCCGAAGAGGTGCTGGTCATCAGCGTGATCTCCCGCGACGAGGGTGGTTTCAAGGGCCCGGCGTTGCTGCAGAACATCCTGGAAAGCGGCTTGCGCTTCGGTGAAATGGACATTTTCCACCGTCACGAGAGCATGGCCGGTCACGGCGAGGTGCTGTTCTCGATGGCCAACGCAGTCAAGCCTGGCGTGTTCGACCTGGACGACATCGACCACTTCAGCACCCGCGCTGTGAGCTTCTTCCTTGGCCTGCCGGGCCCACGTCATCCGAAGCAGGCATTCGATGTGATGGTTGCCGCGGCACGCAAGCTGGCCCACGAACTGAACGGTGAGCTCAAGGATGACCAGCGCAGCGTGCTGACCGCCCAGACCATCGAGCACTACCGCCAGCGTATCGTCGAGTTCGAGCGCCGTGCGCTGACCCAGAAGCGCTGACAGATCCAGACGAAAGAGCAGCCTGAGGGCGTGCTGGCCGGCTCGGGTGTTGTACCTGTGCCGGCCTCTTCGCGGGTAAACCCGCTCCTACAAAGGCATGATGCCCTCGTGGGAGCGGGTTTACCCGCGAAGAGGCCGGCACAGGCAACGACTCCCTAGAACCCCACGCACCACCCCAAGCTGCTCTTTTGCTTTGCAAGAGAAGACAAGCCCCATGACCGCCGAAACCCGTATCCACGAACTGCGTGCCGAGCTCGATCAGCATAACTATCGCTACTACGTGCTCGACGAGCCCAGCGTGCCCGATGCCGAATACGACCGCCTGTTCAACGAGCTCAAGGCGCTGGAAGCCGAACACCCGCATCTGGTAACCCCTGACTCGCCTACCCAGCGCGTTGGCGGCGCTGCCCTGGCGGCGTTCAGCCAGGTGCGCCACGAAGTGCCCATGCTCAGCCTGGGCAACGCCTTTGAAGAAGCCGACCTGCGCGAGTTCGGTCGCCGTGTGGTTGACGGCCTCGACCAGCCTGGCGCGGTCGACTACAGCTGCGAACCCAAGCTCGATGGCCTGGCCGTGAGCCTGCTGTACCGCGACGGACAGCTGGTGCAGGGCGCCACCCGCGGCGACGGCACCACGGGCGAAGACATCAGCGCCAACGTACGCACCGTGCGCAATATCCCGCTCAAGTTGCAGGGTAAGGGCTGGCCAGCAGTGCTGGAGGTGCGCGGCGAGGTGTACATGAGCAAGGCCGGTTTCGACCGGCTCAATGCCGCCCAGGCCGAAGCCGGTGGCAAGACCTTCGCCAACCCGCGCAACGCTGCCGCTGGCAGCCTGCGCCAGCTGGATTCGAAAATTACCGCCAGCCGTCCGCTGGAGTTCTGCTGTTATGGCGTCGGCCAGGTGTCCGAGACTATCGGCGACAGCCACATCGGCATCCTCGAGCAACTCAAGGCCTGGGGCCTGCCGATCAGCCGCGAGCTCAAGCATGCGGCGGGAATCGAAGAATGCCTGGCTTACTACCGCGATATTGGCGAGCGGCGTAACAGCCTGCCGTATGAGATCGACGGTGTAGTGTTCAAGGTCAACAGCCTGGCCGCCCAGCGTGAGCTGGGCTTCCGCGCCCGAGAGCCGCGCTGGGCGATTGCCCACAAGTTCCCGGCCATGGAAGAGCTGACCGAGGTGCTGGACGTTGAGTTCCAGGTTGGCCGTACCGGTGCCGTAACGCCTGTGGCGCGGCTGAAGCCGGTCAAGGTGGCCGGTGTGACCGTGTCCAACGCCACCCTGCACAACATGGATGAAATCGCCCGCCTGGGCCTGCGCATCGGCGACACGGTGATCATTCGCCGTGCCGGTGATGTGATCCCGCAGGTGATGCAGGTGGTGTTGGAGCGTCGTCCGCAAGACGCCCGCCCGGTCGAAGTGCCCAGCGAGTGCCCGGTCTGTGGCTCGCAGGTCGAGCGCACCCGGCTGGTAAAACGCAGCAAAGGCAAGGAAACCACCAGCGAAGGTGCGGTGTACCGCTGTGTCGGCCGCCTGGCCTGTGGCGCCCAGCTCAAGCAGGCGATCATTCATTATGTGTCGCGCCGTGCCATGGACATCGACGGCCTGGGTGAGAAGAGCGTCGAGCAGTTGGTGGATGAAGGCCTGATCGGCTCGCCGGCTGACCTGTACAAGCTGCAGTTCGAGCAGATCGTCGGCCTCGAGGGCTTCGCCGAGGTGTCCAGCAAGAAGTTGCTCGAGGCCATTGAAGCCAGCAAACGCCCAAGCCTGGCGCGTTTCATCTACGCCCTGGGCATTCCTGATGTCGGCGAAGAGACCGCCAAGGTGCTGGCCCGCTCGCTGGGTAGCCTGGCCCGCGTGCAGCAGGCGCTGCCGCAGGTGCTCACCTACCTGCCGGACATCGGCCTGGAGGTTGCCTACGAGATCCACAACTTCTTTGAAGACGAGCACAACCAGAAGGTTATCCAGCAGCTGCTCGACAGCGGTATGCAGTTGCAGGACGAAGGCGAACTGGCTGCCGAGTTCGCCGCCAGCACCACCCTGGCCGGGATGATCGCCAAACTCGACATAGCCTCCGTCGGCCCGACCGGCGCCGAGAAGCTGGTGGCCAAGCTCGACAGCCTGGACAAGATCATCGCCGCCGACGGCATTGACCTGCGCCAGGCCCTGGCGGCCAAGCAGGCCGACGCAGTGCGTGAGTTCTTCAAGGATGAAGCAAACCAGAAACTGGCCCGGGACATCGAAGCGCAGCTGCTGGCGTTTGGCATGCACTGGAGCAGCGAGAAGAAGGTGGCTGAAGGCTTGCCGCTGGCCGGCCAGACCTGGGTGCTGACCGGTACGCTGGAGCGCATGAGCCGGGACATTGCCAAGGACAAGCTGGAAAGCCTGGGGGCCAAGGTAGCGGGCTCGGTGTCTGGCAAGACCCACTGCGTGGTGGCAGGCCCGGGGGCTGGGTCGAAGCTCGCCAAGGCCGCCGAACTGGGGGTGAAGGTGTTGGACGAAGATGCCTTCGTCACCTTCCTGGCCGAACAGGGCATAGCGGTCTAGGCTTCCGCGCCCCCCTGCTCGGTCGTCCGTAGGAGCGGGTTTACCCGCGAAGAGGCCCGCCCAGGCCTTCTCTATTCTGACAAGTCATTGAGAAATGATGACTTTTTCTGCCGCAGTGGTTGTATCTGCCTCAAAGACCGGTACAATGGCGCCACTCGCTGCTCAGCGAGGCATGTAGTGGTGGCCCCATCGGTCCCCCCGCATTGATTACCCGTCAACCTGGTCAGGCCCGGAAGGGAGCAGCCATAGCGGGAACATCGAGTGCCGGGGTGTGGCTGGTGGGGCTGCCTCCATTTCTGTAATCCTTGAACGCTCAAGGAACTCTCGCTCAAAAAATGCCTTAGTCAATGTGCCAAAGCGCGGTGCATTTCGTCTGTGGCGCTGTGCTCAAAGAGATCTGGGAGCTGAGCCGCGATGAGTGGCGTCAAAGGGCGCGGTCGTTCAGGTACTGAAGTGACGATCTAAACGTCAGCAAATGCATGCCTTCGCCGGTGCATTGCCGTGATACAAAGCAGTCCCTTTCAGCAAGGACTGCTTACATGAAGCCTTCTGCATCCCCGCCACGGTTTCAGCAGTTTACCGTGTTCTGCATTGCCTGTTTCCTACTGTCCATCAGCTACGGCACGACGTTTTTGCTCTCGATGTGGGTGCAAACGCTGGGTGGAACTGCGAGCGATGCTGGGCAGGTATTTGCAGTCGCGATGCTAAGTACGCTGCTGTCTGTGGTTAGCTCGGGGCACCTGTTGCAGCGCGTTGGTGCCGCTCGCGCCATCGCTGCCGGGGCGTTCTGCCTAGTCGTGGCGTCAGTAGGTTTTGCCGTGGTGCCCGGTCTGGGCGGCGCGTTGTTGGCGTGTGGCTTGATGCTCGGAGTCGGCTGGGGGCTCTTCTACACGGTAGGGCCGATCATGGTTGCTCAAATGGTCGAGCCATCACGCCGCACGCACTGTTTTGCATTGCTCTCCGGCAGCATGTTGACGGGTATAGGAACCGGGCCGTTACTGGGCAAGTTCGCGGCCTTCGTGGGTCTACCTACCCAGCTCGCTTTTTGGGTGGCAGCGTGTGCTGCTGGGTTGGCGGGGGCTTACTTTGCTTGGCTCGGTTCGACTTCGCGGTGGCAGCGACCGGCCGAGAAGGTGCAGATTGGTTTGGCGTCCGCCCTCAAAGTGATGCGTTCGCGATCAGGCTTGTCGATCCTGATGGTGGGGCTGGGTGGGGCGATTTTCGGCACCATGGGCAGTTTCCAGACCAGCTATGCCGACCGCCTTGGGCTTGATTACTCAATCTTCTTCATTGGTTTCATGGGGGCTGCGATTGCCTGCAGGCTCTTGCTGGCCGGCTGGGTTGTGAAGCAACCGCCGCTTGCGACCTCGTGGGTTCTAACCTTGATCATGGCCACTGCCGTAATGGGTTTTGATCAATGGGTGCACAGCGCCGAACGCTATCTGGCGATGGCCATGCTGCTGGGCGTCGGTTATGGCTTGAACTACTCCGTGATTAACGGGTTGGCTGCCAACGAGGCGCCGGTGGGCCTTACTGCGCAAGCGCTGCTGCTGTTTAGCCTGTCGTATTTCATCGGGGTGTTCGGGTTCCCCTACGTAGCCAGCCAGTTGATCACGCAGCTAGGCATCAACGCGATGATGTTAAGCATTGAAGGCGTTACGCTGTTGGTTGTAGGGCTAAGTACGACGAGATGGCTGGCTTCGCGTTTTTCCAGGCCCGCGCTGGTGTAGGGGCGTTTCCCCCAACACCCCTGCGGCTGACAGCTTCATCAAACGCTGAAATTTCGGGCAGGCCAGGTGATCGTCCTCCGGGCACTGCGCTGCATGCCGTAGCCCCTTGCTCATTGCTTGCAAGCGCTTGATACGTGTATCGATTTCGTCTGCTTTGGCTATCAGCATTTGCCGATCAACCTGTAGGTCCACCAGCATCGCGCCCACTTCATCCAGGGAAAACCCTGCAGCCTGCCCTAGGGCAATCAATGCCAGCCGGTCCGCCACGTCGGCGGCGAACTGCCGACGCTGGCCGTGCCCGGCCAGGGACTTGAGCAAGCCTTTCTTCTCGTAGTAACGCAGTGTCGATGCGGGTACGCCTGTGCGTTTGGCGACGTCGGCAATGTCCATCTCGGGCCCTTGACTTGAAGTTGACTTCAACTTCTATGCTGCGCGGCATGGGTAATGACCGTCAATCATCGAGGGCTTGTTCAATGACGTTTACTGCGATGTTTTTAGCTGCAATGCCGATTGGCATCGGTGCCACTGTAGTGATGGACCTGTGGGGGCTGCTGCTGAGGCGCTTGGGTGTTGCCACACTGAACTTCGCCATGGTCGGGCGTTGGGCGGGACATCTGCTGGGCGGGCGTGTTTCGCACCAAGCGATTGCCAAAGCGGAACCGGTGCGAAATGAGTTGGCGTGGGGATGGGTGATTCATTACGCCATTGGTGTGCTTTTCGCGATGCTGCTGGTTGTGATCGTCGGGGAGGGCTGGTTGCGATCGCCTACTCTTTTACCTGCAGTCGCTGTGGGTGTAGGTACAGTCGTGGCGCCGTTTTGCCTCATGCAGCCAGCGATGGGGGCCGGGTTCTTTGCGTCCAGGACGCCGACACCTGCGCGTAACTGCCTGAAGAGCCTGGCCACGCATTTTGTGTTTGGTGTGGGGTTGTTCTTGAGTGCGGGTTTGCGCCAACTATGGTCGTGACAACTGCTGAAGGCATCGTGCCGATGGAGTTCGCGTTGATGAATATTTCTCACTACCTGATGCTGCGGGGAGCAAGCGTTCAAAATGAGCAGGGCCGTTAGTTGCGCGGGCTCTGTGCCGACATTTTGCTGGGCATTTCCGGCCGGGCCACAGACATAGTATCCGTGTCGCCCGTCCCTCCATACCGCTGCAAAATCCGTTCGATCTCCCCCGACTGCTTCATTTTTACCAACGCCCGCAACAGCTCTTGTGTCGGTATCGTCGGATCGTTGCGCACCATGCACCCCAAATCCTGTTCGTCCAGCACCGCCAGCGCTTGCAATTGCTCCTGCGCTGGCAACCCCTGGTTGAACCACTGCAACGACAACTGGTTGCTCACCGCATGGCGATACCGGCCGGCCTGCAGCTTTTGCAGCACCAGCAACTGGTTGCGGCTGTCCTCGCGGTGCAACTGGCCGTGGTCCAGCAGCGGTTGCAGGGTTGAATAGGTGTAGCCCAGCACCGTGCCGATCGTCTGGGGTGGCAGTCGCTCCGGGGGCGTCGGGGTGCTGTCGCTCACGCGGCCAACCAGCACATCGCGCTGATGAATCAGCGGGATGCTCCACACAAAATCCCTTGGACGGTCGTTGAGCCACTGGGTGCTGACGTAGCAACGGACATCAATATCGCCGCTGCTCATGGCCTCCTCCAGGCGCAGGCGGGCCATGACGTGAAACTCGGGGCGAGCGCCCACTTGCCTGGCAACCGCTTGCATCAGATCGTAAAGCAATCCCTCCACTGGCTGATCACCTTCGATGCTTACCAGCGGCATGCTCCAGCTCTCGGCTACGGAAAAGCGCAGCACCGGCTGCTCAGCCAGGCTGTGGGTAGACCACAGCAGTAACAGGGCCAGCAGTCTTCGCAAAGGCAATCCTCCCTGGACAATGCGCCATTCCAAGCTTAGACGAGTTGCGCAGGGTGCAATTTTGCCCCCGCTCCGCTAGCATTAGCGATCTTCCGCTCGGTCAGGCTACGATGGTTTTTCGATGAGTTATCAGGTTCTTGCACGAAAATGGCGTCCGCGCTCGTTCCGCGAAATGGTCGGCCAGACCCATGTGCTCAAGGCCTTGATCAATGCCTTGGACAACCAGCGCCTGCACCATGCCTACCTGTTCACCGGTACCCGCGGCGTGGGCAAGACGACCATTGCCCGTATTATCGCCAAATGCCTGAACTGTGAAACCGGCATCACCTCCACGCCCTGTGGCACCTGTTCGGTGTGCCGTGAAATCGACGAGGGCCGTTTCGTCGACCTGATCGAGATCGACGCCGCCAGCCGCACCAAGGTCGAGGACACTCGTGAACTGCTCGATAACGTGCAGTACGCCCCCAGCCGTGGGCGCTTCAAGGTCTACCTGATCGACGAAGTGCACATGCTCTCGACCCACTCCTTCAACGCCTTGCTCAAGACGCTGGAAGAGCCGCCGCCCTACGTCAAGTTCATCCTCGCCACCACCGACCCGCAGAAGCTGCCGGCTACCATCCTGTCGCGCTGCCTGCAGTTCTCGTTGAAGAACATGAGCCCGGAGCGGGTGGTGGAGCATCTCAGCCACGTACTGGCCGCCGAGAACGTGCCGTTCGAGGAAGATGCCCTGTGGCTGCTCGGCCGTGCAGCCGATGGTTCCATGCGTGATGCCATGAGCCTGACCGACCAGGCCATCGCCTTTGGTGAAGGCAAGGTGCTGGCCGCCGATGTGCGTGCCATGTTGGGTAGCCTCGACCATGGCCAGGTTTATGGGGTCTTGCAGGCTCTGCTCGAAGGCGATGCCAGGGCTTTGCTGGAGGCCGTGCGTAACCTGGCCGAGCAAGGGCCGGACTGGTCGGGTGTTCTGGCCGAAATGCTTAATGTGCTGCACCGTGTGGCCATTGCCCAGGCGCTGCCCGAAGCGGTCGACAACGGCCAGGGTGACCGCGAGCGGGTATTGGCACTGGCTTCGGCGCTGCCGGCCGAGGATGTGCAGTTCTATTATCAGATGGGCCTGATTGGCCGCCGTGATCTGCCCCTTGCGCCGGACCCGCGCGGTGGCTTCGAGATGGTGCTGCTGCGTATGCTGGCGTTCCGCCCGGCAGACACCGACGACGCACCGAAGCCGGTGCTAAAGCCCGCGGGGATCAGCCAGGCCACAGCTGATCCTGCAGGGCAGGTGGCAGCCACGGCACCGGTCGAGCTTTCATCACCTGTCGCGGCTGTGCCGGCGAAGCCTGTAGCGCAGGCCGCGCAGCTGGAGGTGCCTGCCCCCGCGACGGCTGATCATGAACCGGAGGCCGAGGCAGACGGTGAGCTGAAGGCCGAAGCCGAGGCCATTTCCGTACCTGAGCCTGTTGCCGAAGTGGTCGACCTGCCGTGGGAGGAGCCTGCAGTTGCACCCGCGCCGTTAGCGGCCAAGCCCGCACCTGCCCCGGTACCGGCGCCCGAGCCTGTTACCCCGGTGGCGCCCCCGCAGGCAACCCCGGCACACGACGAGCCGCCTTTCGACCCATCTGCCTACGCTGCCGTGGGGATGGACCGCGACGATGAGCCGCCGCTTGACGAAGACTATTACGGCGGCGAAAGCGATCCGGCAGGGTTCAGCTACCTGGACGAGTTGGCCGAACATGTTCAGGAAGACGTGTCCAAACCGGCTGCCGAACCCTTGCCGGCAGCCAAACCGGCCACCGGTCTGGCCCTGCAATGGCTGGAATTATTCCCACAGTTGCCTGTGTCCGGGATGACAGGCAACATCGCGGCAAACTGTACGCTGATTGCCGCCGATGGCGACGACTGGTTGCTGCATCTGGACCCGGGCCAGGGTGCATTGTTTAACGCCACCCAGCAGCGGCGCCTGAATGAAGCGCTCAACCAGCACTTGGGGCGCACCCTTAACCTGCGCATCGAGCTGATCCTGCCCGAGCAGGAAACCCCGGCTCAGGCCGCAGCGCGCAAACGGGCCGAGCGCCAGCAGGACGCCGTCGCGTCGATCGAGCAGGATCCGTTGATCCAGCAGATGATCAAGTTGTTCGGCGCCAAGGTGCGGCAGGATACTATTGAGCCTGTAGAAGCCCTGGTCAGTCAGGGCCAGTAACGGATAACCATGCGGCCGGCCCGGTGCCGGCCCGCATCACATGACCCAATCGAGGTATACCCCATGATGAAAGGTGGCATGGCCGGCCTGATGAAGCAGGCCCAGCAGATGCAGGAAAAAATGCAGAAGATGCAGGAAGAACTGGCCAACGCCGAAGTCACCGGTCAGTCCGGTGGCGGTCTGGTGAGCGTGGTGATGACCGGTCGTCACGACGTCAAGCGCGTCAGCATCGACCAGAGCCTGATGTCGACTGATGAAGACGACAAGGAAGTACTGGAGGACCTCATTGCCGCTGCGCTGAACGACGCCGTGCGCAAGGTTGAGCAAAGCAGCCAGGAAAAGATGGGCGGCATGACCGCCGGCATGCAACTGCCGCCGGGCTTCAAGATGCCGTTCTAAGGGCATTGCGAGACTCAAAACCGCCGCTGACAACAGCGGCGGTTTTTTTTGCGGAGATTTCAACCCAGTTGCGGTCTGCTATGGGCGAGGTGATTTGACGCCACCGCCCCCGCTGGGTATAAACCGCCTCTTATTGAATTGTCAGGCCCTTTCCCATGAGCTTCAGCCCCCTCATCCGTCAACTGATCGATGGCCTGCGCATCCTGCCAGGCGTTGGCCAGAAAACCGCCCAGCGCATGGCCCTGCAACTGCTCGAGCGCGACCGTAGCGGCGGGCTGCGCCTGGCTCAGGCCTTGACCCAGGCCATGGAAGGGGTAGGGCACTGCCGCCAGTGTCGCACCCTCACCGAGCAGGAACTGTGCCCGCAGTGCGCCGACCCACGCCGTGACGACACCCAGCTGTGCGTGGTCGAAGGGCCGACCGATGTGTATGCGGTGGAGCAGACGGGCTACCGTGGCCGTTACTTCGTGCTCAAGGGGCACCTGTCGCCGCTGGATGGCCTGGGGCCTGAGGCGATCGGTATTCCGCAGCTGATGGCGCGGATCGAGGAGCAAGGCACCTTCACCGAAGTAATCCTGGCGACCAACCCGACGGTGGAGGGGGAGGCGACGGCGCATTACATTGCCCAGTTGCTGAGCGAAAAGGGCTTGGTGGCGTCTCGCATTGCCCATGGTGTGCCGCTGGGCGGCGAGCTGGAGATGGTGGATGGCGGTACCTTGGCCCATGCCTTTGCAGGGCGCCGGCCCATTTCGCTCTGATTCATGGGGGCCGCTTGGCGGCCCCTTCGCGGGTAAACCCGCGCCTAAAGCGTGGCGTTGTAGGAGCGGGTTTACCCGCGAATGGGCTGCAAAGCAGCCCCAAAGGCCAACTCAATACTCGCTGAGGGAAAACTCGGTCAGGCAGAAGGTAGACACCCCAGCCGCCTGCAACCGACGCGATCCCTCCAGTTCCGGCAGATCAATGATCGCCGCCGCCTCGAACACCTGCGCCCCGGTACGACGTACCAGGTTGGCCGCCGCCAGCAGCGTACCGCCAGTCGCAATCAGGTCATCGAAGATCAGCACCGAATCGCCTTCACACAGGCTGTCGGCATGCACCTCCAGGAAAGCCTCGCCGTACTCGGTCTGGTAACCCTCGCTCAGCACGTCGGCCGGCAGCTTGCCCTGCTTGCGGAACAGGATCAGCGGCTTGTTCAACTGGTGGGCGATGATTGAGCCGATCAGGAAGCCCCGCGCGTCCATGGCGCCGATGTGGCTGAATTCAGCCTCGACATAGCGCTCGATGAACTGGTCGGCCACGTAGCGCAGCCCGCGTGGCGACTGGAATAACGGGGTGATGTCGCGGAAGATCACGCCCGGTTTGGGGAAGTCCACTACCGGGCGGATCAGGGCTTTGAGGTCGAAGGCGTCGCTGTGCATTGTTGCGGGTATCCTGGGAAAACGAATGCCCAAGTATACCCGCTAAACGTGGCCTCAGGCCTCGATAGCACCACCGGCCAGCGCGCACAGCTGGATCGGGTCGAGAATGTGCACTTCCTTGCCTTCGGCCCGTAGCAGGCCGTTCTGCTGGAAGCGGGTGAACACCCGTGAAACGGTTTCTACCGCCAAGCCAAGGTAGTTGCCGATTTCGTTGCGCGACATGCTCAGGCGGAACTGATTGGCCGAATAGCCGCGAGCGCGGAAGCGCGCCGACAGGTTGACCAGGAAGGTGGCAATGCGCTCGTCGGCGGTTTTTTTCGACAGCAGCAGCATCATTTGCTGGTCGTCGCGGATTTCGCGGCTCATTACCCGCATCAGCTGGCGGCGCAGCTGTGGAAGTTGTACCGACAGCTCGTCCAGCCGCTCGAAGGGGATCTCACACACCGAAGTGGTTTCCTGGGCCTGGGCCGATACCGGGTAGGCCTCGGTGTCCATGCCCGACAGGCCGACCAGTTCGCTGGGCAGGTGAAAGCCTGTGATCTGCTCTTCGCCGCTGTCGCTTAGGCTGAAGGTTTTCAGGGCACCGGAACGTACTGCATAGACCGAGCCAAAACTGTCACCCTGGCGGAACAGAAACTCGCCTTTCTTGAGCGGCCGCCCGCGTTTGACGATTTCATCCAGCGCGTCCATGTCTTCCAGGTTCAGCGAAAGAGGCAGGCACAGGGGGGCCAGGCTGCAATCCTTGCAATGGGCCTGGTTGTGTGGGCGCAGTTTGACTGGCTCGGACATTTGAATCGATCCTTGTGGGAAAGCACACATAAGTCGTAAGGGTAACCCACGACAGAGGGTGTAGGCCAGTGTGCGCGGTGATGGTGCGCGCTGGCGATACCCCGGCAGCTGGCCTGCCGGGAGTCCTTGTGTGCTCATAGTGTGCCTGACAAGGAAGCTTGTCCATGCGGTGAACGCCTTGTTTTTCAGATCACTCGCGAGAAGCGCTGGCGGTTGTGCATCGCCAGATAGGCGTCGAACACCATGCATACCGAGCGCGCCAGCAGCCGGCCGGCGGGCAGGATGCGAATGCCCTTGTCGTCCAGGCTGATCAGGCCGTCGCGCTGCAAGGTCAGCAGCTCGGGCCAGAGGTCGTTGAAGTAACCGCGAAAATCAAGGGTGAAAGCCTGTTCGATGGGTTCGAAATCCAGCTCGAAATGGCAGATCAGTTGCTGGATCACCGCCCGGCGTATGCGGTCGTCGTGGTTGCACAGCAAGCCGCGCTGGGTGGCCAGCTGAGCGTTGGACAGGCTGTCCTGGTAGGTGTTGAGGTCACTGCTGTTCTGACAGTACAGGTCGCCGATCTGACTGATCGCCGACACGCCCAGGCCAATCAGGTCGCAATGCCCGTGGGTGGTATAGCCCTGGAAGTTGCGCTGCAAGGTGCCTTCTTCCTGGGCAATGGCCAGTTCGTCGTCGGGCAGGGCGAAGTGGTCCATGCCGATGTAGCGGTAACCGGCGGCGGTCAGTTGGTCGATGGTAGTGTGCAGCATCTCCAGCTTGGCGGCCGCGTTGGGCAGATCGTTGCTGTCGATGCGACGCTGCGGCATGAAACGTTCGGGAAGATGAGCGTAGTTGAACACCGACAGGCGGTCGGGCTGCAGGCGGATCACCTCTTCGACGGTGCGGGCAAAGCCTTCCGGGGTTTGCTTGGGCAGGCCGTAGATCAGGTCGAGGTTGACCGAACGAAACTGCAGTGTGCGCGCAGCCTCGATCAGGGTGCGGGTCTGCTCCAGGCTCTGCAGGCGGTTGATCGCGCGCTGCACGGCCGGGTCGAGGTCCTGCACGCCAAGGCTGACGCGGTTGAAGCCCAGTTCGCGAAGCAGGCCCATGGTCGACCAGTCGGCCTCACGAGGGTCGATCTCGATGCCGTAGTCGCCGGAATCGTCGTCCAGCAGGTGGAAGTGCTGGCGCAGGGTGGCCATCAGCTGGCGCAGTTCCACATGGCTGAGGAAGGTCGGTGTGCCGCCGCCAAAATGCAGCTGTTCAACACGTTGTTTAGGGTCCAGGTGGCAGGCGACCAGCTGGATTTCCTGCTCCAGGCGCTGCAGGTAGGGCGCGGCACGCGCACGGTCCTTGGTGATGACCTTGTTGCAGGCGCAGTAGTAGCAGATGTTGGCGCAGAACGGCACATGCACGTACAGCGACAGCGGGCGCACGGCCCGTCGGCTCTCGCGCAGGGCGTTGAGCAGGTCGAACGAACCCACCTCGCTGTGCAGTTGCACGGCGGTTGGGTAAGAGGTATAGCGTGGCCCGGCGAGATCGTAGCGGCGGATCAGGTCGGTATCCCAACGTAGTTCGTCGAGCATGAGGGTAGTCCCCGGAAAGAGCAGCAGTGCACCGGAGTCTATGGCCGTCTGTAGGAAACTGTGTTGATTTGTATCAAGGGCATCGGGGCTGCAAAGCAGCCCCCTGTCAATGCCCCATCAGCCAGTGCTGGTGTGGGCCCGGCAGGGTCCAGATACCGAATAGCATCACCAGCACACCGCCCGCCACGCGCACGCTGCGTCGGCGCAACAGGGCGTTTACCCGTTCGGCAGCCAGCCCGGTTGCCAGCAACACCGGCCAGGTGCCCAACCCGAACGCGAGCATCAAGACCGCGCTGTACCCGGCGTTGCCCTGGCTGGCGGCCCACAGCAGGGTGCTGTACACCAAACCGCACGGCAGCCACCCCCACAAGGCGCCCAGCAGCAACGCCCGGGGCAGGCTGGACACCGGCAGCAGGCGCGACGCCATCGGCTGGATATGCCGCCACAAGCCGCGGCCCAACGCCTCGATACGGGTCAGCCCGCTCCACCAGCCGGCCAGGTACAGGCCCATGGCAATCAGCAGCAGCGCTGCAGCCACCCGCAGCGCCAGCGCTGCCGGGCTGCTGGCCACGGCCCAGCCGGCCAGGCCCAGCAACAGGCCGGCGCAGGCATAGCTGAAAATGCGCCCCAGGTTGTACGCCAGCAACAGGCGCAGGCGCTTGCCGCGTTGTTCGGGGGGGATGGCCAGGGTCAGGGCGCCCATCAGGCCGCCGCACATGCCCAGGCAGTGACCGCCCCCCAGCAGGCCAAGGACCAGTGCCGAGCCCAGCAGTGGAAGCAGTTCAGGCACGGGGCGGTGGTTCCTTGTCGGTGTCGGCCGGGACATCCTCAGGCTTCACTGCCGCCTGGTGGCGCGGGTCCTGATCGTCGAACAGGATGCTGTGGGCGGGGCCTTCAAGGTCGTCGTACTGGCCGCTGTCTACCGCCCAGAAGAAGATGTACACGGCCACGCCGACCAGCAGCAGGGCTGCCGGGATCATGACATAGAGGGCGGGCATGGCGACTTCCTCCCGGGTAAAGGGGCTTCGTGGGGCTGCGGGCCCGAGGCCACTGGCATGCGGGTCAGGCGCAGGGCATTGAGCACTACGATCAGCGAGCTGACCGACATGCCGATGGCAGCCCACACCGGGGTGATCCAGCCGAGCGCGGCGAATGGCAACATCAGGCCATTATACAGGGTCGCCCACAGCAGGTTCTCGAGGATGTTGCGGCGGGTGCGGCGGGCCAGCTCGAACGCCTGCACCAGCGCTTGCAGGCGGTTGGACAGCAAGACGGCGTCGGCACTGGTCTTGGCCAGGTCGGTGGCGCTGCCCATGGCGATGCTGATATCGGCGGCGGCCAGTACCGGTACATCGTTGACCCCGTCGCCGAGCATCAGCACCTTGCGCCCGTCAGCCTGCAGGGCCTTCAGGCGGTCCAGTTTGTCATCCGGGCGCAGGCCGCCAATGGCCTGGTCGATACCCAGCTGCGCGGCCACTTCGGCAACCATCGGCGAGCTGTCGCCCGACAGCAGCACCGTGTGCCAGCCGCGTGCCTTGCAGGCAGCAAGCAGGGCCGTGGCATCGTCGCGCAGGCGGTCATCCAGGCCGAACCAGGCCATTGGCCCTTGGCGGTCGCCCAGCAGCAGCCACTGGCCGCGAGGCTCGGGTACTGCGGGTATTTCCGCCCCACTCAAGGCGCAGACAAAGGTAGCCTGACCAATGCGCAGGCGCTGGCCGTCGACCAGCCCCTCCAGGCCCAGGCCGGGTACGGTCTGTACGTCATCGGCAGGCGCGGCGGTGCGACCAAAGGCGCGAGCGATGGGGTGTTCAGAGCGGTTTTCCAGCGCCGCGGCCAGGGCCAGGCAGCGGTCGACGGCCTGGCTGCCAAGCGGGCGGATGCTGCGCAAGGTCAGGCGGCCTTCGGTCAGTGTGCCTGTCTTGTCGAAAATCACCGTGTCGATGTGGTTCAGGCCTTCCAGCACGTGGCCGCGGGTGACCAGCAGGCCAAGCTTGTGCAGGGTTCCGGTGGCAGCGGTCAGTGCGGTTGGCGTAGCCAAGGACAGGGCACAAGGGCAGGTGGCCACGAGCATGGCCAGCACGATCCAGAACGCCCGTGCCGGATCCAGGTGCCACCACCACAGGCCGATGGCTACCGAGGCCAGTAGCGAGAACAGCAGGAACCACTGCGCGGCGCGATCGGCGATTTCCGCCAGGCGCGGCTTTTCGGTCTGGGCGCGTTCCAGCAGGCGGACGATGGCCGACAAGCGTGAGTCATGGCCGAGGGCTTTCACTTCCACATTCAGCGCGCTTTCGACGTTCAGCGTACCGCCAGTGACCCGCTCACCCACCTGGCGTGGTTGCGGCAGATACTCGCCGGTCAGCAGCGATTCGTCGACGCTGGAGCGGCCCTCGACGATGCGCCCGTCGGCAGGGATGACCGCGCCGGGCAGCACCTGCACGGTGTCGCCGCACTGTAACTCGCTGAGCAGGATGCGTTCGCTGCGCCCGATGGCGTCCAGGCGCAGGCATGAGGCTGGCAGCAGGTTGACCAGCTGCGCAGTGGCCGCTGCTGTGCGCTCGCGGGCGCGGCGCTCCAGGTAGCGGCCGGTCAGCAGGAACAGGGCGAACATGCCCACCGTGTCGAAATAAAGCTCGCCGCTGCCAGTGATGGCTGTCCAGATGCCGGCGCCGAACGCTAGGCCAATGGCCAGCGACACCGAAACGTCCATGGTCAGGTGGCGCGTTCGCAAGTCGCGCGCCGCACCCTTGAAGAAGGGCGCGCAGCTGTAGAACACGATGGGAATGGTCAGGAACAGCGCCACCCAGCGCAGGATGGTGTGCAACTCGGGGGTCAGGTCGACGTTGAATTCCGGCCAGGTGGCCATGGTCGCCATCATCGCCTGGAACCACAGCAGCCCGGCCACGCCCAGGCGGCGCAAGGCGCTGCGGTTCTCCCGGGCCAATTGCTCGGCGGCCTGGTCAGGCTGGTAGGGGTGGGCGGCGTAGCCGATCTGGCGAAGTTCGGCGAGCAGGCGCGACAGCGGCAGCTGCTTGTCGTCCCAGTTCAGTGCCAGGCGGTGGTTGGACAGGTTCAACCGGGCTTCGGCGACACCGGGCAGGTTGCGCAAGTGCTTTTCGATCAGCCAGCCGCACGCGGCGCAACTGATGCCTTCGACCAGCAGGGTGGTTTCGGCCAGCTCGCCCTGGTGGCGGACAAAGGTTTGCTGAACGTCGCTGCGGTCGTAAAGGGCCAGCTCGTCCTGCAACTGCCTGGGCAGTGCTTCGGGGTTGGCGCTAGTGTCACTGCGGTGCTGGTAGTAGTGCTCCAGGCCTGCTGCGACGATCGACTCGGCCACCGCCTGGCAACCGGGGCAACAGAACTGCCGGGGCTGGCCGAGGACCACGGCGGTGAAGCGGCTGCCGGTGGGGACGGGCAGGGCGCAGTGGTAGCAGGGGGTGGGCTGGGTCATTTTGCAACAGTCTTATGTCGTGAGGTTGCCGGGGCTGCTTTGCAGCCCTTTCGCGACACAAGGCCGCTCCCACAGGAATATACGTTCTCCTGTGGGAGCGGCCTTGTGTCGCGAAAGGGGCGCAAAGCGCCTCCATTCATACTAGGGATCATTACTGGTGTTCTGCGCCTTGCAGTGCTTCATCACCCAACTGCAAGGTCACACCATGCGCCACTTTTTCCTCTTCGAACAGGCGCCACACCTGGCCCCCTTCACTGCCCAGCAGTTCCACAAAACGCCGCCCGTCGACCTTGTCCTCCAGTTGCCCCACATAGCGGCCTGCTTCGACCCGGCTTAGCAGCACCTTGCGGTCCTTCTGTGGCTGGGTGGGCGAGATCAGGTTCAGCTCCAGGTTTTGCGGGCCACTGCTACCGGTCAGGCGCAGGTCCACTTCGCCGGTCAGTTCGTCCAGATGCACGCTGGCTTTGAGGCCCAGTTGCTGCGCCAGCAGCTCGCGGTCCAGCGAGCGGTTGATGCCCTTGCCGGCCTCGTAGTAGTTGTCGTTCACCAGGTTGTCCGGGTTGTGCACAGCGATGCTGACCATGGTCAGGCTCAGGCACACCGAGGTGGTGAGGATGCCGATGATGATCCAGGGCCAGAGGTGCTTGTACCAGGGGCTGGCGGCGGTGGCGGCAGGCATTGTGCGTTATCTCTCTTAGCGGATCTGTGGGCCGATGAAACGGCTCTTGGCTTCAACCTGGGCGTCGCTGTCGTCGGCGCTCTTGAGGATGAAGGTGATTTCGTTGGTGGTCGATGGCAGCTTCTCGGGGGCAATGGACAGCTGCACAGGAAGGCTGACGATATCACCGGCGGCCACGCGGATCTCGCGCTGGCCTTCGAGCTTGAGGTCCGGCAGGCCGGCAGCGTCCAGCACGTAGACGTGATCGCGCTGGTCCTTGTTCATCACCTTCAGGCTGTACACGTTTTCGATCCGTCCCTGGGCGTTTTCGCGGTACAGCACGCGGTCTTTGCTGACGTCGAAACCGACCAGCGAACGGGTGGCGAAGGCAGTTGCCAGCCCGATCATCATCACCAGCAGCACCAGGGCATAGCCGATCAGGCGCGGGCGCAGCATGTGGGTTTTCTGCCCGGACAGGTTGTGTTCGGTGGTGTAGCTGATCAACCCTTTGGGGTAGTTCATCTTGTCCATGATGCTGTCGCAGGCGTCGATGCAGGCTGCGCAGCCGATGCACTCGATTTGCAGGCCGTCTCGGATGTCGATGCCGGTCGGGCAGACCTGCACGCACATGGTGCAGTCGATGCAGTCACCCAGGCCTTGGGCCTTGTAGTCAGCGTCCTTTTTCCGTGGCCCGCGGGTTTCGCCACGGCGTGGGTCGTAGGACACGATCAGCGTGTCCTTGTCGAACATCACGCTCTGGAAGCGTGCATACGGGCACATGTACACGCACACCTGTTCGCGCAGCCAGCCGGCGTTGCCGTAGGTGGCGAGGGTGAAGAAACCGACCCAGAAGTAGGCCCAGCCATCGGCCTGGCCAGTGAAGAACTCGATCACCAGGTCACGGATCGGCGAAAAGTAGCCGACAAAGGTCATGCCGGTGACAAAACCGATCAGCAGCCACAGGCTGTGCTTGGCGAATTTGCGCAGGAACTTGTTGCCGCTCATGGGGGCCTTGTCGAGCTTCATGCGCTGGTTGCGGTCACCCTCGGTGACCTTTTCGCACCACATGAAGATCCAGGTCCACACGCTTTGCGGGCAGGTGTAGCCACACCACACCCGGCCGGCGAACACAGTGATGAAGAACAGGCCGAAGGCGGCGACGATGAGGATGCCCGAGAGCAGGATGAAATCTTGCGGCCAGATGGTAGCGCCGAAGATGTAGAACTTGCGCTCGGGCAGGTTCCACCACACGGCCTGGTGCCCCCCCCAGTTCAGCCAGACGGTGCCGAAGTACAGCAGGAACAGTGCGGCACCCCCGACCATGCGCAGGCGACGGAACAGGCCGGTGAAGGCGCGGGTGTAGATCTTTTCCCGGGAAGCGTAGAGGTCAACGGAATCCTTCCCTTTGCTGGCAGGCGGGGTGACATCATGTACCGGAATTTGCTTGCTCATCATCAAGTCCCACGGCAGTGGAGAAACGCCGCGGCCTGTGCGTGCGGGCCGCAGTCTTGCGCAATCGGCTAGCGCTCTGCGGTCCATGATACGCCGCTGATGGCGGTATGGGGTCGCACTGCGACCTTTAGTCGCGTTGGGTTCGAGGTATGAAACGTGTTATGGCGGGTGTCAATTGATCCAGGTCATTTGCCTGCGAGAAATGCTGTGCCAGTACCGGCCTTTTCGCGGGTAAACCCGCTCCTACAAGGTTCGCGTGTAGGGGCGGATTTACCCGCGAAGAGGCCAGGCCTGCCTTACTCAGCCTTGGCCGGCTCAGCCTGGTGCGACAGGCTGTACACATAAGCCGCCAGCAAGTGCACCTTGTCGTTGCCCTGCAGCTGTTCCTGGGCCGGCATCTGCCCCTGGCGGCCATAACGGATAGTCTGCTGCAACTGGGCAAAGCTCGAGCCGTAGATGAACGCCTGCGGGTGGGTCAGGTTCGGTGCGCCCATGGCGGGCGTACCTTTGCCTTCCGGCCCGTGGCAGGCCACGCAGTTGGCGGCGAAGATCTTCTGCCCGTTCTCCACATCGGCCTTCGCGCCTTCAGGCAGTGTGCGGCCATCGAGTTTGCTGACCACGAACGCAGCCACGTCGGCCACGCCCTGGTCACCGATCACTTCGGCCCAGGCCGGCATCACGCCATGGCGACCGCCCATGATGGTGGTCTTGATGGTTTCCGGCTCGCCGCCCCAGCGCCAGTCGTTGTCGGTCAGGTTGGGGAAGCCGAACGCGCCCTTGGCGTCGGAGCCGTGGCACACCGAACAGTTGGAGGCGAACAGCCGCGCACCCATTTTCAATGCCTGTGGGTCCTTGGCTACTTCTTCGATCGGCATGGCCGCGAACTTGGCGAAGATCGGCCCGAAGCGGGCGTCGGCCTTGGCCATTTCCTTTTCCCATTCGTGCACGCCGGTCCAGCCCGGCTGGCCGTTGGAAAACTCGGTCTGCTTGTCGTTATCCAGGTACGAATAGCCCGGCAGGATGCCTTTCCAGTTGCCCAGGCCCGGGTACAGCACCAGGTAGCCGAGGGCGAAGATGATGGTGCCGACGAACAGCCAGAACCACCATTTCGGCAGCGGGTTGTCGTATTCCTCGATGCCATCGAAGGCATGCCCGACGGTTTCGTCGGTAACCTCTTCGCGCTGGCCCTTGCGGGTCGACAGCAGCAGCCAGGTCAACGAGAAGATGGTGCCCAGGGTCAGGACGGTAACGTACAGACTCCAGAAGGTTGTCATTGTTGTTTGCTCCCAGAAGCTTTTGCTTGCTCGACGTGCCGGGTGGCCTCGGGATCATCCGCGAAGGGCAGTTGGGTCGCCTCGTCGAAGTCCTTTTTACGCCGTGGGTTGAACACCCACAGCGCCAGGCCCACGAAGGCCACCATCACCACGACGGTGCCCAGGCCGCGAATCATCCCGATATCCATCAGCGTCACCGTTTGCTCTTGATGATGGTGCCAAGACCCTGCAGGTACGCGACGATGGCGTCCATTTCGGTCTTGCCCTTGACCGCGTCACCTGCGCCGGCAATGTCGGCGTCGGTGTACGGGGTGCCGAGTGTGCGCAGCACTTCCATCTTCTTCGCGGTGTCTTTGCCGTCGAGCTTGTTCTCGACCAGCCACGGGTAGGAAGGCATCTTCGATTCCGGTACCACGTTGCGCGGGTTGTACAGGTGCGCACGGTGCCAGTCATCGGAGTAGCGGCCGCCGACGCGGGCCAGGTCCGGCCCGGTACGCTTGGAGCCCCACAGGAACGGGTGGTCCCACACGCTTTCACCGGCTACCGAGTAGTGGCCGTAACGCTCGGTTTCGGCACGGAAGGGGCGGATCATCTGCGAGTGGCAGCCCACGCAGCCTTCGCGGATGTAGATATCGCGGCCTTCCAGCTCCAGCGCGGTGCGCGGCTTCATGCCCTCGACCGGCTTGTTGGTTACGTCCTGGAAAAACAGCGGGACGATCTGGGTCAGGCCACCGACGCTCACGGCGATGACCATGAAGAAGGCCAGCAGGCCTATGTTCTTCTCGACGGCTTCATGCTTCATCAGTGCGCTCCCACAACGACGATCTTGGCGGCCTCTTCAGCCTGTGCCGGGTTGGCGGCACGTACGGTACGGAACACGTTGTAGGCCATCAGCAGCATGCCGCTGGCGAAGAACGCACCGCCCAGGGCGCGGACGATGTAGCCGGGGTGGCTGGCCTGCAGGGCTTCGACGAAGGAGTAGGTGAGGGTGCCGTCATCGTTGATGGCGCGCCACATCAGGCCCTGGGTGATGCCGTTGACCCACATCGAGGCGATGTACAGTACGGTGCCGATGGTAGCCAGCCAGAAGTGCGCGTTGATCAGGCCGATGCTGTGCATCTGCTCGCGGCCGTAGAGTTTCGGGATCATGTGGTACACGGCACCGATCGAAATCATTGCCACCCAGCCCAGAGCGCCGGCGTGGACGTGGCCGATGGTCCAGTCGGTGTAGTGCGACAGTGAGTTCACGGTCTTGATGGCCATCATCGGGCCTTCGAAGGTGGACATGCCGTAGAACGCCAGCGACACCACCAGGAAGCGCAGGATCGGGTCGGTGCGCAGTTTGTGCCAGGCGCCCGACAGGGTCATCATGCCGTTGATCATGCCGCCCCAGCTTGGCGCCAGCAGGATGATCGACATCACCATGCCCAGCGACTGCGCCCAGTCAGGCAGGGCGGTGTAGTGCAGGTGATGCGGGCCGGCCCAGATGTACAGGGTGATCAGGGCCCAGAAGTGCACGATCGACAAGCGATACGAGTAGATCGGCCGCTCGGCCTGCTTGGGCACGAAGTAGTACATCATCCCCAGGAAACCGGTGGTGAGGAAGAAGCCCACGGCGTTGTGGCCGTACCACCACTGGATCATCGCGTCGGTGGCGCCGGAGTAGGCCGAGTACGACTTGAACAGGCTCACCGGCAGCGAGATGTGGTTGACGATGTGCAGCATCGCGGTGACCACGATGAATGCACCGTAGAACCAGTTGCCGACATAGATGTGCTTGGTCTTGCGCTTGACGATGGTGCCGAAGAACACCAGGCCGTAGGTAACCCAGACGATGGCCAGCAGGATCGCCAGCGGCCACTCGAGCTCGGCGTATTCCTTGGTGGTGGTGTAACCCATCGGCAGGGTGATCAGCGCGCCGACGATCACGGCTTGCCAACCCCAGAAGGTGAAGGCGGCCATGCTGTCGGAGATCAGCCGGGTCTGGCAGGTGCGCTGCACCACGTAGTAGCTGGTGCCGAACAGCGCACAGCCCCCGAAGGCGAAGATCACCAGGTTGGTGTGCAGCGGGCGCAGGCGGCCGAAGCTGGTCCAGGGAAGGTCCAGGTTCAGTTGCGGCCACACCAGCTGCGAGGCGATGAAGACGCCGAGGCCCATGCCAAGGATCCCCCAGACCACCGTCATGATGGCGAACTGGCGGACGACCTTATAGTTATAAGCAGTCGGACTGATTGCTGTGCTCATTCTAAGGTTCCACGGTTTTGATGTTCTTGTTGGTCGAAAAATCGGCGCCAGTATTGATAACCAGCAAGGTTACCGCAACGCAACTTTGGTACGCCGACCCGTGTCCAGGCCCGTCACTGATGTCCCGCAGTGATCGGGTCGGAACGATTGTACACAAATAAATATTTGTAATGTGTACCGTTTTTCATCTTTTTCTGATCGATCGGTCAGGCTTTTATCGGGACGGCGATAGGCTACGCGCCGTGTCTGCTTCGGTCCTTTCGGAGCGAGGCCCACTGAGGCAACAAGCTTAGTTCTGTTCGGTGGGGGTGCAAGGGAAGGGGGCTGAGGCTTGTGGTGGGGCGGGGGAGTGCAAGGCTTGAGGGTTGTGGGGCGGGGTTGTAAGGTTTGAGTGTTGTGGTGGGGCAGAGATCGAGCGCCGCCCGGGCGGCGCTCGATCTCAAAGGCGGCAAATGCCTTTCGGCGAACTCACTTGGCCGTCACAGCCTCAGCCGAACCATCCTGCGACAGGCTATACACGTAAGCCGCCAGCAGGTGCACCTTGTCGTTGCCCTGGATCTCGGCCTGGGCTGGCATCTGCCCCTGGCGACCATAACGAATGGTCTGCTGCAGCTGGGCAAAGCTCGAGCCGTAGATGAACGCCTGCGGGTGGGTCAGGTTCGGTGCGCCCATGGCGGGCGTACCTTTGCCTTCCGGCCCGTGGCAGGCCACGCAGTTGGCTGCGAAGATCTTCTGCCCGTTCTCCACATCGGCCTTCGCGCCTTCAGGCAGTGTGCGGCCATCGAGTTTGCTGACCACGAACGCAGCCACGTCGGCCACGCCCTGGTCACCGATCACTTCGGCCCAGGCCGGCATCACGCCATGGCGACCGCCCATGATGGTGGTCTTGATGGTTTCCGGCTCGCCGCCCCAGCGCCAGTCACTGTCAGTGAGGTTGGGGAAGCCGAAGGCGCCCTTGGCGTCGGAACCGTGGCACACCGAGCAGTTGGAGGCAAACAGGCGGCTGCCCATTTTCAGCGCCTGCGGGTCCTTCGCCACTTCTTCTACGGGCATGGCGGCGTATTTGGCGAAGATCGGGCCGAACCTGGCATCGGCCTTGTCCATTTCCTTTTGCCATTCGTTGGCGCCGGTCCAGCCGTTTTCATAGCCCGGCAGTATGCCTTTCCAGTTGCCCAGGCCCGGGTAGAGGATCAGGTAGCCGACCGAGAACGCCAAGGTGCCAACGAACAGCCAGAACCACCACTTGGGCAGCGGGTTGTCGTACTCCTCGATGCCGTCGAAGCTGTGGCCCATGGTCTCGTCGGTGGTGTTGTTGCTCTGGCCCTTGCGCGTGGCGAGCAGCAGCCAGGTCAGGCCAATCAGGCTACCGATGGTCAGTACGCTGATGTACGTACTCCAGAAGGTGGTCATTGCCCGTTACTCCTTTTTGCAGCAGGTTCCTGCCCGGCAGGGGGCAGGCGGTCGTCGACGAAGGGCAGCAGGCGCGCTTCGGCGAAATCACGGTCGCGGCGGCGGTTGAAGACCCACAGGGTGAGGCCGATAAAGGCAATCATCACCACCAGGGTGCCCAGACCGCGGATCATGCCGATGTCCAGTTCCATCGCACTCACCTCTTGTTCTTGATCGCGGTGCCGAGCACCTGCAGGTAGGCGACCAGTGCATCCATCTCGGTCTTGCCTTTGACCGCTTCACGGGCGCCGGCAATGTCGTCGTCGGTGTACGGCACGCCCAGGGTGCGCAGGGTGCGCATCTTGACGTCGGTGTGGCTGTTGTCGACCTGCTGGGCAACCAGCCACGGATAGGACGGCATCTTCGACTCCGGCACCACGTTGCGCGGGTTGTACAGGTGCGCACGGTGCCAGTCGTCCGAGTAGCGGCCACCAACCCGGGCCAGGTCCGGCCCGGTGCGCTTGGAGCCCCACAGGAACGGGTGGTCCCACACGCTTTCACCGGCCACCGAGTAGTGGCCGTAACGCTCGGTTTCGGCACGGAACGGGCGGATCATCTGCGAGTGGCAGCCCACGCAGCCTTCGCGGATGTAGATATCGCGGCCTTCCAGTTGCAGCGCGGTGTAGGGCTTCATGCCTTCGACCGGTTTGTTGGTGACGTCCTGGAAGAACAGCGGGACGATCTGGGTCAGGCCGCCGATGCTGACGGCAAATACCATCAGCAGGGCCATCAGGCCGACGTTTTTCTCGATGACTTCATGTTTCATCAGGCGTTTCTCCTCAAGCCAACTGGGCGTTCGCAGGGGCGACGTCAAGCGCTGGCGAACGCACGGTGCGCCAGGTGTTCCAGGCCATCAGGAACATGCCGCTGAGGAAGATCGCGCCGCCGACGAAGCGCACGACGAAGCCTGGGTGGCTGGCCACCAGGGTTTCCACGAACGAGTAGGTGAGCGTGCCGTCGCTGTTGACTGCGCGCCACATCAGGCCCTGGGCGATGCCGTTGACCCACATCGAGGCGATGTACAGTACGGTGCCGATGGTGGCCAGCCAGAAGTGCGCGTTGATCAGGCCGAGGCTGTACATGCGCTCCTTGCCGAACACTTTCGGAATGGTGTGGTACAGCGCACCGATCGAGATCATCGCTACCCAGCCCAGGGCGCCGGCGTGGACGTGGCCGATGGTCCAGTCGGTGTAGTGGGACAGGGCGTTGACCGTCTTGATGGCCATCATCGGGCCTTCGAAGGTGGACATGCCGTAGAACGCCAGCGACACCACCAGGAAACGCAGGATCGGGTCGCTGCGCAGTTTATGCCAGGCGCCCGACAGGGTCATCATGCCGTTGATCATGCCGCCCCAGCTCGGTGCCAGCAGGATCAGCGACATCACCATGCCCAGCGACTGCGCCCAGTCAGGCAGGGCGGTGTAGTGCAGGTGGTGCGGGCCGGCCCAGATGTACAGGGTGATCAGCGCCCAGAAGTGCACGATCGACAAGCGATACGAATACACTGGCCGTTCGGCCTGCTTGGGCACGTAGTAGTACATCATCCCCAGGAAGCCTGCGGTCAGGAAGAAGCCCACCGCGTTATGGCCGTACCACCACTGCACCATGGCATCGGTGGCGCCTGCGTAGACCGAATAGGATTTGGTCAGGCTGACCGGCAGCTCCAGGTTGTTGACGATGTGCAGCAGCGCCACGGTCAGGATGAAGGCGCCGAAGAACCAGTTGCCGACGTAGATGTGTTTGGTGTTGCGCTTCATCAGCGTGCCAAAGAACACGATGGCGTAGCCCACCCAGACGATGGTGATCAGAATATCGATCGGCCATTCCAGTTCGGCGTATTCCTTGGAGCTGGTGTAGCCCAGTGGCAGGCTGATGGCCGCCAGCAGGATAACCAGTTGCCAGCCCCAGAACGTGAACGCGGCCAGGCGCGGTGCGAACAGAGTGGTCTGGCAGGTGCGTTGCACCGAATAATAGGAGGTGGCGAACAGTGCGCAGCCGCCGAACGCGAAGATCACCGCATTGGTATGCAGGGGGCGCAGGCGGCCGAAGCTGGTCCAGGGGAGGTCGAAGTTGAGGGACGGCCAGGCGAGCTGGGCGGCGATGAAGACGCCGAGCCCCATCCCGACGATTCCCCACACCACCGTCATGATGGCGAATTGGCGGACCACCTTGTAGTTATAGGCGGTACTGCTGGTTGTGTTCATGTATGGGTTCCCATCCACGGTTATTTGGCAGGCTTTACAGCGAGGCAAGCATGATTAATGGGCAAAGTGCCGGTATTGACGGGGATCAATGGGCGAAGGTCGCGAATGTCCCAGGCTTGCGCTGCGATCCTCCGCGGTTTGAGGGTAAAGAGGGCTACAAGGGGGGGCTGATCCTGGCGCATGGCGCGGGGGCGCCGATGGACAGCGGGTTCATGGACGAAATGGCGCAAAGGCTTGCGGCGCTTGGGGTAGCGGTAGTGCGCTTCGAGTTCCCGTACATGGCCGAGCGCAGGGTTACCGGTGGCAAGCGGCCGCCGAACCCGCAGAAGGTGTTGCTTGAATGCTGGCGCGAGGTGTACCGGCAAGTGCGACCTTTGGTCGCGGGCAAGCTGGCCGTGGGTGGCAAGTCCATGGGCGGGCGCATGGCGAGCCTGCTGGCCGACGAATTGGGCGCGGATGCGCTGGTGTGCCTGGGCTATCCGTTCTACGCGGTGGGTAAACCCGAAAAGCCACGGGTAGAGCACCTGGCCGAGTTGAAAACACCGACGCTGATCGTGCAGGGCGAGCGGGATGCGCTGGGTAACCGCGAGGCGGTGGCGGGGTATGCGTTGTCGCCGGCGATCGAGGTGAGCTGGCTGGTGGCGGGGGACCATGACCTGAAGCCGTTGAAGGCTTCGGGGTTCAGCCATGAGCAGCATTTGCAGGCGGCGGCTGAACGCGTTGCTGATTTCCTGAAGGATTAGTGCTGGCATCTTCGCGGGTGAACCCGCTCCTACAAACCGCACAACATCAAAGGTCGGCACAGAACCCTGTAGGAGCGGGTTTACCCGCGAAGAGGCCGGTACAGGCCGCCGCTTAGTCGCGGTACTCGCACAGGTAAGCGGTATCTACCTTCACCTGCAGCTGGAACTTGCTGTTAGCCGGCACATTGAACTTGTCACCGGCATTGAAGGTTTCCCAGTTGTCACTACCTGGCAGTTTCACGATCAACGCACCCGACACTACGTGCATGATTTCACGCTTGGCGGTGCCGAATTCGTATTCCCCCGGAGCCATGACGCCGACAGTGGCCGGGCCTTCTTCGCCCGAGAATGCGATCGACTTGACGGTGCCGTTGAAGTACTCGTTGACCTGGAACATGGGCGACTCCTGAAAAGAGGTGCTGAAAAAGGGCTGGCCAGTATGCCCAAGGCCACAGGCCTCGTCATCTGCTTTCAGGGGCTGTTGGCGGGCAGGGTCGACGGCAATAGCCGCGCCGTGTTGCGCGCATCTTCCAGGGCCCGGTGCTGTTGCCCGCAAAAGTGCATGCCGGCCAGTTGCAGGGCGCCGTTCAGGCCGGTGGGGCGCTGCAGGTGGCGGGCCTTGGCAAAGCGTTGCTTGAGGTTGATGTGCGGCAATGTGCGCAACAGGCTGTCGAGGCCGTGCTGCTGCCACTCCTGGTGCAATTGCTGGCGGTCGTAGTCGCCCCAACTGACCCAGGCCTGAAGCTGCCCGCGGTGGTGCCCCAGCCAGCGCTCGAAGCTTGCCCACACCTCGCGAAACGGCGCGGCATTGTCCACGTCGGCCTGGCTGATGTGAGTCAGCTCACGGCAGAACGGGGTCAGTTGCGGCCGCCGCCGTGGCTTTACAAAACGCTGGAAATGGTCGACCTCGCGACCTTCGCGGGTTACCAGGCTTGCGCCGATTTCAATGACTTCCATCTCTGTGACCGGCCACCCACCATCGTCGGTGGTGGCTTCCAGGTCGATCACCAACCAATGGCCCATACCAGGCTCCCATGCAGATTCTGCTAGAGCGTAGCCAATGTCCGGGCATACGGCATCCTATGGCATTTTGCCGCCTGCTTTGGCACAAAGAGCAGACGCCAGTGGTTGTGCCGCCCCTGGAAAACGCCTAGCTTAGGTGCATACAGGCAAAACCCGTGATGAGTGTCCGTCTTGACTCCAGCGCCCGGCCTCAAGGCCTTGTCCACCCTGATGCTGCTGGCCGTGTTCTGGTTGGCGGCACCGGCATGGGCTGGCGAGGCGGTTGAAGTGAAGATTGGCGCAGCCCATTTCCCGCCGTACACAGTGCGCCCTGAGCAAGGTGCCGATACCGGCTTGCTGCCGCAATTGGTCGATGCACTCAACCGGGCGCAGCGGCACTATCACTTCGTGCTGGTGCCAACGTCTATCCAGCGGCGCTTCGGTGACTTCCAGCAGGGCCGCACCGACATGGCCATTTTCGAGAACCCACAATGGGGCTGGGAGCAGATAGCCCATCAGACCGTGGACATGGGCCTGGAAGATGCAGAAGTGTTCGTCGCCCGCCAGGAAAACGGCAAAGATCCGCATTACTTCGACGACCTGCGTGGCAAGCGCCTGGCCTTGTTCAACGGCTACCACTACGCGTTCGCCAGCTTCAACGCTGACCCGGACTACCTGCGCAAGACATACAACGCGACCCTGACCTACTCCCACGACAGCAACCTGCTGATGGTGCAGGCCGGGCGCGCCGATATCGCCCTGGTCACGCGCTCCTACCTCAGCGATTTTCTGGCACGCAACCCGGCGAGCAGGGCGCAGCTGGTACCTTCACAACGCATTGACCAGGTCTATCACCACTACGCCTTGCTGCGCCCTGGGGCGCCTATCGGCGAGCAGTCGTTCGCAGCCCTGCTGCGTGGCCTGCGTGACAGTGGTGAACTGGCGCGGATTTTCGAGCCTTACCGCATCACCGTCAGCACGCGCAGGCCCTGATTCCCGCCCGACGGCCTCGCCAATGTTCTTGACGAATGACTCAGGCCTGCCGGTTGGTGGTCTTGCGGCAATGCACCAGTGCATCGCGGATCATGAAGTTGACCAGGGTCGGCGACACTCCCAGTTCCTTGGCAATGTCCTTTTGCGGTACGCCATGCAGGCGGTACATCTCGAAGGCATAGCGGGTACGTTGCGGTAGCTCGTTCAGCGCTTCGGCAATGTCGTCCAGCGCGGCAAGGTTGATATGGGTGGCTTCGGGCGAGGCGTTCTGGATAACCACATTCAGGCCCTCCTCCTCGCTGCCGGAGTACTTCAGCTCCATCGTCTGCTTGCGGTAGTGGTCGATCGCAAGGTTGCGCACGATCTGGAACAGGTAGCTTAGCTGCGCCTTGAAAGACGAGGTTATCTGCGGCGCAGCGCCGAGCCGGAAGAAGGCGTCTTGCACCACATCCTCGGCGCGGGAGCGGCAGCCGGTGATGCGGGCTGCAATCTTGACCAGGATGCTACGGTTGTCGACGAAGGCCTGCAGTAATGGTGAATCGCACTTACTTGTGGATAGTTGTTCCGCCATGGAAATCACCTTGTCACAGAGGGGAAAGGAGGCATCCAAGGGTGGGACGCTTCCTACGACGTGCGACAAGCTATGCAGAATGATAATGATTGTCAAATGCGAAACTAAATTATTATTGGGTATTTTTTCTCCTATGAGACATACCTCAAGGTCTGCCCCCAGCCTCCACGCCGCGCAACACCCTCAACCCCGTTAATTTCTGCCCCCGTCCATCCGTTCCCCTGTGTACATCCCCGGTCGCCGCTCGCTGCCCGCCATGTTCGCGGCGTAGCCGGCACGCCCTAACAGACACTGGCAGGAACACCCCATGACGGACGCCTTCGAACTCCCGCTCTCGCTGGTCCAGGCCCTGGCGCAACGCGCCGCGCAGACCCCGGACAGGATTGCCCTGCGCTTTCTCGCCGATGCCCCCGGCGAGCAGGCCGTGCTCAGCTACCGGGACCTCGACCAGCGTGCACGCGCCATCGCCGCTGCCTTGCAGGCGCGCGCCAGCTTCGGTGACCGTGCCGTGTTGCTGTTCCCTAGCGGGCCAGACTACGTGGCGGCGTTCTTCGGCTGCCTGTATGCGGGCGTGATCGCGGTGCCGGCCTACCCGCCGGAGTCCGCGCGGCAGCATCACCAGGAGCGTTTGCTGTCGATCATCGCCGATGCCGAGCCTCGCCTGCTGCTGACCGTGGCGGCGCTGCACGACAACCTGAACGGCCTGGAGGCACTGGCGTCAGACAACGCGCCCGAGCTGCTTGCCGTGGATGGCCTGGACCCGTTGTTGGCCTCGAGCTGGCACGCGCCAGCGCTCCAAAGCGATGACATTGCCTTCCTGCAGTACACCTCCGGCTCCACCGCGCTGCCCAAGGGCGTGCAGGTCAGCCATGGCAACCTGGTGGCCAACGAGCAACTGATCCGCCAAGGCTTTGGCATCGACCTCAACCCCGACGATGTGATCGTTAGCTGGCTGCCGCTGTACCACGACATGGGTCTGATCGGCGGCCTGCTGCAGCCGATCTTCAGTGGTGTGCCTTGCGTGCTCATGTCGCCGGGGTACTTCCTGGCCCGGCCGTTGCGCTGGTTGCAGGCCATCAGCGAATACGGTGGCACCATCAGCGGTGGCCCCGACTTCGCTTATCGTCTGTGCAGCGAGCGGGTCAGCGAGGCCTCGCTGGCCGGGCTCGACCTGAGCCGCTGGCGCGTGGCCTATTCCGGCTCCGAGCCGATCCGCCAGGACAGCTTGGCCACCTTTGCCGACAAGTTCGGGGCCTGCGGCTTCGACCCGCAGAGCTTCTTCGCCAGTTATGGCCTGGCCGAAGCCACCCTGTTCGTCAGCGGCAGCCGCCGTGGCCAGGGCATCGCTGCACTGGAGCTGGACGCCGAAGCCTTCGCTGGCAACCGCGCCGAGCCAGGCAAAGGCAGCGTGCTGATGAGCTGTGGCTACCCGCAGCCCGGGCATGCGGTACGCATTGTCGAACCGCAGCACTTGCAGGTGCTGGGCGACAACCAGATCGGCGAAATCTGGGCCGGTGGCCCGAGCATCGCGCTGGGTTACTGGCGCAACCCAGAAGCCAGCGCCCGTACATTCGTCGAAATGGACGGCCAGACCTGGCTGCGTACCGGCGACCTGGGTTTCATGCGTGATGGCGAGGTGTTCGTTACCGGGCGCCTGAAAGACATGCTGATCGTACGCGGACAGAACCTGTACCCGCAGGACCTGGAAAAAACCCTCGAGCGCGAAGTCCAGGTGCTGCGCAAAGGCCGTGTGGCAGTGTTCGCCGTCGAGCATCAGCACGAAGAGGGCATCGGCGTGGCGGTGGAGGTCAGCCGCAACGTGCAGAAGGCAATCAAGCCCCAGGACCTGATCAAGACCCTGCGCCAGGTCATCGCCGACGCCTGCCGACAGGCCCCGGCCGTGGTCCTGCTGCTCAACCCCGGCGCGCTTCCAAAGACCTCCAGCGGCAAGTTGCAACGCGCTGCCTGCCGCCTGCGCATGGACGATGGCAGCCTGGACTGCTATGCCCGTTTCCCTGAGGCAAGCGACGCCGGTACTTGTGCAACCGCTGGCGATGAGCTGCAAGCACGCATCGCTGCTGTGTGGCGCGACATCCTCAAGGTAGGGGCGGTGGCCGCGGACGACCACTTCCTGCTGCTGGGCGGTAACTCCATCGCTGCCACCCAGGCCACAGCGCGCCTGGCCGATGAGTTGGGTATCGACCTGAGCCTGCGCACGCTGTTCGAGGCGCCGGTACTGGCCGACTACACCAAGGCCGTGGCACAGATCATCGCCGATGGCGCTGCAGCCACCGCGGCCATCACCCCGCTGGAGCGCGCCCTGGCGTTGCCCCAGTCGCTGGCGCAAAACCGCTTATGGCTGCTGTGGCAACTGGAACCGCAATCAGCGGCCTACAACATTCCTGCCGGCTTGCACCTGCGCGGCGAGCTGGATGTCAACGCTCTGCAAGTGGCCTTCCAGGCACTGGTGGCGCGCCATGAATCGCTGCGTACCGTGTTCAGCGAAGAGCATGGTCAGGCGCTGCAGCGTGTTCTGCCGCAACAGCCGTTCAACCTGCACCGCCTGGGCCTTGAAGGGCACTCGCCCGAGCAGGTTGCTGCGCAGCGCGAAACCGAGGCTCGCCAGCCGTTCGACCTCACCCAGGGGCCGCTGCTGCGGGTAACCCTGGTGCGCCTGGGCGACGAAGAGCATCAGCTGTGGGTGACCCTGCACCACATCGTTGCCGACGGCTGGTCGCTGAACATCCTGCTCGACGAATTCGCCAAGCTGTATGCCGCTCGCTGCCAAGGCCTGGAGGCGAACCTGGCGCCGCTGACCCTGGGTTACGCCGACTACGGCAGCTGGCAGCGGCAATGGCTGGCTGACGGTGAAGCCGAGCACCAGTTGCAGTACTGGAAGGCACACCTGGGGGGGGAGCTGCCGGCACTCGACCTCTGCACTGACCACCCGCGCGCCAGCCAGCGCGAGCACAGCGCTGCGCGCTTCAACCTCAAGGTGCCCGCCAGGCTTGGCGAAGCGCTCAAGGCCCTTGCCCGCGAGCAGCAGGCCAGCCTTTTCATGGTCCTGCTGGCCGGTTGGCAGGCGCTGCTGCAGCGCTACAGCGGCCAGGCCGATATCCGCGTCGGCGTACCCAACGCCAACCGCCCGCGCCTGGAAACCCAGGGCATGGTCGGTTTCTTCATCAATACCCAGGTGCTGCGCGCGCAATGCGATGGCCGTCACTCGTTTACTCAGTTGCTGGCCCAGGTAAGGCAGGCCACCTTGCAAGCCCAGGCTAATCAGGACCTGCCCTTCGAACAGCTTGTCGAAGCCCTGCCCGAGGCGCGCGAGCAAGGCCTGTTCCAGGTCATGTTCAACCACCAGCAACGCGACCTGTCAGCCCTGCGGCGTCTGCCAGGGCTGTTGGCCGAAGAGCTGGCGTGGCACAGCCGCGAAGCCAAGTTCGACTTGCAGTTGCACAGTGAGGAAGACCATCTGGGCCGCCTGAGCCTGGCCTTCGACTACGCCGCGGAGCTGTTCGAAGCCAGTACCGTCGAACGTCTGGCCCAGCACCTGCTGGCGCTGCTGGAACAGGTGTGTGCCGCGCCGCAGCAGGCGCTGGGCGACGTGCAATTGCTGGATGAGCCCGGCCGTGCGCAGCTGTTGGGTTGGGGCCAGGCACCGGCCGCCGCAGCGCAGCACCTGTTGGTCGAACAACTCAATGAGCAGGCACGCCTGACGCCGCACCGCACCGCACTGGTTTGGGACGGAGGCAGCCTGGATTACGCCGGGCTGCACCAGCAAGCCAACCGCCTGGCCCACTACCTGCGCGACAAAGGCGTCGGTCCCGACACCTGCGTGGCCATCGCCATTGAGCGCTCGCCGCAGTTGCTGGTCGGCCTGCTGGCCATTCTAAAGGCTGGCGGCGCCTACGTGCCGCTGGATGTCGACTACCCGGCCGAACGCCTGGCCTACATGCTGGCCGACTGCAACGCCAGCCTGCTGCTGAGCCACAGCAGCCTGCTGGGCAAGCTGCCGCAGGTCGACGGTGTCAGCGCCATTGCCCTCGACCAGTTGCACCTGGACAGCTGGCCCAGCCACGCCCCCGGCCTGCACCTGCACGGTGACAACCTGGCCTACGTTATCTATACATCAGGCTCCACAGGGCAGCCCAAGGGCGTAGGCAATACCCATGCGGCGCTGGCCGAGCGCATGCAGTGGATGCAGACGACCTATGCGCTGAATGACAGCGACGTGCTGATGCAGAAGGCGCCGATCAGTTTCGATGTCTCGGTGTGGGAATGCTTCTGGCCCTTGGTCACCGGCTGCAAGCTGGTGCTCGCCGGCCCCGGTGAACACCGCGACCCACAGCGTATCGCTGCGTTGGTGCAGGCCCATGGCGTGACTACGCTGCACTTTGTACCGCCGCTGTTGCAGGTGTTCGTCCAGGAGCCGCAGGCAGGTGCCTGCAGCAGCTTGCGCCGGGTGTTCTCGGGTGGCGAAGCGTTGTCCGCCGCACTGCGTGACCGCGTGCTGCAGGTGCTGCCGCAGGTGCAGCTGCACAACCGTTACGGCCCGACCGAAACCGCCATCAACGTCACCCACTGGCACTGCCAGGTGGCGGACGGCGAGCGCTCGCCCATCGGCCGCCCACTGGGTAATGTGCTGTGCCGCGTGCTGGACGATGAGCTGGAACTGAGCGCCCCCGGTGTGCCGGGCGAACTGTACCTCGGTGGCGCCGGCCTGGCCCGTGGTTACCTGGGCCGGCCCGGCCTGACTGCCGAACGCTTCGTACCCCAGGCCGACGGCAATGGTCAGCGTCTGTACCGCAGTGGTGATCGCGCCCGCTGGCAGTTGCAGCTGGAGGCCCTGGAATACCTGGGCCGCCTCGACCAGCAGGTAAAGGTGCGTGGTTTCCGCGTCGAGCCCGAGGAAGTGCAGGCCTGCCTGTTGGCACAGGCGGGTGTGGAACAGGCACTGGTGCTGATACACAAGGACGACGTTGGCGCGCAACTGGTCGGCTATTACAGTGGCAGCGCCCAGCCTGCCGAGTTGCTGGCGGTGCTGGCCGAGCAATTGCCAGCCTACATGGTGCCGGCGCAACTCATCCCTTTGGCACAGATGCCACTGGGCCCCAGCGGCAAGGTCGACCGCAAGGCACTGCCTGCCCCGGTGTGGCAGCAGCGTGAGCATGTCGAGCCACGAACCGAGCTGCAACAACAGGTCGCGGCCATCTGGCGCGACGTGTTGAATCTGCCGCGCATTGGCCTGCAGGACGACTTCTTCGCCCTCGGTGGCCACTCGTTGCTGGCAACTCAGATCGTTTCGCGCACCCGCCAGGCCTGCGATGTCGAGCTGCCGCTCAAGGCCCTGTTCGAAGCCAGCGAGCTGGGCGCCTTCTGTGCCGAGATCGGCCGCCTGCGCGCGGCCGGCGAGCGCAACCTGCAAGGCGAAATCGCCCGTGTCGACCGCCGTCAGGCGGTGCCGCTGTCGTACTCGCAGCAGCGCATGTGGTTCCTCTGGCAGATGGAGCCGGACAGCCCGGCGTACAACGTCGGCGGCATGGCACGCCTGCGCGGCACCCTGCATGTGGACGCCTTCGAGCGTGCGCTGCAGGCGCTGATCGTGCGCCATGAAACCTTGCGCACCACGTTCCCCAGCATCGACGGCGTGCCGTACCAGTGCGTGGCCGAAGACAGTGGCCTGCACCTCGACTGGCAAGACTTCAGCGCTTTGTCAGTCGATGCCCGCCAGTTACGTCTGCAACAACTGGCCGACGACCAGGCGCACCAGCCCTTCGACCTGGAGCGTGGTCCGCTGCTGCGCGCCTGCCTGGTCAAGGCCAACGAGCGCGAGCACTTCTTCGTGCTGACGCTGCACCACATCGTCACCGAAGGCTGGGCCATGGACATCTTCGCCCGCGAGCTGGGCGAGCTGTACGAAGCCTTTGTCGATGACCGCGAATCGCCACTGGCGCCGCTGCCGGTGCAGTACCTGGACTACAGCGTGTGGCAACGGCAATGGCTGGAAAGCGGCGAGGGCGCTCGTCAACTGGCCTATTGGAAGCACCGCCTGGGCGACGAGCACCCGGTGCTGGCGTTGCCTGCCGACCGCCCGCGTCCGGCTGTGCAAAGCCACCGTGGCGAGCTGTACCGCTTCGAACTCGATCCAGCACTGGTGGCCCGCGTGCATGCCTTCAACAGCCAGCGCGGCCTGACCCTGTTCATGACCATGACCGCCACCCTGGCCGCTTTGCTGCACCGCTACAGCGGCCAGCGCGACCTGCGTATCGGCGCGCCGGTGGCCAACCGCATCCGCCCGGAAAGCGAAGGGCTGATCGGCGCCTTCCTCAATACCCAGGTGCTGCGCTGCGAGCTGGACGGCCAGATGACCGCCAGCGCACTGCTGGAGCAGATCCGCCAGGCTGCCATCGAAGGCCAGTCGCACCAGGACCTGCCGTTCGACCACCTGGTAGAGGCCCTGCAGCCGCCGCGCAGCAGTGCCTACAACCCGTTGTTCCAGGTGATGTGCAACGTGCAGCGCTGGGCCTTCCAGCAAAGCCGCACGTTGGCCGGCATGCAGGTGGACTACCTGGTCAATGATGCCAGTGCCACCAAGTTCGACCTGTACCTGGAGGTGACTGACCTCGACGGCCGCCTGGGTTGCTGCCTGACCTACAGCCGCGACCTGTTTGACGCGCCGCGCATTGCGCGTATGGCCGAGCACTGGCAGCAACTGCTGGCTGGCCTGCTCGACAACCCGCAGCAGCGCCTGTGCCAGCTGCCGATGTTGAGCAGCGCCGAGCAGCAGGTGCTGGCGGGCCAGTTGCAGGGCGAACGGGCGTTCGCGCCCGATAATACCCTCCACGGTCTGTTCGCCGCCCAGGCCGCACGCACGCCGCAGGCGGGTGCGCTGACCTTCGCCGGCCAGCGCTTGACCTACGCCGAGCTCGACCAGCAGGCCAACCGCCTGGCGCGTGCCCTGCGCGAACGGGGTGTCGGCCCGCAGGTGCGGGTGGGCCTGGCGCTGGAGCGCTCGCTGGAAATGGTCGTCGGCCTGCTGGCCATCCTCAAGGCCGGCGGCGCCTATGTACCGCTCGACCCCGAGTACCCGCTCGACCGCCTGCGCTACATGATCGAAGACAGCCGCATCGGCTTGCTGCTCAGCCAGCGTGCGCTGCTGCACACCCTGGGCGAGCTGCCTGAAGGCGTGGCCAGCTGGAGCCTGGAGGACGATGCCCACAGCCTGGCGGCCTACAGCGATGCGCCGCTGGACAACCTCAGCCTGCCGCAGCACCCGGCTTACCTGATCTACACCTCAGGGTCCACCGGCAAACCCAAGGGCGTGGTGGTCAGCCATGGCGAGTTCGCCATGCACTGCCAGGCGGTGATCGCCGCATTCGGCATGCGCAGCGATGATTGCGAGCTGCATTTCTATTCGATCAATTTCGACGCTGCCAGCGAGCGCCTGTGGGTGCCGCTGTTGTGTGGTGCGCGTGTGGTGCTGCGCGCCCAGGGCCAGTGGGGCGCCGAGGACATCTGCCAATTGGTGCGCGAGCAGCAGGTGAGCATTCTGGGCTTTACCCCAAGCTACGGTAGCCAGCTGGCGCAGTACCTGGCCGGGCGGGGCGAACGCTTGCCGGTACGCCTGGTGATTACCGGGGGCGAGGCGCTGACCGGCGAGCACCTGCAGCGTATTCGCCAGGCCTTTGCGCCGCAGCAGTGCTTCAATGCCTACGGCCCTACCGAAACCGTGGTCATGCCGCTGGCGTGCCTGGCCCCAGAGGCCTTGCCAGCAGACCTTGGCAGCGTACCGATCGGCCGCGTCATTGGTAGCCGTACGGCCTACATCCTCGACGAGGATCTGGCCCTGTTGCCGCAAGGCAGTATTGGCGAACTGTTCGTCGGCGGTGCCGGCCTGGCCCAGGGTTACCACGACCGGCCAGGCCTCACGGCCGAGCGCTTTGTCGCCGACCCGTTCAGTGCCGAAGGCGGGCGCCTGTACCGTACCGGCGACCTGGTACGCCTGGGTACTGATGGCCTGGTGGAGTATGTTGGCCGTGCTGATCAGCAGGTGAAGATCCGCGGCTTCCGCATCGAACTGGGCGAAATCGAGAGCCGCCTGCAAGCGCACGAGGATGTCGACGAGGCCGTCGTGCTGGCGCTGGACTTGCCGGGCGGCAAGCAACTGGTGGGCTATCTGGTGTGCAAGCAGGCCATTGCCGGTAGTGAGGCGCAAAACCGGCTGCGCGAAGCGGTGAAAGCCGATGCCCGCCAGCACCTGCCCGACTACATGGTGCCTGCTCACCTGGTGCTGCTCGAAAGCCTGCCGTTGATGGGCAACGGCAAGCTCGACCGCCGTGCACTGCCGTTGCCCGATCTTGAGCAGGCGCGCCAGCAATACCACGCCCCTGGCAATGCGATGGAAGCACAGCTGGCGCAGATCTGGCGCGATGTGCTCAACGTTGCCCGGGTTGGCGTGCAGGACAACTTCTTCGAGCTGGGGGGCGATTCGATCCTGTCGATTCAGGTGGTCAGCCGCGCCCGGCAGGCCGGCTTGCAATTCACCCCACGCGACCTGTTCCAGCATCAGACCATCCAGACCCTGGCGGCAGTGGTTCAGCTCAGCGAAGCCGCGAGCACGGTCGAGCAGGGCCTGCGCCAGGGCCTGGCCGGGCTGACGCCGATCCAGCACTGGTTCTTCGACAGTGATGTGCCACAGCCGCAACACTGGAACCAGGCTGTGCTGCTGGAGGTGCGCCAACCCTTGGTTGAGGCCACCCTTGAACAGGCACTGGCTGCGCTGGTGCAGCACCATGACAGCCTGCGCCTGCGCTTCAGCGAAGCCCAGGGCCGCTGGCAGGCCCAGTACGTGCAGCCTGGCGCCGAGCAACTGCTGTGGAGCGCCACTGTCGCCGATTTCACTGAGTGTCAGGCACTCTACACTGACGTGCAGCGCAGCCTGGACCTGCAACAGGGGCCGCTACTGCGCGCCTTGCTGGTGCGTGACGGTCAGGGCTCCCAGCGCTTGTTGCTGGCCATCCATCACCTGGTGGTTGATGGCGTGTCCTGGCGGGTGCTGCTGGAAGACCTGCAGGCGCTGTACCGTGGCCAGCTTCTGCCGGCCAAGACCCACGCCGTCGGCGACTGGGCCGCGCGCCTGGCCAGCTACGCCGGCAGCGATTCGCTGCGTGACGAACTGGCCTGGTGGCAAGGCCAGCTGGGCGGTGTGCGTCGCGAATTGCCGTGCGACCATCCGCAGGGCGGCAATTTGCATCGCCACGCTCAAACCCTGGCAATCGGCCTGGACGTGGAGCAAACCCGACAGCTGTTGCAACTGGCCCCGGCGGCTTACCACACCCAGGTCAACGACCTGCTGTTGACTGCACTGGCGCGGGCCTTGTGCCGCTGGAGCGGCGATGAAGAAGTGCTGGTGCAGCTCGAAGGCCATGGCCGTGACGGGTTGTTCGAAGACATGGACCTGACCCGCAGCGTTGGCTGGTTCACCAATGCCTACCCACTGAGCCTGCGTCCGCTGCCAGGCGAAGACGACGCGGCGCGGGCCGGTTCGATCAAGCGCATCAAGGAACAACTGCGCCAGGTGCCGCACAAGGGCCTGGGCTATGGCGTACTGCGCTACCTGGCGGATGCCGCCGGGCGCGAGCAGATGGCGGCCTTGCCGCAGGCGCGTATCACTTTCAACTACCTGGGCCAGTTCGACCAGCAGTTCGACAGTACGGCCTTGTTCCAGCCCCTGGAGGCCCCGGCCGGGTTGGCGCATGACCTCGACGCGCCGTTGCCCAACTGGTTGAGCGTCGATGGCCAGGTGTATGGCGGTGCGCTGCAACTGCGCTGGACCTTCAGCGCCGAGCGCTACGACCAGCAGACCATCGCGGGTCTGGCCGAGGCCTATCGTCAGGAGCTGCTGGCGCTGGTCGCGCATTGCCTGGCCGATGGCAATGGCAGCTTCACCCCGTCGGACTTCCCGCTGGCGCACCTGACTCAGGAGCAGATCGATGCATTGCCGGTACCGGCCGCGCTGATCGAGGACGTTTACCCACTGACGCCGATGCAGGAAGGCATGCTGCTGCACACCCTGCTGGAGCCGGGCACTGGCCTCTACTACATGCAAGACCGCTACCGCATCAACAGCGCGCTCGACCCCGAGCGTTTCGCCCAGGCCTGGCAGGCTGTGGTGGCGCGCCACGAAGCGTTGCGCGCCTCGTTCAGCTGGAACAGCGGCGAGGCGATGCTGCAGATCATCCACAAGCCGGGCAACCTGGCGGTGGACTACCAGGACTGGCGCGGCCTTGCTGACGATGCCCAGGAGCAGCGTCTTCAGGCCCTGCACAAGCAGGAACGCGAGGCCGGCTTTGCCTTGCTCAGTGAGGCACCGTTCCACCTGCGCCTGGTGCGCGTGGCCGATGAACGCTACTGGTTCATGATGAGCAACCACCACATCCTTATCGACGCCTGGTGCCGCTCGCTGTTGATGAACGACTTCTTCGAGGTCTACCAGGCCCTTGGCGAAGGCCGTCAGGCCCAACTGCCGGTGCCGCCGCGTTACCGCGATTACATCGGTTGGCTGCAGCGCCAGGGGCTGGACGACGCACGCGCCTGGTGGCAGGCCAACCTGGCTGGCTTCGAACGTGCCACAGCCATCCCTAGCGACCGCCCGCTGCACCATGACCACGCAGGTAGCGGCATGGTCGTCGGCGATTGTTACACCCGCCTTGAGGTGAAGGATGGCGTGCGTCTGCGCGAACTGGCCCAGGCCCATCAGCTTACCGTCAACACGTTCGCCCAGGCGGCCTGGGCACTGGTATTGGCGCGTTACAGTGGCGACCGCGATGTGGTCTTTGGCGTCACCGTGGCCGGGCGCCCGGTGAGCATGCCGCAGATGCAGCGCACCGTCGGCCTGTTCATCAACAGCGTGGCCCTGCGCGTGCAGTTGCCCGTCGCCGCTGAGCGCTGCAGCGTACGCCAGTGGCTGCACGGCCTGCTGCAAAGCAACATGGAACTGCGCGAGTACGAATACCTGCCGCTGGTGGCGATTCAGGCGTGCAGCGAGCTGCCCAAGGGCCAGCCGCTGTTCGACAGCCTGTTCGTGTTCGAGAATGCACCGGTGGAAACGGCTGTGCTCGATCACGCCCAGCACCTGAACGCCAGCTCCGACTCGGGCCGTACCCACACCAATTTCCCGCTGACGGCGGTGTGTTACCCGGGTGATGACCTGGGCCTGCACTTGTCGTTTGACCAGCGTTACTTCGACTACCCGACTGTCGAGCGCCTGCTGGCCGAGTTCAAGCGCCTGCTGCTGGCGCTGGTGCAAGGTTTTGAAGGGCAGGTGAGCGAGCTACCGCTGCTGAGCGCCCAGGAGCAAGGTTTCCTGCTGGAGGACTGCAACCGGACCGAGCGGGTTTATCCGCTGGAACAAAGCTACATCGCGCAGTTCGAAGCGCAGGTCGTGGCGCATCCACAGCGTACCGTGGCCCGCTGCCTGGAGGCGTCATATGATTACGCCGGGCTGAACCTGGCGGCCAACCGCCTGGGCCATGCGCTGATGGCTGCCGGAGTCTGCGTGGACCAGCCAGTTGCACTGCTTGCCGAGCGCGGCTTGCCGCTGCTGGGCATGATTGTCGGCAGCTTCAAGGCCGGCGCCGGCTACCTGCCGCTGGACCCGGGCCTGCCGGCGGCGCGCCTGCAAAGCATCCTCCAGCTCAGCCGTACGCCAGTGCTGGTGTGCAGCGCAGCCTGCGCCGAGCAGGGGCGGCAGTTGCTCGGTGAGCTGGAGGCTGCGCTGCGGCTGCAACTGCTGGTTTGGGAAGACATCCAGGCCAACCCGATCGCAAGCCACAACCCGGGCATCCACAGTGGCCCGGACAACCTCGCCTATGTGATCTACACCTCAGGCTCGACCGGCCTGCCGAAAGGGGTGATGGTCGAGCAGCGCGGCATGCTCAACAACCAGCTGAGCAAGGTGCCGTACCTGGCGCTGAGCGAGCAGGACGTGATTGCCCAGACCGCCTCGCAAAGCTTCGACATTTCGGTCTGGCAGTTCCTGGCTGCGCCGCTGTTCGGCGCCAGGGTAGAGATTGTGCCTAACGCCATCGCCCACGACCCGCAAGGCCTGCTGGCGCACGTGCAGGCCACCGGCATCACCGTGCTGGAGAGCGTGCCGTCCCTGATCCAGGGCATGCTGGCCAACGACCACCAGGCCCTCGACAGCCTGCGCTGGATGCTGCCGACCGGCGAGGCCATGCCACCGGAGCTGGCGGCGCAGTGGCTGCAGCGTTACCCGCAGATCGGCCTGGTCAACGCCTATGGGCCGGCTGAGTGCTCGGATGACGTGGCGTTCTTCCGCGTCGATGCCGCCTCGACCCAAGGCAGCTACCTGCCAATCGGCACGCCAACCGATAACAACAGGTTGTACCTCTTCGACGAGGACCAGAAGCTGGTGCCGCTGGGGGCAGTGGGTGAGTTGTGCGTGGCCGGCACGGGCGTGGGTCGTGGCTACGTCGGTGACCCGGCGCGTACGGCGCTGGCGTTCATCCCTCACCCTTACGGGGCACCGGGCGAACGCCTGTACCGCACGGGCGACCTGGCGCGGCAACGCCCGGACGGGGTGCTGGAATATGTCGGGCGCATCGACCATCAGGTGAAGATTCGCGGCTATCGCATCGAACTGGGCGAGATCGAGGCCCGGCTGCATGAGCAGGAGGACATTCGCGATGCCGCCGTGGGGGTGCAGGAGGGCGTGAACGGCAAGCATCTGGTTGGCTACCTGGTGGCGCACCAGGGCGTCAGCGCCGATGCCGCGTTGCTGGAGCAGGTCAAGCAACGTCTACGTACCGAGTTGCCGGAGTATATGGTGCCCTTGCACTGGGGCTGGTTTGACAGCTTGCCGCACAACGCCAACGGCAAGCTCGACCGCAAGGCCCTGCCGGCCATCGACATCGGCGTGCAGCATAGCCAGGCCTATCAGGCACCACGCAACGAGTTGGAGGACGTGTTGGCGGGTATCTGGGCCGATGTGCTCAAGGCCGAGCGGGTGGGGGTGCACGACAACTTCTTCGAGCTGGGCGGGCATTCGCTGTTGGCCACGCAGATCGCTTCGCGGGTGCAGAAGCAGCTACAGCTGAACGTGCCGCTGCGGGCGATGTTCGAGTGCAGCACGGTGGAGGCGTTGGCCGAGTATATCCAAGGGCTGCAGGGCAGTGCGCTTGATGATGACAAGGTCGACCGGCTCAGTGACCTGATGGCGGAGCTGGAGGGACTTTGAGGGGCAGGGTCGCTTGGCGCCCCTTTCAATGGCCACAGTACCTAGATCGAGGCATTGATAAAGGCTTCATCCAGCGATTTGGCGCGGTGGCGTTCCATGAACTGTCGACCGCTGTCAAACGTTTCCAGTCGTTTGTTTGCGAGCATATAAAAGCGATGGCAGTTTTTCGTGATTTCCTCTGTGTAATGGGAAGCTATCAGCACGCTAGCACCTTCCGCGCACGCGCTTTTTATCCAATCACCAATGTGTCTCCACTCCCGATCTGCGTAGGAGCGGGTTTACCCGCGAATACAGTGGTGGCGGCAGCGGTGAACGGCTGGTGGAAATTGGCCAGCAGGTCCGGCCCTTTCGCGGGTAAACCCGCTCCTACACCAGCCCGATCTGTGCCCCACCACATGCACTAGCGCTTGCCCAGAATCTTCCCCAGCATCTCCGGCCGTGGTGCCCCTTGCTGGCTTTGCAGGTTGCCATGTTCATCCTGATAGAAAATGGCCGGAGTCGCCTGCAACCCCATCTCTTCCATCAACGCCATGTTCGCCGCCAGCTTTTGCTGCACCGCTTCCGGCACCTGGTCCAGGGGCTTCAGCGTGCTGGCCTTGCCGGCCTTTTCATGCTGCTGCAGGGCCTTGGCCGGGTCTTTCGCTGCCAGCAGCGCCGCCGATTTGCCCGGGCTGTCTTCGCGGATGATGCCGACCATGATATGGCGCAACTGAACCTTGCCCGACTCCACCCATGGCCGCGCCTGTTCCCAGAACATGTTGCAGTAGGGGCAGTTCGGGTCGCTGAACAGGTACACCTTGCGCGGCGCATCGGCCTTGCCGTCGGCGATCCACGCGGTTTTTTCCATTTTTGCCCAGATTTCCTTGCTCATCGGCGCGTATACCAGCTTTTGCAGCGGCTCGGCGCTCAGGTCCTTGCCCTGTTCGTCGAACAGGCTGCCGACCAGCACGTGCTTGCCGTCGGGGGTCAGGTACAGGGCCAGGGCGTTGTTCTGGTACTCGGCGGCATAACCGCGCAGGCCGTTGGGCGCATCGAAGCTGCCCTTGATCACGGCGCCCTTGGCTTGCAGCTGCTGAACGGCCTTGGGCAGTTCTTCGGCCTGCAGGGCAGGGGAGGCCAGCAGGGCCAGGGACAGGGGCAGCAGTGCAGTCAATCGCATGTCAGTTTCCTTGTGCGGCAGGGGCGGGCGCAATGGCCCGGTCGAAAGGTTCCAGGGCGTGGCGCAGGCTGGCCCGGGACAGCTCGCCCAGGTGGCTGCCGACCAGCCGCCCGTTGGCGTCGTAGAACAGGGTGGTGGGCAAGGCCATGGAACCGACGCGCTGGGCCAGCAGGCCGGTGCCGTCGAACAGCACGTGGGTCAGGCTCAGGCCGGTGGTGGCGAGGAAGGTGCTGACGTTTTCCGGGGTTTCGCCCTGGTTGACGAACAGGAAGGTCACGTGCGGATAATCGCTTTGTGCCTGTTGCAGCACTGGCATCTCACGCCGGCACGGTGGGCACCAGGTGGCCCAGATGTTGATGACCAGCGGCTTGCCGCGGTAGCTGTGCAATGCCACGGCCTGGCCGGCGGCGTTGCGAAGGCTCAGTTCGGGCAGCTCGGTGCCTTTGCTGTACAGGTGGCCACCGAGGCTGGCCAGGCCCCAGAACAGTGCGCCGCTGAACAGCGCCCAGCCTAGCGGGCGGCGCAGGCCGGGGTGGCGCCAGCCCTGCCACAGGGCTCCGAGCACGATGCCGGCAAGGCCCGACCAGAACAGGAAACCGCCGTCACGGATGTCGATGATTTGCAGCGGGTCGTCCTGGTACATCGGCCAATAAGCCAGCACGAAGCCGGCGCGGGCACACAGCAGGCCGATCAGGAACAGGTTGAACAGCGCCGACTCCGGGCTCTCGCCGCCACGTCGGGCGACCCACCAGCCGACCACGCTGGCGATCACCAGGGCGGTGAGCATCAGCAGGTGGTTGAGGGCCATGGTCAGTGGCCCGAGTGTTACGGTCAGCATCAGCCTTGGCTCCTGGTCTGTGCCCAGTGCTGCTGGAACGCGGCTGCGTCCACCTCACCGGTGATGCGCCGCGCACGGCGCTCTTCGCCTTCCGGGCCAATCCAGATGATGCTGGGCGGGCCGGGTACCTGGTAGCGCAGCAGCAGGGCCTTGCTGGCCGGGCTGTCGGCGGTCACGTCCAGGCGCAGCAGGTGCACGCCGGCCAGGCCGGCCTGCACGTCGCTGCGGGCGAACACCTGTTGTTCCATGACCTTGCACGACACGCACCAGTCGGCATAGTAGTCGAGCATCACCCACTGGCCACGGGCTTTAGCCGCATCCAGCTCACGTTGCAGGTCTTCGGGGCGGCTGACGGTGACGAAGCTGTCCTCGGCATGCTGGCCAGCGGCCGCTGTGCTGCCACCCCCGGCGAACGGGCGTAGTGGCTGCCAGAGGTCGTCGCCACCCGCTGCCGCACCGACCAGCAACAGGCCGCCCCACAGCGCGCCGAGCAACGGCACTGCACGCAACGCCGGCAGCCGCTGCAGGGCTGGCCAGGCCGCCCAGGCCAGGGCGATCAGCCAGGCGCCGCTCAGCGCCAGCAGCAGGGTGGCTGGCAGCAGGCTACGCACGGTATACAGCGCCATGGCCAGGAACACGAAGCCGAATACCGCTTTTACCCTGTTCATCCAGCCGCCCGGGCGCGGCAGGTAACGGTTGCCCAGGGTTACCAGCAACAGCAGCGGCACGCCCATGCCCAGGCCGAGGCTGAACAGCACCAGCGCGCCTTGCAGCACGTCACCGCTCTGCGCGATGTACAGCAGCGCACCGGCCAACGGCGCAGTCATGCACGGGCCGAGCAACAGGCCGGACAACGCCCCGAGCAATGCCGCGCCATACAGGTTGCCGCCACGGGTACCCTGCCCGGCGCGGTCAAGGCGGTCACGCAATGCCGCAGGCAGTTGCAGTTCGAAGGCGCCGAACATCGGCAGTGCCAGCAGCACGAACAGCCCGGCCAGGCTGCCCAGCAGCCAGGGTTGCTGCAGCCAGGCCTGCAGGCTGGCACCCAGCAGGGCAGCAACCACCCCGAGCCCTGCGTACACCAGGGCCATGCTTAGCACATAGACCCCAGCCAGCAGCCAGCCGCGCCGGGCACTGGCGCCATTGCCCAGCACCAGCCCGGCAAGGATCGGCAGCATCGGCAGCGAGCAGGGGGTGAAGGCCAGCAGCAGGCCAAGGCCGAAGAACGCCAGCAGGCTCCAGGCCAGGTGGCCTTGCTGAAGGCCGCTGGCCAGGGCCTGGTCGCTGGCTTGCTCGGCAGCGGGCGTTACGCTGCCGCCCAAGTCGATCGAGGTGGTTTGTGGCGGGTAGCACAGGCCGGCATCGGCACAGCCCTGCCAGCCCAGGCGCAACTGCCCCTGGGCGTTGGCAGGCAATAGCAGTTCAAGCTGGTCGCGGTACACCGCGCTGTCGCCGAAAAATTCGTCGTGGTGGTTGAGTGCCGGTGGCAGTTGCGGGTGTTGCTCGGTGGGCAGGCCATCGAACTTCAGGCGCTTCTGGTACAGGTAGTAGCCCGGCTTGATCTGGAAGTACAGACGCATCTGGCCGTCGGCCTGGCGGTCGTGGGTGAGCACGAAGGCTTGGTCAACCGGCAGGAAGTCCGGTTTCACATCGAACGGGTTGGCTTGCAACGGGCCGGCCAGTAGGAGTGTGAGGAAGAGCAGGAGAACGCGCATGTCTTCGCCTTGGCAGATCTGGGAATGGGGCCATGCTGGCTGGGGTTGATTAAATGAAGGTTAACTCTGGGTTTTGGGCAGGGAGGGCATAAGGGCTTGCGGGTGT